>JBBFLI020000037.1:0-38558 GCA_037481615.2 Desulfobacterales bacterium
GCGGCCGCGGCGGCCGGGGCCGCCGGGGCGGGCTGGGGGGCGGGCGCGGCGACCGGCGCCGGTTGCGGCGCAGGCGGGGGGGCGGCGGCCGGGGCCGCCGGGGCGGCCACGGGCCGGATCGTTTGCACCGGAAGCACCGCATCGAGGGGGTCGACGCCCACCTCGAAGACCTCGCCGTCGACGAAGACGTTGAACTTGCGCAGGTTCGGCCCCGGTGCCGGGGTCGGCTTCTGCGGTTTCTCGACGAGCAGCCCCTTCTTCGCCTTGGCGACGAGCTCCTCCTGGCGCCGGACCTCCTCGAGGGTGATCGGCCGGGTCTCCTCCGGCGGCGTCTCGAGGCCGTATTTCCACTTGAGGAAGCGCAGGCCGGTCACCGGGTAGAGGGCGTAGATCAGGACATCGTCGATGTCCTTGGCGATCCCGCGGGTCGCCTCCTTCGCCTTTTCGAGCTCGGGCTCGAGCACCGAGGCCGCCCGGACGGTGATCGGGGTTTCCCCGCGCGGGTAGCCCTTGAGCGCCTTCTTCTGCAACTCGGGGTCGATGGGCGCGGCGGTACGGCCGTAGAGGCCGTAGCAGAGGTCCTTCACCTGGTCGGTGATCATGCGGTAGCGCTCCTCGGGGGTGTCGAAGAGCACGTTGTTCACCGTTTGCACGCCCACGATCTGGCTCGTCGGGGTGACGAGCGGGATCTGGCCGAGATCCTTGCGCACCCGCGGCAGTTCGCGGAACACGTCGTCGATGCGGTCGAGGGCGTCCATCTGCTTGAGCTGGTTCACGAGGTTGGAGAGCATGCCGCCCGGGGTCTGGTGGAGCAGCACGTTGATGTCGATGATCGACATCTTGGTGTCGTCGAGGAGGTGGCGGTACTTGGGCATGACCTCCTTCTCGAGGATCTCGTTGATGCGGGCGAGCAGGCGGATGTCGAAGCCCGTGTCCCGGTTCGTCCCGAGCAGGGCCATGACGAAGGGCTCGATGGCCGCATGCGAGGTGCGGTAGGCGTAAGGGGCGAGCACCGTGTCGATGATGTCCACCCCGGCCTCGATCGCCTTGAGCATGGACAGCGGCGACATGCCCGAGGTGAAATGGCTGTGCAGGTGGATCGGGGGCTTGACCGCCTGCTTGAGGGCGCGCACGAGCTGGTAGGCGTCGTAGGGGGCGATCAGGCCGGCCATGTCCTTGATGCAGATCGAGTCCGCGCCCATCGCCTCGAGTTCCTTCGCCTTGGCGACGTAGTAGTCGATCGTGTAGACGTCCCCGCCCATGCGCGGCTCGGTCAGGCTGTAGCAGATGCAGCCCTGGAAATGCTTGCCGGCGGCCTTGATCGCCGGCACGACGATCTCGAAGTTGCGGTAGTCGTTCAAGGCGTCGAAGGTGCGGAAGACGTCCACCCCGTTCACCGCGGCGCGCTCGACGAAGACCTTGGCCACGTCGTCGGCGTAGTTCCGGTAGCCGACCAGGTTCTGGCCGCGCAGCAGCATGGAAAAGGGCGTCTTGCGGATGTATTTCTTGAGCGTGCGCAGCCGCTGCCAGGGGTCCTCGTTGAGAAAGCGGTGCATCGTGTCGAAGGTCGCCCCCCCCCAGACCTCCATGGCCCAGAAGCCCACCTCGTCCATGAGTTCGGCCACGGGGATCATGTCCTCGGTGCGGCCGCGCGTCGCAAAGAGCGACTGGTGGCCGTCCCGCAGGGAGAGATCCTCGATTTTGAGGGGGTTTTCGGCTTTCGGGCGCCGGGGGTCGTAATTCATGGGGGCCAGCTTGACGGCGTTTTCGTTGAGCATCGGTCGGCTCTCCTTGTCGCGGGTGTTGGTCTCGGCGACCGCCCCCGGCCGCGGCACGGCGGCCCCTTCCCCGCCGGGGGGACGGCCGCGCTCGTAGGCGAGGGCTTTCGTTCGAAAAGTTGAATTTAATTCTAGGTTTGCGCCGGCTTGTCAAGCAAAAAAAGGAGCGCTTCGGCCGCCGTCGTCGGCGGCATCCGGCCGGCCTCGACGTCGCGCAGCGTGCGCTCGAGCCGCCCCCGCACCGCCGGGTGGCGGCGGAAGCGCTCCTTCAGGCCCTCCTCGATCAGCGACCACATCCAGGAAACGGCCTGCTGCCGGCGTTTCTCTGCGAGTTCTCCGGTCGCGGTGAAGATTTCGCGATGGCGCCGCACGGTCTCCCAGACCTCGGCGATCCCGCTTCCCTCGAGGGCGCTGCACAGGAGCACCGGCGGCGTCCACGACGGGGAACTCGGCTGGAGCAGCCGCAGGGCCGAGGCGTAGACCCGCGCGGCGTGCTCGGCCCGGGCCCGGTTTTCTCCGTCCGCCTTGGTGACGGCGAGCGCGTCGGCGAGTTCGAGCACCCCCTTCTTGATGCCCTGGATCTCGTCGCCCGCCCCGGCGAGGAGCAGCACGAGGAAAAAGTCGACCATCGAGGCGACGGCGGTTTCGGACTGCCCCACGCCGACGGTCTCGACGAGGACGACGTCGAAGCCCGCCGCCTCGCAGAGCAGCATCGTTTCCCGGGTCTTGCGCGCCACCCCCCCCAGCGTCCCTCCCGAGGGCGAGGGGCGGATGAAGGCGTTCGGCTGCCGCGACAGCCGCTCCATCCGGGTCTTGTCGGCCATGACGCTGCCGCCGCTCCGCACACTGGTCGGATCCACGGCGAGCACGGCGACCCGGCGGCCATCGGCCACGAGCCGCAGCCCCAGGGCCTCGATGAAGGTGCTCTTGCCCACCCCGGGAACCCCCGTGACCCCCAACCGCACGGCCTTTCCCGTGTGCGGCAAGAGCGCGCCCAGGATGGCACGCGCGGTTTCCTGGTGGGCGGCGAGCGCGCTCTCGACGAGGGTGATGCACTTGGCGAGCATCCGGCGCTCGCCGGCCAGGACACCCTCGACGTAGGCCCGGGGATCCGGCGGCTCCATGGCGGTCTTCAGACCGGCGCGTCGAGGAGGTTCAGCACGCGGTTGGCCGCCTCGGTGACCGGAGTGCCGGGACCGAAGACGGCGTGGGCCCCGGCCTGCTCGAGGAACGCATAATCCGAGGGCGGGATGACGCCCCCCACGACCACGCGGACCTCTCCCGCCCCCTCGCGCGCGAGCGCCTGCACGAGGGCGGGAACGAGCGTCTTGTGCCCGGCGGCCAAGGTCGAGACCCCCACCACATGGACGTCGTTTTCGACCGCCATGCGCGCGGCCTCCTCGGGGGTCTGAAACATCGGGCCGATGTCGACGTCGAAGCCCAGATCGGCGAAGCCGCTGGCGATCACCTTCATGCCGCGGTCGTGGCCGTCCTGCCCCATCTTGACGACGAGAATCCGGGGCCGGCGCCCCTCGCGCTCGGCGAAGAGCGCGCAGCGCTTCCGGAGGGCGTCGAGAACCGCGCGGTCGCGGTACTCCGCGGCGTAGACGCCCGAAACCGCAACCGTCGCGGCCACGTAGCGGCCGAAGACCTGCTCGAGGGCCTCGCTCACCTCCCCCACGGTCGCCCGCCGCCGGACGGCTTCCACGGTGAGCTCGAGCAGGTTCGCCTGCCCCTCCGCCCCGCGGCGGAGCGCGTCGAGCGCCGCACGGACGGCGGTGTTGTCGCGTCGGGCGCGGATCTCTTTCAGGCGGGCGATCTGCTCGTCGCGGACACTCGCGGGGACCTCGAGCACCTCGAGGGGGACCGTCTCCTCGGTCCGGTACTTGTTCACGCCGACGATGACGTCGAGCCCCTGGTCGATGCGGGCCTGCCGGCGGGCGGCCGACTCCTCGATCCGGAGCTTGGGCATGCCGCTCTCGATCGCCTTGGCCATGCCGCCCAGGCTTTCCACCTCCTCGAGGATCCGCTCCGCCTGGCGGGCGATCCCGTCGGTGAGCGACTCGACGTAGTAGGATCCCCCCAGGGGGTCGACGACGCGGCAGATCTGGGATTCCTCCTGCACGATCAGCTGGGTGTTGCGCGCGATGCGCGCCGAGAAATCGGTCGGCAGCCCGATCGCCTCGTCGAAGGAGTTCGTGTGCAGGGACTGGGTGCCGCCGAGCACGGCCGAGAGGCACTCGAGGGTCGTGCGGATGATGTTGTTGTAAGGGTCCTGGGCGGTCAGGCTCCAGCCGGAGGTCTGGCAGTGGGTGCGCAGCATGAGGGACTGGGGGTTCTGCGGCGCGAAGCGGCTCATGAGATTGTGCCACAGCAGGCGCGCCGCGCGGAGCATGGCGATGTCCATGAAGAAATTCATGCCGATCCCGAAGAAGAACGAGAGCCGCGGGGCGAAGGCGTCGATCGGCAACCCCCGCGCCAGCGCGGCCCGCACGTACTCCAGCCCGTCGGCGAGGGTGAAGGCGCATTGCAGCACGGAATCGGCCCCGGCCTCCATCATGTGGTAGCCGCTGATGCTGATCGAGTTGAAACGGGGCATATGCCGGGCGCAGTACTCGATCACGTCGGCCACGATGCGCATCGAGGGCCCGGGGGGGTAGATGTAGGTGTTGCGCGTCAGGAACTCCTTGAGAATGTCGTTCTGGATGGTTCCGGTGAGCTTCTCCGGGCTGACCCCCTGCTCCTCGGCGGCGACGATGTAGCCGGCCAGGATGGGAAGGACTGCTCCGTTCATGGTCATCGAGACCGACATGCGGTCGAGGGGGATCCCCTCGAAGAGGATCTTCATGTCCTCGACGCTGTCGACGGCGACCCCCGCCTTGCCGACGTCGCCGACGACGCGGGGGTGGTCGGAGTCGTAGCCGCGGTGGGTGGGCAGATCGAAGGCGACCGAAAGCCCCATCTGGCCGGCGGCGAGGTTGCGGCGGTAAAAGGCGTTCGATTCGCGGGCGGTCGAGAACCCGGCGTACTGCCGGATGGTCCAGGGGCGGTGGGCGTACATCGTCGCCCGCGGCCCGCGCACGAAGGGGGGCAGGCCGGGAAGGCTGTTCGCGTGGGCCAGGCCCTCCACGTCCCCGGCGGTATAGAGCGGCCGGACGAGGATCCCCTCGGGCGTCTGCCAGTTCAGGGATTCGACGGGCTTGCCGCGCATTTCCTGCGCGGCGATCGCTTTCCACTGGTCGTAGTCGGGGTGTCGGCTCATGGCTGGGCTCTCCTCCGTTTCGCGCTCGGGGCGTTCACCGCCCGCGCGGCGATGATCGTGGGGCCCCGGGGGTCGGGCTAGCGACCGGGGCGCTCGCAGAGCTCGACCAGCACGCCGCCGGTCGCCTTGGGGTGGAGAAAGGCGATGCGGGCGCCGCCCGCACCCGGCCGCGGGGCCTCGTCGATCAGGGCCACCCCGCGGGCCTTCAGCTCCGCAAGCGCCTCCTCCAGGTTTTCGACGCGGAAGGCGACATGCTGGATGCCCTCGCCTTTTTTCTCGATGAAGCGGGCCACGGGGCCGTCGGGCGCGGTCGACTCGAGGAGTTCGACCTCGCTTTCGCCGACGGGGAAGAAGGCGGTCGTCACCTTCTGCTCGGCGACGGTCTCCGCCCCCTCGAAGGGCAGCCCCAGGACCCCGTGCCAGAAGGCACGCGCCGTTTCGATGCTCCGGACCGCAATGCCCAAGTGATCGATCCCCAGGATCTTCATCTCCTTCCCCTCCTCCCTCTTCCCCCGGGCGTCCGCCGGTTCAGCCGTCGGTCGCCTCCCGCACGGTCACGACCTCGGGGATCTCGCGTTTGAGCAGTTTCTCGATCCCGTTCTTGAGCGTCATCCGGGCCATCGGGCAGCCGTGGCAGGCTCCCCGCAGGCGCACGGTGACGATCCCGTCCTGGACGTCGACGAGTTCGACGTCCCCTCCGTCCCGCTGCAGCATGGGGCGGATCTTCTCGAGCGCGGCCATCACGGCGTCTTTCATGGCGGTCATCCTCGGCCAGGCGGTTTGCGGCGTGGGAAGACTCCGGCCTTCCTCTCCGGGGGATATATCAGATCTCCCGCCGGCGATAAAAGCGGTTTCGAAACGCCGCGTATTCCCCCCGCAGGATCGCCTCGCGGGCGGAGCGCACGAGGCGGACGAAATAATGGACGTTGTGCAGGGTGTTCAGCCGGTAGGCGAGGAGCTCGCGGGAGAGAAAGAGGTGCCGCAGATAGGCGAGCGAGTAATGGCGGCAGGTGTAGCAGCTGCACTCCGGGTCGGCCGGTCCCGCCTCCTCGCGCCAGGCGGCGTGGGTGACCTGCACCGTGCCGCGGGAGGTGAAGAGCTGCCCGTTGCGCGCGTTGCGCGTCGGAAGGACGCAGTCGAAGAGATCGGCCCCGAGGCAGATGAGGTCGAGCAGGTCCTCCGGGCGCCCGACCCCCATGACGTAGCGCGGCCGGTCCGCCGGGAGCAGCGGCAGGGTCTCAGCCGCCGTCGTCAGCATCAGCGCGAGCGGCTCCCCCACGCTGAGCCCCCCCACGGCATAGCCGCTCAAGTCGAGCGCGGCGAGATCCTCCGCCGAACGGCGTCGCAGCCCGCGATCCATCCCGCCCTGGACGATCCCGAAGAGGGCCCGGTTTTCGGCCTCCCCGGACTCCCGCCAGCGGCGGCGGCAGCGCTCCGCCCAGCGCAGCGTCTGGCGCTCGGCGGCCTCGATCTCCGCCGCCGTCGCCGGCCAGCCCGTCACACGGTCCAGGCACATCAGGACGTCCGCCCCCAAAGCCAACTGGATCGCCACGGCCCCCTCGGGGGTGAGCAGGCGCTCCGAGCCGTCGAGGTGGGAGCGGAAACGCACGCCCTCCTCGGAGATGCGGGCGAGCGCGGCGAGGGAGAAGACCTGGAACCCGCCGCTGTCGGTCAGGATGGGGCGCGCCCAGTGCATGAAGCGGTGCAGCCCCCCGAGGCGGCGGATGACCTCCTCGCCCGGGCGGAGATGGAGATGGTAGGTGTTGCCGAGCAGGATCTGGACGCCGCAGGCCTCGAGTTCCTCGGGCGACAGCGACTTCACCGAGCCCTGGGTGCCGACCGGCATGAAGGCCGGCGTCTCGACGACCCCATGGGCCGTCTCCATGCGCCCGGCGCGCGCCTGCGAGGCCGCATCGCGGCCGATCAACTCGAAGCGAAACACCCCCGCCCCTCGCTCCCCGGGGAGCCCCCTACAGGATCAGCATCGCGTCCCCGTAACTGTAGAACCGGTAGCCCTCGCGCACCGCGGTGCGGTAGGCGGCGAGCACGCGCTCCCGGCCGGCGAAGGCGCTGACCAGCAGCAAGAGCGAGGAGCGCGGCAGGTGGAAGTTCGTCACCAGGCCGTCCAGCACGCGGAAGCGATGGCCGGGGAGAATGAAGAGATCGCAGCGGCCGCTCCCGGGCCGCACGCCTCCCCGGCCGTCGGCGGCGAACTCGAGCACGCGGGCGACCGTCGTCCCCACGGCGATCACGCGCCCCCCCTTCGCCCGCGCCCGGTCGACGGCCGCGGCCGTCTCCGGGGGCAGCCGGTAGCCTTCGTCGTGCAGACGGTGGCGGCGGACGTCGCTTTCGCGCACCGGCTGAAAGGTGCCCCACCCCACATGGAGCGTGAGAAAGGCCGACTCGACCCCGCAGGCGCCGAGCGACGCCAGCAGCTCCGGCGTGAAATGGAGGCCCGCCGTGGGGGCGGCGACCGCCCCGGCGTGGGCGGCGTAGACCGTCTGGTAATCGGTGCGGTCGGCGTCGTCGTCCGGGCGGCCGAGGTAGGGGGGAAGCGGGACGCGCCCCACGCGTTCGAGGACGGCGAACAGCTCCTCGTCGGCCTCCAGGGCGACCCGGCAGGCGCCGCCCGAGCCCTCGAGCACCCGGCCGCGGAGCCCGCCCCCGAACGCGAGCTCCGTGCCGGGGCGCGCCGGCTTGGCGGAGCGCACCAGGCAAGGGCCGCACCAGCGCCGGCCGTCGGCGGAGCGTTCCCCCCCGAGCGGGTCGAGGAGCAACACTTCGACCCGCCCGCCGGTCTGCTTCCTGCCCAACAGACGGGCGGGGAGGACGGCGGTGTCGTTCAGCACGAGGAGATCGCCCGCCCGCAGAAAGCGGCCGATCTCGCGGAAACGGTGGTGCGCGAGACGCCCCGGGCCGCGCTCGAGGACGAGCAGCCGGGCGCTGTCCCGCGGACGCGCCGGGCGCACGGCGATCCGCCCCGGGGGGAGCTCGTAGTCGTAGGCGGAGAGGTGGAACGCCTCCTCCCCTCCAAGCCCTTCTTCGACCGGCGGCCGGCTCATCCGGAGCGCCCCCAGCCGACGAGCGCCACGCCGGCGGCCATGAAGGCAAGCCCCAGCCAGCGCAGCCGCTCGTCGGGCACCTCGAGCAGCCGCAGCAGCCAGCGCTTCATGGCCGCGGGGGAGGCGAAATAGGGAAGCCCCTCCACGACCAGGACCAGACCGAGAACGCAGAGAAAATCCTTCATTTCCACCCTTGCCGGCACGGGGGGCGCCCGGCTCCGCCGGGGTTCGGCTTGCGCTTATAGACGCGGGGGACGCCGCCTGTCAAAACGCCCCCCCCCCCCGCGTCCGGTTTGACAGGCGGCCGCAGGGCCTTAGTATAACCCATCCGGCCGCAACCGACGGAGTACAGGCGCCTGCCGGCGCCCGCGGCCGCAAACCTTTCCCCGAGGCCTTCGCCGTGCGGATCGTCGTTCACTATGCCGCGGCAATCGTTCTGCTCACCCTCTACGGGGGGCAGATCTGACCCTTCATGGAGGGTCTGCCCCCCGGGGTCCTGGGGGCCAACATCGCCGCCGCTTTCGGTCTCGCCTACGTCGTGCGCCGGCTCGCCGAGCACCGGGTGGTGGAGTCCGCCCCCGAGGAGCGGCAGCCGCGCCGGCAACTTTTCCTCGACTTCGCCCTCGGGGCGCTCGCCGCGCTGACGGCGGCCGCGCAGAACGTCTGGATCCACGGCTTCCCACCCCTGAGCACGCTCGGCCTGATCTACGGGGTGCTGGTGTACGGCTTCTTCATCGCCATGGACACGGCGCTCGCGCGCGAGCGGGTGATCATCCGCCGACCGCGCGCCGAGGGCCTCACCGGCCCGCCGGCACGCCAGCTCCACTCGATCACGCGCCGCTTCACCCTCTTCACCGTCGCCGCCGTGCTCGGCGTCTCGCTCGTCAACCTCGCGGTCATCGCGCGCGACATCTCCTGGCTGGCGACCGTCGGCGCGGAGCCGGAGGCCGTCCGGCAGGCGGTCCGCGCGGTGACGTTCGAGGTGCTCTTCATCCTCGCCGTGCTGCTCACGCTCACCGTGAACCTCGTGGTCTCCTTCTCCCAGAACCTGCGGCTGCTCTTCCGCAACGAGACCGAGGTCCTCGAGCGGGTCACCCAGGGGGATCTGAGCCGCCTGGTCCCGGTGGCGACCCGGGACGAGTTCGGCCTGATCGCGTCCTACACGAACGCCATGATCGAGGCCTTGCGGCACCGCATCCGGCTGCTCTCGGCCCTCAAGCTCGCCGAGGAGGTCCAGGCGAATCTCTTGCCCTCGCGGCCGCCCGAGATCCCGGGGGTGGAGCTCGCGGGGACGAGCCGCTACTGCGAGGAGATCGGCGGGGACTATTACGACTTCATCCCGCTTCCCGAGGGCGCCGTGGCCGTGGTCGTCGCCGATGTCGCCGGCCACGGCGTCGATGCCGCCCTCTTCATGGCCTCGGCGCGCTCCTTCCTTCTTTCCCAGGCGCAACGCTTCCGGGGGGGATCCCGCCTGCTGCGCGTCGTCAACCGCTACATCACGCGGGACAGCGCCCAGACGGGGCGCTTCATCAGCCTCTTCCTGCTCGAGATCCGGCCGGCCGAAAAACGGCTGCGCTGGGTTAGGGCGGGACACGGGCCGGGGCTGCTCTACGAGCCCGGCAGCGGCCGCTTCCGGGAACTCGACGGCGCCGGCATGGCCCTCGGCGTGAGCGAGGAGGCCCGGTTCCCGGAATACGAGCACGCGGGCTGGGAGCCCGGGTCGCTCGTCGTGATCGCCACGGACGGGCTCATCGAAAGCCGCAACCCGCAAGGCGAACTCTTCGGCGCGGGCCGGCTGCGCGAGGCGGTCCGCGCCGCATCCGGGCTGTCGGCGCCCGCGCTGCGCGATCGGCTGATCGCCGAGGTGGAAGCCTTCCGCGGCACGGCGCGCCAGGAAGACGACGTGACCCTCGTCGTGGCGAGGCTCGCCTGAGCGCGCCCGCGCGGGGCCTCAGGGGACGTCCGCGCGGGGGGTGCGGCCGGCCGCGGATACCGCGGCTTCGGCGAGCAGCCGCAGGGTGTCGAAAAACGGCACGGGAAGGTCCCCCGCTCCCAGGACGAGAGGGATCTCGGTGCAGCCGGCGATGACCCCTTCGGCCCCCGCGGAGAGCAGGCGGTCGGCCACGGCGCGCACGGCTTCGCGGAGCCGCCCGCGGTCGGCCTCCCCCGCCGCGGCCTTCACCCCGTAAATCGTCCGCATGACGATCTCCTGGCCCTCCGCAGGAGGGACGAGGGTCTCCAGCCCCTCGCGGGCCAGGCGCCGCTGCAGGGCGCCGGCGCGGATCGTTCCCGTCGTGGCGAGAAGCCCCAGGCGGCGGATCCCGGGGTGCCGCGTGCGGATCGCCTCGGCGGTCACGTCGAAGAGCGAGACGATCGGCAGCTCGGCGGCGGCGCGGATCTCCTCGAGAAACGCGTGGGCCGAGACGCAGGGGATGACCACGAAATCGGCCCCCGCCCGGCGCAGCGCGGCGATCCCCTCCCGGATCGCGGGGACCGGCGAGGGCCCGCCGTGCAGCAAGGCGGCGGTGCGATCGGGGATCCGGGGGTTCGAGTCGATCAGGACCCGCAGATGGTCCTGATCGCGTTCCGCCGGGGTCAGCCGGAGGATCCAGGAATAAAACGCAAGGGTCGCCTCGGGGCCCATCCCTCCGAGAACGCCGATCACCCGTTCTTTCATGGTCACCTCCGCATCCGGCCTCCGCCGCAGACCGGGCCGGGTTCTCAGGGTTCTCGTAGGCTGCATCCGCCCGGCCTGTCAAGCGGGGGCGGGCCGGGCGCGGTCTTCCTTGCGCCGAGGGGAAAAGCGGTCTACACATCCGGGCAAGCCGTCTCCGGGAGCCTCCATGCCAAAGCCCCGCCCCCCCATCGTCAAACGGTCGCTCGCCTCCTGGGTCTTCGAGGGCAACCTCCCCTGGCAGGCCCTGCTGCTCGTCCTCATCGCCGTCTTCACCGCCACCCGCGTACTCCCCCTCGAGATGCAGAAGCGCATCGTGAACGAGGCGATCGGCCGGCGCGAGGTGGACCTGCTCTTCGCCTACGGCGCGACCTACCTCGCGGCCGTCGTGCTCTCGAACGCCTGCAAGTACGGCATCCAGGTCATCGAAACGCTGATCGCGCAACGGACGCTCGCCCGCATGCGCCGGGCCCTGCTCGAACACATCCTGCGGCTTCCGGTGGGGTTTTTCCGCGAAAACCAGCCCGGCAGCGTCGTGAACGCGGTCGTCAACGAGCTGGCCGTGCCCTCCAACTTCGTCGGCGCGGCCCTCTCGACCCCGGTCGCCAACCTCCTCACCCTGCTCGCCTTCGCGGGCTACCTGCTGTGGCTGAACCCGCTGCTCGCTGTCGTCTCGCTCGCCATCTACCCCGCGGCCATGGCCGTCCTGCCGTTTCTGCAGCGGGGGGCCAACCGCGCCAACCAGAAGCGGGTCGATCTCGCCCGCACCTTCTCCGGCCGCATCGCCGAGTCCTTCCAGGGGATCCACGAGATCCACGGGCACGCCGCCTTCCGGATCGAACAGCGGCGTTTCGCGGAGCTGATCGAGCGGCTCCGGAAAGTGCGGGTCGTCTGGGGCCTCTTCCGCTACGGGGTGAAATCGGCCAACAATTTCTTCACCAGCCTCGGGCCCTTCATCGTCTTTCTGCTGGGGGGGTGGCTGGCGATCCGCGGCGAGCTCGAGCTCGGGGCCCTCGTCGCCTTTCTTTCGGCGCAGGAGAAACTCTACGACCCCTGGAAGGAGCTCATCGAATTCTACCAGGTCTACCAGGACGGCAAGGTCACCTACCGCCGCACCATGGAGTTCTTCGACGTCGAGAGCCCCGTCCAAATCGACCCGCCCGACCGCCCCCCGCTGCGCCTGGAGGGAAAGCTCGAGGTCCGCCGCCTCGACTTCGTCACCGAGGCGGGGATCCGGCTGCTCCAGGACATCCAGCTCGCCCTGCGCCCCGGGGAGCACCTGGCCCTCGTCGGCTTCTCCGGCAGCGGCAAGAGCACGCTCGCGCTGTGCATGGCCCAGCTCCACGCCGTCGAGGAGGGACGGATCTTCCTGGGCGGCCACGACCTCACGCGCCTGAGCAAGATGGACATCGCCGCCAACCTCGGTCTGGTCTCGCAACACCCGTTTCTCTTCGAGGGCACCCTGCGCGACAACCTGCTTTACGCCTGCGAGGCGCTCGCCCCGGCGCAGGCGGGGACGGCCGCGCCGCCCACCCTGGACGACATCATCGCCGTGCTCCACCAGACGGGGCTCTTCGCCGATGTCCTGCAGTTCGGGCTGAACACGCCCTTCGACCCCGCACGCCACGAGGCGATCGCCCCGGGGCTGATCCGGGTGCGGCGCAAATTCCAGGAGAAATTCGGCGCCCGTTTCGGCGAAGTCGTCGAATTCTACGACGCCGCCGCCTACCTCGAATACTCCAGCATCGCCGAAAATCTGCTCTTCGGGTCCGCCCGGCGACCGGAGTTCGAGCCCGCCCGGCTCGCGGCGAACGACTGGATGGTCGATTTCCTCGCCCGCGAGGCCCTGCTCCACCGCCTCGTGAACGTGGGGATCCGCCTGGCCCGGCAGACGGTCGACATCCTGGGCAACCTCCCCCCGGAGCGGGTCTTCTTCGCCCAGAGCCCGATGTCCGCCGAGGAACTGCCGCTCTTCCGGCGCACGCTCGAGCAGCTGCGCCGCCGCAGCCCCGAGCAGCTCTCGCGGCAGGAGACCCTGCGGCTGCTCGAGCTCGCCCTGCGCTTCACGCCGGGCACCCACAAGATGCTCGAGCTGGGCGACGAGTTCCGCGCCCGGCTGCTCGCGGCGCGGGCGCGGCTGCGCCGGGAGATCGAGGGGAATGTGCCGGGGGCCGTGGCCTTCTACGACCCCGAGGCCGTGGTCCCCTCGCAGCCGATCCTGAAGAACATCCTCTTCGGCAACACGATCGCGGCCCGGCCCCGGATGCAGGAGCAGATCCTGCAGACCGTCATCCAACTCCTGATCGAGAAGGACCTGCTCGAGGCGATCGTGGGGATCGGCATGGAGACGGACGTCGGCACGCAGGGGGACAAGCTCTCCGGCGGCCAGCGCCAGAAGCTCGCCATCGCCCGCGTCCTGCTCAAGTCCCCGCGGATCCTCATTCTCGACGAGGCCACCTCCGCCCTCGACAACCGATCCCAGGCCCGCATCCAGAACCTGCTCGAGACGCGCTGGAAAGGCCGCTGCACGGTCGTCGCCGTGGTTCACCGGCTGGACATCATCGGCCACTACGACCGGATCGCCGTGATGAAGGCGGGCAAGATCGTCGAAATCGGCTCCTTCGCGGAGCTCATGGCACGGAAAGGAGCGCTCTATGAACTCGCCGGGAAACGCTGAACCCGAGCGGGGCAGCGAGTACGAAGAAAACCTGGAGCTCCTGCGCCAGATCGACTTCTTCTCCGGCTTTCCCCTTGAATCCCTCAAGGTTTTCGCCTATCTTGGCGCGCGCCAGCGCTTTCGGGCGGGGGAGGTCCTGTTCGAGCAGGGCGAAGAGGACGCCACGGCCTTCTCGGTCATCGCCGGGCGCCTCCGGCTCGAGCGGGAAAGCGGCGGCGCGGTGCGGACGATCCGGCGCTTCGAGGCGGGGGCTTTCATCGGCGGGCTGAGCCTGCTCGGCCCCTGCCGCCGGCTCTACACCCTGCGGGCCGAGGAGGCGACCGTGTGCCTTGCGCTCGAGCGCGAGAAATTCACCCGGGCCCTCGAGCAGTTCCCCGCCCAGATGCCGCGCTTGTTCCAGACGGTCGTCAACGCCATCGTCGGTTGGGAGGAGAACTTTCTCGACGAGATGGCCGAGGATTGCGGACGATGCATCCCGCGACTGGGCGTGAGCCTTCTTTAGGGCGCCGATCCGCCCGGGCACCCCGAAGGGACCCGCAGGGCATGAAGGCCGAAGTCCGCCTCGATTTCGAGCTGAAAAACGATATCCGTGAGCTGGCGGTCCTCAGCCGGCACCTGGAGGAGATGGCCTGCCGCGCGGGCATCCCCGGACGGACGATGCTCGAGGTCAATCTCGCACTCGACGAGCTCTTCACGAACATCATCTCCTACGGCTTTCCCCAGGGGGGCGAGCACCGCATCCGCTTCCGTCTGAGTGCGGCCCCCGATGTGCTGACCATCGTCATCGAGGACGACGGGGTCCCCTTCGACCCCGTGGCCTGCGCCTCCGCGCCGCCGCCGCCCTGTGCGCTCGAGGAACGACGGGTCGGGGGGTTGGGTTTGCACCTGGTGCGCAAGCTCGTCGATGAGATGACCTACCGGCGCAGTACGGCGGGACGCAACGTCCTCACGCTGCGCAAGCGGATCGATCGGCAGGACCCTCCCGCCCCGGCGGCGGGCTGAACCGGGAGAAGATCATGGAAATCACCGAGGAAACCCGTGGAAACGCCAGGCTCTTCCACCTCCAGGGAAGGCTCGACTCGAACACCTCCCCCGCCCTGGAGGAGCGCCTCGCCCAGGCCGTGAGCAACGGCACCCGCAGCGTCGTCATCGACTTCAAACACCTGGACTACATCTCGAGCGCCGGCCTGCGGGTCATCCTGAAGACCGCCAAGATCCTGAAACGGGAAAACGGCAAGCTCCTGCTCTGCTGCATGCAGGACTACGTGAAAGAGGTGTTCGAAATCGCGGGGTTCGACTCGTTCCTGCCCATCCTCGCGAGCCGCGAGGAAGCCCTGCGCCAGATCTGACCCCGCTCCCTCGGGCCTTGCCCGCCTCAGCGCAGACCGATCAAGCCCCGCCGCCCCAGATCCCGCACGAAGCGGGCGACCGCCGCCTCCGCTTCCCGCGCGGGCAGCCGGTGCTCCGCGGCGAAGGCGGCGGCGATTTCCCGCAGGCTCGAGACGCCGTCGAGGCGGTCCCAGACCGCCGCACCCAGCCGATCGAGTTCGATCCGCCGGCGGGGCGGAGCGGGCGGCGGAGCGCCCAGCCAGGCCGAAAGGCGCGCCATCCAGGGCCGGGCGGCGACGGGCACGGAGAGACGGAGGGTTCCGTCCGCGAGGCGCTCTTCGAGCACCTCGCGGTTGCGCACGGGAACGCAATCGAGAGCCTGTGCCCGGGGCATCCGGGGCGGGCGCTTACGCCGAATCAAGGCACCTCCAGGAGCGGCAGAGCTCCTCCCACTCGGGCGGGGGAACCCCGCGGCGGGTTTCCAGCCGCACGCCGAGAATCCGGTTGCGCACCGCGTCGTGCCACACGCGGATCCCCCGCAGGCGGCGGCGCGGCAGCAGGGCGAGCAGCCGCGCGGGACCCGAGGCGCGAGGCCGCCGCCAGGCTTCCACGACGTCCGGTCCGCAGCCGCCGGGGCGATCGAAGGCCAGCCCCTCCCCGCCGGCGAAGCGCTCGGCGAAGTCCGCAAGGGGCCACCGCCCCAGAAGCACGGCCGCCGGGGCCCAGCGCAGAAGGACGAGCCTCGTCCCCGGGCCGTCGAACTCGAGCTCGAAGCGGCCCGTCTCGAAGCGCGACCGCCGCAGGCGGAAGCGTGCGGGCAGGATCGCTTCCGCGTCGAAAAGGCGCCAGGCGCGTCGGCCGTCGTCGCGATGGTCGCGGAAGCTCGACACAATGCGTCGGATGCGCTCCCCGCCCGCCCCGCTCCCGCCGCCGGGGAACTGGAGCAGGCTCGCCGTGCGGCACCGCCGGCAGAACAAGAGCACCCCCACGGTGGAGCGGCCCTTTTCGCGCCACTCAAAGCCCCGGGCCTCCAGGGCCGGGGGCGCCCCGGGAACCGGCTGCTCCAGGAACACCCCGCCCCGGCGGGCGGCCCTGCGGCGCAGGTCACCGAGCGGCCGCGCGAAGGAAAAGCCCCGCCCCGCCCTCTTCCAGCCGACCTCGAGGACGACCTCGCCGCCCTCCTCGAACACGAGTTCCCCGGACCCGATGCGGGCCGGGGACCATCGGTCCGGGATCTCGAAGCCCACCTCCCCCCAGGCGATCCGGTGCCAGGTCATGGGGTTTCCGACGTCCAGCTTCCCGCGCGACTCAGTACGCGAGCCGCGACAGCGACTTGTGAATCAGGGTGAGCCCCATCGCGAACATGCCCGTCAGCCCCATGCCGCAGGAGAACCCCGCCAGCAGCACCGGCGCGAACTGGCGCCAGCGGGCCCCGTAGCGGCGCTGGAACACGAAGCGGCCGAGCAGCGCCCCGACCACCTCGAGCAGAAGGCCGTGGGGCGTGCTCTGCCCCAGACCCCGCACCAGCCCGTAGATCAGCATCACGGGCAGGCCGAAGAGGCTCAGGACCCCGTAGGTCACGACCCCGAGCAGGGTGCCGGCGCCGACGAAGTTCCAGTTCAAGGCCTGGAAGAACGGCGAGTCGCCCTCGAGCGTCGAGGTCTGCATGAGGAGCTGGTTGAGGGCCTGCAGGTGCCAAAGCTCCTGCGCGAAAGGGTAGGCGGCCGAGGGGATCGGGGCGAGCTGCCAGAGAAACTGGGAAAAGAGGAGGCTGGCGATCATGACCACGGGGAAGACCACGATCTCCGATTTGATGATCCCCCGGATGCTCGTTCCCGTCAGTTCGATCTCGCGGAAGCCGACCGTCGCCCCCCCGTAGTTGTGGATGGGGATCGGAGCGTACCAGATCTCGATCCCCTGGTAGCCGAAATACTTCGCCCCGGCGATGAAGCTCGCCTCGCGCACGAGCGGCAGGCTCACGAACTGCCCGGCGATCCCCTCCATCCGGGCGGTGATGTAGGAGAGCAGCGGCGTGTAGAGAAAGCCGTAGAGGATGAAGAAGATCACCGGGAAGCCGGGCACGAGCCACACGCAGAGCAGGATGTAGGAGACGGTCGAAAAGACGTAGATCGCGATCGAGATCCAGAACGGGATGTCCCCCCGGCCGGGCGGGGGGCGGAAGAGGTCCTGCAGGCGGCCGCGGGACCCCGGCCCGCGGCCGCGGAAGGACCGCGCCACATGCCAGAACCCGATCAGCCCGATCGCCAGACCGAGGCCGATGCCGAAGCTCAGGTAGAAGTCGAAGTTGTTGGCGAAGACCGTCTCCACGGTGCGCATCCCGGGGTGCCAGCGCTGCAGGATGCCGTGCTGGTGGAGGAGCGGGTTGGCGACCAGCGTGATGACGAGCCCCCCCAACCCGCCCATCACGGCCCAGAAGGGCAGAACCATGCCGACGAACAGCAACCCGAGATCGAGCTGGATGCCGGTGGCGACCGCGGGCAGCCACTCCTCGGTGTGGTGCGAGAGCTCGACCCACGGGATGGGGATCAGGCGCACGGGTTCGATGAAGACCAGGCCCGACAGCGCCGGCAGCAGCACGTAGAGCCCGCCGAAGAGCAGGCCGATCATGCCGCCGATCGAGAAGATGCGCCACTTCCAGCCCGTTTCGCGTTCCTCGCGCGACTCGGCGAGCGCCATGGTCCCCAGGGCCGCGACCGGCGCCATCGGGAAGGGGAGCTTCTCCACATCGGAGGTGACGCGGTAGAGGGCGTAGCCCAGGCCGAACTGGTCGATGCGGGTGATGATCTGGGTGCCGATCAGCAGCAGGATGGGAACGAGCCAGTCGCGGTGGAAGAGGCTGCGCTCGAGGAGGGCGGGCGAGTCGAGCGGCGGGGCGACCCAGGAGGGGATCAGCTCCCCCAGCCCGAGCATGCGCGCGGCATCCGACTGCACGAGGTACTGGTTCCACAGGAGCCCCTGGAAGGGCGTGTGCAGCGCCGCACCGGCCATGTAGTAGAGGAGGAAAATCTCCTGCTGCTTGAGCTCGCTGTAAGCCCGCTTGGCGAGCTCCGCGAAGAGGATGATCGTCACCCAGCGCGCGGCCGGCCCGATGCCCGTCCCGATGACGAGCTGCAGGTACATGCTCCCCGGCATCATGAGAAAACCGATGAAGACGGCCCCGACGATCGTCTTCCAGTCGAAGCCCTCCTCGAAGGCGGAGGGCGCCTGGAGGAGATCCCGATATTCCTGGAGTTCCCGGTCTTCGCGCATGGCGATCGATGTCCCCCCCCGCGGCCGCCGGCGGCGCCCGCGCATGCGGAAGGCTACTCGGGCAGCACGAGGTAGCTCGCGTAGCTGAAGAGCCCGTAGAGGGCCCAGTTTCCGGCCATGAAGAAATCCCCGACGATGAGCCCCACGAAAAACAAGCGCAGTTCGCGGTATCCGGCCGTCCCGGCGTAGCGCAAGCAGAGGACGTTGGCGAGCCAGCCGACGAAAAAGCTGAACCACAGGATCCCCATCGCCGAGCTGTAGGCGGTCAGGTACCCGATCGGGTGGATCGGCCACCAGTAGAAGCGGTGGTAGCCGAACACGAGCACGAGCATGAGCCCCGCCCCGGCGGCGACGAAGGAGAGCACCCAGCGCCCGGGCTCGGCCGGCGCCTGCACGAGGCGCACGACATCCTCGTACATCGACAGGCTCGTCCGGAGCGCCCAGTCCATCGAGAGGTCGCGGATCCCGAACTTGTAGCCGACCACGAGCATGGCCGCGCAGGAGACCGCCGCGGCGGCGGCGAGGCAAAGCCCCACGGCGAGGGCGATCCGCCGCGGGTGCCGCACCCCGTCGGTCACCTTGCGGGCGTGGAGAAGCGCCGGCATGAGCGCCTCGCGCAGGTCGAGAAACAGGACTTTCTGCGCCACGGCGGCGACGGCGAGCCCCGCGGCGGTGAAGGGGCGCGAGCCGAGGAAGGCGGTCAGCCCGTCGAGCGGGGCCGCCGTCAGCGTGAAATAGGGGATGCCGCCCTGGCAGACGACGCGCACGGCGACCAGCAGAAACACCAGGCAGGCGCCCAGCAGCAGCGCGGCGGCCAGGGGGGGGAGGCCCGCGCGGACGAGCCACACGAGGAGCCCGGCCCCGCAGGCGACCATCCCCCAGAAGGCCGGCCGGGTCGGAATCCAGTCGGCCGCTTCCCGGGATTGCGGCGCCCGGCCGAGGGCGCAGCGCAACAGTTCGAACAGGTGGAAGCGCGCCAGCCACGCGAGAAAAGCGAAGAAGACGAGGTTCGCCCCGACGACCTGCATTTCCTCGACCCGCGAAAGCGTCGGGCCGAAGGTCGTGCCGAGTGCGGCGGCCGGGACCTGGATCCCCAGCACCGGCAGCAGACCGCTCAGCAGGCACCCCGCCAGGAAGAAGAACCACAGGGAAAAGGAGACGGGCTTGGCCGTGAGGAAGGCGAAGCCGATGAACGCCGGGTAGAAGTGGATCTTGAGCTTGACGAAGCCGGAGAAGAGCCCGGTCTTGGGAAAGTACTTCCCGGCGAGCACCAGCGTGGGGAGGGAGGGGACCGAGGGGTTGTAGAAGCTCAGGCCGTTGATCGCGTGCAGCACGACCGGGACGAGGACGCCGACGAGGAAGAAGCGGTGCAGGAGCATCGCCGTGAGGCGGTCCTCGTCGAAGGCCTCCTGCAGGAGAAACGGCACCCGCAGCAGGGGGAAGTTCATCCGCTCGTTGTAGAGCGGCTGCCGGCTGAGCAGGCTCACGATGCAGAGCATGAGCCCCCAGGATAGCCCGATAAAGATCCCCCAATCCACGAGCGGGACGGCCCATGCGCTCCAGGGAACGGCGGAAAACACCTCCAGCCAGCCCATCTGCCGACCGCCGGGAAGGCCGTTGTAAAACGCCTCGATCGCCTCGCGACTCCGCGGGATCCAGGAGGCGGGCAACAGCGGCAAGAGGATCTCCTCCCAGCGGTTTTCGGCGCTCGCGAAGTAGGCCGGGGCGGTGAGATGGATGAAGAAGCCCCGCGCCAGCCCCGTCCAGGCGATCCCCGTCATGAGGACCATGAGCGCCCAGGCGAGGAGCAACTCGCGCCCGGTCAAGATACGCCGGCCGCGGAAGAGCGCCCGCAGCAGGACGGTCGCCGCCATCGCCCACAAGAGCACGTAGAAGGGCGCCAGCGGAAACTGCCCGCCGCCCAGGGGGGTTCCCATGCGGTGGGCGTTCTGGAAGGGGGTCAGGGCGCAGATCGCCAGGCCCAGCAGCAGCCCCAAGGCGACGGCCCGCGGACGGATCCGGCCGTCGGCGGCGGTCTCGGCGTCGGGGGGGGAAGGCGGTTCGGGGAGGGGCTTCACGTTCGCAGGCTCCTGCTCAGGCGGCCGCGGCGGCGGCCGCGGTGCGGTCGAGCGCGCGCTCGCAGGCGAGTTTCGCCTCGTCGTCGAGCGAACGCCAGATGAGCAGCTGGCGGCGGACGGTGTCGAGAAAACGCTTGTTGATCCGGTACCAGGCGTTCGACTCGCCGGTTTCCCGCACGAGGACGACCCGGATTTCCAGAAACCCCGGCTCCCCCGGGGCCGGCCGGAACTCGACACCGACCCGCTGTTGGATGCCGAAGTCGAAGGGGGCGAGCCACACGCGGCTCTGGAGCGCCAGGCAGCGCGGCTCCTCGCAGGCGGACTCCGGGCAGGACGGCGTCGGCGACCCGCTCCGCGGCGCCTCCTCGCAGGCGAACTCCACCGCGACGTGGGAAGTCGAAAAGACCCCGTGGGTGACATCGCGGTGGCCCTCGAAGACTTCGTAGAGAAACCCTCCGAGGCTGCGGTGCTCGCGGTAGGTCAGCAGGAAGGGGAGCGTCAGCTCCAGGCGGTGACCCCGCGCGGGGGGAAGCGTCCAGGAGCGGTTCACATCCGGGATGGCGATCTGGGAGGCGACCCGCGCGGGATAGATGACCGACAGCAGCACCACGGCGATCACGAGCGCCATCGCGCCGACCCCGGCGAGCGAGGAGTAGTTGACCGTGATCCCCGACCAGAGGGCGGAGCCGGCGAAGAGCCGGGCGCTGGTCTGGGCGAGGAGATAGCCGAAGACCGCGCTCAAGACGGCGAAAGCGAGCGCCTCGGCCACGAAGAGGAAGGCGACGTGCGAAGGAGCGAGGCCCACGGAGGTGTAGACGGCGATTTCGCGCTTGCGTTCGTAGACCGCCCCGATCATCGTGTTCAGGACGATGAAGACCGAGATGGCGATCGGCACGAACAGGTTGGGCACCCCGCTGTAGCTGATCGTGTCGCTGGCATAGTAGAGGTAGGTCCCGGTCGGCTCCCCGCTGTACAGGGAGAGCCCGAAGCGGTCGACGAGGGCCTCGGCGGCCTCCCGCGCGGAGGCGGCCTCCGGGCGGCGGACGGCGACCGCCTTGAGGCTGCCGCCCGCGGCCATGACCCAGGGGTAGGGCAGCACGATCACCGCCTCCGCGGCGACGTGCTGGTAGCGGCTCTGCAGCTCGCGCACGTCGTCGCCGCTTTCGAGCGCCTCGAGCTCCTCCTCGCCGATTTCGGCCGCCTGCTCCTGCACGAAATAGACCGGGGAGAGGGGTTCGCCGTCGAGGTCGAGCCGCTGCTCGAAGGCCTCGCCCGAGAAAATCCCGGCGACGGTGAAGTCCATCCCCCAGATCCGCACGCGGGCCTCCTCCAGCCGCCGGGGGTCGATCGCGAGCGCGGCGGCCAGCCGTTCCGGGAGAAGGACCGCTTGCCGTTCGTCCTCGCGGAACCAGCGGCCGGCGACGAGGGCCCGGTCGGCGCCGGTGACCCGCGCCTCGGCGGCGGAGAGCCCCATCACGCCCTGGGCCTCCGCCCGGCGGGCGCCGACCGCGAGAGGGACCACCGCCGAGCGCGTCGGGTCCTCCTCTTCGATCCAGGCGCGCGGGGCGGTCTCGGCGCCCGCGGGGAAGGCCCGGGCGATCTCCCCGGCGGCCTCGGCGGGGAGGCTGCGCCAGTTGGGGTTCCGCAGCAGCATCCCCTGGTAGGGGGGATCGGGCTGGTAGAGGATGCGCGCGTGGCGGCGGACCGACTTGACGGCGGTGAAACTCATCAGGGTGAAGGTGAGGATCACGAGCGTCGTGCAGGTGAGGGCCGTGCGCAGCGGCCGCCGCCGCAGGTTGCTCACGCCGAGGAGGAAAGCCGCCGTGAAGGCTTTCCAGCGGCCGATCTCGGCGCTCTTGAGGACCCGGGCCCGGATCTGCAGCTCGGCCATCTCGCGTTCGAACCGGGCGTAGAGGATCCCGCTCACGGCGACGGCCAGACCCACGATCAGGAAGGCGAGGATCACCACCAAGGGGCTGTAGGCCAGGCGGAACGCCGGGTGGACCTGGTAGATCACCGCGATCAGGGCGACCAGGATGGCCAGGAAGGCGAGAATCCGCCGGTAGATGTTCACGCAGGCGAAGAGCAGCCGCTCCAGGCAGAAGGCGAAGGGGACGAACAGGGCGATGTAGAAGAGCACGCCGTAGAGCACATCTTTCTGCGTCCGGTCGACGTCGTCGTAGACTCGGGTGGCGAGCGCCCAGGCCCGGAGGGCGTCTTCGAGAAACCGCCCGTAGCCCTTCTCCGCCAGGGCGGCTTCGGCGTCTTGAAGGGCGGCGCGCCCCGCGGCCTGCAGACCGCGGATGCGCTCGTTGACGATGCCGCAGGCCTCGAGATCGGCGATCCGCGGCTCGAGCAGCGTCCAGAGGTCGCGCGCCACCCGGTAGGCCGTGCGGTGAAGCTGGGGGCAGGTTTCGGGCTCGTAGCCGATGCCGGAAGGATGTTCGGGGTCGGCGTTCAGGAGCACCCCCTTGCGCCGCAGCGGCGTGTCCGAGAGCGTCATCTTCACCGGGGTCCCGGGCTCGAGGAACACGGTGGAGATCGTCGAGCTCCAGGTGTCGAGCCGGCTCATGAACCAGCGCAGGGGTTCGGCCTCGCGCCGGCCGTCGATCACCTCGGCCCGGGTCAGGTGGCGGAAGGAGCGCGGCTCGAGCAGCCGGTAGAGGCTGACGCCGTCCCCGGCGAAGAGGACGAGATCGGTTTCCATCTGCCGGCGGTTCATCCGCACCCGGTAGGACTCCTTGCCGGTCGCCTTCTTGTCGATCGCCCAGAGCAGCCTCCCGCTCGCCTCCTCGAAGCGGTAGGCTTCGATCACCACCTTGTGCAGGCTGTGGGTCTTGTCGGCGACCCCGTTCAGGCGGAAGCGCCCCCGGGTGTCGACCCAGGCGTAGAACCGGGAAGCCCCCTGATAGCAAAGCAGCACGGTCCCGGGAGCGGGCTGGTCGGCGAAGAGCTCTCCGTGCCGGAGGAAGCGGGCCCGGCCGCTCACCGAGGAAAAGCCGTTGCGCAGCGATTCCCCCTCGTGCAAGGCCGGCGCGGCGGCGAGCGCCGCGAGCAGCGCGCAGACCCCCTCGGCCTGGCGCCGGGCGTAGTCGAGATCGACCCGCGCGATCGTGTCCGCCGGGGTCCCCCAGAAGGGTCGCACGTCGTGGGTCGTGGCGAGCGTCAGGCCGAGCATCCCGGCGAGCGCGCCCACCTCGCCGCCGAGCGCGGGCCGGTCGGGGAGGAAGCTCTGCCAGGATTTGCGGCGGCTGGGTCGGAGCGAATCCTTGAGGAAGCCGGGGATTCCCGAGGCCTCCGCCGCCCCGGCGGCGGCCTGCTGCAGGATCCGGTCGATCCGGCTGTAAGCGGGCGTGCGATGGATCCGCGGCCGCAAGGGGTAGAGGCCGCCGGTGTGAAAGGCGCCCACGCCGTCGCCGCGGCTGGAGAGGTGGAGCGACACCGCGGCGGCGATTTCGAATTCCTGCAGGAGACTGCGCATGCGGACGGCGCTTTCGAGGACTTCGCGCTGCGCCCGGGCGTCCTCGAGGACCGCCTGCTGGTCCCGAAGCGCCTCGCCGGCCGCCGTCCGCAACAGGCGTTCCTCCTCGGAGGAAAGCTCCGCAAAGGAGGTGCGCCAGGTCAGGCGCCGCAGGATTTGCCGCTCGGCGGTCAGGCGCCGGAGCTCCTGCGGATCCCGCCCGCCGGAAGCGAGCCGCAGGGTCATGAGGCGCCGCGAGAGGCGGTCGGCGTCGGTCTTGAGCCGTTCCTGCAGGGCGCCCCGGACGAGGTCGCCCTCCTCGTCCTCCAAGCTCTCGGCGAAGAGGGCCCCCGGCCCCCCGGCGAGCAGCCGTTCGAGCCCCCGCAGCGTGCGCTGGGTGGTCTCGACCCGGCGGCTCATCTCGCTTCGGGCCTCGCGCAGGTCCCGGGCGCGCGCCGAAAAGCCGGCGATCCATTCGCGCAGGCCGGCATGGGCCTGGGCATGGCCGGAGGTCGCGAGCAGAAGCACCGACCGCGCGGGGGGATGTTCCTTCAGGTGGCGGGCGAAGGCGAGCAGGGTGGCCGCGCCGACGGCTTCGTCGGCGCCGGGCGCCCGTCCGGAAATCCAGGCCGTCCCGTCGTAGAAGGCCTCCACGACGAGCAGCTCACGGCGGCGCTCGGGCGCGGACCCGCGGACCAGGCAATAGAGGTTCTCCCCGCTCGCGCGCCGCCAGGCCGCCTCGGCGCGGAGTTCGGCCGCGCCGAGCCGCCCTTCGGGTGCCTGCTCGAAGTCCCCGAACGCCGCGCGCAAGGTCTCGAGCGGCGCCCAGAACCGGGGGAAGTCGACCGGCGAGAGCTCGAATTTCTCCTCGAAGAGCGTACGCGGGGAGTCTCCCCGGTCCACGTAGATCAGGGCCCGGGCCCCGAGATCGGCGGCCAGGATCCAGTTGCGGCCCGAGTCGAGCTCCATGAGAAGGATCGCCCCCTCGACCCTCCTCCCGGCCATCCGCGCGGGGTCGCCGTCGCCGACGTAGACCACTTCCCGCAGCCCGTCCCCCTCGGGCATCGCCGGGGGGGTGACCGCGTTGCCGGCGAACACGCCGAGCGGCAGGGGCTCGGCCCGAGAGGGCAGCCGAAGCGTCGCCCCGCGGGCCTCCAGCACCGGCACATGGAAGCGGTGGGTGTGCACGGGGCCCAGCCCGAGCCCCTCGAGTTCCCGGCGCAGAAACTCCGCCGCCCTTTCCGCGCCGCGGGTGCCCGTCGTGCGGTCGTCGAAAGCGGCCAGGGTCCGCAGCCAATCGGCGAAATCCGCCCCCGCGGCGGCCGCCGGAACGAGCAGCCCCGCCAGCAGAAGCGCCGCCGAGAGCCGGGACCCGCGTCGGAGATGCATCCCTCGCCCCATCACGTGCGCGTTCCGATCCGGCCGATGGTGATCGAGAGCTGCTCGCGGTCTTCGATGCGGTCGATGCGGCCGTCGCGGATCCAGACGACGCGGTCGGAGACGTTGAGCATCTTGAAGTCGTGGGTCGCCGAGATGACCGTCACCCGGCGCTCCGCGCTCAGCCGCTTCAGCAGCTGGATGATCTCCTCACCCGTCGTGAGATCGAGGTTCCCCGTGGGCTCGTCGGCCAGGATGATCGCGGGGTCGTTCGCCAGGGCGCGGGCGATGGCGACCCGCTGCTGCTGCCCGCCGGAGAGCTCCGAGGGCTTGTGGCTGTGGCGGTCCCCGAGCCCCACCTGCTCGAGCAGCCGCAGCCCCTTCTGCACGGCGGCGTCCGAGTTCATGCCGGCGAAGATCATGGGCAGGGTCACGTTTTCGAGGGCGGTCATGACCGGAATGATGTTGAAGGTCTGGAAGATGTAGCCGATCTTGCGGCAGCGCAGCCAGGCGAGTTCGTAGGCGTCGAGCTGGGCGATGTCCACCTCGTCGATGAAGACCTTGCCCGAGGTCGGCTTGTCCAGCCCGCCGATCATGTTGAAGAGCGTGCTCTTGCCCGATCCCGAGGGGCCCATGATCGAGAGGTACTCGCCGCGGGCGATGCGCAGGTCGATCCCCTTGAGCGCCTGGACCTCCATCTTCCCCAGGCGGAACACCTTGGTGACGCCGGAGACCCGCACGACATGGGCGGTTTCGCCGGGGGGGGGGCTCGGTTCCGGGTTCATGTCTCCACCCGCATGGCCTCGACCGGCAGCATCCGCGCCGCAACCCAGGCGGGGTAGAGGACCCCGAGCAGACTGAGCGCAAGCCCGATCCCGGCCGCGGAAAGAAGGGAGAGCGCCGTCTCGGCGAACGGCAAACAGGCGAGTGCCGCGGTCCCGAAACGCAGCACCCCCGCGGCCAGGGCGAAGAGCGCGCCGATCACGGCCCCGGCGGCCGACCCCACGAAGCCCATCATGGCCGCCTCGAGGAGGAAGAGCCGCAGGACGAAGCGGTCGAGCGCCCCGAGGCATTTCATCGTACCGATTTCCCGGAAGCGCTCGGTGACCGCCATCAGCTGGGCGTTCAGGATGCCGACCGTGCAGACGAGAAGGGAGAGAACGAGGATCCAACGCTGCTTGCCGCCGCGCTCGACGCGCAGGGCGTCGCCCTGGATGTCATAGCCGGCGCGGATGAGCCTTTGGCGGATCTCGGGGCGGCCGGAGGCGAGCAGCCCGTCGGCGATGTCGTTGCCGACCGCATTGTAGCTGAAGAACGACACGGCGAGCACGAGGCTCAGGGTCGTGATCAGCGAACGGAAAAAGCGGACCCGCAGGCTCTTGTAGGCGATTTCGACCGACTTGCCGAAGGGCAGCACGACCTGCCGCCCGACCCGTCGGCGATTGCCGGGAACAGCCGACCACGTTTGCGTCGCCATGGGGGGAAGTCCACCTCGATGGCCCTGAACGGGGGTCCGGGGGATGCCTCCCCGATACCACAGGGGGCTACCCAAGTAAAGACGGGAGGGCGCGCGCTCAGCGCCCCCCGGCGAGGCGCGGGGAGCCCAGACGCTCCTCGATCCAGCGCGCCGTGGCCCGGGCGCCGTCCAGGTCCACCGCGGCGGGCGACGGCCGCGGCCGCTCCAGCACCGCCGCCATCGCTCGCGCCAGGCGGGCGGGGTCGAGATCGGCCTCTTCGAGCACCTGGAGGGCGCCGAGCGACTCGAGCCTCCGGCAGCGCAACCGTTGCTCGCGGTTCTGCGGAAAGGGCCAGACCAGGGCCGGGACCCCGGCGGCGAGCAGGTTCATCGTCGTGTTGTAGCCCCCCATGCTGATCGAGAGGTCGGCGGCGGCGAGCCAGGAGAGAAATTCGCGGCTGAACAGCTCGATCCGCACGCGCGGCCCGGCCGCGGCCTGCAGCCGCCGAACATCCTGCGGCGGCAGGAAGGGGCCGGTGAAGACCTGGAGGGCGAGCCGGGCGGAACCTCCCAGGTGCCGGGCCGCTTCGAGGACGGCCGCGAGCAGGGGAAACCCGACGGATCCGCTCCCCGCGCTCGCGACGACGAGGCGTTCGCCTCGGCCGAGCCCGAGGGCGGAGCGGAGCCGTTCCCGGGCGCCGGCGGGCGGCCGGGGCGTCACGAACCCCGTGTAGACGACCGGCGGAGCGATGTCCGCCAGGCGCCCGAAAGTCTCTTCGAGGCGCAGCACGTGCGGGTCGGCGTGGACGAGCACCGCGTCGAAATCGCGGTTGAGGACGGCGACGACGCGCTCTTCGTACTCGGCGACGGCGCGCTTCTCGACCAGGACGTCGCGCACGCTGCACACGGCGAGGCCCCGGCCTCCGGCGCGTCGGCCGTAGCCCGCGAGCACGGGGTCGAGCTCGAAGCCGAAGGCCTTGCGCCCGAAGGGGTAGAGTTCGACCACGAAGGCCTCCGGGGCGGCGGCGGCGAACAGCTCCCCCAGCCGCCGGCGGCGCTCGCGCCGCAGCGTCTCGAGGTCCGGGCCCGGCTCGGCGGGCCGGAGTTCCGAAAAACGCTCGTCCATGACCAGCGCCGGCAGGCGAAACTCCCGCACGTTTTCCGGGAGCTCGACGTCGACCGGCGGTCCCCCGGTGATCAGGGTCAGGGGGCGGGGGGCGAGCGCGCGGCAGATCTCGAGACTGCGGAAGAGATGGCCCACGCCCAGGACGTGCTGGCAGTAGACGGCGATCGTCATCGCGCTTCGTCCATCCCGCCGGGCGTTTTCGCCGCCGGTTCCGGCGGCGGCGCGAGCAGTTCCTCGATGTCGATGCGCGCGCGGACGCGGGGGTCCTTCGGCCGGGAGGGGCCGTAGAACTCGCGGAAGCCCAGGCGCTCGAGTTCCTCGATCAAGACCGGCGAATACTCGTTGAAGGGGAAGGCGTAGGCCTCGGGCCGGAAGCCGAGGAAGCGCTCGAACCACTCGAGGCAGCACTCCGTATCCCGCCGGATGTCCGCGCGCCACTCGGCCTCCGAGCGCCGCCGCAGGCGGCCCCCTTCCTCGGTGAACCCGGCAAAGGCCAGCCGCGAGCGGATGCTCAGGCCGCGGCGCAGCTCGGGGGGGATTCCCGCCAGCAGCTCCAGCTTCCAGGGGCTCACGGGCCGGGGCCGCCGCGGGGCGATGTCGGTCAGGCCCACGGCGTGAAAATGGCTGTGCGCCCCCAGCCGCACCCCCTCCTGCCGGGCGAGGAAACGGGCCTCTTCCACCGTGAGAAAAGCCTCCCGCTTCCCCCGGAGAAAGGCGTCTCGCGCATACTCGGCGGGGCTGCGGTACGGAAGGAAGCGCCCGTCGAAGCGCTCCCGCGCCGGCCCCTCGCCGATGAGCGAGGTGGGGAGAAAGAAGAGGAGCGGGCCTGGGAAACGCTGCAACAGCGGGAGATAGTAATAGTGGGAAAAGAGGCCGTCGTCGAAGGTGAGCGCCCAGCCGTCGAGCGGCAGCGCAAAATACTCCGGCCGCAGGTCGTGGATGACCAGCCGTTTCACGGAGCCGCCTCCCGGGGGGCGGCGGTCGTCGCCGGCGCCTCGAGCGGCGCGACGGCCTCGAGCCGCAGCCGACCGTCGGCGCCGCAGGAGACCCGGAGCATCCGGTAGCCGCGTCCGGGCGCCTCCTCGGCCTCGTGGATCGCGCCGCCGGCGAGGAAGAGCTCCAGGCTGCGCAGCACCCCGCCGTGGGTCACGACGAGCAGCCGCTCGCCTTCGTGGCGGCGGGCGGCCTCGCCGAGCGCGTCGCGCACGCGCTCGAGGAGCTCACGGCGCGATTCGCCTCCCGGCGGCCGGAAATCCCAGCCGGCCCGCACCTGCCGCGCGAGCGTCTCGGGCTCCGCCCGTCCGATCTCGGCGAGTGTGCGTCCCGTCCAGGCCCCCCAGTCGAGCTCGCGCAGCCGCGGCTCGACTTCGAGCGGGCGCTCGAGCTCGGCCTGGATGCGGCGCGCGGTCGCCAGCGCGCGGCCGCTGTCGCTCACGAGCAGCCGGTCCCAGGGAAAGGCGCCGAGAAGGCGGGCCCAGCGGTCGGCCATGCGCTTTCCCTCCGGCGTGAGGGGGGAGTCGCCCTGCCCCTGGATGCGTCGCTCCCGGTTCCAGACGGTCTCGGCGTGGCGGATCAGGCCGAAGCGCGTCATGCGGCCCTCCGCGGGCGGCCGGCGGCGATCGCCTGCAGCGTCTCCTCCAGGAGGGCGTAGTTCTTCTCGAGGTCGCGCTCCCGGCGGATCCAGGCGGCGGCGTTCCGCCCCAGCCGACGGCGCAGCCCGGGGTCCCGGAGCAGCCGCCCGATTTCGCGGGCGAAAGCCGCATCGTCGCCCAGGGGCACGAGGACGCCGGTCTCGCCGTGGCGCACCGCCTCGGGGGTGCCGGCGTTGTCGAAGGCCACGACCGGCAGGCCGCAGGATTGGGCCTCGAGGAAGACGAGGCCCAAGGCCTCGCGGATCCCGGGAAAGGCGAAGAGGTCGGCCGCGCTGTAGCAGGCGGGAAGCTCCGGTCGCGGCACGCGGCCGAGGAACCGGGCGGCCCCGGGGGTCTCGGCCGCGGCGAGGCGCTCGAGGCGCGGGCGCTCGGGGCCGTCGCCGGCGACCACGAGCTGCAGCGCCTGCCCCTCGCGCAGCAGGGCGCCGCAGGCGCGGATGACGCGCGCGAGCCCCTCGGCCTTGACGCCGCGGCGGCACATGGCGACCGCAAGCACGACCGGCGTTTCGCCCACGGCCCAGGCCTGGCGCACGCGGGCGCGGTCCTCGGCCCGGAAGCCGAAGTCCCGCGCGCGGATGCCGGGGGCGATGTAGGTGACGCGCCCGGCGGGAAGCAGCCGCCGCAGGTTACGCAGGTCCACCCGCTTGTTCGTGAAGACCTGCCGCGCCGCAAGCAGCGCCCGGCGGTTGAGGAGATAGCCCGGCAGCGTGCGCAGCGAGCGGCGGCGCTTGGTCGAAAAAATCCCCTGAAAGAGGACGTAGGGCATCGCCAGCGCGCGCGCGACGGCGGGCCCCAGGACGTCGGGCGCCTTGTAGTAGGAGTGGTAGCTGAACCAGAGATCGCAGGGGCCCCGCGCGAGGCGCCGCCGCAGCCGGCGGCGTTCGGCCGCCGCCCGCGGCCACAGCCAGGGCTTCCAGAAGATCCAGCGGCAACGCAGGTCGCTGGCGGGAAAGAGGCGATGGCCGCGTTCGGCGAGGAACTCGCGGAGCCCTTCGGCGGTCACGGCGTCCCCCGAAGGGTCGGGATGGCCGAGGGGTTTGAAGGGGGTGTAGAAGACGATGTCCATGGCCGCGGCACGGGGCCGAATGCTTCAGCCCTCGAGGTTCCGGGCGGCGAACTCCCAGTGGATCAGCTTCTCGAGGAGCGCGGCGACGTAGTCCGCACGTCGGTTCTGATAGTCGAGGTAATAGGCGTGCTCCCAGACGTCGATCGTGAGCAGCGGCCGCTGGCCGCGCGTGAGCGGCGTTTCGGCGTTCGGCGTGTTGACGACCCGGAGCCGCCCGCCCTCCTCGACCAGCCAGGCCCAGCCGCTCGCGAACTGCCCGACCGCCGCCCGGGCGAGTTCCCGGAGGCATGCGTCGAGGGACCCGAAGGAGGCCTCGATGCGCTGGAGCAGCGCGGCGGGGGGCTTGCCGCCCCCCCGCGGCGAGAGGCTGTTCCAATAGAAGGTGTGGTTCCAGACCTGGGCGGCGTTGTTGAAGAGCGCCTCCCGGCCGGGCCGGCCGGCCGTCTCGCGGACGATCCGCTCAAGGGGCATCTGGGCGAAAGGCGTGCCCGCGATCAGCCGCACGGTGTTTTCGACATAGCCCGCGTGGTGCTTGCCGTAATGGAAGGCGATCGTGCGAGCGGAGATGACCGGCTCGAGCGCCGCCTCGGGCCAGGGGAGCGCGGGCAGCCGGATGCCGGCCTCGGCGGCGAACAGGGCCCCCGGGTCGAGGGCGAGGCCCGCTCCGAGCGCGGCGGCGGCGGCGAGAAACCCGCGACGGGTCATTGCGGTTTCCGGTGAGGGCGAAGGGGTCATTGCCATGGCGTTGTCTCCTCCCTGTCTTGGGTGGCAATCGGTGGCGGCCGGGAATCATGTCCTTTCGCGCCGCCGGCTGTCAACGGAAATCCCGCGCCGCTTCCCCGGGGCGTCCGGCCCGGTCCGGCCCGGGTCGAAGAGGACCCTTGACAGGGGGTCTCCTTCCGGCTAATGGAGGTCCCCATGATGCGACTCACGATGTCGGTCGAATCCCCGGTTCGTTCTTGGTGGTGGCGGGCCCGCCGGAGGGGGTAGCCCGCTCGACCGGAGACGAATCCGATTCGAAGACCGCGGGCGCCCCCAGGGCGCCCGCGGTCTTTTTTTGGGCGAACAGGCCGCGGGCGACCTTCCCGCGGCCTGTTCGTTTCCGAAGGCCGGGGGCGAGAAAGAGAGGAACCGATGATTCTCGCGCGTTTTCCCGAAAAATCGCAGTACCTGCGCCTCGCCCGGACCTATCGCGTCGTCCCCGTGTGCCTCCAGGTCCTCGCCGACACCTGGACGCCGGTTTCGCTCCTCGGCCGCTTCGATGACGGCTCGAGCCCGATCTTCCTGCTCGAAAGTGTGGAGGGCGGCGAGCATTGGGGGCGCTACAGCTTTCTCGGCTTCGGCCGCCACGCGCTCCTGCGCGTCTTCGCCGACCGGGTGGAGATCGACCGCGGCGCAAGCACGGAGCGCATCGCCCATGCGGGGGACCCCTTCCGCGTGCTGCGCGCCTTCCTCGCCCCCTATCGTCCGGCCGACCTCTTCGGGCTGCCGCGCTTCTGGGGGGGGATGGTCGGACACCTGAATTACGAGATGGTCTCCTTCCTCGAGGACATCCCGCACCGCCACCCCCCGGATCGGCCGCTCGCGCGTTTCCTCGTCCCCGAGACGGTGCTCATCTTCGACAACGCGCGCCACGGCCTGCTGCTCGTCGCCCTCACCTACCCCGGCGCATCCCCCGAGGGGGACTGGGCGGAGGCGCAAGAGCGGCTGAACGGGTTGCTCGCCGCGATCGAGGCGCCCGCGCCGCGGCGCACGGCCGCCCCCGAACGCGCGCCGATCACGCTCACGGCGACGGTCCCCGAGGAGGAGTTCCGGCGCCGTGTCGCCGCCGTCCAGGGCCACATCCGCGCCGGCGACATCATCCAGGCCGTGATTTCCCAGCCCTTCGTCGGCGACCGCTCCCCCGACCCCTGGCTGCTCTACCGGGCCGTGCGCCACATCAACCCCTCGCCCTACCTCTTCTTCCTGCGTCTCGAGGAAACGCTCCTCGTCGGCTCCTCCCCCGAAACCATGGTGCGGCTGGAGAACGGGATCGCCACCCTGCGGCCGATCGCCGGCACCCGGCCGCGGGGGGAAACCGAGCAGGAGGACCGCGCCCTCGCCGACGAGCTCCTGCGGGACGAAAAGGAGCGCGCCGAGCACCTCATGCTGGTCGACCTCGGCCGAAACGACCTCGGCCGGGTCGCCGAGATCGGCTCGGTGCAGGTCACCGACCTCATGGTCGTCGAGCGCTACTCGCACGTCATGCACCTCGTCTCCAACATCCGCTGCGACCTCCGGGCCGGGCTCGACGCCTGGGACCTGCTCGCGGCCACCTTCCCCGCCGGGACCCTGACCGGCGCCCCCAAGGTCCGCGCCATGGAGATCATCGCCGCGATGGAAGAGACGCCCCGCGGGCCCTACGGCGGGGCGGTCGGCTACCTCTCCTTCGGCGGCAACCTGGACCTGGCGATCACCATCCGCACGGCCTGCCTCGAGGGCGGCCGCCTGGCGGTCCAGGCCGGCGCGGGGATCGTCGCCGACTCCGAGCCGGAGCGGGAGCGGCTGGAAACCGTCCACAAGGCCAAGGCCTTCGAAAACGCCCTGCGGTGGATCGCCGCGGGCCCGCAACCCGAGGGAGGTCCGTCATGCTCGTGATGATCGACAATTTCGACTCGTTCACCTTCAACCTCTACCAGTACCTGATGCAGCTCGGGGCCGACGTGCGGGTCCTGCGCAACCGGCCGCTCACGATCCCCGAGCTGGAGGCGCTCGAGCCCCGGGGGCTCGTCATCTCCCCCGGGCCCGGGCGACCGGAGCAGGCCGGAATCACGCTCGCGGCCATCGAACACTTCTCCGGACGCATCCCCGTGCTCGGCATCTGCCTGGGGCACCAGGCGATCGCGCAGGCCTTCGGGGGGCGGATCGTGCCCGCGCGCCGGCTCATGCACGGCAAGACCTCCGCCGTCCGGACCGACGGGCGGGGCCTCTTCGAGGGGGTGCCGAGCCCCTTTCCGGCCATGCGCTATCACTCGCTCGCCGTGGACCGCGGCTCGCTGCCCGGCTGCCTCGAAGTCACGGCCGAGGACGAGGAAGGCGAGATCATGGGGCTGCGCCACCGCAGCCACCCCACGGAGGGGCTGCAATTCCACCCCGAGTCCATCATGACCGCGGTCGGAAAGCGCCTGCTGCGCAATTTCCTCAAGCTCACCCACCGGATGGCCCTCGCCTGAAAGGAGACCGAGATGATCCAGCAGACCCTGCGGCGCCTCGTGCGGCGCGAAAACCTGAGCGAACGGGAGGCGGCCGACGCGGTCGCCGCGATCCTCTCCGGCGAGGTTCCCGAGGCCCTGACGGGCGCCTTCCTCGCCGCGCTCGCCGCCAAGGGGGAGACGGTCGAAGAGCTGACCGGCGCGGCGCGCGCCATGCGGCGGCACGCCGCGCGCATCCAGGTGACGGCCCCGACGGTCGTGGACACCTGCGGGACCGGCGGCGACGGGGGGGGCACCTTCAACGTCTCGACGACGACGGCCTTCGTCGTCGCCGGCTGCGGGGTCACCGTCGCCAAGCACGGCAACCGCTCGGTGACCAGCCGCTGCGGCAGCGCCGACCTCGTGGAGGCGCTCGGCGTCCGCCTCGAGGCGCCCCTCGAGGTGGTCGAGGAAGCCGTCTCCGCGATCGGGATCGGCTTTCTCTTCGCCCCGCGCCACCACGGGGCGATGCGGCACGCCGCCCCCGTGCGGCGGGCGCTCGGGATCCCGACCCTCTTCAACCTTCTCGGCCCGCTCACCAACCCCGCCGGCGCGGACTGCCAGCTCCTCGGGGTGAATGCGCCGCAGCTGACCGAACTCTTCGCCGAGGCGTTGCTCCGGCTCGGCTCGCGCCGCGCCTTCGTCGTCCACGGGCACGACGGGCTGGACGAAATCAGCGTCTGCGCGCCGACCCGCGTCACGGAGCTCGACGGCCGCACGATCCGCACCTACGACCTGGACCCGCAGCCCTTCTTCGGCCGTCTGGCCGCCCCCGGGGAGATCGCCGGCGGCGGCCCTGCGGAAAACGCGGCCATCACGCGCGCCGTGCTCGCCGGGGAGCGCGGGGCGCGGCGGGACATCGTGCTGCTGAACGCCGCGGCCGCCCTCCAGGCGGCCGGCCGCGCCGGCGGCTGGGAGGAAGGGCTCGAACTCGCCGCGGAAGCGATCGACTCCGGGGCCGCGGCCGACAAACTCGCGGCCCTGGCCTCTTTCACGGCGCAGGGTTCCGCCTGCGCGCCGGAGCAGCGCCATGGCCGATGACCTCCTTGCCCGCATCACGGCGGCCAAGCGTTCCGCGGTGGAAGAAGCCGCGCGCCGTCTGCCGCGCACGCAGCTCGAGCGGATGGCCGCGGCGCGGCCGGCGCCCCGCCCCTTCGCCGCCGCCCTCTCCCGCCCCGGCCCCTCGGGGGTCAATTGCGTGGCCGAGATCAAGCGCGCCTCCCCGTCGCGCGGCCTGCTCCGCGAGGATCTCGATCCCGCCCGTCTCGCGCGCGCCTACGAGGCGGGCGGGGCCGCCGCGCTGTCGGTGCTGACGGAGGAGCGCTTTTTCCGCGGGTCGACCCGCGACCTGCTCGCGGCGCGCGCCGCGACCGCGCTTCCCGTGCTGCGCAAGGACTTCCTCTTCTGCGAGTGGCAGCTCCTCGAGTCTGCGGCCCTCGGGGCGGACGCGGTGCTGCTGATCGCCCGCATCCTCGAGAAGCAGGAGCTCTCGGCGCTCTTGCGGCTCGCCTCCTCTCTGGGCATGGCCGCGCTCGTCGAGGTCTTCAGCGCCGAGGACCTGGAGGCCGCCGCGGAGGCCGGGGCCGTTCTGATCGGGATCAACAACCGCGACCTCGCCACCTTCACGGTCGACCCGGGGCACACGCTGCGGCTTCTTCCGCGCCTGCGGCGGGGGCAGATCCCGTTGGCCGCCAGCGGGATCCGCTCCCGGGCCGACATCGAGCGCGGCCTCGCCCACGGGGTGTTCAATTTCCTGATCGGGGAGAGCCTTGTCGTGGCCGAGGACCCCGTGCGCCGGCTGCGCGAGCTTCGGGGGGAGGGGGAAGATGGGCGAAGCTGACCGGGGCGGGGGCGGGCGGGGGATGCCCGTCCAGGTGAAGATCTGCGGCCTCACCCGACCGGCGCAGGCCGCCGCGTGCGCCGCGGCCGGCGCCTCCGCCTTGGGCTGCGTCTTCTACGCGGCCAGCCCGCGGCGGGTGGGGCTCGAGCAGGCCGCGGCCCTGCGCCGGGCGTCGCCCCCGGGGGTCGCGCTCGTCGGGGTCTTCGTCGACGAGACGGCCGACGGCGTGCTTCGGGCGGCGGCCCAGGCGGGCCTCGATGCGGTCCAGCTCCACGGGGCCGAACCCCCCGAGACGGTCGCCCGTCTCGGGGCCGAGGGGCTGCGGGTGATCAAGGCCCTCTTCGCCGACCGGGAGCCTTCCTTCGCCCGCGCCGCGGAGTACCCCGCCTCGGCCTTCCTGCTCGAGTGCGGCCGCGGGCCGCTTCCCGGGGGAAACGCCCTCGCCTGGGAGTGGGGGCGCGCCCGCCCGCTCGCCGACCGCTTCCCGGTGATCCTCGCCGGGGGCGTGACACCGGAAAACGTCGCCCTCGCCGTCGAGGCCGCCCGGCCGGACGCCGTGGACGTGAGCTCGGGGGTCGAGCGGCGTCCGGGCGAGAAGGACATCGACCGCGTTCGGCAGCTGATCGCGGCCGCCGCGCGCGGCCGCGCCCGAAGGAGGATCTTCCCATGAGCCGATCATCCATCCCCGCACCGGAGCCCCTTCCCGACGCACGCGGCCACTTCGGTCCCTTCGGCGGCCGCTATGTCGCCGAAACCCTCATGCCCGCCGTGCTCGAGCTCGAGGCGGCCTTCCGCCGTCTCGCCGCCGACGCCGAGTTCCGCCGCGAGCTCGCCGCCCTGCTGCGGGATTTCGCCGGTCGGCCCACACCGCTTCTTTACGCCGAGCGGCTGACCGCCCACGCCGGCGGCGCGGCGATCTACCTCAAGCGCGAGGACCTCGCCCACACCGGGGCCCACAAGATCAACAACACGCTCGGCCAGGCGCTTCTCGCCCGCCGCATGGGCAAACGCAAACTCATCGCCGAGACCGGCGCGGGCCAGCACGGGGTGGCGACGGCGACCGCGGCGGCGCGCTTCGGCATGACCTGCCGCATCTTCATGGGGGTCGAGGACATCGGCCGCCAGGCGCCCAATGTGCAGCGCATGCGCCTGCTCGGCGCCGAGGTCGTCCCCGTCGCCTCCGGCGGCGGCACACTCAAGGACGCGATGAACGAGGCGATGCGCGCCTGGGTCGAGTCGGTCGAGGACACCTTCTACGTGATCGGCTCGGTGGCCGGACCGCACCCCTACCCCTGGATGGTCCGCGAGTTCCAGTCGGTCATCGGCCGCGAAGCGCGCGAGCAGATCCTCGCCGCCGCCGGGCGCCTGCCCGGGGCGCTCATCGCCTGCGTCGGCGGGGGGAGCAACGCGATCGGCCTGTTCCACCCGTTTCTCGGGGACGCCGTCGAGCTGATCGGCGTCGAGGCGGCGGGCGAAGGGCTCGACAGCGGCCGTCACGCGGCGACCCTCGGCCGGGGCACGGTCGGGGTCCTGCACGGCTCCAAGTCCTACGTGCTGCAGACCCCCTCGGGCCAGATCCGCGAGGCGCACTCGGTCTCGGCCGGCCTCGACTACCCCGGCGTCGGCCCCGAGCACGCCTGGCTCAAGGAATCCGGCCGCGCCCGCTATGTCGCCGTGACCGACGCCGAGGCGCTCGCGGCCTTCCGCCTGCTCTGCCGGCTCGAGGGCATCCTGCCCGCGCTCGAGAGCGCGCACGCCGTCGCCTGGGCCCTCCGGGAAGCGGCACGGCGCCCCCGGGGGGAAATTCTCATCGTCAACCTTTCGGGCCGCGGCGACAAGGATCTGGCCATCCTCGCCGCCCACCCGGAAACCGAGGAGGGAAACAGGGCATGAACCGCATCGAGGAGACCTTCCGGCGGCTTTCGTTTCGCGGGGAAAAGGCGCTCGTCGGCTTCGTCACCGCGGGGGATCCGGACCCGGAGCGATCGCTGGCGCTCTGCTCGGCCCTCTGCGCGGGGGGGGTGGACGTGCTCGAGCTCGGCGTCCCCTTTTCGGACCCGACCGCGGACGGCCCCGTGATCCAGCGCTCCTCGGCCCGCGCCCTCGCCGCGGGGACCGATCTCGCCGCGGTCCTGGCGATCGCGCGCGGCCTCCGCGCCCGGTATCCCGTGCCGATCGTGCTCTTCAGCTACTACAACCCGATTCTCGCCTACGGGGCCGCGGCGTTCCACCGCGATGCGCTCGCCGCGGGCGCCGACGGCCTCCTCGTCGTCGATCTGCCGCCCGAGGAGTCCGCCGAGCTCACCGCCGGCTGGCCCGACGGGCGCCTCGCCCTCATCCGCCTGACCACCCCCACGACCCCGCCGGCGCGCATGGCCGCGATCGCCGCCTCGGCCTCGGGCTTCATCTACCATGTCTCCCGCCTCGGGGTGACGGGGGGCGCGGCGCCGGAGCTGGCCGGGATCGAAAGGCAGCTGGGGCGGCTGCGACGGTTCACTTCCCTGCCGGTCTGCGTCGGCTTCGGGATCGCGCGGCCCGAGGAGGCCTCGGCCGTGGGCGGAGTGGCCGACGGGGTGGTCGTCGGGAGCGCCTTCGAGAAGACGATCGAGGCGCACGCCGACGACCCGCGGCTTCCGGAACGGCTGGGCCGCCAGGCGCGCGCCCTCAAGGAGGCGCTTCCGCGGAGATGAGCCGCCGAGGAAGGCCCGCGCCGGCTCCGGCGGGTCCTCGTCTCAGAAGTCGGCGAACTCTTTTTCGCCCAGGGGGATGACCTCCTCGGGCTTGGACTCGGCCGGGGGGGCCGCCTTGCGGGAGTCGATCTTCCGCTTCACCTGCTTGGCGACCCGGGAAAGCGCCTTCACGGCCCGGGGCCCGGCCGCCGCCGCGGCGGGCGGGCCTTCCGACCCCGGGCTCGCGCCCCCGGCGAGCGCCGAGAGCTCGGACACCATCTGCTTCATCGACTCCGCCTGCGCGCTCATCTCCTCCGCCGCCGAAGCCGACTCCTCCGCATTGGCCGCATTCTGCTGCGTCACCTTGTCGAGCTCGGAGACCGCCGTGTTGATCTGCCCGATCCCCTGCGCCTGCTCGTCGGACGCCGCCGCAATCTCCGCCACCAGATCCGCCGCCTTCGACGAACTCGACGCCACCTGCCGAAAGGCCTCCTCGGCGCGAACCACCAGCTCCGAGCCGTCCTTCACCTTCTTCACCGTCCCCTCGATCAG
>JBBFLI020000038.1:0-37371 GCA_037481615.2 Desulfobacterales bacterium
GGAAGCCCTGCGCTTCTCTCCTCGACCTCCTCCTCGGTCGCGTAACGGGGAAGCCCCCGCTCGACCGCCGCGGCATAGCGCACGCGCCAGGAGCAGCGGACACAGGTGGCCTGGGTCTTCGGCTCCTCCGCATGCTCGCAGGGAAGCCCGGTTTCCGGGTGGCAGGCGCAGGGCGGCTTGAGCGTCATCGCTTGCCTTCCAACGAGCGGATGAGGTCGATTGCGTCGTCCACCGAGCGGGCAACGAGCGCAGTGCCTCCATGCCGGCGCACCTGCTCGAGAAACCGCTCCTGATGTTCTGTAAGCCGCCCGCGCGGCGTCTTGACCTCGACGGCGAGGAACCTGCCGCCCGGCAGGATGCCGAGGATGTCGGCGATTCCGCGAATCGGCGTCATGGGCCCGGACCAGTTTTTCCACGCCATGACACCGGCGGCGCGCAGGTATTCCAGGATCGCCCGCGTGATCTCGGACTCGCGCCGGCAGGCCGGGGCTCTCATTGGGAACCTCCTGCCGCTTTCGGGGCATCGCCGGCGAACAGGCATAGTTGCCGGTCGTCGATGATCGCCTGCTCTTCCTCGGAGAGCACGGCGAGCGGGCACCGGACGCGGATCCGGACGGCGGCAGCCTGACCGGTGTCGCGCACCAGGACGGAGACAGAGAGTTTGATTTCCCCATTCCTTCCCGCTTCGATGAGATCGTCGGTGTAGGTGACCACCGCATCGCGGATCATCGCCGCGATGGCTTCGAGGTGTTTTTCTGTGATCGCCATTTTTGGCACTCCTTTCAGGGGTCAAGACTGCTCAAGCGTTCCCGGCCGCAGATCTCTGTCCGCATTCCGCCCTGCGCTTCTTTCCGCCTCGGACAACGCGGAATCGTTTCAGCCTCTCCTGCCTGTCCTCGACGATTGCACGGATCTCCTCAATCACCGCATCGGCGGCAACATCCGCCACAGCGACCGGGACGCGAAGGACGGTGTAGCCGAGCAGGCGAAGGTACTTATCCCGCCTCTCGTCGTGTTTCTGGGCTTCCTCAGTGCGGTGCTGTAGGCCGTCGAGCTCGAGGGCAATGAAATCTTCAACCAGGAAATCTACCCGGTAGGGCGGGATCTCATACTGGAAGCTGAATTTCAGGCCGGATTGTTCGAGCAGAAAGTAGAAGCGTCCTTCGGTCTTGCTGTCGCGCTTTAGAACCACCGTCAGGCAGGACGAAATGTGAAAGGCGTCGCTTGTCTTGCGCTCCTGCTGTGTCCTCTTCTGCCCGAGCCATGAGTTGAGCGCTCTCACGATGTCTCTGTCATCGCAGCCCTCCGCGCGCATGGCTTCGGCGACCGGCAGAAACTCAGCGGTTAGCCGCGCGTGGATCTTTCCGGTGATCGATCTCGTTGAAGTTCCCATTTTCGATTCCGAGAATCTTCGAGCAGTAGGCCCAGGGAGCGCTTTGTTGGTCTGTGAAGGGTTCGGCTTGGGCTTTGACGAGGCAGCGCGTCAGAGCGTGGAGGACGGCACGTGGGTTCTTCTTGCGCTTGAGCATGGCGTTTGCGAAGGCGTGGGCCTTCACGAAAACCCGCTCTTCATGCAGCCGCTCGCAGAGAGCGTAGATGTCCTCCTCGACCTTGGGGAGGGCTGAGATTTCGATTTCCTGTTTCGTTGGAGGTCGCGCAAGCGACAAGGGCGCCGAAGGCGGAGAGGCCGGGATGGGTTCCGGAGGGGGGTCGTCCGTCCCTTTCGAAGAAAGGGTACTAGTCTTTATTCCCTTTCCCTCTCCTATTCCCTTCCCTTCCTGCAGTGAGTGCTCACTGAGCGCTCCGTGAGTGCTCATTGAGGACTCATTGAGGGCTCTATGAATAGGACTCGAATGATCGTTGAGGTCCTCGGGCGGTGCGGGGTTGCGGGCGCATTTTGATTCCCGGTTAATCCGTTGATGTTTCTTGAAATTCCGAATCAAGTAGTAGGACTCGCCGTTGGCATCGAAAGGCAAAATGAAACCAAATGCGGCAAGTTCATCGAGCCACGTTCGGAACGTCTCGGGTGAGATGCCGTCGTATGGGAAGATCTTGTGTTTGAGCCAGACATGGTTGCCCCGGACAACGCCGTAGTCGTCCGAGTGTGTCCACAGCCCGATGAACGTAAGCCTTGCGTCTCGGGACACTTTCGAAAGCTTCTCGTCGTCCCAGAACTCCGGTTTGATCGTCCGGATTCTCGCCATTTGTCGCTCTTTCCCGTCTTACCCGAGTAAGACCGCAAACCTCCGGCGGTCTTACGAAAATGTTACTGACAATCCGCTCCGCGCCGGATATCCTCGAAGCGCACGAGATCAAGCAGCGCGGGGTTGTTCATGATCGTCGGGAGCGCGAGCATAATGCAGCAGCGGACGACCTCGGACTTCTGTCGGTCGAGGTCGGCGACGGCGCGGTTCAGCCAGTCCGCGAACTGCTCGCAGCTCTTGAAGTTGTGCAGGACTTCCTTCTTGCCCGGCATGGCACCCTTCCCGCGTGGCTCATGAGGTCAGACCCGATACGAGTGGATTGCGACGATTGCGAAACGTTTGTATTGATATGAAAATTTTGATAGGCATCGGGGCAGCGGCTGAGGCATACCCGAACAAGGAGGCGGCCGGGTGAAGTAACAGCCTGGCCTGATGGGAGTGCGACATCACGCCGCATCCTGCTCGCAGATCCCGGAAAAAATCAGCTCGGCGGCACGCACCGCGCCGCCGGTGGCCCGCTCGATTCGTAACGCAAGATCGGGCGATGGGCGCCGGCGGCCTTTCGCAATCATAGAGATCGCTGCTTTGCTACATCCCGCAGCATTTGCGATTTCGCTCTGCTTTTTGCCGGTTTTTTTGAAAAAGGCTTCGAGTCTGTTCATAGATTTAAGTTTACAGCTTGCTAACAGCATAATCAAGTATATTTTTTCAGGAAGATAACTAATGGCAGATGATAAGGTCTGGCGTGAAAATTTAAGGCGAATCAGAAAGATGCGCGGGTTAACGCTTGATCAGCTTGAACGGCTGACCGGCATCTCGAAGGCGCAATTGTCGATGCTTGAAAACGGCAAGCGTCCTTTCACCCAGAAGGTATTATCCGCGATTTTAGATGAGCTCGGTTTTGACTTCTCGGACATTTTTTGCGGCTGCGCCTTCCACAAGCGCAAAGGCGATAGCGATGATTTCGACCAGAGACGTATCCGCCCCAATCATCCAAGAATAATCCCAATCCGCACCAGGCGTAGCCGGCAAGCCTCATAATAGTTTACCTCGTGTAAAATTTAACTTGACTATTTTTTCACTGCCTGTTAACATTCTTTCAGAATGAAGCCCGAGCGCTGCCCTTCACGCGCAGCGGTTGCGGCGGCCGGTAGGGCTTCCACGGTCGGCATGCGATGACCGGCCCCTGCTGTGGGTGGGGCCGCGAGCTGTGAGTCCGGCCGCCGTCGAGCGCGACGGGCCAGGCTTCTGAGCCGCTAAGCCCTCGCCAGGCACGGTAAAGGAAATCCACCACCAAAGAGCTGTTCACGCTTCACAGGAGAGGTGCGCCCACGCGCACCGACAGGAGGAGTGTTTCCGATGGAGAGGGATCATGATGCGGAAAATCGCCTCGGCCCTCACAGGGGCCTTGCGCCGGCTCTTGGCCTGGGCCGTGGTTGCCCTGGCCTACGCCCTGGTGATCGGCGGGTTTGTGATCTACCTGCCGATCCTTCTCGCTTCGATGCTTCTTTGCCGCACCGGATCGGAAGGTGCTCCGAAGCCGCCTCCGGAGAGGAGGAAGCCGTTCTAAGCCCGCCCCTGCCCTGCTCCAAATGCGGCGGAAGCGGGGCCGTTCAACATCCGCTGTGGAAGGGATTTTTCGAGTCGCATTCCGTGCCGTCTGACGATGCGGTCTCCTCGTGGTTTCAAGAGCGCGGCGAGTCGAAGCCGCCCCCAGAAGAGATCCCCTGCCCCACCTGCCAAGGAGCCGGACGACGCAAGGCCGGAGCCCTCTGCCCGACCTGCATGGGCGACGGCGTGATCTACGCGGGCGCGACCTGTCCGCTCTGCGAGGGCACGGGCATCGACCGACGTCCGCTGAACGGCATGGACGCGGCCGTTTGCGTCCTCTGCGACGGCACGGGGGAGTTGTGAGGAGGAGGGGCAGATGATCCGCGAAATCCACCAGTCCATGCTCAACATGGCGCTGCGCTGCGGCGAGCAGTTCCGCCGCCGCTACATCGAAGGCGAGATCATCCCCCCGGGTGTAGCGGCAATCCGCGGGAAGGCCGTCCACAAGGCGAACGAGGTGAACCTCGCCGCAAAGATCAAGACCGGAAAAGACGAACCTCTCGAAACGCTCCTCGACGCAGCCGAGCACGCTTTCGTCTCCGAGGCCCGCGGCGGGATCTACCTCACGCGGGAGGAGATCCCCGAGAAACGGAAAATCCTTGAGGACGGCCTCGACCAGACGCTCGGGCTGACCCGCCTCTACCATGCCGAGGTCGCACCGGAGATCGCCCCCGTCTGCGTCGAGCGCAAGTTCGTCATCGACGCGGGCTTCTCCCTCCCGCTCGCCGGCGTCATGGACATCGAACAGGCGGACACGATAGACGACATCAAGACCTCGAACGCCAAATGGCCCGAGAACCGTATCCGCGAGGAGATCCAGCCCGCCTTCTACTCCTTCGCCTACGAGCACGAGTTCGGCCGCCGCCCCGGCTTCAAGTATCACATTCTCATCCCCTACAAGGCAGGCCCCCAGCGCCAGGTCCAGATCTTTCGCGCCGCGGATCACGACTACGATGCGCTGCGCGCCCGGATCGGCATCTTCGAGCGGATCCTGCAAACCGGGACCTTTGCTCCGGCAAGCCCCGGTGCCTGGTGGTGCACGGAAAAGTGGTGAGGTTACTGGCTTACTTGCAGGTTCGTCGGGAACGGACCCAGGGCAACTTGGATATGAGAAGACTTCGGTCGTGTAGGTAAAAACGCGAACCGGGTGGGAACAACCGAGAAAGGAGAACCGGCCAGATGAACATGAGGACCTTCGACGACGTTCCGGTCGTAACCGGAGAAGAAATCCGCGGCAGGCTCGCCGAGGCCGCAGCAAACGGGCACGCCCTCCAGCAGGTGAAAACGCAATGGGCCACGGCTGTCGCCGTCCAGAAACCGCGCAGCATCAGCCGCATGGTCGCCCAGGTGCTCGCCGAGGCCGAACAGGCGGGCTCCTCGTTCTACTACCGCTGGGAGGTCGAAAACCGCCGTAGCGGATCGAGATCCGAGGTGATCGGCGGCAGCATCGACCTCGCCGCCGCGATCTTCCGCGCCTACGGCAACTGCGCGATGGAGATCCAGTGCAACGAGACCCCCACGCATTACTTCTTCACCGCGACGATGATCGACCTGGAAAGCGGCATGAGCTGGCCGCGCATGTTCCGTCAGCGGAAAGCCCAGGAGATCGGCCGCTTCGATGCCGACCGCCAGGAGGACATCGTTTTCCAGATCGGCCAGTCGAAGGCCATGCGGAACGCGATTCTCTCGGTCATGCCCCGCTGGGTAGTCGAAAAGGCGATCGAGACGGCGCGGAACGCCGAGATCCGCAGGCTTGCCGGCAAGGAAAATATCGAGCTCGCCCGCGCCGAGGTGCTCCGCTACTTCGGGAAGCTCGGCGTCTCCCGAGAGCGGATCGAGGCGAAGATCGGCAAATCCATCGACGAGGCAGGCCCCGACGAGCTCGCCGACCTGCGCGCCACCGCAACCGCGATCAAAGACCGCATGACCACGGCCGCCGAAGCCTTCCCCGAACCGGAGAAAGAGGCGCAGAAGGACGAACCGCCCGCCGAGGCGAAGCCGGAGCCGAAGACCGCCGCAACGGCCGACACGAAGCAAGAACACCAGCGCCGGCGCGGGCGCAGGCCCCGCGAGAAGCGCGAAGGCGCGGCGGCGGCCTTCCTGCGCTCTCCCGACATCAAATCGATCCACCCCGTAGGCGGCCTCGTGGGCCAGAGCACGATGGGATCTGCTCCGCCCGCCCAGGACCCGCCGGCTGACGCAACCGCCCCCGAGGAAATCCCGGAGCCAGAGCCCGACCCGGCAGAGTTCGGCGAGCCGCCGGAGGGTGGGATTTGGGACGACGACGAGAAGCTCGATCCTTCCGCTGGGCAGCGAAGCCTCTTCGATCAGGGCGAGGCCGCACGGTCGGAGAAGAGCGAGCTTGCCGCGCTCAAAGCTTCGCTCAAGGAGCTGGGACGCGCGGAACCCCGGCTCTACATGCAGGCCCAGCGCAACCTCGGCTTCGCGGTCGGGCTGAGCTACACCCCGCCCAGCATCGACGGCTGCGTTGCCTTGCAGGAAGAGATCGCGCGCCTGAAGAAAGCGCACAAGCCCTGAAAAACGAAAAGCCCCCGAGCTGTCTCGGGGGCTTCGTGATCGGAGCGTCAAACGGGACGATGGGGTGGGCTTACTTGCACGATCCCGCTGACGCCGTCTGAAAGCCGCTACCGGGCTCTAATGGCAAGGGGGAGCCGAACCCCAGCGCGGCTTGGTAAAGATTACAGCCGCCCAAAATGTATTGTCAAGCGCGGCAGGACCATCGCCTACCGTGGCGCCGGGAGCTTGCGGAGCTCAATCACAAAGCGGGCCACAGCCTCGACCAGCTGCTCGCAGTCCGGGCAGCGGAACTGGAGGCTTCCACCGCGCCGGGCGATGTCGTCGAAGTAGGCAAGGACCTCGCGGCTTAGCTCCTTGCCGCAGTGGGGACAGAAATGGGCCAATTTCGCAATCCCCTTTTCGCAATCCCCGAGGATCGGGTCGCGCTTCTGAAGCTAAGTTATTGTAGCTGTTTCCTGGCGTAGCGGCAAGGATAAGCGGGAAACGGCCGGATGGCTCACTTGAAAAGCCTTCCCAAACCCGATAGTCCCCCCTCCAGGAGGCAACCACCACGGGAGGGGGACTGTATGAAAGGAGGCGTTTACCCGGTTCGCCGGGATGGGGTGATCATCGGCTGGAGAGTCTTTTTCCCAGGGAAACGCCGCCTCACGCGGTTTTTCAAGGAACGCAGGCTTGCCGAAAAAATGCTGACCGGCTTGCGTTTCGCCGCAGACGAGGGGCGCTTCGACGAGCGGGACTACCGCCGCGACAACCCGCTCGGCTTCACACGGCAGGTCGAGTCGTTCCTGGAGAGCAAGCGGCACCTTGCCGCAGTCGCCAAGTATGAACAGCGCCTCCGCCACGCGGTCGAGGCGTGGGGCAATCGGAACGTCAAGACCATCACCTATGCGGACATCGAAGACCTGCTGAACAGGCTCCAGGACGCCGGCCTTTCCAGCTACTACCGAAAACACATCCGCGACACTCTGCGCGCCTTCTTCCGATGGCTGGTCGCAAGGCGCGAAATCCGGCACGAGCAAATGCCGGAGTTCCCGCTCGTCCGCTACTCGATGGCTTACCGGAAGATCATCGACAAGGATACTCAGGAGAGGATCCTCGAGGAGATCCGGCGCGCCACCTACAAGGAGAACCCGCGGATCTGGCTTGCCTGCCGGATGCTCGCCACCTACATCATGGTCCGGCCGAGCGAGCTTATCTCGATCCGCGAGCGCGACATCGACCTCGAGGCCGGCAGGATCCTCGTTCGGCGCACCAAGATGGGCGAGCCGAAATTCCTCTATCTCACCGACGATGACCGCGAGCTCATCCGCGCTCTCGGCCGTGGCTTCGGGGAGCTGCCTTTCTTCAGGCACACAAAGGGCAACGGCGCTGCTCAACCTGGGGCCAAATTCGGAAAGGATTTTCTCTACCGAGTATGGAGGGATGCCTGCAAACGGCTGGGGATCGAGGGGGTGAGCCTGTATCCGGGAACGCGGCACTCAAGCGCGGTGGATCTCAGGCAGCGGCACAGCCCGGAGGCCATCCGGCGGGCGACCATGCACCAGACGAACAAAGCCTTCGAGCGATACCTGCAAGTGACGGGAGATGAGCTCCGGGAGATCTACGCCGACACCCGGCGTTGTGCAGTTGTTGTGCAGTTCCCGGAGCCCTCCACCGCAAAGAAAAGTTAAGAAAATCAGATAAAATTTGGTGCCGAAGGGGAGACTCGAACTCCCACGGGGGAACCCCCACTAGACCCTGAACCTAGCGCGTCTACCAGTTCCGCCACTTCGGCGATAAAACGGGCGCCGGGCAGGCCCACGAGCTGGAAAAACCTGCGTTGACTTACCCGGTCGGTTGAATTAATTACTGAAATTCCGCCTCATTGTCAAGGAGTTTGTGGCCAGCGGAACAGTGGAGTCCATGCGCCTGATACAGGATCTATCCGAGATTGCCGCACCTTTTCCGAATGCCGTCATCACGATCGGCAACTTCGACGGCGTGCACATCGGCCATCAGGCTCTCTTCTACGAGGTGATCGAAAGGGCCCACAACATCGGCGGGACCTCGATCGCCATGACCTTCGAGCCCCACCCCCTGCGCGTCCTGCGGGACGATCTTGCCCCGCCATTGATCACGCTCTGGGAGCAGAAAGCGGAGCTGATCGAGCGCTCCGGGATCGATGTCCTGATCTGCATCCCCTTCACGCGCCGGTTCGCGGCGATGAGTGCGCGGAGCTTCGTGCGCGACATTCTGGTCGCCAAGATCGGCATGAAGGTGATCGTTCTCGGCGAGGACTATGCCTTCGGGCGGAACCGCGAGGGGAATGTGGCGCTTCTCCAAGAGATGGCCCCGGAGTTCGGCTTCGAGGTGGTCGTGACGAGCCTTGTGCGCACCGTGCAGGGGATCCCGCAGCGGATCAGCAGCACGGCCGTGCGCGAGCTCGTCCAGGCGGGCGAGATGCAGCAAGCCTGCAAGATGCTCGGGCGTAATTTCCAGATCCGCGGCACCGTCGTCCCCGGCCGCGACCGGGGCGGCAAGCTCCTCGGCTACCCCACGGCCAACCTGGATGTGCAAAACGAGCTGCGCCCGAAAACGGGAATCTATGCCGTCACCGTGGAAACCCGTTTCGGCCATCACCTCGGGGTCGCCAACATCGGCTACAGCCCGACCTTCGACGACCACCAGTACACGGTCGAGGTCCACATCCTCGATTTCCACGAATCGCTCTACGGGGAGAGAATCCGCGTCAACTTCGTGAAACGCCTGCGCGATGAGGAGAAGTTCTCGAGTCTCGAGGCGCTCAAGCGCCGGATCGCGGCCGACATTGAAGAGGCGCGCCGCATCCTTTGCGTCGGGGCTCTCGGCGCCTGTGCCGTCGAGCCGGAGACACCGATCGGAAAGGCCTCGAACGGCCGTTTTTCGTGATTAGCTTTGCACCATGAAACCGCTTCGCATCCTCACCTACCCCGAGCCGTTTCTCCTGAAAGAGACCGAGCCCCTCGAGAACATCGACGGGGCGGTCCAGGAGATGATCGACGCCATGGCCGAAACGATGTACGCCGCTCCGGGCGTCGGCCTCGCCGCAAGCCAGGTGGGCTGGGGGAAGAGTGTCCTGATCTACGACATCGCACCCCGTGAGGAGGGAAGGCGGCTGCATGTTCTCGTGAACCCCCGCATCGTCGCCGCGGAGGGCGAGGTGCTCTCCGAAAACGAGGGTTGCCTCAGCATCCCCGACTACCGCGCCGACGTGAAGCGTGCCGAGCGCGTGCTGGTCGAAGCCTATGACCGCGAGGGGAAACCCGTGCGCCTCGAAGCCGAAGGGTTCCATGCCATCGTTCTCCAGCACGAGATCGATCACCTGAACGGGGTCCTTTTCATCGACCGCATCAGCCGGCTGAAACGCGAGCTCTACAAGCGTAAAGTCCAGAAAGCCCTCCGCGAGAGCGAACATGCCGTTTGACCTGGTCTTCATGGGGACACCGGACTTCGCCGTCCCTTCCCTGGAAGCTCTGGTACACGCCGGCCATTTCGTCCGCCTCGTCCTCACCCAGCCCGACCGCCCCAAAGGGCGCGGCCGAAAGATCACCCCCCCCCCGATCAAAACGGCGGCCGCGGCCATGGGCATTCCCGTGATCCAGCCCGCCACCCTGCGGGATCCCGCCGTGCTGCAACGCCTCCGGGAACAGTCCGCCGATTTTTTCATCGTCGTCGCCTACGGGCATCTCCTGCGGGAGGAGGTGCTCGCCATGCCCCGCTTTGGCTGCATCAACGTCCATGCCTCGCTTCTTCCCAAGTATCGCGGGCCCGCCCCTATCCCCTGGGCGATCATCCACGGCGAGACCGTGACCGGTGTCACGACGATGAGGATGGACCGCGGGCTCGACACCGGCGACATTCTCCTCCAGGCCGAGGAGCCGATCGGGCCCGAGGACACGGCGGGATCGCTCCATGACCGGCTTGCCCGCCGCGGGGCGGAGCTCATCGTGCAGACGCTTGCCGGGTTCGCCGCCGGAACGATCCGGCCCCTTCCCCAGGATCACGACCAGGCGACCTACGCTCCGCTCCTCAAAAAAACCGACGGCCTGATCGACTGGAAAAAGCCCGCCGCAAACCTCGAAGCCTTCATTCGCGGGATGACCCCCTGGCCCGGCGCTTACACTTACTGGCGCAGCAACCGGATCAAGGTCTTCCGCGCCAAACCGATCGCCCCGAACCCGAACGGCGCGGCTGTGCCGGGGACGGTTCTCACGGCGGATCACAGCCGCCTCGTGGTCGCCTGCGGTGAAGGGGCGCTATCGCTTCTGGAGCTGCAGAGCGCCTCCGGAAGCCGGCTTCCGGTGAGCGAGTTTCTCCACGGCTGTCGCATCACCGCGGGCGAACTCCTGGGCTGAACCTCCCAAGGGCCGCGCGTCTTCCGATGAAAACCGCCGACAGTCCCCCGCGGAGAGCCACATCGGGGAAAAAACCCTCGCGCTCCGCGCCCGCTTCTTGGCGGGGGGGGGCAGATCCCCGGCGCCTTGCCGCCCTCGTCCTTACGCAACTCGACACCCGCCGGACAACCCTGGATCTCCTCCTCGAAGAGATCGAAAAAAAGAACCCCATCGCCGACCGGCGCGACCGCGATCTCTTCCAGGCCATCGTCTTCGGCGTTTTGCGGCATCGCGGACGAATCGACGCCCGGATCGCCCGCGCCTCGAACAGACCCCTGAATGCCATTGATCCCCCGGTCCGGGCGCTGTTGCGGGTGGCCCTCTTCCAAGTGCTGTTCCTGGACCGCATCCCGGCCTCGGCGGCGGTTCACAACGCCGTCGAGGCCGCAAAAGACCTTTCCCCGTGGGTCGCCTCTTTCGTGAACGCCGTGCTGCGCAAGGTTTTGGCGGACCGATCGGGGCTCGATCCCGAAGCCGAGACGCCCCGAGCCAGCCTTGCGGAGGAAAGCGGTTTGCCCTCATGGCTTCTTGCGCGCTGGAGCGTCCGCTGGGGAAAGGAGGACGCCCGCGCCCTCGCCGCCGCACTGAACGAGATCCCCCTCCTGACCTTGCGCGTCAATACCCTGAAAATCGGGCGCAAGGAGTTGATCGCGCGCCTTCAGCCGGAGGCCGAGGCCGTGGAACCGGCCGACGTCTCCGCCGACGGGATTCTCGTGAGGGGGCTCAAGCCGCGGATTGCCGAAACGGATGCTTTTCGGGAAGGTCTTTTTCAGGCGCAGGACGAGGCCTCCCAGCTCGTCGGGGCCCTTCTTGCACCCCGGCCCGGGGAGCGCGTGCTCGATGCCTGCGCCGGCCGCGGCGGGAAAACCGGCCACATCGCCCAGCTCATGGAAAACACGGGCGAGCTGCTCGCCCTCGACCAGAGCGCAAAGCGCCTGGGTCTCCTTGCGCGGGAGATGGAGCGGCTGGGCGTGAACATCGTCTCCTGCCGCGCGGCCGATCTATCAGAAGCCACCGCCGACACGCTCGGGGGGGCCTTCCAGCGCGTTCTCCTGGACGCCCCCTGCTCGGGCCTGGGAACGGTCCGCCGCAACCCCGACATCCGCTGGTCGATCGACGAGGGGGACCTCAAGCGCCGCGGGGAGAAACAGCGATCTCTTCTTGCCGCCGCCGCGCGCCTGGTTTCCCCCGGCGGGCACCTCGTTTACGCGGTCTGCTCCCCCGAGCCCGAGGAGGGCGAGCAGGTGATCGAAAGCTTTCTCGCAGCCGACCCGCGCTTTTCGCTCGAGCCTCGGCCGGCCGATGTGCCGACGGAGATCCTTGATCTACTGGATCGGCGAGGTTTCTTGCAAACCTGGCCCGCGCTGAAGTATATGGATGGCTTCTTTGCGGCCCGCCTGCGGCGCAGAGACTGAAACCCAGGGCCGCACCCCCGCAAGGCAAGAAGGCGCCCATGAAGCGGATCGCCCCTTCCCTCCTCTCGGCCGATTTCTCGCGCCTTTCCGAGGAAATCCACGCCGTCGAAGAAGCCGGAGCCGACTGGATCCACGCCGATGTGATGGACGGCTGCTTTGTGCCGAATATCACCTTCGGCCCGATCCTGGTTGCGGCCGCGCGCCGCAGCACAAGGCTGCCGTTGGACGTCCACCTCATGATCCGCGACCCCGACCGCTTCATCCCCGAGTTCGCCAAGGCGGGAGCGGATCTCCTTTCGGTGCACGTCGAGGCTTGCCCGCATCTCCACCGCACGCTCTCCCTCATCCGTGACCATGGCGCGCGCCCCGGCGTGGCCCTCAACCCTGCAACCCCCCTCGAGGCCGTCACCTGGGTCCTCGAGATGGTCGACTTCGTGCTCGTGATGAGTGTCAACCCCGGCTTCGGCGGCCAGACCTTCATCCCGAACGCGCTCGAACGCATCCGCCGGCTGCGTGCGGTGATCGAAGAGCGCGGCTTGAGCTGCCGCATCGAAGTGGACGGCGGGGTCGCACCCGAAACGATCGCCGCGATCGATGAGGCCGGGGCGGACATCTTCGTTGCCGGCTCGGCGATCTTCGGAAAGAGCGATTATCGGGCGGCGATCGCCGCCTTGCGGGAACGACTGCGGGGGGGGAAGACGCCATGAGCCCTGAAGAGCGCATGCTTCGCCGGGTTTTCGTGATCCATGGCCCCAATCTCAATCTCCTGGGGAAGAGGGAACCGGAGATTTACGGCCGGGAAAGCCTCGAGGAGATCAACGCTTCGCTCGTCGCGCTGGGGGTTGAGCTGGGCATCGAGGTGGCCGCATTCCAGTCGAACCACGAAGGGGCGATCGTCGACAAGATCCAGCAGGCCGCCGAGGCCGCAGACGGCCTGATCATCAACCCCGCCGCCTACACGCACACCTCGGTCGCCATCCGGGACGCGCTGGCCATGCTTGCCATCCCCGTGATCGAGGTCCATCTTTCCAACATCCACCGGCGGGAGTCGTTCCGGCGGGAGTCTTTGACCGCGGCGGCGACGACGGGGCAGATCGTCGGGCTGGGGGCGGCAGGATACCGGCTCGCCTTGAGGGCCCTCTCCGAAATCATGCCGCCCGCAATCGCCGTGGCATGAGCCACCGCACAGGCTGGGCAAATGTCGCTTCGAACTTTCCGATGGTGGGCAGCCGTCTTGCTCACGCTTACCCTCTTGGGTGCAGGGATGGCGGCTTCTTCGGGAGGCGGCGCCTCCATGAGGGATGAGGAGAAAAAAAAGCGCGTCGAGGAGCTCTACCGCGGCTACAAGCGGGATTTTTCCGCGGTGGAAGACATCATTCCCGAAGAGGCGATCCGACTTCACCGCGAGGGAAAGGCGCTCTTCATCGATGTCCGGGAAAAGCGGGAACAGGTGGTCTCGATGATCCCCGGCGCGATTCGAGATGAAGAATTTTTGAAATCATTACAAACTTTTGATGGCAAAATCCTCATCGCCTACTGCACCATCAGCTACCGCAGCGGAAAGCTGGCCGAACGCCTGGCGCACCGGGGGATCCGCATCCTGAACCTGCAGGGGGGGCTTCTCGGCTGGGTGCACGCGGGGGGGCCGATCGTGGATCAAAAAGGAGAAACCCGTCGAATCCATGTATATGGCCCCAAGTGGGACCTCGCCCCCGCCGGTTACGATGCGGTCTGGTGATCGCCGCCTTCGTCTTTGGGGTAGTAGAATCGAAGATAAAATCCGTCGCGGACCCCGGCCGGCCTGAGGCGCCTCTCGACAAGAAAGCGGAAAAAAAGAAAGACGACCCTGCTTAACTTCCCCCAGTAATTCCCATCTCTCCAGCGCCTGCCGGAGACGACGATTCCCCGGCGGAGATGAAGCGGCCGGCCGAACCGTTTGAGCCGGAGCGAAAACTCGACATCCTCCATCAGCCTTAAACCCGGCATACCTCCGATGGGCCCGAGTGCGGCGCGGCGCACGAACTGCCCCTGGTCGCCGAAGGAGATCCCGGTGAGAAAAGCCCGCGCGTTGTTCAACAGCGCGGTCAGCCGCTCTTTCGTACTTTCGCCGTCGAAGGCCATCGAAAAGGCGCCCCCGGGCGCCTCGGGGTAGCGGTTCAGCGCCTCGAGGATCCTTCCCGCGGCATCCGGCTGCGGCATCCCGTCGGCGTGCACCACCCAGATCACATCCCCTTGGGCGGCCGCAGCCGCCGCCTGGATCTGCCTTCCCCTGCCCCTTGGCGCGGAGACGACGACGGCGCCGTAGGAGCGGGCGACTTCGACCGTGTCGTCCGCTGAGCCTCCGTCCGCAACCCGCACCTCGATCACCTGGGGCATGACCCGAAGCCGGCCGAGAGTCCGACCGATCAAGGGCGCTTCGTTCCATGCGGGGACGACGGCCGAGATCGTTCGCACCCCGGGAAAGACCCCATCTTCGCCCCGGAGAGACCACCGTCGGAGCCAGCCGATCAGGAGCAACGCATAAAAGGGGAGATACTCGAGATGTTTTATCCAGGGGAGTTCCTGGAACACCCCCGTGTGATACTCGACTCCCATGACCGGAAAGGTGAAGAGCATCGCCCCCTGCAGGTAAAGCCACGCCGGTTGCGGGAAGAGGCAAAGCAAGGGGGCGATCAGGCATAAATACCAGGGATGGAGCGTGGGCAGGAGCAAAAGGAGCAGCCCAAGCGCGAGATAGCTTGCGCGCAGGGGGTCGTCGGTGATGAGCCAGGCCCAGAAAATTCCACCAAGGAGGATGAGGACTGCGGCGAAAAGCGCCCCGTCGCCGAAGAGACTGCGCAGGATTTCCATCAGGCCGTCGTTATAGTGCATCTCAAGTGCGAAAAAGGACAGCGAGCCCAGGCCCCCACCGGCGGCGGCGTAAGGGAGAAAGAGCGCCAGGGGGGCGAAAAAGAAAAGCCGATACCTCCCTCTTCCCTGGCGGCGCAAAAACCAGAAGGGAACCGTGACCACCGCCAGGTATTTCGCAAGGCAGGCAGCCCCCAGGAGAAATGAACCCAGCCCTTCCCGGCGGTACGCCAGAAAATAGACAGCCGCCGTCAACAAAAAGACTTGAAAGGCGTCGATGTGCCCCTCCCCGACCAGGAAAACGATCACCAGGGGGTTCGCCGCATAAAAAAGAAGCCTTGCCGGGTGAAGCTCTTTTTGTTTCAAGAGCAGGGAAAGAAAGAGCAGGGTTCCCACCTCGAAGGCGATCATCGCCCCCTTGAAGGCCAGGACCGTCGGCGAAACCAGCGCAAGAAGGAGAAAAAGAAGCTCGCTTGCCGGCGGGTAAATCGCCGGCAGAGAGCGGTGGTTGATCCCCGCCCAGATCGGGGCGAGTTCCCCTGAAGAGAGCCGGGCAAGGTCCGGGTGATCGGGGGGATAAAGGTAAGGGTTGAAGCCCTCGAGTTGGATCGCCCCTTCCCAGAGGTAGCGGTAGAGGTCGTTTCCGGGCGGGTAAAAGAAAAAGAGTGCGCGTCCGGCAAGCCCGATCAGGATGATGAGCGGAAAGGCGCGGCTCCCCGAAATGCCATGCGGGAAAAACCGCGCCATCCCGGCCATGAGGAGAAAGCCTGCCCCGTAGAGCCCCATCGCGAGGCCGGGCTCACGGCCGATCGGCCCACGCCAGGCAAGGGCCGCCATCGCCCCGAACCAGGCGGCGCAGCAGCCGACGAAAACGACTCGGTGCCAAGGGCGGGGAACGGCGCCTGCCGAATCGGAAAGGGGTGGCGAGGACACGGGCTGCGGGACTGGCAGGCTATTCGTCGTAATATTCCAGCCCGAGGTGCGTGATGAGTTCTTCGCCCTTGAGGTATCTCAGCGTGTTTTTCAGCTTTTTCAGTTGGATGAAGAGATCGTGCTCGGGGTACAGGCCCGGGGCGACCATCGGGCTCTTGAAGTAAAAGGAGAGCCACTCCTGGATGCCGCTCATCCCGGCCCGGGCGGCGAGGTCGAGAAAGAGGGCGATATCGAGGACGAGCGGCGCGGCGAGAATGCTGTCCCGGCAGAGAAAGTCGACCTTGATCTGCATCGGGTAGCCGAGCCAGCCGAAGATGTCGATGTTGTCCCAGCCTTCCTTGTCGTCCCCGCGCGGCGGGTAGTAGTGGATGCGGACCTTGTGGTAGAAATCCCTGTAGAGGTCGGGGTAGAGTTCGGGTTGAAGGATGTAATCGAGGACGCCGAGTTTGCTTACCTCCTTGGATTTGAACGAGTCGGGGTCATCGAGCACCTCGCCGTCCCGGTTTCCAAGGATATTGCTGGAAAACCAGCCTCTTAACCCCAGCATGCGGGCCTTGAGGCCGGGCGCGAGAATGGTTTTCATGAGCGTCTGGCCCGTTTTCAAATCCTTTCCGGCGATGGGGACCTTCTTCTTCCGGGCAAGCTCCTGGAGGGCCGGGATGTCGACCGTCAGGTTGGGGGCGCCGTTTGCATAGGGGACGCCTTCCTGGATGGCCGAATAGGCATAGATCATGCTAGGAGAGATACCGGGGTCGTTTTCCCGAAGCCCTTTCTCGAAGGACGGCAGATCCTGGTGAACCGGTCCGGGCTCGATGTAGACTTCGGTGCTGCCGCACCAGACCATGACCAGGCGGTCGAGCTTCCGGTTCTGCTTGAAGGAACGGATGTCCTCGCGCAGCTGATCGGCGAGATCCATCTTGGTCCGGCCCTGCTTGCGATTGGGGCCGTCCAGGCGCTTGACGTACTGCCGTTCGAAGACGGCCTTCATGGGACGGACCGCCTCGAGCTCGTTCTTGAGCTGCTCGAGCAGCCCGCGCTCGAGAACGCGCGCCTTGAGCGCCGCCTCGTAGGCGGAGTCCGGGAAGATGTCCCAGCCGGCGAACTCGAGGTTTTCGAGCCCCGCAAGCGGCACGAACTCCTGGATCAGCGGCGAGCGCTTCTCGGTGCGTTTTCCCAGGCGGATCGTCCCCATCTGGGTGAGCGAGCCGATCGGCTTCGCCAGACCGCGGCGGACGGCGAAGACGCCGGCGATGAAGGTCGTCGCCACGGCCCCCATCCCGGGGATGAGGATTCCGAGCCTTCCGTCGGCGGGCTGAATCATGAATTTTGTCGGCATGGGATCTCCCATTTGCCAAGCGGCCGCGTCTCGGTTCCATTGCGTCGAGCCGCTCTATTTCGATTCGCCATTTCGCAGAGAGAACAAAGAACAGGCCGCCTTAGTAGACGATCGACCGGTGGATGTCAAGATGTTTTCTTTGCAGTAAATCGCTGATGAACCAATACAAAGAACTTGTTTTCATCTTTCACCATGATTCATCCATATCAGTCGATATAAGGAGTCGATCTCTCGCTTGGAAAAATATTTCGGTTCATCAATTTTTGCCATACAGAGCCTTCGATTGGCATTGTTGAAGGTCGCCAGATACGCTTTATCCATTTTGATCTTCTATCTTTCAGCATCCTTTTTTGGTTTTTCCAAGGATCGTGATTATTGGGTCCTTTCGTCTTCTTTGGTTTTGATCTTATCACAGTTATTCTTTGGCCCACTCCAGGATGTTTACCGGATTCAATTCGTTGCCGATCAAGCCGAACATGGTGTTCATAAATCATTGCGTACGGCGAGCGCCCTCCACACCGCGATTCTGATCTTCAGCGCTCTATTGATCCTGATCGGTGTGTGCTTGAAAGCCACCATCGCCTCCTGGATTGCACCCGGATTGGCCGGTCCGGAACGAGCTGATCTATCGGACATGATCGCCGTCGTCATGCCGGCGTTGGCCCTGCAGCAGTTGATGGCTCTGCTGGCGGCCGTGCTGAATTCCACAAGCCATTTCGAATTTCCTGAATGGGCACAGATCTTTTCTTCTTCGATGGCTCTGCTTTTCATCGTTATCGGGAATGAGCGCCTGGGGATCTACTCTCTGATCGCAGGCACCTATTCCGGATACTTGTTGGCCATCGTGATGATGCTATGCCATATGAAAGCGCGCTACCGGTCCGCTTTTCCGTTTTGGTCGGCCCCAGACCGTTCGATCCTCAGATACTTTTCGAAAGCATGCCCCCTCTGGATCCCCTTTTTCGCCGGCCAGGTGCTTGTCTATACGGAAAAAGCCCTCACCAGTTACCTGCCGCAAGGACAGGTGTCCCTGTTTGACTACGGCAGGAAGCTGATCGAATTGCCCATGGGAGTGATCATCGGGATCACTCAGTCCCTGTTTTCGGTGAAAATCTCCGCTCTCCACGCCACGAAAGGATTGACCGCGGCGGCCGAATTGTCTCGGGATACCTTGCGTTTCATGATCCACGCCCTGACTCCGCTCACAGCCATCTTCTTATGCTGCGGGGAGGCGATTTATGAGCTGTTCTTTTTCGGGGCAGACGCCGGGTATCATTTTCAGAGAGACTTCTCTTCGATGATGAGAGCCTTTTCTCTCGCCATCCCCGCCCTCTGCATCTACGCCGTGTCTTCCCAAACTCTGGTGACCTTCGGGCGCCAGCGCTTCTCCGCACTGCTTTCCACCCTGTTCACCCTGGCCGTGGTTCTCCTTGACCTCCGTTATTTCCAATGTTTGGGTCTATTCGGATTGGCCTTCAGCTGGAGCGCCATGCTTTTTCTCTCTTCGGTTTCTCAGCTCGCCATCGTCCTTATCTTTTCTCGTGTCCGCTTCAAACGGTTTTTCCAAGAAATCATCTTCCAATCCTTTATTCCCATCTCCGTCGCATGGGCCATCAGCCATGTCTTTCCCTTCCAGGCCTCTTTCTCCGGTTGGGGGCTCCCCGCTGCACTCGGTTACATTATCTTTTTCCTTGTCATATCCCTCATGACTCAGTTCGCCATGATCTGGATCTTCCGGCTTCCCATGCACCGCCCCTTGCGTTCGTTATTCGGGTTCACTCATGAAAGGCAACGTTAAAGCCGGATTTCTCGTATCCTATGATTGGGACTTGTTGAGGTATTCACTTCCCGCTGTCTATCTCGACGTAGACCGCATTTTTGTTTCTTTTGACAGCAAGGGGTGCACCTGGTCCGGCAATCGTTTTTTCTTTGACCGGGTTGAATTTTCAAAATTCATCAATCGGCTCGATCATCAAAATAAAATCGTTTTCCATCAAGGCGATTTTTTTGATCCTCTGAAATCACCCATGGAAAATGAAACCTGGCAGCGGAACCAACTGGCTTCCTTCATGGGCCCGGTTGGATGGCATCTTCAGTTAGATGCAGATGAATACATCTTGAACTGCAAAGACTTCATCGCTTATTTATCGCGAATTCCCGTCATCAAGGATACTCCATTCACCGTCTTCGCCTCCTGGATCCCGATTATCAAGCAGGCGCCCGAAGGATTTTACCTTGTTCGCTTTCCAAAGGGTAGATATGAAAGTTTTCCCTTGGCATTCCAGAACCCTCGTTTTTCCGTTGCGCGGAGAACCGGATTCCAGAATCGTCTTTCCGGTTGCCTTGTTTTTCATCAAACGCTTGCCCGCAGCCCGGAAGAGGTCAAAAGAAAGTTGATGAACTGGGGGCATGCCGCCGATTTCGATGGCGAGGCTCTGTACCGGACATGGCAAAGCATCACGCACAAAAACTATCGAGAATTCAAAAATTTCCATCCGGTTGTGCCGCGTCTTTGGCCGGAACTCGAGCTGGTGCCGGTGGCGACGATCCCGGAGCTCATGGCAACCTATCGCCCCCCCCCGGTTTCCGCCTTCAGGCGCTTTAAAGTCAGGCTTCTTTCCATTCTCCTACAGGGTCGCGACGGATTCATTCCATCTTCAAGATGGATCTCGCGATATTTTCGTAATTGACTCCGCCACGTCTGATGATGCACCTGCAAACCGACAGCGACAGCGATCCTCTCCCGAAACCAAGGGTCGCTGTGATCATTCTCAATTGGAACGGCTGGATAGATACTCTACAGTGTATATCCAGTGTCCTTCAAAGCAACTATCCGAACTATCGTGTGATCATTTGCGATAATCATTCTTGCGATGATTCCATGGTTGAATTGGAATCTTTTTTCGTCCAAAGACTCTATCTCAATGAGCTCAAGGCGCCATCAACGGTTATTCCGCCCGGGCTTGGAAACCGATTCGCGTCTTGTAGCGTCTATGCCCGCCACGGCTCACTCGACCCCTCCGGCCGCACTTTCCCGAAGGCGGCTATTCTGCGGACGACCACCAACACCGGATTCGCAGGGGGAAACAACGTCGCCATCAACTTCGCCAAACACTGGTTCTCTCCCGATTACTATTGGCTTCTGAACAACGACACGCGGGTCACCCCCAACACGCTTTCTGCCCTGATCGACAGAATGTCCACCGACCCCGATGCCGGGATTTGCGGTGCAACCATCCTCTCCTGGGATGGAAACGTCCAGACGCTTGGCGGTTGTCGTTACTTGAAATGGGCAGGCACAGCGGCGCCGCTTTACGGCGGCCGCCCCCGGCCGCTCCGGGTCGGAACCCAGGACGTCGAAAAGAGCATGGAATACGTCGCCGGGGCTTCCATGCTGGTATCCCGCCGGTTTATTGAAACCGTCGGGCTCATGGACGAGGGCTATTTTCTCTATTTCGAGGAAATCGACTGGGCAAGGCGTGCTGCGGGACGTTTCACGTTTCGATACGCGCCGGAGGCGGTCGTGTTCCACCGCGAAGGAGGCACCATCGGGTCCAGCCAAGCGGGCATTCGACGCAGTGAGCGATCCTTCTACTGGCTCTGCCGGAGCCGGATCCGGTTCACCCTGCGCCACCATCCGGCGGCCCTGCCGACGGTGGTCTTCTTCAGCGTCATGAACGCCCTTCGTTGGGCCCTGCCATCGCACAACTTTCGTATTCTCACTCTCTGCATACGCGGCATCCTCGACGCGATAAGCAAGCCGCGGGCTCAGGCAGCATGAAACAGACCACTCACCGCGTTCTGCTGCTATGCCCTTTCGGAGTCTATCCACCGCGATCCGGAGGACATCGCGCCATCCTCGAGTCTGCACGCTATCTCGCCAACTCGGGGATAGATGTCGCCCTCTATAGTTACGGGCTGCGCCGTTTCGAAGCCCTCCGCCACTTCCGCTCCTTTCGAAGGGTCATCGAACCCGGGTTGACCGAATATCGCCACGTTTCTTTCTGGATTTGGGTCGACTTCCTCCGCCGCGGCCGAAGGGGCCTTCCTCCGCTTTACGCCGCGGAATACGTCAGAAGATCCCGGGACGAGATTCTCTATCGCTTGGCGTCGGAGGCCGACATCCTTCTTTGCGAGTCCCCCTGGTTCTTTCCCCTGCGCCCACCCGACAAACCGGTTATGTTCGTCGCCCACAATGTGGAACTGGATCTCGCCGGCCGGAACATGCGGCTTACCGCTGAGGCGCGAAAGGCGATTAGAGAAATGGAAAGCTTGGCCTGGCGGGAATCCGATACGGCCATCTGCCTCACCGCCGAAGACCGGGAACGAATGGAATCCCTTTACGGAACTCGCCGATCCCATATCCTTCCAATCGGCGTGGACACGAGGTCCATGAAACCGGGCCATCCGGCCCGAAGAGAGGAGATTCGCCGGCGTCTGGGAGTGGAGGGCAAATTCGTCGTCCTCTTCACCGCATCCTGGCACCCCCCCAACCGGGAAGCCTTGAAGCGGATCGAGGCCTGGGCGAGGCTCTGCGATGATCCGGATATCCTATGGGTCGCCGCCGGGTCTGTCGGAAACCGAGCCCGCAGCCATGCCCGTTTTCTTCAAACCGGCCCGCTGACCGATCTTTCAGACTGGTTCCTCGCCGCCGACTGTGCCGTGAACCCTCTGCTCGAAGGATCGGGCATGAATGTCAAGATGCTGCATTGCTTGGCTTACGGCCTGCCCGTCGTCACCACGCCTTTCGGGGCTCGCGGCCTTCCGGTGCAAAACGGCGCCGAGGCGATGGTGGTTCCCCTGGAAAGGTTCGTTGGCGCAGTAAAGGATTTGAAACAAAACGAAAGCCTTCGGGCACGAATCGGCGAAAGGGCACGCAACTGGGTGGTGACTCGTTACTCCTGGGATGTCGTGGGAAGAAAAAAAAGGGATCTGCTTCTCTCCATGCTGCGGCCACGACCTGACAATGGGCCGAAAGTTCCCGCCTTTTGAGGCCTGAAGGCGGCCGCCCGCTATTGTCGCCCTCGACGTCTGACCGCAGAAGCGGCTCCACAGATGGCGCTCTGGTAAACGCGCAGATAATTTTCGACCATAGCATTCTCTGAAAACACTTGTTCCACTCTCCTCCGTGACGCCTCCTGCATCGCCCGCCAGCGAGGCGGATCTTGCCTCAGGGATTCGCAGGCGGCGGCGAGTTCGGAAACGTCGTGGCGCGCGCAAAGGATCCCGCTTCTACCGTGATCCACTACCTCTGGGAGTGATGTCGTGCGCACCGCGATGACCGGCAACCCGCAAGCCATGGCCTCTGCGGCGACCAGGCCGAAACCTTCCAGCCGGCTCGGGAACAGCAGAGCATCGGCCTTCCGGTAAATGCGCGACAACTCATCTTCCCTGCTCAGACGTCCTATACAGCGGCAGTTATCAGGCAACCGGTAGGGGAGGTGCCCATTCCTCCGGTCCGCGGTGAACCAGAGCTCAAAATCCCTCCCCAGACGCGTCATCAGGGGGGCGAGCAGATCCACGCCCTTTCTCCTCGACCAGTTCCCCACATACAACAGCCGAAAGGGGTGATGAGGCTCCGCCCGCAGCCTCATCTGAAATGGGCCGTTCAAGGGAATGCCGTTGTGAATCACCCGGATCGGCGAGATGCGGAATACCCTTTCCGTCTGTCTGGCCGTATAGCCGCTCACGGCACTGATCACGGAAGAACGAGAGAGGTTACTCCTCTCCACAAGACGAATCCAGAAGCTGTGGTAGAATTTCTGAATCAAGCTTTTGTATGGTTGATACAAGCGGTCATGAACACAGAAATGGATAGTGGATAGAACCCGGAGCGAGCCCGGGAAAAAACGGGGATGGAGCCAGCTGGTGACGTGGGCCACACTTGCCCAGCGCGGTGGAGCGGGGATTCCGACCGACCAAGGACAATACTCTGCTCTCGAGGGGAGCCAGGTGATTTCCGTCCGGACACCTCGCGCTTGCAGAGCGCGCGCAAGCCGTACGGTGAAAACATCGGTTCCGCTGTGGGCCCGCACCGCCGGAAACCAGACGCCTCCGATCGAAGGATCCCCGCTCATGCCGCACGCTCCAGGCGATAGATCAGGGTCGGCATCAGCCGCTCGAGGCGCGACACGATCCGGTCGGGAAATCCCGCGATCAGGCGGGCGAGAAAACCCGCTGGGCCTTCAAGCCGGATCGTTTCACGAAAAGCCATTGTGCCGAGGCTGATGGGTCGCAGGCCCGCCTCCCGAATCAGCCGTTCGACGACACCGGGCGCAAGAGGCCGGCAATCATAGTGGTCCGCCCGGCCGCAGAGCCGGACATAGGCGTGCCTGAGCCGCTCGGGAAGCCAGCTCAAAAACGGCAGCCGATAGTGCGGCTCCATCACCATCCAGCGGCTCGGGAGAGCGAGATAGCCAACGCCCCGCCGATGCATCACCCGCCGGATCTCTGCCAGATGGTGCTTTTGCGCCTCCAGCGGCCCCACGTGCTCGAGAACATGATTGGAAATGACGACATCGAAGCGCTCATCGGGAAAGGGAAGCCGCGTGTCTTGCACCAGGGCAAAATCGAACCCCTCTCGAACCTGGAGCTGATCCACCACGTCGACGGCGCAGACCCGGCACGGGATCTCCGGGTGGGTGGCGAAATAGTGGGCGATCCCCCCGCAGCCCGTCCCGATTTCAAGGATCCGGACAGGCCGCGGCCTTCGGCGAAGGTTGAGCAGCGACTCGATCTTGCACGCTTTCAACCTGCGGGAAGAAAGATCGAGCACCGCGTGAGGCCGCCTCATCGGCGGCTTTCCGGATGGATGGCAAATCGACACAGAACGTCCCTGTAATGACCGGCGACCCGGTCCCACCCGTAGCGCTCGAGCGTATAACGCCGGGCTTTTTCGCCGAGCCGCCGGCGCGCGGCTTCATCCCGTAACAGCCCCGTGATCCGGTCGGCGAATTGCTCGGCGTTCAAGGGCGGCACCCGCAGGCCGTTTTCCCCCTCCTGAATCGCATCCCGGAGGCCCTCCAGGTCGGAAGCGACTACCGGAAGCCCGCTTGCGGCGGCCTCGAGCACCCCGATCCCGAACCCCTCGACGTCCCCGGGGACCGGAATGTTGGGCTGGATGAAAAGTTCCGCTTGCGTAAACAGGAAAGCCTTTTCCTCCTCCGAGACCGTACCCAAAAGGTTTACCCGGCTGGAGAGACCCCCGCGCTGGGTGGCCGCGAGAATCTGCTCCCTTTCCGGTCCATTGCCGGCGACGACATACATGCAATCGGCGGGCAGCCTCGGCATCACGGCTTCGACGAACCAGCGGACCCCTTTTCTCTTTCTCAGCCTCCCGACGGTCAGCAGAATTTTCCGCCCTTTTCTTTTTTCGGCGACCAGTCGGCCGAGCCGCGCGCCGGCCGAGTCGGGGGGCGTCATGGGAACGGCGACTCCGTTGGGGATCGTGAAAAGCCTGTCGGCTTTCACTCCACGTGCCAGACATTCACGCCCGGTGTGCCGGCTGACGGCGATCACGGCATCCAGATTCCGCAGGCTCCATCCCAGCCACCCTTTCTGATAGCAAACTGGACCATAGGTCACATCCAGGCCGTGGGCCACGGCGACCGCAGGTTTTCCCGCGAACCGGCGCAGCAGGGCCCCCAGCGGGGCAAGCAAGGCATCTCCAAGAAGGAAAAGGTCATGGCTTTCCTTGCTCCTTAAGGCTTGGAAGAACGAGAGCGGAAGAAACAGGGGCAGGAACTTTTTTCCCCCCCGGTTGGCGAAAACGGTCATCGGGAGAAGGGCGCCGAGCGCGCGGGACAACTCGAGGTTCTGCCGCTCAAGGCCGCCCACGAGGGGAGGGAAAGCACGCGCTACAAAGAGAACCCGAGGGGCTGCATCAGGCTCAGGAGACATCATCGAAACGCTTGGCGATCGCCTTGCGCTCCCGGCGTTCGAAGCGCATCTGGCTGATCTGCTCCGAGACCAGGCTCATCATGAAGATGACGATGCTGTTCGTGATCAGCACGGCACTCATGTTCGTGAAGCGCCCGGCGGTGATGTAGGTGACGGCGTAGTTGAGCAGGCCGAGGGCCATCATCGCGAAGCTGACCGGCAGAAAGACCCGCATCGGCGAATAGAGGGTACAGATGCGGATGATGATCATGAAAAAGCGGACCCCGTCGCGGAAGAGCTTGATCCCGCTCTTCCCGTTTTTCCGCGGCCGGGCCTGGATGGGAACGTACTTCAGGCTCCTGCCGGTGCGTAAAACACCGAGCGTGATCGTGGTCGGGTAGGAATAGGTGTTCGGGAGAAGATAAAGGAACCCCTGGGCGACTTCGGCCTTGACGGCCCGGAAGCCCGAAGTCAGATCCTCGATCCGGAAGCGGGCGACATAGGAGCCGAGCCAGTTATAGATCTTGTTGCCGATCGCCCGCCCCAGGGAAGCCTGGCCCGATAGGGAGCGGGCCCCGACGACCATGTCGTACTCGGGAAAGTGCTCGAGCAGCCGTTTCACGTCCTCGGGGTCATGCTGACCGTCGGCGTCCATGAAGACGAGGATTTCCCCGCGCGCCACCCGGATGCCGCTTTTCACCGCCGCCCCGTTTCCGATGTTGTAGGGATGCCGGTAAACGATGGCCCCGGCCGCATGGGCGACCCGGGCCGTGTCGTCGCAGGAGCCGTCGTCGATCACGATCAGCTCCTCTTGGGGGAAAAGCGCACGCATCCGGCTCACCAGAGGGCCGATGTTTTCGGCCTCGTTATAGGCCGGGATGATGATCGAAACCCGGGGCGATTCCATATCAGGTTCGCTTTCCAGCAAAACGGCTCAGCCCGCATCCGGCCGAAGCGCCGAGCTCTTCGGCAACACCGACCGTGTACGGAGAAGAATCGGCCGCAGGCGTCACGATTTCCAGAACGAAAAAGCCGTCCCGCGCAAAAAGGGTCCGCGTGTAGCCGCCGATGAATTCGTTGAACACCGCAAGATCTTTTGCGCTCATCGTCCCCGCTGCCAGATGCGAAAGGAGATCCCCCCAGAGGAGGATGTGCGAGAACCCCTTTTCCAGAATCCGTGCTGCCAGGTCCGCGGCCGACTGGGCTCCGGAAAGGGACTCTTCAAAAAAGCGGTCGCCGAAAACCAAGAGCCTGTCGCTGTAGTAGAGGCGGTTTCCCATGTAGAGCCCGAGGATCTTCGCATCCTCCGGCAGGGCGGCGTTGATGAAGCGAAAGGCCGGGTAATCCTTGCGGTGCCGGGCGATGTAATCATCCCGGCTGACGAGGCCGGTCAGGTAATCCAGGGGGCGCACGATTTCGAACTGCCGGGCGATGTAGGCCCCGTTCGGCGCAAACACCAAGGCCAGGAGAACGAGCGGGATGGCTGCCTGCCGGCCCGTTTTTCGTCCCATGCCCAACCGCCCTGGGAGGTGAAGCGCTTCTTTCATCCCGTACACGGAAAGGATCACCAACGGGGGCACGATGGGGCCGACATAACGGATCCGCATGTCGACCGTGAAGAAGGTGTAGAGAAGGTAAAAGAGGGAAAAACCCGCCAGCACGATGCGCTCGGTACGCTCTCTTGGCCCGAGCCTCCCCCACGCCCAAAAGGCGATCAGCGAAAAGAGAAATAGGGCCGGGTTCAGCCGCCCGTCGAAGTATTTGGGGTTGTCGTCCTCCCCCTGGAAGAAGATCCGCAGCGGAATGCTGAAAGTCTCGAGCGCCGACTCACCGAAGACGAGCCTCCGGGCCACGAAATGGCCCATGCCCTGAGAAGACCCTTCCTCGCCCGCCGGGATCGCGGGCTCTTCGATCCGGGTTTCCCCGACGGGGTTCCAGGAGCGGAAGACGCCGTTATAAAGGGGATAGATCGGGTTTCCCGTCCAGAGGACGTTACGGATCATCCAGGGTGAAAAGACGGTGAGGGAGATCGCGATGAAGGCGGCGGTCCAGCAAGCAGTGCGGAGCAGAATGCGGGGGCTTGCCTGCTTCGCGGATCTTGCGGCCAGAAAGGGAACCAGGGCGGACAAGAGAAAAAAGGTGATCAAACCGTTGTATTTCGTCCCCAGGGCGAGACCGCAGGATATCGCGGAGACGAGCATCCAACGCCAACCCATCCCGCTTTCCGCCCATTGAAGGAGCGAAAGCAGCGCCGCCGTGGAAAAGAAGATCAAACCCAGGTCGACATACACGGTGATCGAAAGCTTGACGACGACGGGCAGGGACAAGAAGAAGACCGCACCGGCAAGGCCCCAGAACCGGCTTCGCAGCCGCCGGAAGAGATGAAGGTAAATGAGGAACGCCGTGAGCAGGCCGAAGGCAAAATGGATGTACTTGGGCAGGATGTCGTTTCCGAGGAAGAGCGCGATGAGGTAGAGGAGATCGAGATTCATGGGGTAGTAGGAAAATTCGATCTCGGGAAGTTCGACGATCCCGCCGTGTTGCAGATAGAGCTTGGGAACGGCCAGGTGGTGGGTGAGCGCATCGCGGTCGACCGGCGGGACCGCCGCCAGGAGCGCGATGCCGAGGATCAGCCCCGCAAGCAAAAACGAGAGAACCGGCGAGCCCTTTTCGCTCATCAAATACCCCCTCACCTCACGATGTCGCGGAAGACTTCTTCCGGGATCGTTCCCACATAGGTTCGGCCCTGAACCAGAAAGGTCGGTGTGGCTTCGACGCCGACGGAGGCGGCCAGGGAAAGGTCCGCTCTCAGCTTTTCGCGGATCGCCCGGTCTTCCAGGGATGCGGCAAGACCATTCGTTGCAAGCCCTGTCCGGGCGGAAATTTCGTGGAGGTCGATCTCCCGGCGGGATTCGCTCATCGCGTAGAGAAGGTCGTTCACCTGCCAGAACCTCCCCTGCCCCGCCGCGTAGATCGCCAGCATCGCAAGCCTCCCGGCCCCGATGTGAAACGGCACCTGAACCGCCGGGTTCACCTCGTGGTCCATGGGGTAGTGCACGTGGACGAGCCGGATCTTCTCCGGGTAGCGTTCGACCAGCCGCCGCAGATGAAAGTGCATCTTGCGGCACTGAAAGCAGAGATAGTCGGCAAACTCCACGATCTCGACGGCCGGCTCGGTCGCCCCGATCCAGGGACGGCCTTCCGCGGTCAGGCCGCTGGGCAGCGCGGTCGAGAGGGCAAAAGGCCTCGTCTCCCAGTATGCGGGGTAAAAGAGCGTGAGCGCCCCCACCGCCGCGACAATCGTCGCCAGGAGGGCCCTGCCTGTTTTCGTTTGAAAGATGTGAAGCAAATCAAGTGCCAACGCTTTACAAAAAGAAGGGCAATTACGCTTGCGGTACAGGGACCAGGACCATCCCAGGAGCGCGAAGTTGACGACATAGAGCCCCATGCAGAGAAGGCAGTAACTGCCGATGACGAAAGAGGAGATCCCGGCAAGAAAAAGGCTGTAGCCGACAAACCCTGCTGCGACGGCGAACGAGAGGGACGGCAGGCCGGCGGTCGCAGGCGGTCGATCAAAGCGGATCAGAACGAATCCCAAAAAGACGAAATATCCGAGAAGGGCCCAGGCGGCGACCGGGACTCCCAGGAGCAGGGCCCAGGGGGATTGCGAAACGGTCTCGCAATTCAGGGATTGAGAAATGGCGCAGAAACTCTCATAGGCGGGGTCGGTGAAGACGCGATAATGGCTGACGACCAGGGATAGAGATATGCCCGCCCCCACAAGGGCGGTGATCGCCGCCCCGCGGCTCGAGAATGAAGCCGGTAGCTGCCGGCTGCGCTGCAGGCTCAACGGGTGAGCGTCCATGGTGCTTCCGTCGCAGGCTCCGACCGGCGCGGAGGGCCGAAAAGGCGGCCCGAACGTTCATCGAATGCCGGAAGAATCGCTGCATCGGCCAAGCGTGTGTCATGCCGCAGATCGGCCAGCCGCCTCTCCATTTCCTCCGGCCGCATCCCTGCGGAAAACGCTTCTATTTGACGGGTGTCGCCTGCGCTCGGCGAGGTTTTTTCCGCGGCCGCCAAAAGCCAGAGCCGGGCGACAAAACCGAACTCGGGGTGGTCCCGCAAGGAGCTCAGGTGGGTGAGCGCCCCGGCGGCGTCACCTGCCGTGGCACGGCACGCTCCGACGTTCAGCCTGGCCGGGATGTAATCGGGACCGACCGCCAGCGCCTTTTCAAAATCCTCGCAAGCCCCGGCCTGATCTCCCGTCGCGAAACGAATCTTTCCTCGCAGGTTGAGCACATACGGGTTGCGGGGATCCCCTGCGAGCAGGGTCTCCAGGTGCTCGACCGCCTCTTTGCTGCGGCCATCGTGAAAGAGTGCAAGCGCCAGTCGGAAGCGGGTCTCCGGGAACCCGGGGTGGCGCTCGGCTGCCCGTCGCCAGGCTTCTGCGGCCGCGCCATATTCGCCTGCCGCGTAGTGCAAGGCAGCCATGTTGTTGAGAACCTCCGAGGCGAACCTCCGGTTCGGGTGCTCTGCGGCGAGCGCTTTCTCGTAGAGCCGCATGGCCAGGGGAACGCCCTCGGGGTGTTCCGCGCTGATGAGAGCGAGATAGGCCAGGGCGCGGCCCGATCGCGGCGCCTTCTTCAGGGTGTCCGACCAGAGCGATGCCGGCGACGACCAGACGAGGTTGCGGCTGTAGGCTGCCGCCCCCAAAGCAATGACGAGCAGAACGGGAACGACCGTGAAGAGCCGATGCGCCGGGATGTCTCTATCCTTGAGAAGTCTTCCGGCATTCAGGATCCCCAGGGACGGAGCAACGAAGAGAAACATCGAGGGGATGTAATTTCGGTGCTCGAAGACCATCTCCAGGGGGAGAAAGGAGGACTCGACCAGGTGATTGAGAAGGTAGAAGAGGATTCCCAAGGAAAGAAAGGGATAGCGCGTCCTGGCCTTCCAGCCGAGAAACGCAAGGAGCAAGATCCCGGCCAGGGCGGGAAGTGTCTGCCAGGGTTCCGTGAAAGAGCTGGATATCGGAAAGTCGTGCTCCAGGGAAAACCGCCAGGGCATCGGCCAGGCGATCAGGCTGAGGTAAAACCAGAGGACCCGCGGCTGGGTGAGCAGCCGCTCTTCGAGCGTGAAATACCGCTCCCCGTAATTGACGAGGGCATGCAGGTCGCCTGCGGTCAGGAAATAGAATGCGCTCCCGAGCAGAACGAGGCTTGCCCCCCAGAAAAGCCATGTTTTCTGGCGCGGGAGAATCAGCCGCAGATCCCCCTCGCGGAAGAACAGGGCTTCGATCAGCACAAGGGATACCGGAAACAGGACGGCGTTTTCCTTCGAGGCAATCGCCAGTAGAAACGACAGCAGGCACCCTGCCCACCAGCCGGAGCGTCCCTTTTTGCGTTCTTCCCCCCGGGCGCGAAGGTAGCAATAGATCCCGGACAGATAAAAAAGCCCGGCAAGAGAGGTCATGCGCTGGACGATGTAGGTGACCGCCTGAGTCTGGATCGGGTGCCCCGCCCAGAGGAGTGCCGCCAAAAGGGCGATATGTCCGCAGTCAGGATCGCGGCTTCCGTTTCGCCTGCGCAAGAGCGAGGCGATGACGCGGTGAAGCAAAATCGCCGCCAAGGCATGGATCAAGGTGTTGACGAGGTGATAGCCCCAGGGGTTGTCGCCGCCGATCAACCGATTCAGGGCGAAACTCAAACGGGCGATCGGCCGGTCGAGCCTTCCTCCTTCAAACAAGGAGAGAACGGGTTGCAAGAGGGAAGCGTTGAAGACGATGTTGTGGAAATCATCCAGAACCCAAGGGGAAGACAATGTGTTCGAGTAGAGAATGAAGACAAAGAGGAACAAAATCAAAAGGGAAGAACCATTCGAGTTGTGCTGCTTCGGGGGATTGGCGCGGATCGGGGGGGTATTCGGATCCTGTCTCATAGAGAAATGAGTACAAGCAAAAATAATACCATGACCTCCTCATGCCTGACCGATGACATGGATCACAGGAAAGAAATAAAACAAATGGGCAGAGGGCTTTCGCCCCCTGCCCGTTCGGGTTTGAACAGCAGGTTTCGATTCGGATTACGGACGCCAGCCGGATGCCGCCGAGGTGCCGAAATAGGTCACATAGACGTGAGAGGCCGTGGAACGGGGGCAACGCTGGCTGCCGTCGGTGACCTCGATCTTGTAGACCGGGTGTGATCCCACAACGGACATCGCATAGGTGTTGTTGGGGTTGAGGGCCGGCCGGTCGTTCGAGCCGTCGAGGCTCGCCTTGCTCACCGTGATGTTGTTCGGCTCGGAGAAGTACGAGGCGATGGCCGCCTGGATCGCCGTGGCATCCGACTCGGCGCGGGAGCAATAGGCTTTGTTGCGGTAGCTGATGAAGTTCGGGATGGCGATCGCCGCCAGAATACCGATGATGGCGATGACGATCATGAGTTCGATGAGCGTGAAACCTTTCTGATTGCGCATTTTTTTTCTCCTCTCTTGATGGTTTTTGAATCGAGTTTGGGTTGACGTTTGAACCTTGCCTGACTCGTTTCCCCTATCGGTCACTTGCCGTGCAGACTTGAATCTCTTTTTTCCTCCCCTTTCCGTTCATCGACCGTGTTGCCTCTTCGTTTCCCTCCGACCTTCTGTCCCCCGCGAAGAAGCAAACGATGTGCCATAGCATGGCAGAACATGGGGTTAACGAATACAACTTATTCTAATTATTCGTTTTTATTTTTGCCCCGGTTCGGACCCAGATGCCTTGCAACAAGGCGGACAAAGCCGTTGCGGACAATTTGCGGCAGGGCGAATGACAAATTTTGTCGAAGCAGAGTTTATTCGAGGCTGAGCTTTTCGAGGCGGTAGCGGATGGAGCGCAGGCTGATGCCGAGCAACTCTGCGGCGCGGTTCTTGTTGCCGTTTGCGACCTCGAGGGCTTTCTTCAAATAGGCGCGCTCGATCTCCTCGAGGATCGCATCGAGGGAGACCCCTTTGGCGACCTCGTCCAGATCGAAACGGCGGTCCTTGATGCCCTCGATCCAGCGGCGCTTGTGGACGGAAAGGGCGAGGCTGTCGGGGAGGATGATATTGGTCGAGGAGAGGGCGACCGAGCGCTCCATGAGGTTTTCGAGCTCGCGCACGTTTCCGGGGAAATCGTATTTCATCAGCATGTCGAGCGCGTAGGAGGAAAGCTTGCGGATCTCCTTACCCATCTCGCGGGCATACTTCTCGAGAAAATGCTGGGCGAGCGGCCGGATGTCCGCCTTCCGCTCGCGCAGGGGCGGCACCTTGATCTCGATCACGTTGATCCGGTAGAAGAGATCCTCACGGAAATTGCCCGCGATCACTTCCTTTTCGAGCTGCTTGTTCGTCGCCGAGATGATCCGGATGTCGACCGCCACATCTTCCGCACCGCCCACGGGGCGGATGACCCGCTCCTGGAGGGCGCGAAGCAGCTTCACCTGGATGGGAAGGCTCAACTCGCCGATTTCATCCAAAAATATCGTTCCCCGGTGCGCCTCCTGGAAAAAACCGGCCTTGTCCTGGGTCGCCCCCGTGAAGGCGCCCTTTTTGTGGCCGAAAAGCTCGCTTTCCATGAGCGTTTCGGGGATGCCGCCGCAGTTGATGGCGACGAAGGGCTTGTCGCGGCGGTCGCTTTCGTCGTGGATCGCGCGGGCGATCAGCTCTTTTCCGGTCCCGCTCTCGCCGGTGATGAGGACGTTCGAGCGGGTCCGGGCCACCTGGGCGATCATCTTGTAGATGTGCTGCATCGCGGGGCTGACGCCGACGATCTTGCCGAAGTGAAGGCTGCGGCGGAGCTCCCCCTCGAGCGTTTCCTTCTCCTTTTCGACCGTGCGCAGCTCGAGCGCCTTCGCCACGGTCTCCAAGAGTTCGTCCTTGTTGAAGGGCTTGGGGACGTAATCGTAGGCCCCGAGGTTCATGGCCTCGACCGCGGTCTCGGTCGAGGCGAAGGCCGAGATCATGATCACGACGGCCCCGGGGTGGAGTTCGCGGGCGGCTTTCAAAACTTCCAGTCCGGAGATGTCGCCCAGGCGGATGTCGCAAAGGAGAAGATCGAAGCCCCGCTCCTTCAGGACGGCCAAGGCCTCTCTGCCCCCGGAGGCGGTCTCGACGCGGTAGCCCTCGCGATCGAGCATGTAGCTCAACAGTTCACGCATGCTGAGATCGTCGTCGACGACGAGAATGGCTGCCTTGGCCGCGCTCATTTGCCGCCGTTTGCGTCCTTGCCGTATTCGTAGACGATCCGACCGTCGACGAGGGTTGCCACCGCACGGCCGTAACCCGGCATGCCGATGAACGGGGTGTTCCGGCTCTGCGAACGGATCAGATTTTCGTTGATCACAAACCGGGCCTCGAGGTCGATGACCGTGAGATCCGCGGGGTGACCCGGAATAATCCCAAAAGACTTTCCCAAAATTTGCATTGGGTTAATAGACATTTTCTCAACAAGCGCTTCAATAGTGAGCAGGCCTTCCGCAACCAGCCCGAGGCTCAGGGGGAGCGCGGTCTCCAGCCCGATCACGCCGTTTGGCGCCGCGCGCAGCCCCGCGGCCTTTTCGTGGGGCGCGTGCGGTGCGTGGTCGGTGGCGATGACATCGATCGTCCCGTCGGCCAGCCCCTCGCGCACCGCTTCCCGGTCCCGTGCGCGGCGAAGCGGGGGGTTCATCTTGGCGTTCGCACCGTGCCGGCGCACGGCATCCTCGGTCAGAAGAAAGTAGTGCGGGGCCGTTTCGGCGGTGACGCGCACCCCGCGGGCTTTCGCCTCGCGGATCGCGCGCACCGACTCGGCCGTGCTCACGTGGGCGATGTGCACGGGGGCGCCGGTCAGCTCGCTCAAGGCGATGTCGCGCAGCACCAGGATGCTCTCGCAGGCGTTGGGGATCCCTTGCACCCCGAGCGCCGCCGCCGTCGGCCCTTCGTTCATCACCCCGCCTTCCGCGAGGTAGGGGTCTTCGCAGTGGGCGATCACCGGCAGGCCGAGTTCCGCCCCGACCTCCAGCGCGCGCCGCATGAGCCGCGAGTCGACGAGCGGCCGGCCGTCGTCGGAGAGAGCGGCCGCCCCGGCGGCTTTCAGCGCCGCGTGGTCGCAGAGCTCGCGGCCCTCGAGCCCCCGGGTCACCGCGGCCACGGGATAGACCCGGGCAAGCCCCGCCCGCTCGGCGCGGGAGAGAATGAACCGCGTCACCTCCGGCTCGTCGTTCACGGGCTTCGTGTTCGCCATGCAGCAGACGGCCGCGAAGCCCCCGCTCACGGCGGCCCGGCAGCCGCTTGCGATCGTCTCCTTGTGCTCGAAGCCCGGCTCGCGCAGGTGAACATGGAGATCGACGAGACCGGGGGTGACGATTTTCTGGCGGGCGTCAAGAATCCGATGCGGCGGGCCGGAGGCCTCCGCGTCCGGCTCGGGGCCATGCCCGCGATGGACGGCGGCGATCCGGCCGTCGGCGACCAGGATCTCTCCCGGCCCCACATAACGGCCGGGGTCGACGATCACCCCCCCGACGATGCGGATCCTCATGCGGCCCTTCCCCGTTCAGCGAAGCAGGCTCGCAAGACGTCCCCAGCGGATGCGGAAGCCATCGCTGTCCCAGGACCAGTAGATGATGAAGGCCTTGCCGCTCACGTCCCTGAGCGGCACGAAGCCCCAGAAGCGGCTGTCGAAGCTCTCGTCGCGGTTGTCCCCCATGACGAAGAGGTGCCCGGCGGGGACCTTGACCGGCCCGAGGTTGTCCCGCGGCCGGAGCGTTCCCGGCATGATGTGCGGGTCGGTGAAGACGCCGACATCGTGGTTGAGCCGCTGGTGGTTCACGTAGACCACCTTGTCGCGGATTTCGACCACGTCCCCGGGGATGCCGATCACGCGCTTGATGAAATCCTTGCGCGGGTCGAGCGGGTACTTGAAGACGACGATGTCGCCCCGCTCCGGGGAGCCCACCGGCAGGAGCACCGTGTTGAGATAGGGGATCTTCACCCCGTAGGCGAACTTGTTGACGAGAATGTGGTCGCCGATCTGCAGCGTCGGCTTCATCGAACCCGAGGGGATCTTGAAGGCCTGGACCACGAAGGTGCGGATGAACAGGGCGATCAGAACGGCGATGAAAATCGCCTCGGCGTTTTCGCGGAAGCGGCTGCGACGGGGCGCGGGTTGCTCTTTCGGGGGGTTGGACGAGGGTTTCAAGGCTTGCGCATCACCTTTCCGAATACGATTTCCGGCGGCATGTCCGCAAATCAGCCCCCGGCCCTCTCGAGGAGCACCCGGCCGAGCTGCAGGGTCAGGTTGCCGTAGACACCGGCCGCCACGTCGTCGAGCACGACCCCCCAGCCGCCGGGGAGCCGCCGTTCGATCAGGCGTGCCGGCCAGGGTTTCAGCACGTCGAACGCCCGGAACAGGACAAAGCCGGCGACGACCGCTCCGGGGGAAAAAGGCACACCGGCGAGTGTCACGAGCATCCCCGCCACTTCGTCGATCACGATCGTGGGGGCGTCCTTCCGTCCCAGGGCCGCCTCGGCGCGCCCGGCGATCCACACCGCGGGCAGGACGAAGACCGCCGCTGCGGCCAAGGATGCGGCCCCCCCCAGAAGGGAGATCCCGTAGCAGGCCGGAACAGCAAGAAGGGACCCGAAGGTCCCCGGTGCAAACGGCAGGCGCCCTGCCCCCAGCCCCGACGCCAAAAAAACCGCGAGGCGCTCGGAAAAACGCATGCGCCGCTTGTACAGGCCGCCCCTTTCTTTGTCAAGAAAGCCCTCCGTCGACCGCGGCGTCCCAAAGGTCGATTTTCGCGGCTTCACGGAGCAGAGTCTCGTAGACCTCCCGCAGCGGGATCCCGCGGGAGCGCGCGATTTCGCGGCAGGCCTCGAACTCGGGGACCAGCCGCACCCTGCCATCCGGGGCGACCACCCGCTTCATCGGAACCTCCCCGAAGGAGGAGGCGAAGGAGGCGATCTCGCGCCGCAGCACGAGCCGCGCGCTCGTCTCGAGCCGCACGCCCAGGGTGGTGCTTTCCTCCAGGATGAGGCGCGCGAGGCGGCCCCTGTCCGCCGGCCGGCAGAGGACCTGGATGAGGATTCCGGGTCGGTTCTTCTTCATCTGCACCGGGATCCAGAGCACATCGAGCGCCTTCTCCGCAAACAGCCGCTCCATGAGGTAGCCGAACCACTCGAGGTTCATGTCGTCCACCGCGGCTTCGAGGACGGCCACCTGCTCGGCGAGGATCCCCCCCGCTTTGGCGAGCCCCGCATCGAGCGGCTCGCCCAGGACGAGCCGCAAGAGGTTGGGGCCGGGTTCGAGCCGGCGGCTCCCCGCGCCGTAGCCCGTGCCCCGCAGGACCATCGGCGGCAGCGGCCCGAAACCGGAGCTCAGAGCGGCCACGATCGCCGCTCCCGTGGGGGTGGTAAGCTCCGCCTCCACCTCCACCCCGTAGGTCGGCACCCCCTCGAGCAGTTTCTGCGTGGCAGGCGCCGGGATCGGGATGCGGCCGTGGCGGCAGACGACGAATCCCCGGCCGTTCGGGATCGGCGAAGCATGGACCGCCTTCACCCCCAGGTATTCGAGCCCGAGCGCGCACCCCACCACGTCCACCAGCGCGTCCACGGCGCCCACCTCGTGGAAGTGGACCTCTTCCACCGAGCAGCCGTGGACGGCGGCCTCGGCCGCGGCGAGACGGCGGAAGATCGCCATCGCCCTCTGCCGGACGCCGTCGGGATAGGGCGCGGCCGCGATCTGCTCGCGGATCTCCCCGAAATGGCGGTGCGGTGGGGCGGGATCGGTCAGCCGGACCTCGATACGTCGGCCGCGGATCCCGTGATCGGTCACCGCGCACTCTTCGATCTCGAAGCCGCCGAGCGGCAGGTCGGCAAGCCTCTCCCTCAGCCATGCCAGGGGCACGCCGAGATCGACGAGCGCCCCGAGGGTCATGTCGCCGCTCACGCCGGAAAAGCAGTCGAAGTAAAGAATCATGCCCCTCCCCTCTTTTTCACGCCCCCGCCGCCGATTGACAAACGGGAGTCGATCGCTAAAATGGCGTTGTCGCTTCGCGGAAGTGCGCAGCGTTCTGGTGAAGCTCCCGGACTTCAAATCCGGTGTGGGGCGCTAACAACGTCCCGGGTGGGTTCGATTCCCATGCACTTCCGCCATTTTCATTCCCGCCGCACCCGTTCTTCTTCCCCCGAAAGCCCCGCGAGGAAGG
>JBBFLI020000039.1:0-35568 GCA_037481615.2 Desulfobacterales bacterium
ATGACCGGGATGATGCCGGGGACGCTGCTCTACACCTACCTCCGGTTCTCCTCGTCTTGGGGGAGGACCCGCCCAGCGTTCTCTTCGCCTTCGGCCGCGGAACTCGCTCCCGATCTCATTCGATCCGTTGCGCCAGCGCTCTTCGCGCAAGCCGCGTCACGAACACGGTCACGGCCGCCGTCGCGAGCAGCCCCACCCCGTAGAGCGCCCACTCGGCCGCCGTGCGCTGGGCGCGGCCGGCGCCCAGGGCCGCCAGATCCCCGGCGAGGGACCCGAGGTAGGTGTAGAGCAGCGTCCCCGGCATCATCCCGGTCATGGAGGCGAGGAAATAGTCCCGCAGGGGGACCTTCGTCAGGCCGTAGGAGTAGTTGAGGATGTTGAAGGGAAAGACGGGGGAGAGGCGGGTCAGGAGAACGATCTTCCAGCCCTCGCGCCCCACGGCCTCGTCCACGGCGCGGAAGCGGGGGTTGGCGGCGATCTTCCTTGCCACCCATTCGCGCGCGAGGTAGCGGCCGGTCAGAAAGGCGCCCGCCGCACCCAGGGTCGCCCCGACGAGAACCGCGAGAAAGCCCGGCAGAAGCCCGAAGAGGGCGCCCGCCCCCACGGTCAGAATCGAGCCCGGGAGCATCAGCAGGCAGGCCACGATGTAGAGCGCGATGAAGAGCGCGATCCCCGCGGGGCCCACCCCCGCGACCCAGGCGAGTGCCGCCCGCAGGGCGCCCTGGAGATCCAGGCTGAAGAGCGCGTAGGCCGCCGCCGCGGCGAGGACGAGAAGGGCCGCCAGGCGCAAGGCGAGAGTTTTCCTCTGCGAATTTGCGCTTGCCGGTTGCGCTGGCGACTTCATCGATGAGAGCGTCCTTATCACCCCGCGAGCAGGGAGGTGTTCGGCCTCAGGGGCGCATCGCCTCGGAGGCGGCACCGACGAGTGCAACCCCGCGTTTCACGATCACGCGCACCGGGATCCCGCCCATCAAGTTCGCCATCCGTCCCTTGGCCAGGAACGCCTCCAGGAACAGGGGCTCCTGCAGCAAGGGAAGAATGCGCGGCGGGAGTCCTCCGCCCAGAAATATACCGCCGGTTGCCAGGAAATCCAGGGCGAGGCTCCCGCAAACGGCCCCCAGGATGGAAACGAAGAGCTCGAGCGTCGCCCGGCAGAGGGGGTCGCTTTCGTTCTCATCGAGTGCCTTTTCCACGATCAGCGGCGCGGGATCGGCCGCCGCGGCGATCTCTTGGGCGAGCCTGCCGGCCGTGCAGGCCTCGTCCTCCTCCTTCAGATACCCGTAGAGGTGGGGGATCGCCGTCCCGGAGCAGGCGCGCTCGCGGCTCACGCGGCCGAAGCGCTCGCGCAGGAAGAGGAAGAGGCCAGCCTGCCGCGGGTCGGCCGGGGCGAAGCCGGCGTGGCCCGCCTCCGAGGGAAAGGCGCGGTAGCGTTCCCCGTCCCAGGTGAGGAAAGAAGCCCCGAGCCCCGTCCCCACGGCCGCGACGGCGATCGTCCCGCCCGCCTGCGGCGTTCCTTTCTGCAGGGTCACGCAGTCCTCTTCACCGAGGTGCGGGACGCCTGCCGCGAGCGCCTGGACGTCGTTCATCACCCGCACGCGCTCGAAATTGAATCGCGCCCGCAGCCGCTCCTCGTCCACGACCCAGGGGAGGTTGGTGAGGGCGGCCCGGCCTCCGCGCACGGGGCCTGCAACCCCGAAGCAGGCAAGGCCGATCGGAAGCTTCACCCTTTCCAAAAAGGCCTCCACGATCGATTCGAGCTCGGGGTATTCCGCGCTCGCAAACTCCGCCCGGGCGACCGGTTCGCGAAGACCGCCCTCCCGCGCGAAGACGGCAAGCCTCGTCCTTGTCCCCCCGATGTCCCCCGCGAGCAAATAGGGGACGTCCATTTTTATATCATTATGCGTGGTCATGCCGCCATGCTGCCACAAGCGGCAAAAAAAAGCGAACGGCGGCGCTGCGCCCCCCCCTGCGGGTTCGGAAAGCGGCGCCGCCCTCTTCAGGCGCGGGCCACCCCCTTCTTCACGCAGTAAACGCCGAGCAGGATCAGGGCCGCTGCAGCATAGACCCTCGGGCCCAGGGGCTCGTCCAGCACGAGCCACCCCAGAAAGAGGGCGATCACGGGATTGACATAAGCGTAGGTCGAGACGAAGGCGAGCGGGAGCTTCGCCACGGCGTAGATGTAGGAAGGGTAGCCCACGAAAGAGCCGATGATCACGAGGTAGGAAAGGGCAAGAAGGCCCCGCGTCTCCCAGTGAAGACGCGGGATCTCGCCCATGGCCCAGCCCGCCAGGGTGAGGGCGGCGCCGGCGATGACCATCTGCACGGCTGCGCCCATGAAGGGGTGCACGGCAAGGCGCACGTACTTCGCGTAAAGGGACCCGAGCGACCAGAAGAAGACCGCGCCCAGCAGGGAAAGAAGCCCGGCGCGGTTCCCCGGGTCGGCCAACGCCTCGAGATCGACCCCGAAGATGAGCACCACCCCGGCAAGACCGAGGAGCAGCCCCGCCGCGACCGCCGGATTCGGCCGCGGCCCGCGGGGGAGGAGGGATTCGATCGCGACCAAGACGAGCGGGGTGGTTGTGATCATGAGCGCCGCCGGCCCGCTTGCGACCCACTGTTCGCCGAAGACGACCAGCCCGTTTCCCAGGCCGAGCAGGAGCACCCCCACCACGGCCAGGTGCCCGATCTCGCGCCCGCGCGGTATGGGCGCCCCCCGCAGCCGCAGGAAAGCGGTGAAGGCGATGCCGGCGATCAGCCACCGGATGCCGGCGAAAAGCAGCGGGGGCACCTCGCTCACGCCGATCCGGATCACGAGGTAGGTCGTCCCCCAGATCACGCACACGTTCGCCCACGCCACCAAAGAGGGGACGTCCATTTTCATATCATCATGGCCTCACCTGCCGACATTTTGGCATCTTTTCCTCGATGAGGCGAGGATCAAAAATTTTCTTTCCGGCTGGGGATCAAGAAAAAAGAGCCGCCCCGCGGGCTCAATCCAAACCCGCAAGGGGCGGCCGTTCGGCGGCGCAGGCCGCTCGGGTGCCGGTTCAGGCTACGGGCTGAGGCGCTTCGTCAGGGTGTTGTTCGCCCTGTTGCTCTCGCCGATGAGGTTCCCCTCGTCCACGATCACCGTGATCTCGACCGGCTCGCGCGGCACCTGTTCGCCCGTCCAGGCCAAACTCCCGCCCGGTTGCCTGAGAGCACCCGCCGGGTCGAGCGAGCCGAGCGGCACGTTGGCCCACCCCCGGCCGTTCATGAGCAGCCGAATCTGCGGCTGGGGGTTGGCGCGGTAGAGCTCGGGGGAGAGGCCTCCCCCGCGGTTTTCGATGCGCACGACCACGCGCCGGCGGTTGTCGATCGCGATGTCGGCGACGGCCAGATCGGGCATGCCGCCGCCCGCCTGCACGGTTCCGGAACGGTTGTCCCCGGAGCCCTCGGAGCCGCGCTTCACGCGTTTCCCGGGCTCGGCGGAAGCCGTGGAGGTCTCACGGGGGGTCAGGTTTTCTCGTTTCTTGTTGTTCTTCTTGTCGGGCTCGGCCACGACATCATCGGGGTCGATCACGGCCAGGACTCGCGCCGGCTCGGAGAGCCGGATCTCGGTCCGGTAGGCCACGGCGTTGCCCTTGAGCTTGAGGGTGCGTTTCGGGTCCACCTCGGCGAGCGGCACCGAGACCGCCTTCTTGCCGTTCACCTCGACCTCCAGGCGGATCACCCTCTCGGCCGCGGGGTTGTAGCGCACCTCATGAAGCCAGCCCGGCCCCTCGTTCACGAGCGTCACGACCACGCGGTTGTCTTGATCGAGTTCGATTTCCCGGACGGCGAGATCGGGTTTTCGCTCGTAGGCCGCCTCCAGATCGGGATCGACCGCCCAGACATCGCCGGGGAAAGAAACCAGGATATTGCCGTGGTACTCGCCGGGCGAGGGGTTACGCAGGATGACCACGTACCTTCCTTTCGTCGTCCGCAGGTCGTGATCGTCCACATCGAGGACGAGGGGATCGGTCTTGTCCAGAAGTTTCCGGCTGCCGTGGTACCATTTCGGTTTGTCTTCCTTGCCGAGGAGCTCATTCACCCCCTCGATGAGCTCCTTCAACGGCCCCTCCGTGAGTTTGAGGGTCGGCATGGCGTTCACGTATGCTTCGCATATCTTGTGCCATAGCCCGTCGTCCATCTTGTCGAAGACGCGGGCGTCGGCAAGGATATAGTTGGGAAGCCCCGCCGTCTTATCAATGCGGGGGTCGGCCCCGGTGACCTCGTGGTACACCCGGACCCTTCCCGGAGCTTTGACCTCGAAGGGGACATAGACGACGTAGCGGTCGTTCGCCTTGCCGGGGAGCAGCTTGAATTTCTGGTGGATCCGTGCGCCGGAGGCGAGGTCATCCGCATGAGCGGAGCACAAGGGCGGAACCCAGCTGAAGAGAGCCAACCCGAACAGCGCAAACCGTACGAACCGTTTCATCTCGGCCTCCCGGAATCGTGGAATTTTCCCCCATTTTAGCCCCATTCCTTCGGCAAGAAAAATAGGGGACGTCCATTTTTATATCACTTTCAGGCCAAATTTCTATTTCGCTCAAGCTCTTGCATCCCCATAAAGCTACGGAAAAACACAAATTTGCGGTCTGGTGACGAATGCTTTCGGGCATTTTGCCGGGATAGGCGGCAGACAGCCTCAAGGTAGAACGCGGGAAGCAAGAGACCGGTGGCTATCAAAAAGAATAAGGAAGGGGGATCTCCAGGACTTTCATTTGCCCGGGGCCGCCGACACCGGTTTCCCGGTCCGGAGATGGGATCGTCGCGCTTTTTGGAAATAAAAAGGGCCCCCTCCCCTCATCGGTCGGGGATCTCCATCGAGAGGATGGCAGAGCTGAGCGATTTGCCGTGCAGGTCGAGGGCCAGGGTGCGCGTCACGCCGCCGCTCAAGGCCTCGTGGAGCACGAAGTTCAGGGCATGGATGTTGGGGAGCTCGTAGCGGACGACCTCGCCCCGGACGATCCCCGCGAAGAACGCCTTGACGCGGTCGGCCGTGACGTGGCGCGCAAGGTGCGGGTAATCGGCCGGGTCGTAGGCGATGACCGAGATGTTCGCCGTGTTGCCCTTGTCCCCGGTGCGGGAGTGGGCGATCTCGCGGAGTTTCATTTCAGGTCACCTCGTAATGAATGCGGGGTTGGACGCGGTTGCGCGGGATGAGGGTCGAAACGATGGCCACGACCTCGCGCGCCGCCTTCCAGGCGCCGGCCCCGCCGGCCGGCCCGTTGGTGTAGAGTGTTTCCACCTCGTTTCCGATCCTCAGGGCCTCTTCGCGGCTGCGGGTGCGCGCGGCGACCCTGAGGCGCACCTCGTAGGGCTCGTGGCCTCGGGAGATCTCTTCCCCGTGGAGGGCGTTCAACCCGATCAGCTCGCAGCGGATCTCCTCGTAAGGAACGCGCGTGAGCCGGAGGCGCTCCCTCACGATCTCGAGGGCGAGCCGGCCGCGGGCCACGGCCCCCGGGCCGCCGTAGCTGATCTGGCCCTCGCCGACCCAGCTATCCACGTAGCCGATCGAGACCTTGAGGCTCTCCGTGCGCGGCCGGCCCCGGCCGCCCGTCACCTGCACCCGGTCTTCTCCGAGATCCGTCAATCGGACGGAGGTGAAATCGGCCACGACATCGGGGGTGATGTAGGCGGAGGGGTCGTGGATCTCATAGAGAAGCTGCTCCTTGCAGGTGGCCGGCGTGACGACGCCCCCGGAGCCGGGCACCTTGGTGACGGCGAAGGAGCCGTCCTCGGCGACCTCGGCGATGGGAAAACCCAGGCGCGCAAGACCGGGGACGTCCTTGAAGCCGGGGTCCGCGAAGTAGCCGCCGGTCACCTGGCCTGCACACTCGAGGAGGTGGCCGAGCACCGTGCCCCGGCCCAAGAGGTCCCATTGGTCCTCACGCCAGCCGAACTCCACCATGAGCGGCGCAAGAAAGAGGGAGGGGTCGGCGACGCGGCCGGTGACCACGACGTCTGCGCCGCCGCGCAGCGCCTCGACGATCGGGCCGGCGCCGAGGTAGGCGTTGGCCGAGACGATCCGATCCCCAAGCCCGGAGAGGCGTGCGCCGGTCTCGAGGATCACGGGGTCGTCGCGGCGGACGGCCTCGAGCACGTCGTCCCCGGTCACGGCGGCGACCCTGAGGCCCCGGAGGCCGAGGCGCTCGGCGATTTCGCGGATTTTGGCCGCGGCGGAACGAGGGTTTGCCGCCCCCATGTTGGTGACGACCCGGACGCCGTTTCGGCGGCAGACGGGAAGGCAGGCTTCCATGCGGGCTGCGAGCAGGGGGTCGTAGCCCGCGGCGGGGTCACTTCTCTTCGCCTGCTGGGCGATGGCGATGGTGCGCTCGGCCAGACACTCGAAGACGAGGTAGGCGATCGCGCCTTTTTCGGCGAGTTCGACGGCGGGCTCGATCCGGTCGCCCGAGTAGCCCGCCCCCGATCCGATGCGAATCGTTTTCATCGCCTCTCCTTTCCCGCCTCACAGGGGGTAGAGCCCGATCACGACCGAGGCCAGGGCGATCACCAGGGTGACGAGGTAGGCGTAGAGGAAGCTGAATTTCTGGTGCTCGCCCAGTTCCACGCCGGTCAGGCCGATCAGGAGAAAGGTCGAGGGGGTAAGCGGGCTCAGCGGGAAGCCGGTCGTCATCTGGCCGATGATGGCCGCCTGGCCGATCTGGATGACCGGGACCCCGAGCGCTTTTCCGACCTCGGCCACGACCGGGAGGAAGCCGAAGTAGAAGGAGTCCGGGTCGAAGAGCAGGCTCAAGGGCATGGAGATGAGCGCCATCACCATCGGGATGTGGGTCTCCAGCCCCCGGGGGACGAAGGCGACCGCCGCCTTGGCCATGGCGGAGATCATCCCCGTGCCCTTCATGATCCCCATGAGGGAGCCTGCGGCGAGGAGAATGCTCGCCATCATCAGCGCCGCCTTGGCATGGGCGTCGACCCGCGCCCGCTGCTGGGCGACTTGGGGATAGTTGACGACGAGGGCGAGCGTGGCGCCGACCATGAAGATCACGGCCGGCGAGAGCTTGCCCCAGACCAGGGTGACGATCACGGCCACGGTCAAGAGGATGTTGAACCAGAACATCCGCGGCCGGCGAAGGTTCTTTTCCTCTTCGGTGAGCTGACGCTCGTAGACGCCGACCTCGGCGGCGGCGCCGGCTGTGGCACCCAGCCGCCGTGTCTCCTTTCTCCCGAGCCAGAAAGCGACCAGGATCACGAAGGCAAGTCCGCAGAGGTGCGCCGGGATCACCGGGTTGTAGAGGTCGGTGACCTGGATCTGGAGGGACGAGGCCGCCCGGATCGTCGGCCCGCCCCAGGGGAGAATGTTCATCGTCCCCGCGCCGAGGGCGACCACGCAGGCGAGAACCCGCCGGTCCATCTGCAGCCGGTCGTAGAGGGGGAGAAGCGGGGGGATGACGATCAGAAAGGTGGTCGCACCGGATCCGTCCAGGTGGGCGACCATGGCGAGGAGCGCCGTCCCGATCACGACCCGCGTCGGGTGGCTGCCGACGTGGCGCAGGATCTTGTTGATGATCGGATCGAACATCCCCGCATCCATCATGACGCCGAAGAAGACGATGGCGAAGATGAACATGGCGACCACCGGGGCGATGTTCTGAATCCCCTGCACCATGAATTTCCCGGTTTGGAGGCCGAAGCCGCCGATCAGCGCCCCCAGGATGGGGATGACGATCAGCGCGGCCAAAGCGGACAGCCTCCGGGTCAGGATGGCCGCCAGAAGGGCAAGCATCGTCACCAGTCCCAGCAGTGCCTGCATGGTTTCCCCCTTTGCAAAAAAATGGTGGACTCCGTTGCGAACGTTCTGGACGCCGTCACAGAGCAACCGCCATGCCGCAAGCGGCCTCTCGATTTGCGAAGGCAAGAACCCGTGGCCGGCCATTGCCCTCCCGGAGGAATGGCTTCTTGATTCAACTCATTGATTTTTTTCCTTGGTTTTAAGGAGCGAGACGGAGGTGACGGCCTCGGCTCAGGACACCTGCTCGGGGCAGTTCAGCTCGAGGCGTTTCAGTGCCATTTCCGAAAAAATGGAAAAAATGCAGGCTGCCGAATGAAATTATACCATTAATTCATAATACTTATATAGTTTTCCATAAATCCGGAAATATGGATGGAATATTTCCAGAAAACCGGAAGCGCTACCTGGACCGCTCATTGATCCCCAGGGACTTCATCTTGCTGTAAAGCGTGGAGATCGACAGGCCGAGGTCGCGGGCGACCTGCCTTTTCGCCGCGAGCGTCCATCCCCTCTGGTTGAGGCGCTCAATGAGGGTTTGCCGCTCCACCTCGCGCAGGATCTGCTTGAGGGGGGCGCCGGGTGAGTCGGGAACCTGCTTCCGGAGCGCGCGCGGCAGGTGCTCGGGCTCGATGATCTCGGCATCGACCAGGCTTGCCGCGTGCTCGACGGCGTTCTTGAGTTCCCGCACGTTGCCCGGCCAATCGTGGCGCTGGAGGGCCTCCCTTGCCGCCGCGGAAAAGGAGAGGTTGCGCCCAAGGCGCGCGCGGCAGCGCTCGAGGAAATGGTCGGCCAGCGGCGAAACGTCGGCTCGCCGCGCACGAAGCGGCGGCAGGTGGATGTTCACGACGTTCAGCCGGTAGTAGAGGTCCTCGCGGAAGAGGCCGTTCCGCACCCGCCGCTCGAGATCGCGGTTGGTTGCGGCGATGATGCGCACGTCGACGGGGATCTCTTCGGCCTCCCCCAGCCTGCGGATCCGCCGCTCCTGGAGCGTCCTCAGGAGTTTCGCCTGAAGCTCGACGCCCAGCTCGGCGATCTCGTCGAGCAGTACCGTCCCGCCGTCTGCGATTTCGAAGAAGCCGACCTTGCCGCCCCGGCGCGCCCCGGTGAAGGCCCCCTCGCCGTAGCCGAAGAGCTCGCTTTCGATGAGCGTCGGGCTGAGGGCGGCACAGCTGAAGGCGATGAAGGGGCCGGCCGCACGGCCGGAGGCGTTGTGGATCGCCTGGGCGAAGATCTCTTTTCCGGTTCCGCTCTCGCCGGTGATCAACACATCGCTGTCGCCGGCTGCCATGCGGCGGGCGAAGGCTACCGCGGCGCGGATCGCGCTGCTTTCGCCGACGATGTCCTCGAAGGTGAAGCGCGCCCGGAAAGCCTCGCGGACGATCGTGTGCAGGCGGTTCGCGCGGGAGACATACTTCCGCAGCTCCTGCGAGAGGCGCTGCACCTCGGTGATGTCCTTGAGCACCGAGACCCCGCCGACGATTTCGCCGCCGATGACGATGGGGGCCATGTCGACCACGTACTCGATTTCCCCGACACGGCGGAAGACCCCCGCCCGCGGAATCCCCGTGCGGATGACCTCCGGCAGGATGGCCCCGGGCCGAACCTCCGCGAGCGGCCGACCGATGATCTCTTCGGGCCGGACACCGGTGATCCGGGTATACTCGGGGTTGACGTAGCGGACCACGGCCGAGGCGTCGGCCACGAGAATGCCGTCGTAGATCGCATCCAGAACGCCTTCACAACCCCGCTCAAGCCTCATAGGGGACGTCCATTCTTATATTGGTTGGTTTTCCTTCCGGCGCGGCCTTTGGGCCGGGGTGAGGCGGGGATCCCCCCATAGCTCAGGTCGCCTGCGGGGCAAGGGGGCGGAGAAAATCAGGACGGCCGAAAACCCCCAGGTTGTGCGCCGGCTTCCCGCCCCCCTTCATGAGTCGGCCTTCCACCCCATACTCCTTGTCGTTTTATTTTGAAACCCTGACAATGGGGGACGCCCATTTTCCTATTGGAAGAGTGCAGCCGAAGACTGAAAGGGGCGCTTTTCGGCCGCCGGGGGAGGGGGGGGTAGTGCGGCTTACTCCCCGAGCCAGTTGCGGGCCTCGGTGGGGTCGAGGAAGAAGCGGTAAGTGAAACCCTCCATCTCGAGCACGGTCTCGAGCAGGCGCATGATGCGCAACTGCTCGGGGTCGGCGGGGTTGGCGAGATGGGCGATGCGTACGGGGTGGTTTGGGCGGAACGGGGCGATTTTTCGTGCGATGTCGAGGATGTCCCCCATGCTGCAAAAGGAAAGGGCGGCCTCGCGGCAATCGAGCAGGATGCCGCGGGGGTGATGAAAGCAGAGGCAGAAGAGAATCTCGCGCAGCGTTCGGCTGAAGGCCTCGCCGTCGAGCTCACCCGCAAGCGAGCGCTGGATCAGGGAACCGGGGGAAGGATCTTCAATGCTCATGTCCGGTGCTCACTCCATGGCGGCAAGATGCGCGCGGAGGTTTTTCCCGGCCCCGGAGAGGTTCAGTTTTTTGCGGATGTTGTAGCGATGAGTGTGGATCGTCCGCGGGGAGAGCCCGAGTCTTTTGGCGATCTCCTTGCTCGAGCGGCCCTCGCGGATCCAGTTTGCGACCCGAATCTCGGTCGGGCTCAGGTTACGGTAGGCGAAACGGCGTTTTCCACGGATGCGCTCGGCCAGCTCGCGCAGGGAACGCTCGAGACCCCGAAGCGGGGTCTCTTCCCCCGCGGCGGGGGTGTCGCCGGAGCCTTCCTCTTTATGCTCCGGGTCGATGAGGGTGGAGATCTCCTGCACCGTCTGCTCGAGGGAGGTCACCCCTTCGCGCAGGGCAAGCTCTTCCAGCCCCATCTCGAGCAGGCGGGCGGAAACGGCGGCGCTTTTCAGGAACGCAGGCTCAGGGCCGTTCTTTCCACCCTTGAGTTCGAGACCAAGCAAACCCAGACTGATCCCGTCCCGGCTGACGGGAGAAAGGACCCACGCGTTTACCCCGCGACGGGCGAAGGGCGGCCGCGGCAGGGCGGGGTCGGCTTCGACAAAGAGCGCCCCGGGCGGTGCCGCCTGGGTGGGGGTGGGAAGGGCGCCGAACGCCGCGGCAAGATCGATCTTCATCCCGCGCTTGCCTGTAAGGGGAGGGTAAAAGCGGCAGACGGACGGCAGGCTTCCGCCCGAGCTTTCGGGGATGAAAAAGACCCCTTCCACCCCGAGTGCGGCGGCAAGGGACGCGAGGAAGCGATCGAGAAACTCCTCGCGCGAGGCGGCTTGCCGGCGCGCGGAGGAGACCGCTTCGAGCACCGCCTCGACGGCGGCGAGTCGCGCGACCGCCGCTGCGGCAAGGCGCCTTGACTCCTCGGCTGCGGCGAGGTTTGCGAGAAACCCGATCAGGGAACGCTCTTCTTCCCCGTGGCTTCGTTCGCGGCCGTCGAGCGCAATGAGGGCCCCGCGGGCGCGTCCGTCCAGCAGGACCGGGTGGGCGAGAAAGCTGCGGAACCGCGGGTTCGGCGGGCAGGCGCCGCTTTCGGCACAGCTGCCGGATTGACCGAGGATGGCCCGGCATATCTCGCGTGCCGCCTCGCGGGCCGGGGAGGGCGGCGGGTCGAGCCGGAAGGCGGCCCGGAAGCGAGGGCGGGCAGAGGGGTCCTCGGCCCAGCCGAGAGCGGCGCATTCGCAGCCGAGGAACTTTGCGGTGTACTGGACGATGAGGCGCAGGTTGCAATCGGGATCAGGGTTCAGGCCTGCGAAGAGCGCACGCGCGGCTTCGGCCAAACGGGTCATCTCGATCTTCCCTCTGCAAGTGCCGATCAGCAACTGTAGGCAGCTTAAAGAGGATATTTGAAATCGATTCAACCCAGATTTTAAGGGTATATAATGGGTATAAAAAATAACGGTTGGTTTTTATTTGGCTGTTTCCAGGAGGGAGGAGAGAAAGCTTTTGAGGTTCTGCGATCGTTCCCGGAGTTCCAACTTGCGGCGGATGTGCTTGCGATGGGTTTCGACCGTGCGCGGCGAAATGGATAGCAAGTAACCGATTTCTTTTGATGATTTTCCTGCCCGGATCAGGCGGGCGATCCTGAACTCGGCCGGTGTAAGGCGCCGCTGGACTTCCTCGAGGAGTTGAATTTCGCTGAGAGCTATGCCGCGGAGCGTTTCCTGGAGAAGATCGAGGTGCACCGCCTGGCGGTGGCTGAGCCCGCTTTCGCGCAGGCTCTCGATGTGCGGCAGCACCAGCTCGTGCACCGCGTTCACGAGCCGGCGAACCTGGAAGTCGCTTTCTTCGCGGCTTTTGCGCAGCACCACTTGGAGGGCGTTGTTGATCTGGGTCAGCTCTTCGGTCAGAGCGCGGAGCTCGGCCTCGGCGGAACGGCGCGCCTCGGTCTCGCGGCGCAGTTCTTCGTTGGAGCGCTCCAGTTCGGCCGTCCGTTCCCGCACGAGGCGTTCGAGTTCCTCGTTGAACCGCCGCAAGCGCTCCTCGGAGGTCTTGCGATCGTGGATGTCGACATGCAACCCGAAGGCCTGCAGAGGCAGCCCGTCTGCGCCCTTGCTGAATACGCGGCCGATGCCGCGCACCCAGTGGTAGCCGCCGTCGCGGCGCCGCAGGCGGACCTCTATGTCGAAGGCCTCCTTCGCCCCGGCGAGCATCTCCTCGACCAAGGCGATCGCGGCCCGCTGATCCTCGGGGTGCAGGAGTTCTTTCCAGACCTCGTAGGTGACGGGAAACTCCTGCGGGGCGTAGCCCAGCATGGAGTAGTAAAAGTCGTTGCAGCGGACGATCCCGTTTCCGATTTCCCATTCCCACCAGCCTACGGCGGAGCTTTCCGAGGCAAGAAGAACACGCGCCTCGTTCAGTTTGTGCGACCGCTCCATGGTGCGCAGATCGGTCACGTCGGAAACGGTCGAAAGAAGGCAGCTTTTGCCCGCAAACTCGATGAGGTTCGCCGAAAAGAGGCCCCAGCGCAGATCCCCCGATTTCTTGCGGAAACGGAAAGGGTAATTCTGCACCGTGCCCCGGCTGATGAGGAGGCGGCGCATCTCCAGGGCGTCTTCGGGGTCGTCGTAGAAGCCGAGATCGAGCACGCGCCGGCCGACCAGCTCCTCGCGCGTGTAGCCGGTGAGTGCGGTTTCGCTATCGCTCACCTCGATGTAGCGCCCTTCATCGAAGGTCGTGATCGCGAGCCCGATGGGGTTTGCCTGGAGCAGGGCGCGGAAGGCGCTGCCGGCTTCCGGCGGGAAGTCGGGGGCCCTGAACGCCGGCGGCCAAGGAGGGGAGACGGAATCCAGCCGGGCCCTCTTCGGGGCTTGCATGGCGGCGGCGGGGCTGGCGTCCACCGCGGAGCTGCGACCGCCCGTTGCGCTTTCTTTCGGCATGGGGCGACCCTTTTCCGATGCCAAAGCGACGAGCCTGTCTGCGAGGGCCGATTCAAGAACCTCCTTTCCCCTACCCGAGAGCGGCCGAGCCCGTCAAGAAAGAAGCCCGCCGGAAAAACGCCGGAAGCGGCCTAAAGACCGGCCGGTGGGCGGTTCGAGGCCCGGTCGGCGGCGGCCTGATGAAACAAATTGTTTCAAGCGAAGACCCTCCCGGGGGCGGGGTTTCCGGAAAAAGTCGCGGGCCGGTGGAATTGCAGGGCCGATACGCTCCTGGTATGTTTTTTGATATTATCCTGTACGCTTCCGTCCGGTGTCCGGCGGGAAAGGGCGAAAGGGCGTCCTATCATGAGCCGTGAAGATCTTGCCGTGGGGCATTCCTGCGATGTCCTGGTGATCGGTGGTGGAAACGCGGCCCTCTGCGCGGCGATGACCGCGCGCGAGGCCGGGGCCCGGGTGACCCTGCTCGAGAGCGCCCCGAAGGCCTTCCGCGGCGGAAACAGCCGCCACACGCGGAACCTGCGCTTTCTGCACCGGAAACCCACCCCCTATCTCCAGGGCAGCTACCTCGAGGAGGAGTTCTGGGACGACCTCATGCTCGTGACCGGGGGGAAGACGAACGAGGCGCTCGCACGGCTGGTGATCCGCGACTCCGAGGACGTGGGCTCCTGGATGGAGGTCCACGGGGCGAAGTTCCAGCCGCCGCTCCGGGGGACGCTCCACCTGGCGCGCACGAACGCCCATTTCCTGGGCGGCGGGAAGGCTCTGGTCAACGCCTACTACGCGACGGCCGAGCGGCTGGGGGTCGAGATCCGCTACGGGGCCGAGGCGGTCGACCTGGAGATCGAAGACGGGCGCTTCCGCTCCGCCCTCGTGCGGGAGCCGGAAGGGGAACGGCGCATCCCGGCCGCGGCCTGCGTCTGCGCCGCAGGCGGGTTTCAGGCGGACCTCGCCTGGCTCAAGGAGATCTGGGGCGAGGCGGCCGAGCGCTTCGTCATCCGCGGCAGCCCCTACGACACGGGCCGCGTGCTCCGCAGCCTCCTTGGACGCGGGGCCAAAGCCGTGGGCGACCCGCGCCAGTGCCACGCGGTCGCGGTCGACGGCCGCGCACCGCGCTTCGACGGCGGGATCGTCACCCGGCTCGATTGCATCCCTTTCGGGATCGTCGTGAACCGCGAGGGAAAGCGCTTCTACGACGAGGGCGAAAACTTCTGGCCCAAGCGCTACGCGATCTGGGGCAGGCTGGTCGCCGGGCAGCCCGGACAAGAGGCCTTCTGCCTGATCGACGCGAAGGCGCTCGCGCTCTTCATGCCCTCGGTCTTCCCGCCGCTCGAGGGAAAGACGATCGGCGAACTCGCCGGCCGGCTGGGGCTTCCGGTGCGCGCGGTCGAGGAGACGGTCGAAGCATACAACCGCGCCGTGCGGCCCGGGACATTCGACCCGGCGAGCCTCGATGACTGCCGCACCGAGGGGCTTGCGCCGCCGAAGAGCCACTGGGCGCGGCCGCTCGACACGCCGCCTTTCTACGGCTACCCCCTCCGCCCGGGGATCACCTTCACCTATCTCGGGGTCGCCGTCGATGAAACGGCGCGGGTCCTGCGCGAAGACGGGGGGGCTTGCGAGAACCTGTTCGCCGCCGGCGAGATCATGTCCGGGAACATTCTCGGCCAGGGCTACATGGCGGGCTTCGGGATGACGATCGGGACCGTCTTCGGGCGGATCGCGGGAAGGGAGGCCGCACGCCATGCCCGCGGGTGACCTGCTCCGGGAAGCGGACCGGGTGATGACGATCTGCAACGCCTGCCGCTATTGCGAGGGCTTCTGCGCCGTATTCCCGGCGATGGAGCTGCGGCGCACCTTCGCGGCCGAGGATCTGCGCTATCTCGCCAACCTCTGCCACAACTGCCGCGGCTGCTGGTATGCCTGCCAGTACGCGCCGCCGCACGAGTTCGCCGTGAACGTGCCGCGCGCGCTCGCCGAACTCCGGCGCGCCAGCTGGCAGGAGTTCGCACGGCCAAAGGGCTTTGCGGGCTTGTTGGCGCGAAACGGCCGCACCGTCTGGGCGGCGGGGCTGATCGCGGCCGCGCTCTTTCTCTTCTGGGCGGCGCTCTCCGCCGCGGGCGGGCTGTCGGCGCGGCAGGCGGGCCCAGGGGCCTTCTACCGCGTGATCCCCTACGGGGGGATGGTGGGCGCATTCTCGGCGCTTGCGCTCGCCGCGCTTGCCGCGCTCGGGGCGGGGCTCGTCTCTTTTTTGCGGGCGACCGGGACTTCGCCCCGCGAGTTCTTCGCCCTCGACAACCAGCGCCGCGGCCTGCGCGATGTGCTGCGGCTCACCTACCTCGAGGGCGGCGGCCACGGCTGCAACTACCCCGACGAGCGCTTCCGCCACGGGCGAAGAAGGCTCCACCACCTCGTCTTCTACGGGTTCCTTGCGGCCTTCGCCTCGACCACGGTCGCCGCCTTCTACGACCACGTACTCGGGGTCCCTGCGCCCTACCCGTGGGCGAGCCTGCCCGTTCTCCTGGGGCTGTTCGGCGGGCTTTCGATGACGGCGGGGCTTGCGGGGCTTCTCTATCTCAAGGCCCGCATGGACCGCGAGCCCGCCGACGAGGGCGGCCGCGGGATGGAACTCGGGTTCCTCTGGCTTCTGCTCGCGGTGAACGTGACCGGGCTGCTTCTGCTCTTCTGGCGGGAGACCGCGGCCATGGGGACGCTTCTATCGCTCCACCTCGCGGCGGTCGCCGCCTTTTTTGCGCTCCTGCCCTACAGCAAGTTCGTGCACGCCCTCTACCGCTGGGCGGCGCTCGTCAAGAACGCCGCCGAGCAGAGAAGGGCGGGTTGAGCCGAATCAGGCCTCAGTCGGCGCGCAGGGCCTCCTTTACCGCCGCGGCAGCGGCTATCGGGCCGCCCTCGACGCAGCCCTCGCGCGTGAAGCGGATTCCCCCCCCCTCGCAGGCGCGACGCACGGCCTGCTCGAGCGCGGCCGCGGCCTCCTTCTCCCCCAGGTAATCGAGCATGAGGGCCCCGGCACGGATCTGCGACAGGGGGTTCGCCAAGCCCTGGCCGGCAATCGCGGGGGCCGAGCCGTGGATCGGCTCGAAGTAGGCCGCATGCTCCCCGATGTTGGCTGCGGCGCAGAACCCCAGCCCGCCCACGGTCGCCGCCCCCAGGTCGCTCAAGATGTCGCCGAAGAGGTTCTCGGTCACGATCACCTGGAAGTCCTGCGGCCGGGAGACGAGGGCGGCCGCGGCGGCGTCGACATAGAGGCAGTCGGCCTCGACCCCGGGGAACTCGGAGGAGACCTCGAGAAAGATGCGCCGGAAGAAGGCGAAGGAACGCAAGACATTGCTCTTCTCGACCAGGGTGACGCGGCGTTTCCCGTCCGCGGGGGCGCCCGCGGGCCGGGAAAGGGCCGTCCGGAAGGCGAAGCGGGATATGCGCTCGCAGCCGGAGGCGGTGAGAAGAAGCGTGTCGGCGGCCGCCTGGCGGGTGACGAGCCCCAGCCCGCGCGAGAGGTAGAGCCCCTCGGTGTTCTCGCGCACGATCACGTAGTCGACGTCCCCCGGGGCGACGCCCGCAAGCGGCGGGCGGACGCCCGGCAGAAGGGAAATCGGCCGCACGTTGGCAAAGAGGTCGAAGCCCCCTCGCAAAACCCCGCCGAGCAACCCCGCCTCGGTACCGTCCGGGCGCCGCACCTCGGGCAGCCCGACCGGCCCCTTGAAGGCGCAGCCCGCGCGGCGGAAGGCCTCGAGCCCTTCGGGCAGGATCGCCTCGCCGGTCTCGCGGTAGAGCGCGGCGCCGGCGCGGTGAAACTCGAGCTCGAGTCGGAAGCCGCCCGAGCGGTCCTCCAGGGCCCGCAGCACCTCGAGTGCGGCATCGACGATTTCCGGTCCGATCCCGTCCCCGGGAAAGACGACGACGCGGTGCGTGCGCATCAGGCCCGGCCCTCCGCGAGGATGCGCTCCGGAACGAGGACGAAACCCTCCATCAGGCGCCTCGCCGTCCGGCCCACGACCCCCTCCTCGTAGACGATCCCGCCCTCATTCTCGGCGATCTTCGCCTCGGCCTCGATCCGGCCGCTCGGGTGCCCGATCACGACGCGCGCCGGCTCCGTCGCCGACAGGCGGGCCACCTCGCTCACCACCGTGCCCGGGATGCGCGCCGCGCCGGCCGTGGCGATCGCCCCGCTGACCGCGTAGGCGCGGTGGAGCGCGCCCATGGACATCATGCGTGCGACGAGCGTGAGGGCCCCTGCTTCGACCTCGCGGCCGTGCACCGCGCGGTAGGCGGCGGGCGGCCCGACGACGGCGATCTTGGGGACGGCTTGGTTCAGGCGGGCGGCTTCGGCGGGCGAGGGGGCGATCCCCATGGCGACCGCGGCCTGCCGGCGCAGGGCCTCGAGGGTCTCGCGCAACCCCGAGCCGTCGAAGGCCTCGATTTCCGTTCCCTCGAGACCCAGGGCGTCGGCGCGCACGAAGACGAAGGGGTTGGCGGCATCGAGGCAGGTCACGGCGATCGTTTTCCCGCCGGGGAGCGTGAGGCGGTCCCGGCGAGATCCCGTCGGGAAGAGCCTGCGCGTCACCGCGCCCTCGGGCCGCACGAAGTGCAACCGGATTCGGGAGCCGGGGAAGGGGACCCCGTCGATCGTGAAATCGCCCGCCTCGAGGAAGCGGCCGTTGCGCACGGGGACCTCGGCCACGATCAACGTGTTCGTGTTCTCCTGGTGGATGCGCACGCGGGTGACCGGCTCTGCGGCCGGCACGAGGCCCTCGTCCACGGCGAAGGGGCCGACGGCGGCGGAGAGGTTGCCGCAGTTGCCGCGGAAGTCGACCTCGGGGCGGTCGATCGCCACCTGGCCGAAGCGGTAGACCACGTCGTAGCCCCCCGTGTCGGCGGGGCGGATGATCGCCACCTTGCTCGTCTGGCTCGTCCCGCCGCCCACGCCGTCGGTCTGGCGGCGGAAGGGGTCGGGGCTGCCGTAGGCGGCGAGGATGATCCGCTCGCGGAGGTTTTCGTCCCGCGGGAGATCCCGCGCGTGAAAGAAGAGCCCGCGGCTGGTTCCGCCGCGCATGAGAACCGAGGGGATGCGTTCGGCCATGGCTTCCTCCAGGGATGCAGGTTGGGGGTGATAAGCGATGCCTTTCTCCTCTTCGGCCGCTGCCGGATGCGGAAAGCAAAAGCGGTGCCAGGGCGGCCCGCCGCTTCAGGGGGCGTCGAGGTCGAGCGCCCGCAGGCGGCGCCAGAGCGTGGTACGGCTCACCCCGAGCGCGGCCGCCGTGCGCCCGCGGTGGAAGCGGTTGCGTCGCAGGGCCTCGAGAAGCAGGGACGCCTCGTCGCCCGGGGGCTGGCCGCGTTTCGAAGCCCCCGGGGGGGCGCCGGTTTTCCCGTCCGCGACGGCCCCCGGGGCCGGCGGCGGGCCGATGCGCAAAAGCTCCGCGTAGAGGGTCTCGAGCACCCCGGGGTCGCAGGAGAGGCTGCAGTTCAGGACGAGCCGCTCGGCGAAGTTTTTCAGCTGGCGCACGTTTCCCGGCCAGGGGTAGTCGGCGAGTTTGGCGAGATAGGACCGGGGAATCGTGATCGGCCGGATGCCCTCCCGGGCGCAGAAGTCGCGGATGAAATGGGTGAGCAACAGCCCGATGTCCTCGCGGCGCCCGCGCAGCGGCGGGATGTGCAGCCGCAGCACGTTCAGGCGGAAGAAGAGGTCGGGCCGGAAGCGCCCCTCGTGCAGCGGGGCCTCGAGCTCGCGGCTGGCCGCGGCGATCACGCGCACGTCGACCGGGATGACGCGGTCGCCGCCGACCCGCATCACCTCGCCCTCTTGCAGCACGCGCAGCAGCCGCAGCTGCATCGCCTCCGAGGTGGAGTCGATCTCGTCGAGAAAGATGGTCCCCTGGTGGGCGAGTTCGAAGCGTCCGGGCTTTCCGCCGCGGCGCGAGCCGGTGAAGGCGCCCTCCTCGTGGCCGAAGAGCTCGCTTTCGAGAAGCGGCTCGGGAAGGGCTGCACAGTTGATCGAAACGAAGGGGTGGCGGCTGCGGCGGCTCAGGCGATGGATGCCGTGGGCGAAGATCTCCTTGCCCGTGCCGGTTTCGCCGATCAGGAGCACCGTCGAGTCCGTGCGCGCATACTGGCGGGCGCGCTCGACCGCGCCCCGCATCGAGGGGCTTTTGTGGACGAGGAGCTCGAGACCGTATTTCGCGGTCAGCCCCGAGGAGAGGGCGCGGCGAACGGCATGCTCCGAGCGCATGACCCCGCCGATGTCGCGAAAGGTGGAAACCGCGCCGATCGTCTCGCCGTCGAGCAGGATGGGGCGATCGCTGAACACGAAGCGTTCGCCGTGGAGTTGGTCAATGCGGTCGTGGACGGGCGCGGGGTTCTCGAGGATGCGCGGCACGGGGCTCTGCGGGAGGAGCTCGGAGACGGCTCGGCCGAGGATCTTTTCCTGGGGAAGACGCAGCGCCCGGCAGGCCGCGGCGTTGGCGACGGTCGCGCACCCGGCGGCGTCGAAGGCGAGGATCCCCTCGGATGCGGCGTCGATCACCGCCTGGTAGCGGCGGGCGACGGCGCGTTGCTCGCGGCCGGAGAGGGCGACGGAGACCGCGTTGTCGAGGGTCGCCGCGAGATCCTCCTCCGAGGTGCGGATCTCGAAGAAGGGCAGGCCGTGGCGGGCGGCGAACTGCATCGTCACCCCGCCCCCCACCACGGCCGCGCAGCCGCGGCGCACACCGGAGGCGATCGCCCGCGCGAGGCTCTCCCGGCCGCGGTAGAGGCCCTGGAGGATCTCGATCCCCAGGATTTCCTCCAAGGTGTCGATCCCCGAAAGCGGGCGGCGGAAGACGGGCAACAGGATCTTCCGGCCGCAGGAGGCCGCCTGCTTCAGGCTGACGAGAAGATCGAGCGAGCGGTGCGGAAAGGATAGAACGGGAATGTGGAGGCTTTCGCGCAGCAGGTGGGCCGTCCCGCGGCGGCCCACCACGACCTCGACCCCTTGCTCCTCCATCGCCTGCGCCGCGGGCAGGGCCTGCTCGAGGCCGCAGGTGCTGAGCGAAAGCTCGATGCGGCGCTGCTCGCAAAGGGCGCGGATGCGCTCGACGAGCGAAGGGCTCGAGGCGAAAACGCCGATGCGCACGCGGCGGCCGGAGGGGCTGGGCAGTTGTTTCATTGCGGAAACATTTTGTTTCACAAGCAGGGGGTGAAGTCAACGGCGCCGTCTTCGCCGGCGGAAAAAAGAGGGCGCGATTTTGCGGTCGATCGCCTCGGGGCCGGGTGTGTCGAGGCCATGGCATAGATTCTGTATTGGGTGAATTCGATTTCAATTCGTGAACGATTGACATCGGCGGCCGCTTTCACGATACTCCCCGAGGTTTCGGTTCCGCCTCCCGGCCGGAGGAGCCGGTTTGCCGGCGGCGTCGACGCGTCAACCCGTTTCTGCCACCGGAAAGAAAAAGGAGGAATGCCATGAAAAAGAAGCTTTCCCTCTCCGTTGCGCTTCTTCTCGCGCTTTTCCTGCAGGGCGGTGCCGGGGCCGGTCCCGCGGAGGCGGCGGATTTCCCGGAACGGGCGATCGAGATCGTCGTTCCCTTCGGGGCGGGCGGCGGCAGCGACACGGCGGCGCGCGCCGTGGCCGAGGGGATGAAGCCGCTGCTCAAGCACGGGCTGGTGGTGACCAACATGCCGGGCGGCGGGGCGACCAAGGGCATGCTCCACGTGAGCCAGCAGCCGGCGGACGGCTACACCGTGCTCGCGGTGACGACCTCGCACCTGATCGACGCCGTGAAGCCGAAGACCCGGGCGCATATTTTGAGGGACTTCGATCCCTTGTGCCGCATCCAATGGGACACCTCCGGGGTGATCGTCTCCGCGGAGTCCAAGTTCAAGACGATCGAGGAGCTCATCGAGTACGGGAAGAAAAACCCGAAGATGCTCAAATTCGCCGGTACCTCGCCGGGCGGCTGGTCCGAGATCCAGACCGTCGCCTTCTTCAAGACGGTGGGCGTGCAGGTGACCTTCGTCCCCTTCGACTCCGGGGCCGAAATCAAGGCGGCGATCCTCGGCGGCCACATCCACGGGGCGGTCGAGGAACTGGCCGAGACGCTCCCGCTCATCAACGCGGGCAAGCTCAGCGTCCTCTGTGTCCTCATGGACAAGCGGCACCCCGCGCTGCCCGATGTCCCCTCCTCGGTCGAGCGCGGGATCAACTACACCCACGGCCTCATGCGCGCCTGGGCGGTGAGGAAGGGGACGCCGCCCGAGCGGCAGAAGTTCCTGCTCGATATAATCCGCAAGGCGCTCGAGAACCCGACCTACGTAAAATACATCAAGGAAAACCACCTCGATGTGCGGCCCGGCTACCTCGGCCCGGAGGAGACCCGCAAGTACTGGGAGGAGGAGATCGCCTTCTTCGCCGAGGTGCTCAAAGATCTCGGGTACGTGAAATAGGCCCCGGCTGCAGCCGCGCGGCGGGGCGCAGGGGAGGGGGCGCCGGCGCGGACCCGCGGGGCGGGCCTCGAGCCCGAGCCCCTTCCCGAACAGAGCGGGGGGCCGCATGAGAACGAAAGGGGAGGTCGTCTTTTTCGCGGTCTGCGTCGCCTTTTTCGGCTTCATGGGCGCGCAGGCGGTCGCCCTGATGGGCGAGGGCCGGGCGGGCGAGATCGGAAGCGCGCTCTGGCCGCTGATCGCGCTCCTCGCCTCCTTCGGGTTGAGCGGGGTGCTGCTCGTCAAGGCCCTGCGATCGCAGCGCTCGACCGCGGCCGCGGAAACGGCCGCGGCGGGCGAGGCGGGCGAAACCCGCCGCCGGCGGCGGGCCGTGGTCTTGAGCACGACCTGCTTTTTCGCCTACCTCTGGGCCATTACCCTTCTCGGCTTCATCCTCGCCACGCTGTTTTTTGTCCCGGCCTTCGCCTTCGCCCTGGGGGAGCGCAGGGTCAAGGTCCTCGTTGCGTCCCCGCTCATCCTCACCGCGGTGATGGCCGCCGTTTTCCTTAAATTCCTCTCGATCCCCTTCCCCAAGGGGGTGGGGGTCTTCGCCGCCTTCAGCCGCCTCTTTTACTGAGGCCGGCGTCGCGGTGCGCGGGGGGACCTGATGCTCGAGATCTACGCGCAGGCCTTTGCCACGGTGCTCCTGCCCCAGAACCTGCTCGCCATGGTCCTGGGGGCCCTCTGGGGGCTGCTCGCGGGGGCGCTCCCCGGGATCAGCACCTCGATGGGGGTCGTCCTCATTCTTTCGTTCACCTACACGCTTTCGCCCATGACGGCCTTCGTGCTCCTGGTCGGGGCCTACCTCGGCGGGATCACGGGGGGCGGGATCACCTCCATCCTGTTCGGCATCCCCGGCGAGCCCTCCTCGGTGCCGACGGTGATCGAAGGTCATGCGCTCGCCAAAGAGGGCCAGGCCGCGACCGCGATGTGGACCTACCTCTTGTGCTCGATCTTCGGCGGCCTCTTCAGCGTCCTCTTCATGATCGTCGCCACCCCCCTGATCGCCGATTTCGCGCTGCGCTTCGGGCCTGCGGAATACTTTGCGCTCACCATCCTCGGGCTGAGCGTCGTCTCGGGGCTCTCGGGCGGCTCGATGCTCAAGGGGTTTCTCTCCTGCTTCCTCGGGCTCTTCCTCGCCACGATCGGCACCGACGGGATCACGGGCGAGGAGCGGTTCACCTTCGGGACGGTCACGCTTCTCGGAGGGGTGAACTTCGTGGTGGCGATGGTCGGGCTGCTCGCGGTCTCGGAGATCATGATCGAGGCCGAGGAGCCCTTCAAGGAGTACAAGGGCATGGTCGAGTACCGCGGGCTGCTGCGGGAGCTGCCGCGGTTTTCGCTCTTCCGGAAGTACTGGCTCACGATGATCCGCTCGCCGATCATCGGCACGATCGTGGGGGCGCTGCCGGGGGCCGGGGCGACGATCGCCGCCTTTCTCGCCTATGGGGAGGCCGCGCGCACGGCGAAGCACGAGCCGCAGCGGTTCGGCAAGGGGGCGATCGAGGGGCTGATGGCGGCCGAGTGCGCCAACAACGCCTCGACCGGGGGATCGATGACGATCCTGCTCTCCCTCGGGATCCCGGGGAGCAACACGACGGCCATGCTGGTGGCGGCCTTCATGATCCACGGCATGCAGCCCGGGCCGCTCCTTCTCTCCCAACGGCCGGATATCATCTACGGCATCTTCGTGGCGATGATCGTGATCAACCTGCTTCTGCTCGTCGTCACGGGGACGGCGATCCGGCTCTTCCTGCAGCTGAACCGGCTGCCCTACTCGGTCTTTTCCGCCGCGATCCTGATCCTCTGCGTGGTCGGGGCCTTCGGGATCAACAACAGCGTGGACGACATGATGCTCATGTTCGTCTTCTCGCTGATCGGCTACTTCATGCGCAAATTCGGGGTGCCGGTCGCCCCCTGCATCCTCGCGCTGGTGCTGGGGGATCTCGCGGAGCTTTCCTTGCGGCGGGCGCTTCTGCTCTCGGGGGGAAGCCCGCTCGGGCTCGTCTCCAGCCCGATCAGTGCGGTGCTCCTGCTCGGGGCGCTCGTTTCGATCGTCTATCCCCTGATCAAGAAGCCGAAAATGCTCGGGACCTCCTGAGCCGACGGCGCCACGACGAAGGAAGGAGAGGCCGCATGGCGAAGATCCGGGTGCAGACCCCGCTCGTCGAACTCGACGGCGACGAGATGACACGGATCATCTGGGCGCTGATCAAGGAGAAACTCATCCTGCCGCACCTCGACGTCGAGCTCAAATACTACGACCTCGGGATCCGCGCGCGGGATGCGACCGATGACCGGGTGACCGTGGAGGCGGCGCACGCGATCCGCGAGTACGGTGTCGGGGTCAAGTGTGCGACGATCACGCCGGATGCCGAACGGGTCGCCGAGTACGGGCTGAAAAAGGCGTGGCCCTCGCCGAACGGCCAGATCCGCTCCATCCTCGACGGAACCGTTTTCCGAAAGCCGATCCTGGTCGCCAGCATCCGGCCCGCGGTCCGGAGCTGGAGGAAGCCGATCATCGTCGGACGGCACGCCTACGGCGACCTCTACCGGGGGGTGGAGATGGCAATCGACCGGCCGGGGCGCGTGGAGATGTTTTTCCGGCCGGAGGGCGGGGGCGAGGAGCGGCGGCTTCTCGTCCACGAGTTCAAGGGGCCGGGGATCGTGATGGGGATCCACAACCTGGAAGGTTCGATCCGCTCCTTTGCGCGCGCGTGCATCGCCCTCGCGCTGAGCGAGAGGATCGATCTCTGGTTTTCGACCAAGGACACGATCAGCAAGGTCTACCAGGGCCGCTTCAAGGAGATCTTCGCCGAAGAGACGGCGGCGCGGAAGGGGGATTTGGACCGGGCGGGGATCGGCTACCGGTATCTCCTGATCGACGACGCGGCGGCGCAGGCCCTCAAGCACGAGGGGGGGTTTCTCTGGGCCTTGAGCAACTATGATGGGGATGTCTTCTCGGATGTGGTGGCGGCGGGGTTCGGAAGCCTCGGGATGATGACCTCGGTTCTGGTGAGCCCCCAGGGGAAGTTCGAGTTCGAGGCCGCCCACGGCACGGTGCGCCGCCACTACTACGAGCACCTGAAGGGCAACCCGACGAGCACGAACTCGGTCGCCTCGATCTTCGCCTGGAGCGGGGCGCTGCGCAAGCGCGGCGAGTTGGACGGCACCCCCGAGGTGGTCGGCTTCGCCGATCGCCTGGAGCGGGCGGTGCTTTCCTGCATCGAGGCGGGGATCGTGACCCGGGATCTCGTGCCGCTGATGGAGCCGCGGCCCTCCGGCTGGCAGACGACCGAGGGTTTCATCGAGGCCGTGGCCGCCCGGCTGGCCTGAGTTCGATTGCTTCCGCAAAGGCCGTCGGCCCCGAACGGGCCGACGGCCTTTGTTCGTTTCAGGAGCGTTGCGTCGTGCCGCGGGCGGCGGTGCGCTCGGCTGCTCCGCGGAAGTGCTCGCGGAAGGCTATCGCCGCGTAGGTCGCCGCCCGTGTGCCGATCAGCTCTCCGTGCGCCACGACCGCGGCGACGGCGAGTTTCTCCCCGCTGCGGGGGTCCACCGCATAGCCCACGAACCAGTCGTAGCGCGCCTCCCCGGCGCCGTCGCCGATCGATCCCGTCTTGCCCCCGATCTCCAGACCTGCGAGAACCCGGTCCCCGCTGTGTTTCTGGAACTCCCGGTGCGCCGTGCCCGACTGCACGGTCTCGCGCATGAGCTCGCGCAGGGTGCGTGCGGTCGACGGGTCGACGATGCGCTCGCGCGTGACGGCCCGGCCCTGGTAGAGCACGCGGCCTTCGGGGCCGATCACCCAGTCCACGATCGTGGGCTCGACCCAGCGGCCGCGGTTCACGATCGCCGCGGCGATCAGGGCCCCGTGAAGGGCGGAGATGCGGGTGGTGCGGTTGAAGCCGCTGGCCACCTCGGCGAGCTCGTAGCGGTCGGCGCGGTTGAGCTCGACGATGCTCGGCCGCAGGGGGAGTTCGAACTCGATGTCGCGGTTGAAGCCGAAGGCCTCGGCATAGCCCTCGATCCGCTCGCGGCCGAGGAGGTTCGCCCCGAGCTTGCCGAAGACCGGGTTCACGGACTGGGCGAAGGAGTCGCGCAGGGTGATCTGCTGATCGCGGCGCGAGGCGTTCGGCGCGATCTGGGATTTGTACAGGGTGTACTTGCCACCCGAGTAGGGGATCAGGGTGCCGGGCTGGAGCCGGGCTGCCTCCACGGCGGCGGCGGCGGTGACGATCTTGAAGACGCTTGCCGCCGGAAAGCGGCTCTCGAGGCAGGGGTTCACGTCCGGCCGCTGCCGGTCATGGCCGGCCATGGCGAGCACGCGGCCGTCGGCGGGATCGATCACCACGACGGCGATGGATCGCGCGTGACGGCGGTCGAGATGGCCGGCGAGCACCTGCTGGAGGTGGGGGTCGAGCGTCGTCCGCAGGGTGAAACAGCGGTTGCCCTGGCGGATTTCCAGTTCTTCTTCGGCGAGGTTGAGGAAACCGGTGCCGGCCGTGAGGGTCTGAAGTTCGACCTTCGAGAAGGGCCTGGGCGGGGGGCGCAGGGCGGGGCTCTCGGCGGCGGGGGGCGCCGTCGCCTGCGCCGTGGGGCGCGGCGCCGGGAGAACACGTCGGCCAAGGAGCTGCCAGCCGGTGTGCAGGCCGGCGAAGACGAGCCCGGCGCAGAGCAGGAAGAGAACGGCCTTTCTTCTCCGCGCCGGAGGGCGTTTCGGGCCGCTCTGCGAGGCGGGCTGCGGCCGGGGGCTGGGCGGGGGAGGCAGCGTCAGGCAGCGCACGTGGTACATGCGATCATTCTCCGGCGGCGCTTTTCCCGGTGCCGAGGCGGCGGCGCAGCGTTTCCACGCCGTTCGGCATCGGGTGCGCCGCCACGCGGGTGATGCAGGAGGTGCTCACCCCCAGGAACCTCGCCACTTCGGCCCCCGAGTAGCCGAGTTCGCGCACGGCGAGCCAGGAAAGGGCCATGCGCGCTTCGACCACGGGGCGGCGGCGGCTTCCGGCGCGGAGCTCGCCTGCGGAGACGCCCCAGGCCTCGCAGGCCCGGCGGCAGACCGACGCCATGTCGGGTCGTCGGGCGGTATCGAGCCGAAAACTGTGCTGCTGCCGCCGCTCCATTCGCCCGATCATCTCGGCCACGAAACGCCGGTCGCCCAGGATGCACCGCTCCACGGTCGAGCGGAACTCCCCCCGGTGCCGGCGGGGGATCACCTCGGACCAGTTGCCCGAAGAGGGGTGCGGAAGCCGCTCGAGCCCGAGATCTTCGGGCGCGCGGGAGACCCCGGAGGCGATGAAGCGCAGATAGGCGGTGCGTGCCGCCTGCGGCGATGGCGCGAAGAAGGAGAGCACGCGCCCGGTTTCCTGCCAGGGCCGGGGGATATGTCCGAGGAGCGCGCTGTGGCCGCTCCAGGGCCAGCCCCCCAGTTGCTCGAGGTTCCGCAGCACGCCCGCGCGAACCGGGTTCAGGTGGACGTAGCGCACGAGCTCCTTGAGGTAAGGCTCTCTCTGGCAGAGAAGCGAGCGGAACCGGTTCTGGAAGAGATGGCCGCGACGGCTGTGGCGTTTGTTGAAGGTGACCGCATAGCCGGTCAGCAGCCGCTGCATGGCCGTGGAGAGGGGAAGCCCCGCCGTCTCGCACAACAGGTGAACGTGGTTGGGGAGAAGCGCCCAGGCATAGACATGGAAGACCCCCTCCGCGGCGAGGCGGGCGAGACGGGACACAAAATCCGCGCGGTCTTCGTCGTCGTGAAACAGGGGACGCCCCTCGATCCCGCGGGCGATGACATGGTGCAAGGCCCCGGGGGCGTCGATCCGGGCTGCTCGCGGCATAAAAGAAATTCTAACGTTTTTGTTGCGTCGCGTAAAGCAATTTCTGCAACAACGTCCCTTTTTTTTTGTTGACAGCGGGGGAACGAGTCTCTAAGCAAGCCGCATGCGCGGGATGATGGTCAAGCTTCTGGCGAGGGATTCCGGGGAGCGGGAATTTCAGCAAGCCGTGCGCGAGGTCCTGGGAAGCGTTGAGCCGTTCCTCGCGCGGCTCCCGCAAGAGCTCGCCGAGGGGTTGCTCGCGCGCATCGTCGAGCCTGAGCGCATCGTCTCCTTCCGCGTCCCCTGGGTGGACGACCGCGGCCGCACCTGCGTCAACCGCGGCTTCCTCGTGGAGATGAACAACGCCCTCGGCCCCTTCAAGGGCGGGCTGCGCTTCCACCCCTCGGTCACACAGAGCATCCTCAAGTTTTTGGCGTTCCAGCAGGTCTTCAAGAACGCCCTGACCGGCCTTCCGCTCGGCGGCGGGGCGGGCGGCGCGGACTTCGACCCGAAGGGCAAGTCCGATGCCGAGGTGATGCGCTTCTGCACGAGCTTCATGCGTGAGCTCTATCGCCATGTCGGGCCGCGGGTCGACATCCCCGGCGGCGACATCGGGGTCGGGGCGCGCGAGATCGGATTTCTCTTCGGCGCCTACCGGCGCCTCGCCAACCGCTTCGAAGGGGCGCTCACCGGCAAGGGCCTCGCGTGGGGGGGGAGTCTCTTCCGCGCCGAGGCCGCAGGCTACGGCTGCGTCTACTTCGCCTCCGAGCTGCTCGCCGCCCACGGGCTCGGCCTGGAGGGGCAGGTCTGCCTCGTTTCCGGCTCGGGCAACGTCGCCCAGCACACGGCCGAAAAGTTGATCCAATGCGGCGCGCGTGTCGTGACCCTCTCGGACTCCTCGGGCCACATCTACGACCGCGACGGGCTCGACGCGGAAAAGCTCGCTTTCGTGAAGCACCTGAAAAACGTGCGCCGCGGCCGCATCCACGAGTACGCCGAGAAATACCGCTCGGCGGTCTTCGTCCCGGCCGACCCGACGCTCGATCACAACCCCCTCTGGGCGCACCGCGCCGATTGCGCCTTTCCCTGCGCGACCGAAAACGAGATCGGCGAGCAGGACGCCTACCGCCTGATCAACCACCCCGTCAAGCTCGTCTGTGAGGCGGCGAACATGCCCTGCACGCCCGAGGCCGTCCAGATCTTCGCCGGGAAAAACGTGCTCTTCGCCCCCGGCAAGGCGGCGAACGCGGGCGGGGTGGCCGTGAGCGGGCTCGAGCTCGTACAGAACAGCATGCGGCTTTCCTGGGCGGGGGAGGAAATCGACACCCGCCTGCGACTCCTCATGCAGGGGATCCACCGCACCTGCCTCGAGGCGGCCGGATCCTACGGCTCGCCCGGGGATCTCCTGCGGGGGGCGAATCTCGCCGCGTTCGAAAAGGTCGCCCGCGCCATGCTCGACCAGGGCGTGGTCTGAAAATCACCCCTCCCGTACCGGCCCCCCCACCTTGACAAGCGCAAGCTTGTGATTACTATTCTGGCGAATTTTGAATTCCAAGCGCAATCTATTGATTTTAATGCATATTATTCAATTCCTGCGATCCTTTCTCGTCTCCTCTGCTTGCAGCCGGCTTGCGCCGGAACCCATTTCAGCGGGACCGGAAACCCCGTCCCGACATCTACCTATCTGAAGGAGGGAGCTGCTCATGAAGATCAGGCCGATGAACGACAGAATCCTGGTCGTGCGCGTCGAGGAGGAGAAGAAGACCGCCGGCGGCATCATCATCCCGGACACGGCGAAGGAAAAGCCGCAGGAAGGCAAAGTCGTCGCCGTGGGACCGGGCAAGATGGGCGAGGACGGCAAGCGCATCCCCATGGAGGTGAAGAAGGGCGATCGCATCCTCTTCTCCAAGTACGCGGGGAACGAGATCAAGATCGACGGTGTGGAGCACATCTTCATGCGCGAAGACGACGTTCTCGGAATTCTGGAATAACGCCTTGAGGGAGGAATCACCATGGCAGCCAAGATGATCTGTTACGGAGCCCAGGCCAGGGAGAAGATGTTGCGCGGCGTGAACATCCTGGCCGATGCGGTCAAGGTGACGCTCGGGCCGAAGGGCCGGAACGTGGTGCTGGAGAAGTCCTTCGGTTCCCCGACCGTGACCAAGGACGGCGTGACCGTGGCCAAGGAGATCACGCTCGAGGACAAGTTCGAGAACATGGGCGCCCAGATGGTGAAGGAGGTCGCCAGCAAGACGAGCGACGTCGCCGGCGACGGCACCACCACGGCGACCGTACTCGCCCAGGCGATCTTCACCGAGGGCCAGAAGCTCGTCGCCGCCGGAGCGAACCCCATGGCGCTCAAGCGCGGCATCGACAAGGCCGTCAACGCCGTGGTCGAAGAGCTCAAGAAGATGTCCAAGCCGATCAAGGGCAAGAACGAGATCATCCAGGTCGGCACGATCTCGGCCAACAACGACGAAATGGTCGGCAAGCTCATCTCGGAGGCGATGGACAAGGTCGGCAAGGAGGGTGTGATCACGGTCGAAGAGGCGAAGAGCATGGAGACGACCCTCGAGGTCGTGGAGGGCATGCAGTTCGACCGCGGCTACATCTCGCCCTACTTCATCACCGACCCGGAGAAGATGGAAGTCCACCTCGAGGACCCCTATATCCTGATCCACGAGAAGAAGATCAGCTCGATGAAGGATATGGTCCCGATCCTCGAGTCGGTCGCCCAGAGCGGAAAGCCGCTGCTCATCATCGCCGAGGACGTCGAGGGGGAGGCGCTCGCCACCCTGATCGTGAACAAGCTCCGCGGCACGCTCAAGGCGGCTGCGGTGAAGGCCCCCGGCTTCGGCGACCGCCGCAAGGCCATGCTCGAGGACATCGCCATCCTGACCGGCGGGCAGGTCGTCTCCGAGGAGCTGGGCGTCAAGCTCGAGAACGTGACCCTGGGCGATCTCGGCCGTTGCAAGCACGTGCGCATCGACAAGGACAACACGACGATCATCGACGGCGCGGGCAAGAAGGCCGACATCGAGGGCCGCATCAACCAGATCCGCGTGCAGATCGAGGAGACCACCTCGGACTATGACCGCGAGAAACTCCAGGAGCGGCTCGCCAAGCTGATCGGCGGCGTGGCCGTCATCCACATCGGGGCGGCGACCGAGACCGAGATGAAGGAGAAGAAGGCCCGCGTCGAGGATGCACTGAACGCGACCCGGGCCGCGGTCGAGGAGGGCATCGTCCCCGGAGGCGGCGTGGCCCTCATCCGCGCCATGGCCGCGCTCGACGGGGTGAAGGCCTCGGGCGACGAGAAGCACGGGGTCCAGATCCTCAAGCGCGCGCTCCAGGAGCCGCTGCGGAACATCGCCCAGAACGCGGGGCTCGAGGGCTCGGTCGTGGTGAACGCCGTGATCGAGGGCAAGGACGCCTACGGCTTCAACGCCGAGACCGGGACCTACGAGGACCTGATGAAGGCCGGGGTCATCGACCCGACCAAGGTGGTGCGTTTCGCGGTGCAGAACGCGGCCTCGGTGGCGGGCCTCATGCTGACGACCGAGGCGATGATCACCGAGAAGCCGGAGAAGAAGAAGAAGGCCGCGGCCACCCCCCCCATGGACGAGGACATGTATTGATATCCCCGGCCGGGGCGGGCCGCCGGAGGCCCGGGCCCGAAGCAACGCGCAGAAGGGGGCGGCCCTGCGGGGCCGGCCCCCTTCTGTTTTGCTCCCGCGGGGGAAAGCCGGATTCCCCGCGCGCTACAGCGAGCGAATCTCCTGGCGCATGAAGACGGTGTAAGAGATGGCGAAGCAGACCACGGTCACCGCGAGCAGGGTGATGATGTGGGGCATGACCACGAGCAGGCTCTGGCCGAAGGCGAGCGGCCCCGAAAACCGGGTCATCGAGAGCGCCTCGAGCGGGCCGCCCGGGATGAAGGAGCGGGCCGAGCGGCGCATGGGGTCGATCACCGTCGCCGTCGCCTCCGAGTAGAGCTCCATGGGCGAGATGAGCGCCACCTGGCGCACGGCGGCGATCTTGCGCATCGCCTGCTCGGGTTTCAGATCGACCGCCTGGCCGAGCAGGGCGTTCGCGAGAATGCTCGCCCCGATCGTGACGAAGAAGGAGAAGAAGATCCACACCGCGAGCGAGGCGAGCGCCGAGGTGGCCGTGCTGCGGAAGAGGATCGAAAAGAGGATCGCCACCCCGAGCCACAAGGCCACGTAGACGATGCTCACGACCAGATAGACCGCGACGCGCAGCAGTTCCTCGGGCCCCGGGACGACCCCCACCACGGCGAGCCCGAGCCCCGTGATCACGAGCACGATCGCCGTGAGCAGGACGGCGATCATGATCACGCCGGCCAGGAATTTCCCGTTGATCACGACGTCGCGGTAGATCGGCTGGGCGAGGATCTTGCTCAGGGTGCCCTCGTTCCGCTCGCGGTTGATCGCATCGAAGCCGAGCACCAGGCCGACGAGCGGCCCGAAGAAGGCCACGAACTCGACCAGCGAGAACATCGCCCCCCGCTCGGCGAAGATCATGAGAAAGACGAACTGCGGCTTCAGCTCGCCCTCGGCCCCGCGGATGCGCAGGCCCACCATGTAGGCCGTGATCAGGCTCACCATGGCGATCAGGGCGAAGAGGATCACGAAGCGGTAGCTGCTGAAGTGGTCGGCGAGCTCCTTGCGCACGATCGCAGCGAGTCCGTTCACGTCAGGCCTCCAGGAAATACTTCATGTAGATTTCTTCGAGCGTGTACTCCTCGTGGTCGACCCCGAACTTCGCCCGGGCGAGCTCCTCGAGCGGCCCCTGGGCGACCATGCGGCCGCGGATCATGATCCCCACCCGGTCGCAGACCTTCTGCACCTGGTGGAGCTGGTGGCTGGAGAGGAGAATGGTCATCTTCTGGGTGCGGGCGAGGTTCTGGATCAGCTCCATGATCCTCTGGGTCGCATCGGGGTCGAGGCCGAGGGTGGGCTCGTCGAGGAAGGCGACGCGCGAGTCCTTGATCAGAAGCTCGGCGATCCCCAGCCGCTGGCGCATGCCGCGGGAGTAGGCGCCGATCTTCTTTCCGGCGTCGTCGGCGAGGCCCACGGCCTCGAGCGCCGCCTCGATCCGGCCCTCGGCCTCGGCGGGCGCGATGCCGTTCAGGTCGGCCACGAAGGAGAGCATCTGGCGGCCGGTCAGGTCGGCGTAGAACCCCATGTTCTCCTGCAGGTAGCCGACCTTCTGTTTCACCTTGATCGGCTCGCGCGTGGGGTTCAGCCCGAGCACCTGGAGCTTTCCGCTCGTCGGCTCGGTCAGCCCGAGCAGCATGAGGATGGTGGTCGTCTTGCCGGCGCCGTTTGGGCCGAGGAAGCCGAAGATCTCCCCCTCGCGCACCTCGAAGGTCAGACGGTCGACCGCGGTCTGGTTCCTGTAGACCTTGGTCAGCTCTTCGGTGGAGAGGACGACGGGTGCGGTTTCCATCTCGACCTCAACGCCTTCCCAGCTTGCGGAACAGGAAGAGCAGCCCTGCGATGACGGCCACGATGATCGCGATCCCCACCCAGGCCCAGGCGGCCGAGGCCTTGACGCTCACCCGGAACTCGAGGTTGCGGCTGGTCTTCTCGCCGTCGATCTTGACCGCCACCGAGTAGTCGCCGACGAGCGCCTCCTCGTAGGGGGTGATGATCATCTCGACCTGCTTGAGCTGGCCGGGCTCGATCACGTCGATCTTCTCCGGCTTGAACTCGACCTTCCAGTTCTCGGGCTTGAAGGTCATGAAGCGGATGTTCGTGTTGGGGGCCGAGCCCGTGTTCTTGACGTAGAAGGAGACGTTCGCGGCCGTGCCCGGGCGCGCCTCGAGCGAGAGCAGCCCCGAGGTCGTCCCGGCCTCGATCTCGTAGGTGCCGGTCAGGACCACGGTCAGGTTCGCCTCGGCCTTGGCGTCGCCCGAAGCGACGCGCACGGCGATCGGGTATTCCCCCGCCGGCTGGTTGGGCGCGGGCTTCACCTGCACGGCGATCGACTGGCTCTGGTTCGCCTTGAGGCGCAGACTCGAGATGAACTTCGTCTCGTAGGAGGGCTTGAAGTTCACCTCCCAGCCCTTCGGGCCCTGGCCGAAGAGATCGAAGACCGCCTCCTTGTCGAGCCGGCTGTCCACCTCGACCGAGAACTCGAAGGTCGCATCCGAGGGCCCGCGGATCACGGGGTAGGAGGTCGTGAGCTTGACGCCGGTATCCTTGTCCTTCGCGTCCTGGTCGCCCTGGAGGGTGATCACGATTTTCTGGGAGAGCCGAAAGCGGCCGTCGCGGGTCACCGCCTCGAGGAGGAAGGCATAATCGCCGGGGCCGGTCTCCTTGTCCGGGACGGCTTCGAAGGTGAGGCTGCGCTTGTCGTCGGCGGGGACGTGGACGCCGGTGACCGTGTAGCGGTAGGTCTTGATCTTCGCCTTCCAGCCGGGCGGCGTCTGGGTCACCTTGAGATCGACGAGCTCGTCGGTCCGGCCGCGGTTGATGAGGTTGAGGTCCATGCTGACCTCTTTGCCCGGCGTGCTGATGATGCCCGGGTACTCCGGCGCCAGAACGAGCAGCCGCTCGGGCTTGGGCCCCGCATCCGACTTTTCGGCCGCCGCCGCCGGGGCCGCGGCCGAAAGGAGAAAGATGAACAGGCAAATTGCGATTGCGCCGAAACCGATGCCTCTCTTCATGGTCTGCACATCCTCCCGCAGGTCACCGACCGCCGCGGAATCGCGGCCGGGTGTTCGATTGCCTCCGCAGATTTCGATTGCGTGTCCGCCTTCGCTTTCGACCCGGGAAACGGTGGCCGGCTCGCAGCAGCCGCGCTCCCGCGGGCCCCTCTCCCCTGCGCCCGCGGCGGGCGGCCTGTGGGAAAACCGGCGCAGGGCTGAAACCACAATGGAGGAAGGAGCGTATAGCGGCGAAAACCTAATGCCGTCAAGGCGTTTGTCAAGGAGGGGACGATTCGGGAAGGGCGCTTGCGGGATCCGCCTCGCCCTGCTATCGATCAGGGGGGAAAGGACGCCAAACTTCCGGAAAATCCCTTTCGCGGATTGCTTCCCTTATGGACACGGCTCGGTTGCCCCCCACCCCGCTTTTGATCGGCCGCATCGCCGATGCCCTCGGGTCCCGGGTGATCGAGCCCGCCGGCTACGTGCCCGATCCCGCGGACCTCGCGGCGACCTCGGCCGTTCTGGTGCTCCTTGGGGCGGCCCCGGCGGGATCCGGATACGCCGTCGGTGAACCCTGCCTGATTTTCAACAAGCGCTCGCGGGCGGTCCGTCAACCGGGCGATCTTTGCTTTGCCGGCGGCGGCGTGACCCGGAGCTTCGACGGGCTCCTCGCCCGCCTGGTGCGGCTGCCCTTCGGGCCCCTCGGGCGCTGGCCTCATCGTAGGCGCTGGGAACGGGAAAACCCGCTGCTCTGGCGGTGGGTCGCGCTCTATGCGGCGACCGCGCTGCGCGAGGCTTTCGAGGAGATGCGCCTGAACCCCCGCCGCATCGCCTTCCTCGGGCCGCTCCCCCCCCAGCGGCTCTCTCTCTTCCGCCGCATCCTCTACCCGATCGCCGCCTGGCTGCGGGGCAGGCCGCGTTTCCGGCCGAACTGGGAGGTCGAGCGCATCGTCTGGGTCCCGCTTGCCGCTTTCCTCGATCCCGCGAACTACGTGCACTACCGGGTTGCCGCCCCCGCGGCGGCCGCAAACCGGGTGCGGGATGTCCCGGCCTTCCGCTTCGGCACCCCGGCGGGGGAGGAGATTCTCTGGGGGGTGACCTTCCGCATCACGCTCGCCTTGCTCGCGATTTGCTTTTCCTTTTCCCCCCCGCCCCTCGAAGCGCTGCCGCTCCTCGAGGGGAAACTCCCCGAAGACTATCTGACGGGCGGGCTCGAGCGGCCGGGGCGGGAGCGGGAAGCGGCGAATCGCCGCTGAATCCCGGGCGGTCGGTATTGAGCCCTTCCTCTGCGGCTCAAGGTTGCCGCAGGTCCTTCCGGCGCACGGCGGCGGCGATGCGCTCGAGGGCGCTCACACCGCTTCGGACTTGGGCGAGCAATTCCTCGAAGCGATCGATGGGGACCAGATAAAACGCCTGGCCGGGAGGGACGCTCGGGGGCATGGGCCGGGGCGGGCTTTTTCCGGCCGGTCGGGGC
>JBBFLI020000040.1:0-34889 GCA_037481615.2 Desulfobacterales bacterium
CTGCTCCTTTCCGCGTGCGCCGCGGGGGGGGCGGATCGGCCGCGGCCGGAGGCCCCGCCGCCGCCGGTCGAGACCGCCGCCGGCGGCGACTTCACCCGGGCGGTGGCGGTCGCCGATCTGGACGGCGACGGCCGGGAGGATCTGGTCGCCGGGGCGGCGGCCCCGGGGGGCATCCTCATCCGCTACGGGGAGGGCGAGGGCACCTTCGGCGCCCTGCGGCGGTTGGCCGTCGAGGGCGACGTCCATGGGCTCGCCGTGGCCGACGTGAACGGGGACGGCCGGCCGGATCTCCTCTACAGCGTCCAGGGTCAATCCTCCGGCATCCGGGTTTTTCTCAATCAGGGCGGCCGCCGCTTCCATCCGGGGCCGGCGATCACCGAAACCCAACGCTACGAGGGCATCCGGGCCGTGGACCTGAACGGGGACGGTCGGGTCGACCTCGTGGCGGCGAATGCGACCTCCGAGCATGAGGGGGGCATCCAGGTGTGGTGGGGCGACGGCCGGGGCGGTTTCCTCGCCGGATCGGGACCGACGGTGACCGGGCTTTACCTGGACGTGCTCGCCGCCGATTTCGACGGCGACGGGCTGCCCGATCTCGCCGGGGCGGGGTGGGGGTCCCACGGGGCCCTGCGGGTGTGGCTCGGTCGCCCGGGGGGGCGCTGGGCGTCGCTCGAGCCGGTGGCCTCGGGGAATTTTTATGCCCTCTCGGCGGCCGACCTCGACCGGGACGGAAAACTCGATCTGTTGGCGGGCACCTACCGCCGCGGGGTGCGCATCTTCGCCGGCGACGGCCGGGGGCGTTTCTTCGAAACCCCCTCACCGCCGCCCCAGGCCGCAGGCCCTTCCGTCGCCCGCGAGGGGGCGAGTTACTGGCAGGCCGTCGCCTGGGACCTCGACGAAGACGGCTGGCCCGATGTCGTCGCCGGCTCGCTCGACCATGGCGGCCTGCATGCCTGGCGCAACCTGTCGGGAAAAGGCTGGGAGCCCCTGCCGACCGGGTTCCCGCAGCGGGGGAACCTCTACGGCCTCGCCGTTTCCCCCGGCCCCGGCGGGAAAGCCGGGTTCTGCGTCGCGGCCCACTGGGGGGAGGGGCTCTTGCGACTGGGGTCGATCGACGGCGCGGGTTCACGGCGGTCGCAGGGGCCTGCCGAGCCGTCGGCGCCCGTGGAGAAAGACCGCCGTCGCGGCCGAGTCGAGGAGAACGACGTCTTCAAGATGGTCGACGGGGTCGCCGAATACAAGATCGGGCCGGGCGATCTGCTCGAAGTCTTATTCTGGGAAGGGGCCTCGGCCGCGCGGCAGGAGCTGCCGGTGCAGCCGAACGGGCGGATCTCCTTCGGCCTGGTCGAGCAGGTGCCGGTCGCGGGCCTCACCGCCTCCGAGGCCGGCCGGGCGCTCGAGGAGCGGCTCAAGCCTTTCTTCCGTCGGCCGCGGATCGAAATCCGGGTAAAGGAGCACCAAAGCCGCACCGTGCGCCTGCTCGGGGCCCTGGGCCGCGGCGGGATCCCCGGCGGCGGGGCGGGGGAATATCGCCTCAAGGGCAGGACCACCCTACTCGAAATGCTCGCCGCTGCGGGCGGGACCCACCCGGATGCCGACCTGAAAGCGGTCCGCGTCCGGCGTCAGAGCGGGGAGACGCTCACCCTCAACCTCTACCAGGCCCTCACCCAGGGCGATCTCTCCCAGGACGTGGTGCTGAACGACGGCGATCTCGTCTTCGTCCCGACGCTGACCAAGGACACCCAGCGGGTCTATGTTTTCGGCGAGGTCCAGCGGCCCGGCGCCTACCCCTTCAGCGGCCAGCCGATGCGCCTGCTCGATGCGATCTCGGAGGCGGGCGGGACGACCCCCTTCGCCTATCGCGCGGACACGCGGGTCGTGCGCGGCGATGTCACCCGGCCGGAAATCCTCTCGGCCGACCTCGCGCGTCTGATCGAGCGCGGCGACCGCTCGCAGAACCTGCTCCTGGCCGGCGGGGATCTCGTCTACGTGCCCCGCAGCCCCTTGGGCGACGTCAAGCTCTTCTACGACCAGATCCGGCCGCTCCTCGAGATGGTGCTCTGGCCGGCGCGGGTGATCATCGACTGGCGCAACGCCGCCGACATCACGGGGGTGAAGTAGAAGGATTCGCCATGGCCCAATACGACGTCGATCTCCGAGACTACTGGCGGATCCTGCGCAAACGCAGGGCGATGGTCCTGTTCATGGTGCTGCTGGTCGGCCTGGGAAGTTACGGTTTCGCGAAGTTCCGCGAGCCGGTGCCGCTGTTCGAGGCGACCGCGGCGATCAAGATCGACCGCTTCTCGAACCTCGCCTCCATCCTGACCGGCGGCTACTGGCGCCAGGCCGAGAATATGGAAACCCACGCCTACATCATCACCAGCCACCCGGTGCTCCGGGAGGCGGTGGCGGCACTCGGCTGGCCGGGTGGAGGGATGCAGGAAGACGCGCCCGCCCTGCTCGAGAGCATCCAGCGGCTGAAGCGCAGCGTCGAGGCGCGCGCCCAGGAGGGGGCGAACATCATCGCCATCCGCGCGGTCGCCGAATCGCCCGCGGAGGCCGCGGCGGTGGCCAACGCGCTCGCCCGCGCCTACCGCGACTATAATGTCCAGCAGACGAACAAGCGCACCTTCGAAACCCGCGCCTTCATCGAAGAGCAGCTCCGCCGCACGGAAGAGCGGCTGCGGGACGCGGAAGCCGCCCTGCAGCGCTTCCGCGAGGAACACGGGGTGCTCGCCCTCGACGCCCAGACCGCGAACACGCTCCAGCGCCTGAATGCCCTCGAGGTCGAACACGAGCGGGCCCGCAGCGAACGGCGCGCCGTCGAGGCCGCTCTGAAGGCGCTCGAGGCGCCCCGGGGCGAGCCGGCGCTCGCCGCGATGCAAGCCGTTCCTTCCCCCGCGACCCTCGAGCCCTTGCGGCAGCGGCTCTCCGAGCTCAGCCTGAAGCGCCAGAGCCTGCTCACCACCCTGACCGAGAAGCATCCCCAGGTGGAGGAAGTCTCGGCTCAGATCCAGGCCGTGGTCGCGGAGATCCGCCGCGAGCTTTCGGCCCTGCTCCAGGTCGTCGCCGCCCGCGAGGCCGATCTCGCCTCCCGGGTCGACCGGCTGCGGCGGGAGAACGCGGACCTGCCGGAGAAAGGGCTCCACCTGTCGCGGCTGCAGCGGGAGGTCGATCTGCAGCAGTCGCTCTTCGGACAGCTGAAGAGCAAGCATCAGGAGGTTTTGATCCAGGAGTCCGGAAAGCTCGAGGAGATCTCGATCGTCCGGCCGGCGATCCCCCCCGAAAAACCCTACAACATCCCCTCCAAGATGATGATCGTCTTGACGGGGATCGTGATGGGGGGGGTGCTGGGGATCGTGGCCGCTTTCCTGGCCGAGGTCTTCGACACCTCGATCGGGACCATCGAAGACGTGGAATCGCTGCTCCAGGTCCCGGTGCTGGGGGTGATCCCGCACCTCGGGGAAACGGAGCGGCGGCGGGCGGCGGAATCGGCGGTGGAGGGGCGCGTCTCCCGCAGCCGTGCCGCCGATCTCGTGACCCACCACGAGCCCAAGTCCCAGGCGGCGGAGGCCTTCCGCGCGCTGCGGGCGAATCTCCAGTTTCTGCGGCTCGAGGTGAAGGGCAAGCTCTTCCTCGTGACCAGCGCCTTCGTTCAGGAAGGAAAGACCCTGAACGCCGTGAACCTCGCCTTGAGCCTCGCCCAGGCGGGAAACCGGGTGCTTCTGATCGACGCCGATCTGCGCAAGCCGAACGTGCACCGCGTCCTCGGCCTGCCGCGCTCTCCCGGTTTGAGCGATTACCTGCTGGGCGACTACCGCCGCGAGGAGGTCGTGGGGACGATCGCCGACATCCTGCTCGGGGAATTCGAAATCGAGGACGTGCTCAAGACCCCGGGCATGGACAACCTGCAGACGATCCCCGCCGGAACCAAACCGCCCAATCCGACGGAGCTTCTGAGCTCGGAGCGGTTCCGCGAGCTCCTCCAGGAGGCGAAGCAGACCTACGATTTCGTCATCGTGGATGCCCCTCCCGTGCTCCCCGTGGCGGATGCGACCGAGATCGCCCCCCTCATGGACGGCGTGCTCCTCGTCTACACCGTCGCCCGGATCGGGCGCGGCGTCCTGAAACGCGCCAAGGCCACGCTCGACAACCTGGAGGCCCGCGTTCTGGGCGTGATCCTGAACAATGTCAAGCCCGAAGCCGGGCCCGATTATTTCCGCTACCATTCCCACTACTATTACGGTTCCGAGCCGCCCGCCCCGACGGAACACCGGCGGCGGCTGCGGCTGCCGCAACTCGCGGGGGCGGCCGCTTACGCCAAGGCTTTCGGGGCGGTGGCCGTCGGGGTGTTGTTGAGCGGGGCGGTCCTGAGTCTGCTGGGGGAGGAATTGCGCGAGCTGCTCCCGGAGGGGCTCAGGCCCTGGCTCGCGTGGTTCGCCCCGCCCTGAGGCCTCGAGCCCGCGGGCGGGGAGCGAACGCCCTGCGGCGAAACACCGGAAAGGCTCCATGGCCCGCACCCTCGGATACCCGGCGCTCCTGGGAGTCCTGGGACTGGCGGCGGCGGCGCTCGCCGCCCAGGCCGCGCCGGTCCAGGTGTTCCTCGCGCTGGGCGCGCTGCTCCTTTTCACCGCCGCCTTCCTGCGGGCCGAGTGGGGGCTCTACATCCTCGTCTTCTCGATGCTGCTCTCGCCGGAGTTCGTCGTCGGCGAGACGGCCGGCGGCTCGCTCGGCCGCGGGGTCACGCTGCGGGCGGACGATTTCCTCCTGGTCCTGATCGGTCTCAGCTGGCTGGCGCGCACCGCGGTGATCAAGGACCTGGGCCTGTTTCTGCGCACCCCGCTCAACAAGCCGATCTTCTTCTACATGGTGAGCTGCGTCGCCTCCACGCTCCTCGGCGTCATGGCCGGTCGGGTGGAGCCGAAGACGGGGGGCCTCTTCGTCCTCAAGTACCTCGAGTACTTCATCGTCTACTTCATGGTCGCCAACCACGTGCGCGAGCGCCCCCAGGCCGTGCGTCTCCTGGCGAGCCTGTTGCTCACCGCCGGGATCGTCTCCTTGTCCGGGTGGTTTCAGATTCCGGGCGGCGGACGCGTGAGCGCCCCCTTTGAAGGCGGCTCCGAGGAGCCGAACACCTTCGGCGGCTACCTCCTCTTCGTCGGCATGGTGGCGGCGGGGATGGCAGCGAAGATCCGCGAGCCAGAAAAGCGGAACCTTTTGCTCTTGCTCCTCGCCATCATGCTCCCGCCGTTCGTCTTCACCCAGTCGCGCTCCTCCTACCTCGCCGCCGTTCCGGCGCTCCTCGTGCTCGGGGTCCTGACCGAGCGGCGGCTCGTCGCCCTGGGGCTGATCGCGATCGGCCTGCTGTTCAGCCCGCTCTTCATGCCCGAGGTCGCCAAGCAGCGCATCCTCTACACCTTCAATCAGCCCGAGGAGCCCGGTCAGGTGAAGATCGGCGACATCCGCCTCGACACTTCAACCTCGGCGCGGCTGCAGAGCTGGAAGCAGGCCCTGCGCGACTTCACCCGCCACCCGCTTCTCGGCCACGGGGTCACCGGTTACGCCTTCGTGGACGCGCAGATCCCGCGCGTTCTCGCCGAGACGGGTCTCCTGGGGCTCGCCGCCTTTCTCTTTCTCGTCGCCTCGGTCTTCCGAATCGCCCGCCGGCGCCTGGCGGAGGCGGGTGACGACCCCCTGTTTCGCGGCCTGCTCATGGGATTCATCGCCGGGCTGGTGGGTCTTCTGGTCCACGCGCTGGGAACGAACACCTTCATCCTCGTCCGCGTGATGGAACCCTTCTGGTTCGCCACCGGCCTCGTCGCCGTACTGCCCGCCCTCCGCAAATAGGGGACGTCCATTGCCCTATCGCTTGCGGCGCGCCGTGCGCCCTTGCCGCGGCGGGGGATCGTCGCTACGATGGCCCGCGCCGCGGCCGACAGACCCGTGCGGCGCGCGGCGGGAAAGGAAGGGACCGATGCGACGGAGGGATCGGGAGATCGGCACGCGGCAGGAGATGGAGGCGGTCATCGCCGCGGCTTCGGTTTGCCGCCTGGCGATGAGCGACGACGGCCGGCCCTACGTCGTCCCGCTTTCCTTCGCCTACGAGGGGGGGGTCTTCTATTTCCACAGCGCCCGCGAGGGGCGAAAGCTCCAAGTGCTCGGGAAAAACCCGGAGGTGTGCATCGAGGTCGAGGACGGGGTGGCCCTCAAAAAAGGCGCGACGCCCTGCGCCTTCGGCATGCGCTACCGCAGCGTCATCGCCTTCGGCCGTGCGGAGCGGGTCGAGGGGGTGGAGGAAAAGCGTCGCGCCCTCGAGCGGATCGCCGCGCGCTACGCCCCGGGCAGCGGCCCCGTCGACGCCGCGGCGGCGGAAAGAACCGTGGTCCTGCGCGTCCGCGTGGAACAGATGACCGGCAAGCGCTGCGATTGACCGGCCCGCTCACGCGAAAGCTCCTGCGGCAAGCCCCAGGTGCCGCTCCGCAAGCAGCAGACCGCAGATCGTCTTGGCGTCCTCGATCTCCCCGCGTCCGACCATCGCGAGCGCCTCGGCAAACGGCAGCCGGTGCACCTCCAGCACCTCGTCGAAATCGAGCTGCTGCCGGGCGGGGCGGAGGTCGGAGGCGAGAAAGAGGTGGATCCGCTCGTCGGAATAGGAAGGGACGGGCGTGATTTCGCCCAGGCGGCGCCAGACGGCCGCGGTGAACCCCGTCTCCTCGGCGAGTTCGCGGGCCGCGCAGGCCAGCACCTCCTCCCCCTCCCCCAGAGTCCCCGCAGGGATTTCCCAGATGGCGCGGCCGACCGCGTGGCGGTACTGCCGGAGCAGAAGGACGCGGCCCTCGGCGTCGAGCGGCACGACGGCGGCGGCCCCGGGATGGACGATGAAGTCGATCTGGGTCTCCGCCCCGTTGTCCAGGGTCACGCGCTCGCGGACCATGCGAAAAACCCGCCCCGCGTGGAGAAGGGAAGACGAGTGCACCACGGCGCCCATGGGGGTGAAGCCTCCTTCGGTTGGGTTCACAGCCGTTCTTCTTCCCCTCGCAGGCGGGGGAGCCAGCGCCGGATCGCCTCCCCGACCCCGCCGCGGGAATTCGCCGGCACGGGCGTGAAGCGGCGCCGCAGTTCCTCCGGCGCGTTTCCGGTGACGAAGGCGGTCTCCGCCCAGGAGAGGAGTTCCAGATCGTTGAAATCGTTCCCGACGGCGGCGGTCAGCCGATGCGGAATCCCCAGGCGTTCGGCCAACCAGGCCGCCCCGCTGGCCTTGGACACGCCGGGCGGCAGGATCTCGATCCACGTGGAGCGCCCGTCGAGCGGCGAGGTCGTGCGGATCACAGTCAGCCCCGGAAGCGCCCGCCTTACGGCCTCGACCCCCTCGGCGGCGCGTCCGGGGGGGAGGATGGCCACGAGCTGCGTCGCTCGGCCCGGCGCTTCGGAATCGTGCTCCGCCGCGGGCTGCGCCACGTCCCGGTAGAGCTCGATGCGGGCCGTGAAGTCGGGGTTGTTCCCCGTGAGGGCGACATAGCGGAAACGGTGCGTCTCGGGGATCGGCTCGTGAATCATGAAGTCGAAGCCGAGCTCGCGGAGGGCCCGGAAGGCGCGCCGGACGTCGCCCTCCTCCATCGAGACCGCCCGCAGGAGCCTCCCCGAAGGGTGCTCGAGCACGCCGGCGCCGCTCGAGACGATCAGATAATCGACGGGGAGGGCGGCGAGGTCGAGGCGCCGGAGCGAAAAGATCGAGCGCCCCGTCGCCACGGCGCGCACGATGCCGGCATCCCCGAGGGCGAGGAGCGCGCGGCGGTCGTCCTCGGCGATCGTGCGCTCCGGCCCGAGGAGCGTTCCGTCGAGGTCGGTCAGGAAGAGTCCGCTCGGCCCCCGGCCGGATTTCGGGCGGGCGGGAACCGCCGGTGATGGTGTCTCGGCCGTCATCACCCTTCCAGCCTACCACAGCCGGACCCCCCGCGTCATGCGCTGCGCCGCGACCCGCTAAAGTCGTCTCCGCTTTCCGGCGATAGGATACTCAGGCGGCCGCGGAGCGGGGAAGACGGCATCCCGCCGCCGGAGGGGGGGCTTGGCATGGGAGTGGGAAAGGAAGTGATCGTCTTCTTCGACCAGCTGGGTTTCGGGTGGGTGGTCGACGGCATGGTGCTGAAGGACATCCGCCGCGGCATTCTCGAAGAGGAGGAGGAGCCGTCGAACCGCTCGCTCTGGCGCATGATCGAAAACCTCCTCGTCGAGAAACCCGTCGCCTGAGGTCGGCCGGCGCGGGAGCCCCCTCGGGGCGACCGGGCCGCCGCGCCGCGATCCCCGCCGCAAGGCTTTTCTCCCGCAAGTCCCCCTGGTAGGATGGTCCGACCCGATTCCCCGGGAATCCCCCGCAGGAGCCTTCCCATGACCACGAACCGGCTTTCCGGAAACCATCAGGCCTACCGCGGCCTGCGGCAATCCGAGGACGGGGTGATCACCCGCATCCTCGCGGCCGGCCGCAGGCGCATCGTGTTCGAAACCGCCTTCGGCCTGGGGGAGGACCTGGCCGAACGTTTGCGGCGGCAGCCCGAGCATTTTCTTTTCAGCGAGCGCTCGCGCATCGCCCGGCTGGGGGTGCAGATCGAAAACGAGTCGCTGGCCGAGGCGCGGCCGGCGGGGGGGCGGGTTTTGCTCACCCTCGAGGCGACCGCCGTCATTCCCGGCTACCCCGGCCTGGAGGCCCTGGGCGAGTTTTTCACGCCGGGGCTGCCGGTGGGACGCCTGGTCTATTGCGACCCCGAGGCGCTGCTCTCCTCCGAGGAGGTGCTCGCCGCGGTGGAGCGCTCCGAGATGAAGCTGCCGGCCTCGACGGCCATCTCGAGCGACGGGACGATCGTCATCGCCCCCCACAAGGTGGCCTGCCGCCTCAAGCAGCCGCTCTCGCGCGAGCTGCTGGGGAGGATCCTGTTGCGCGAGGACGGCCGCGAGCTCCTCAACCGCTTTCAAATCCGCGTGCCCGTGCCCGCGGTGGCGATCGCGCCGGGCGAGGGGCTGATCACCACCTGCTCGATGTACTTGAACGAGCATTTCGTCGTGCTGCAGAGCGGCTTCTCGCTCGGCCGGAACCTCCCCGCGACCGTGCTCGACCCGGTCAAGACCCGCGGCATCCGCATCTACCTCGAGATCATCAACCAGAGCGAGCACCCCATCGTCAACCCGCTGATCACCGCACGGGTCTACCGCGCCGCGCGTTCGGACCCCCGCCCCGCGGCGGGAGGCGATCGCGGCGGGGGGGGCCTCCCCTATGCCGCGCTGATGCGGTTGAAGCGGCGCATGGAGGCCCGCCGCACCCCGACCTGCCGCGCCGTGAACCGGCCGATCGCCGTTTTCCCGGGGGGGAGGACCGCCCCCCGCTCGCCGAAGATCCTGTACAACGGCCCGCCGGAAGCCTGCGAGATCCCGCGGGCGCTCTGCACGCTCGCCCGACGCGATTTCTCCCCGCAGAGCCGCTGCGCCCACCGGTACGCGACCCGGCGGCTGCGGGAAGCGATGCCCGAGGGGCGTGCGGTCCTGGTCGCGCGCTATTTCCCCAACCTCGTCGAGCACCGCGATCTCATCAACCTCGGCTGCGAGGGCAAGATCGAGCGGCTCTATTTCCTCGAGCCCTCCTGCGAGCACGGGCCGTTTCTTTCGCAGATGGACCACAACCGGCTGCAGGAATACCACGCTTTCGGGATCGACGTCTGCTGGGTGAGCGGACTCACGCGGCGGGTCATGGTGCACACCGTCCGCGACGGCCTGGGCTACTTCGTCGTCCCCGAGCGGCTGGCGGATTTCCACACCTCCATGCTGTTCGCCTTCTACGGCTCGAACCAGAAGCTTTCGCGCGCGGGCGCCTCCCGGCTGGGGGATCTCCTGGATGCCCTGATCGGCTTCTGGGGGCGGCGGATCGGGATCGTGACCGGCGGCGGCAGCGGGGTGATGGAGCAGGCGAACCGTCTCGCCCGGGAGCGCGGCATCCTCTCCGGGGCGAACTTTCTCGACATCACCGACCAGGCGATGACGACCGATGTCGATTTTTGCCAGGTGTTCCAGGCCACCTGCCGTCACAGCCGGCAGAAGTGGTTCGAGATCGCCTCGTTTCCGATCTTCAACATCGGCGGGCTGGGGTCGCTCGAGGAACTGGGGATCACCCTCTGCAACATGAAGCTTTCCATCGCCGAGCCGGTGCCCGTGATTCTCTTCGACACCGAGGGCCACGGCTCCTTCTGGTCGGGGATCCGCCGCCAGGTCGAGGAGATGGTCCGCTCGGGGAGGGCGCCGGCCTGGGCTTCGGACTGCCTCGTCCTCACCGACGACCCGCTGGTCGTGGTCCGGACCTACCGCGAACGGCTGCAGCTCTTCTGAACGGCCCCCCCGCCCGCGCCGCCTCGGCGCCGGGGCGGGGGGGGGGGCGGTTCGCCTTCAGAGCGATTTCGCGTGCCGGGAGAGGTAGTCGGCCACCCCCTCCGGCGTGGGCTTCATGCCGGCATCGCCTTTCTGCCAGCCTGCCGGGCAGACCTCGCCGTGCACCTCGGTGAACTGCAGCGCATCGACGACCCGCAGCATTTCCTCGACGTTGCGGCCGATCGGCAGGTTGTTCACCACCTGGTGCTGGACGATGCCGTTTCGGTCGATCAGGAAGGAAGCCCGCAGGGCGACCCCGTCGGGGTGCTCGACGCCGTAGGCGCGCGTGATCGCGTGCTTGATGTCGGCGACGATCGGAAACTGCACCGGGCCGATGCCGCCCTCGGAGACCGGCGTGTTTCGCCAGGCGAAGTGGGTGAACTGGGAGTCGATCGAGACCCCGACGACCTCGACATTGCGTTCGCGGAACTGGGGGATGCGGTGGTCGTGGGCGAGGATCTCGGTCGGGCAGACGAAGGTGAAATCGAGCGGCCAGAAAAAGAGCACCACGTATTTGCCGCGCAGTTCGGAGAGGGTGAAATCCTCGCGGATGGTGCCGTCCGGCATGACCGCCGGGGCCTTGAAATCGGGAGCCGGGTGGGCGACGAGAACGCTCATGGTCTTCCTCCTTTGCGCCGAGGCGCCGAACGAAGAGTTTTCCGCCGTGCGGATCGGTGCCCTGAATAATGGGGCGCTTGCGCCGGTTTTCAAGAGGGGCGGAGCCCCCCGGGCGGGAAGGCCGGGGGGGCGGTCGAGGAGACGCCGCGAACGCCGCAGGCGAGAAGGCCGTCGCGGAAGTCCCGGGCGAGGTCCGGGTCGACCGGGTGCTCCCAGACGGCGCCCGTGGGCCCCAAGCCGTAAAGTCGTGCCTCGGCGAGAAACCAGGAGAGAAGGCGGATTCCGGCTTCCCGGCGGTCGCCGACCGGGAGGTGCGCCGCGTCCCGCGGCTGCGGCGCGGGCAGGCCGAGCCCCCTGTCGCAGAGGCGCTTGGCGAAGTTGAGCAGCCGCGCCAGGCGGAGAAACGTCACCGTCTGCCGTCGCGATTCCGCGATCGGAAGCGCGGTCGCCCGCAGGGCGCCCCGCTCCCGCGGCAGAAGCCCCCGCCTCCGGCAGAGCTCCCAGTCCCGGCTTCCCGGTGCGGGGTAGAAGACGGAGACCGCGGCGAGCGTGCGCCGCGGGGCGAGGTGCAGAAGATCCCGCAGCGACACCTGCGGGGCCTGCCCCGGCGCCCCGACGAGCAGATAGCCGACCGCGGTCAGCCCGCAGTCCTGAGCGGCCTCGAGGGCGCGGTCGAAGGCGGCGGAGACATCCGGCCGGCGGAAGCGGGCGAGCTGGGCGGGGTCGACCGTGGCGAGCGCGAGGTTGAGGGCCCGGAAGCCCGCCGCCGCCATCTCCGCGATCAGCGCCGCATCGAGGCTGGGCGGGAAAATCCCGTTCATCGCCCGCAGCTCGATTTCCCGGGCCCACGGGCGGGAGCGGATCCCGGCGAGGATCCCGCGGAACCAGTCCCGGTCGAAGGCGAGGTTTTCGTCCTCGAAATCGATGAAGCGTGCACCGTGCCGCTGGACGGCCTCCTCGATCTCGGCGAGCACCTGCCCGACGGGCCGCAGGCGCCAGGGGGCGCCCGAGGCGGCGTTGACGCAGCAGTAGGAGCAGCGCATCGGGCAGCCGCGCCCGGCGACGACCACGGCGCGGCCGCGGGAGCGTCCCGCCGGGGGAGGCAGAAGGTCGAGCGCGGGCGGCGGAATGCGCGAGGCTTCGACCCGCGCCGGCGCGGAAAGCGCAAGACCCCCCTCCGGGCGGCGCCGGCACAGGCCGGGGATGCCCTCCAGGGAGGCTCCCGCCCGGAGCGCGCCGGCGAGGCGCGGAAGGCTCTCCTCGGCCTCTCCGCGGAGCACGAAATCGACCTCCGGGCAGGAGAGCACCTCCTCGGGGAGGGCCGTGGGGTGGTGGCCGCCGAGGACGATCGCCGCCCCGGGCATGCGCGCGCGGACCTCCCGGGCCACGGCGAGCGCCTCTTCGGCGTAAGCCGTGAACAACGAGGAGATGCCGACGAGCCGGGCTCCGCTGCGGGCGGCCGCCTCGGCCACGCGGGCGGGGCTTTCCCCGAAGCGGGCAAAGCCGGAGAAGAGCGCGAAGGGCGAACGGTCGGGCGGCCCGTACAGGGCGGCGGCCTCCCGGAGCTCCTCCGGCACGGGCAGGGGCGACTTGCGGGCCGGGGAGAGCGCATCGAGGATCTCGACCGTGAAGCCTGCGCGCCGCAGCGCCTGGGCGAGGACGGCGAGTCCGTAGGGAAAGGTCCTCCCGTCCGTGAGGTAGAAATCGCGGACGGGGGGTTGAATGAGAAGGACCTCGGTCATCCCGGCTCCGTCGGGTTCGCCCGCCGCCGGAGGAGCGGCAGAAGGCGCTGGTTGGCCCGGGGGAAGGCGAGCTCGCCCAGTCGTGCGGGGGGGAGCCAGCGGTGGGCGAGGGCTCGTTTCCGGCGCACCCGGCCGCCGAGGTATCGGCAGCGGAAGGCGTGCAGTTCGACGCGGAAGTGGGAGTAGGCATGGCGGATGAGGGCGAGCGGCTCCCCCACCTCCACCGCAAGCCCGGTCTCCTCGGCGATCTCCCGCCGGCAGGCCTCCCGCGGGTCTTCGCCCGGCTCGATCTTGCCGCCGGGAAACTCCCAGAGCCCGCCGAGAAGGCCCTCCTCCGGCCTGCGGGTGACCAGCACGCGGCCGTTCTTGAAGACGACCCCGACGGCCACCGGGACGGTGGGAAGGGGATGCGAAGGCCTTTTGCGCGGGTAGACCGAAGCCTCGCCCCTTCGCCCGGCGCGGCAGTGGTCGAGGATCGGGCAGCCGGGGCAGCCGGGCCGTCGGGGGGTGCACACGAGGGCCCCGAGTTCCATCACCGCCTGGTTGAAGTCCCCCGGGCGGCGGGGGGAGAGGAGACGATCGGCGGTTTCGCGGAGGCGCCGCGCCCCCGGGGCCGAGTCCACGGGCAGGGGCAGGGCGAGCACCCGCGCGAGCACCCGGCGCACGTTTCCGTCCACGACCGCAAGCGGCCGCCCGAAAGCGATGCTGTATACCGCGGCCGCCGTGTAGTCTCCGACGCCGGGGAGGGCGCGGAAGGATTCGGGGTCCGCGGGAAAGGAGCCGCCGTGCCGCTCGCGAAGGATCCGGGCCGCCCGGTGCAGGTTCCGCGCGCGGGCGTAATAGCCCAGCCCTTCCCAGGCCTTGAGCACCTCCTCGGGGGCGGCTTCGGCGAGCCGCGCGATCGTGGGGTACCGGCGCAAGAAGCGGGCATAGTAGGCAATCACGGTCTCGACGCGCGTCTGCTGGAGCATGACCTCGGAGACCCAGATGCGGTAGGGGTCGCCGGTTCTGCGCCAGGGAAGATGCCTGCGGCGGCGGTCGTACCAGGCGAGCAGCCGTCTCCGGATTCGGGCAATCTCCTCCGGGGTCATCGCCTTCCGTCCGCGGTCCGCAGCCGCTCGAGAAAGGCGGCGAGGTCGCTCACCTCCCCTCGGCAGGAGCCGCCGGTGCAGAGGTGGGCCGTGGCCCGGCCGGCGACCGCCAGGCCGCCCGTGAAGCCCGCGATACGTGCGAGCCGCGCGGCGTTCTCCTCGTTTTTGAAGAGGGCGACGCGGTTCGGCGCCCAGCTGCGGTCAAGAGCCTCGAGCAGCTCGTCGGCCGTCGTGCCGCCGGTGATGACGAGATCCTCCGCGGGGCGCAGGGCGAAGTCCAGCCCGCAGAGAAAGGCGGCGAACGAGGCCGGCTGCCGGCCGATGGTGCCGGCAAAAGCCGCGACCAGCCGGTCGGCGCGCTCGGCGAACTCGCTCCGGCCGGTCAGGCGCGCGAGCCACAGCAGGTTCAGCAGCGCGATCGAGTTCGCCGAGGGCAGGGCCCCGTCATAGACCTCCTTGGGCCGCACGGGGAGCTCGCCGCCGGCGTCGGCGGAGAGGAAAAAGCCTCCCGCGGCGGAATCCCAGAGCTCGCCGAGCATGCGCTCCTGGAGAGCGAGCGCCTCCTCCAGCCATTCGAGCCGGAAGCTGCTGCGGTAGAGGTGGAGGAGACCGTGGATGAGAAAGGCGTAGTCGGCGGCCTGCCCCGGGACGGCGGCTTCGCCCGCGCGGTAGCGATGGAGCAACCCCCCGTCGGGTGCCCGCAGACGCTCGCGCAGGAAGACGGCAGCGCGTTCGGCCGCCTCCCGCCAGCCGGGGCGTCCGAGCGCCCGCGAGCCGAAGGCGAGCGCGGCGATCATCCAGCCGTTCCAGTCGGTGAGGATTTTGTCGTCCCGGAGCGGGGCGATGCGCTGACGGCGCGCGGTGAAAAGCCGCCGCCGGGCCTCCTCCCAGCGGGCCCAGAGCGCCTCCTCGGCGATGCCCAGCGCCTTCGCGCGGCGGGAGAACGGCTCCCCGAGCGCGAGCAGGTTCATCCCCGTGGCCCGGCCCGTCGCCTCCGCGGCGAAATTGCCCTCGGCCCGCAGCCCGAAAAGGGGCTCCCAGAAACGCGCCTCCGCCTCCCCCAGAACGCGGCGGAACTCCTCGAGCGTCCAGAGGTAGAACCGGCCCTCCTCGCCCTCGCTGTCGGCGTCCTCGGCGGAGAAGAAGGCGCCTTCGGGGGAGGTCATGTCCCGCAGGACGTAGGCGAAGGTTTCCTCGACCGTGCGCGCAAGAAGCGGGTCGGAGGTGAGCTGGTAGGCCTCGGCCGCCGCGAGCGCGATGCCGGCCTGGTCGTAGAGCATCTTCTCGAAATGCGGCAGAAACCAGCGCGCGTCGGTCGAGTAACGGTGAAAGCCGAAACCCACGTGGTCCCAGATCCCGCCGAGGCGCATCGCGTGGAGGGTCCTCACGGCGGCCTCGAGGAACCAGGCCTCGCGCGTGCGGTCGTAGCCGCGCAGCAGGAGCTGGAGGCGATGGGGCGAGGGGAACTTCGGCGCCCCCTCGAATCCGCCGTGGCGGGCGTCGAAGGCGAGCCGCAGGTCGTCGAGTGCGCGGTCGATCAGCCGCATCCCCGGGGCTTGCCCCCCCTCGAAGGCGAAGGCGACCCCCAGAGCGCCGTGGACGTCGTCGGCCATGCGGCGGATCTTCTCCGGGTCCGCGCGCCAGAGCTGATCCACCCGCTCGCAGAGCTCGATCAGCCCGGGGCGGCCGAAGCGGGCGCGCTTGGGGACGTAGGTGGCGGCGAAGAAGGGTTTGCGCTCGGGGGTGAGAAAGACGGTGAGCGGCCAGCCGCCCGCGCCGCTCAGGAGCTGGCAGGCGGCCATATAGACCGCGTCGACGTCGGGGCGCTCTTCCCGGTCGACCTTGATGCACACGAAGGTGCGGTTGAGGTGGCGCGCGACCTCCTCGTCTTCGAAGGATTCCCGCTCCATGACGTGGCACCAGTGGCAGGTCGCGTAGCCGATCGAGAGGAAGATGGGCCGGTTCTCCGTGCGCGCGCGGGCGAACGCCTCCTCGTTCCAGGCGTGCCAGTCCACCGGGTTGTGCGCGTGCTGCAGCAGGTAGGGGCTTTTCTCCCGGGCCAGCCGGTTGGTAGCCATCGTGTGCCCTCCTTGCCCCGCCGCCCCGGCCGCTGCGCTCGCGGGTGCAGACGGCGGACGGCGCGGTCGATGGTCCATGCTAGGCATGGCGGGCCGGGGTGGCAAGCCGGGGGTCAAGGGGGGCCGAGGTGAGCGTAAGGCGGGAGCGTGGTGAGACGCGGGTCCTCGATCGGGAAACCGGCGGTGAAGTGGTAGAGGCTCTGGAAAGAGAGGTCGGAAATGCCGATCAAGGCGTGCACCTCGTCGTCGAAGAAGCAGCCGATCCCCGTGCCGCGAATGCCCTGGGCCTCGGCCTCGAGGTAGAGCACCTGCCCGATCATGCCGCACTCGCGGAAGAGCGCGCGGTAGCGGTAGGGCTCCCGGCGGAGGATCTCCTCGAAGCGGGCGATCATCCCCAGGCTGAAGGCGGAATCGCCGGCGATCTCCTGGTGGCAGCTGACCCGGCGGGCGCTTGCCCGGAAATCGCCTTCCTCGAGGAGAAACAGGGGAAAGCCGGCGACGACGGGCTCCCAGCGGAAGCGGGCCGCCAGGCGGCTGCGGAGCGCGTCTTCGTGCCCGGGGGCGCGCAGGAGGAGATAGAGCCCGGGCGACAGGCCCGCCACGCGGTGGACGAAGAGCAACAGGTCGACCTCCGGCGGGTCGGCCAGGGCGTCGAACGGGGCCTTGCCCGGCCGGGGGAGCGTGCGGTCGAGCAGGACGAGGAAGCGCTCGCGTTCGATCCCGCGGCGCGGGTCGAAGGAGAGCCCGCTTCGCCGCTGGCGCACGATCCGGGCGGCGGCGAGGGGGGACTCCGGCCCGGAGAGCCACGGCCGCGGGATCCCGGAAGGGGCGTCGGCGGTCGCGGTTTCCGGCTTGCGGCAGGCCGCGGCGACGCGGGCGATGACCGGCCAATCCCGGTGCTCGGCGCTCAGGCGGTTGGGGACCCCGTGAAGGGGAAGGCTCGCGGCGCGCGCGATCGCCTCGGCGGAGAGGGCGGCCGCGGGGGCGGATCGACTCGGACCGACCCGGAGCAGGAGATCGGGGTGTTCCTCTTCGCCTGCGGCGAAGGCGCTGCGGTCGATGCCGAGGATCGAGGCGGCCTGCTCGTCGGAGAGGGAAGAAAGCGGCTCGATCGTCCAGCCGAAGAGCGCAGCCGCAAAGCGCAGCGCGGCGAGCGCGTGCCCGAGGTCGAGCTGGCAGTAGCGGAACGCGCGCTCGCCGTATTTCCAGGCCTCGCGCCAGAAGATGCTCGTCAGACCGAGGAGGAAACCGGCCGGCGCGTGTTCCGGAAAGAGGAGGCGGCGCAGAGGCTCCCCGAGCTCCGCGCGCCGCTCGAGCGCGTGGTGCAGGGGATCGTAGTGGTAGAGGCCGGGCGTCAGCCCCCCCGCGGCCGGTAGGAGGAGATAGGCTTCGGTCGGGTGCAGGTTTCCGCTCGAGGGGTTGATCCGGAGCGCCCAGCGTGCGCCGCCGGCCGCCTTCCACGCGGAAAGCGCCAGGGAGAGTTCGAGAAAGGCGCCGATCGCGTCGCGATCGATCCCCCGCGCCCGCCGGGCCCCTTCGTAAAGGGTAAGCGGGCCCCCCGGCGGGTCCTCCCTCGAGAGCGGAAGCGCGATCGGCTCACAGCCGACGTAGCGCCGGAAAGGGTCCGGCTGGTTGTCCCAGTCGAGGAAACCCGGCGAGCGGGCGTAGCGCTCGAGGCGATGCTTCGTGCGCTGATGGTAGGAAAGGACCGTCTCCGCGGCGGGGGGCGCCATGGGCTCACGAGCCGGGTGCGGCCTCCCTCCCTCAGAAGGTCTCGGGGTGAACGAACTCGGCGATCTCGTGCCGCTTGGGCGCGGTGCCGATGTTCGCCGGGTACCCGAGCGGGATCAGGGCCACGAGCTCGCAGTCCGCGGGGACCTTCAGAATGTCCCGGGCCCGGTCGTGGTCGAAGAGCCCCACGATCACGGTCCCCAGCCCCAGGGCGTGGGCCGCGAGGCACAAATTCTGGCAGGCGATCCCCAGGTCGAAGAGCATCCAGTCGCCGAACTTGGTCACCGCCTGGTCCTTGTAGTAGCCCGAGCGCCGCAGCCGTCCGCAGAGCGCGAGCACGACCGGGGCTTCGACCATGGCCGGCCGCGCGGGGTTGCCCTTTTCCGGAAGCGTCTCCTGGAGCATCCGCTTGCGCTCGGTATCGCGCACGACGACGATCTCCCAGCACTGGGTGTTCGCCCAGGAGGGCGCCCAGCGCACGGCCTCGAGCACGGCGTCGAGGGACTCCGGGGGAACCGGCCGCGGCTCGTACTTGCGCACGCTCCGGCGTCCCCGGACCAGGTCCATGAAATCCTTCATGCCGGCACCTCCCGATCAGGAATCCGACTTGCGGCACTCGCAGTCGCGGTCGTTGCAGTCCGTGCACTCGTAGGTCTCGGCCCTGCCGCCTGCCGCGGAACGTCTGCGGTGAAGGAGACGGAACCCGACCCCGAGCACGATCCCGGCCACGATGACCCAGCCCGCCCAAGTCATGGTTCGACCCGTTTCCAGAGGGGAAAGCGCAGAGGGGCACTCTGCAGCTCTGCGCGCCTCTTGTGTGAGGAGGCTAACACGGATGGGGCCTGGAAATCAAAGACGGGCGGCAGATCGGTCCGCCGCCCGTCCCGTCGATCAGCTCTCGGCGATCAGGCGCCGGTGCTGCAGGACCCTTTGCAGCCGCCGCAGCCGCCGGCCTCCCCGAGGTTGAGGCTGGAGGTGATGCGAAAGCCGTAGCCCACGAAGTCGACGGTGATCGGCTTGGCTTTCTCGAAGAATTTCTTGTCCACCACGAACTGGAACCCGTTGATGTGGAACACCTCGTCGGTTTCGCGCGGCTCATCCAGAGCCATGGCGAGCGAAGGGCCCCCTCAGCCGCCTTCGTTGAGGAAGATGCGGATCGGGGAAAGTTCCCGGTGTTTGAAATACTCGGCGATCTGCTCGTGAGCGAGCGGGGTGATTTCGACCATGGAAACGGGGCCTCCTCCACAGATTTCAAGCCGTCCGCGCACCGCAAAACCGGGCGGGACGGCGTAGGATAGGGGCGGATCAGGGAGATGTCAAATGGAAAGCAGGGCCTCGCGGGGGTCAGGGCGGGGGTCGTTTCTCCTCGAGCAGACGGCGATAGACCTCGAGGTCCGCCGGGGAGAAGAGAACGAAGAACACCTTCTCGATCCCCGGGTGGGATGCGAGAAACCCGGCCGTCGTCTCGACGGCGACCCGGGAGGCCTCCGCGATCGGGTAGCCGTAGGCCCCACAGCTGATGGCCGGGAAGGCGATCGTGCGGATGCCGTGTGCCGCCGCCAGCTCGAGGCTCCTGCGGTAGCAGGAGGCGAGCAGTTCGCGGTCGCGGGGTCGGCCCTGGTAAACGGGGCCCACGGTGTGAATCACCCAGCGCGCCGGCAGGCGGAATCCCGGCGTGATCCGCGCCTCGCCGGTGGGGCAGCCGCCGATCCTGCGGCAGGCTTCGAGCAGCTCGGGGCCCGCCGCGCGATGGATCGCCCCGTCCACGCCGCCTCCGCCGAGGAGGGTCGTGTTCGCGGCGTTCACGATGGCATCCACGGCGAGCGTGGTGATGTCCCCCTGCCGCGCTTCGATCCGCTTCCAGACTTCGGGGTTCATCGCTTCCTCCGTGGGGGCCGCCGGGGGCGGTCGGCTCAGAGGTCGTAGAGGGTCTCGTCGCGCAGGGGAGCAGGCCTCGCCGCGCGTACCTTTTTGCCTTTCTTGCCGGGAAGCACGAAGGGCTCCTCCTCCTCGAATGCATCGCCCATTTCGGCCTCGACGGCCTCGGGGTCCTCGCCCCGCTCCATCCGCTCGAGCGCCTCCTGCATGCGCGGGTTGAGCTCGAGGCCGGTCGCGTCGGTGAGCTTGCGCATGAGCTGGGCCGCCTGGCGGGGGTCGTCCTCGTTCAGGTTCTCGGCCTCGGAGGCGAGCGCCTGCATGGCCGCTTCCACGCGTTGCTCGTCGATCGGGAGATCGGAGTCCTCGTCCTCTCCACGCGCCCGGCCGGTCACGGCGAAGGTCGACATGCGGCGGGAGAGCACGCGCTTGGCGCACTTGGGGCAGGTGGGGCGCTTGGTCGTGTTGACGACCCGCGAGTAGAACTGAAAGATTGTGTTGCAGTCCTCGCAGTAGAACTCGTAGATCGGCATGGGCCCTCCGCGCAAGGTTCAACGGTCCGAAGGCAATGCAAAAATTATAGGAAGCAGGGCCATTCGGTGTCAACCGGCCGCGGCCCGGGGGCGGTTGACTTGGTGTGCTCCCTCTGCTACACGCAGCGGCGAAAACCTTCGGAAATGGAAAGGAAAACATGCGATGGAACAGACCCTTGCGATCATCAAGCCCGATGCGGTCGAGCGACGGCTCACGGGAAAGATCCTTGCGGCGATCGAAGAGAGCGGGCTGCGGATCGCCGCCCTGAAGATGATTCGGCTCAGCCGCACGCAGGCCGAGGGCTTCTATGCCGTGCATCGCGGCCGGCCCTTCTTCGACAGCCTGACCGCCTTCATGAGTTCGGGGCCCGCGGTCGCGCTCGTTCTCGAAGGCGAGCGCGCGATCGCCCGCTGGCGCGAGCTCATGGGGGCGACCGACCCGGGCAAGGCCGCCGAGGGCACGCTCCGCCGGCGGTTTGCGACCGACATCGAGAAGAACGCCGTTCACGGCTCGGATGCGCCGGAGACGGCGGCCTTCGAAATCGCCTTCCTTTTCAACCGTCTTGAGATCGTGAGCGGATGAACCGGGGCTTCGACCCGGAGCATGTGGCGATCGTCCTCGTCCAGCCGAACATCCCGGAGAACATCGGCGCGGCGGCGCGCGCCATGTGCAACCTCGGGTTCCGGCGGCTGATCCTCGTCGACCCCCCGCGCTGCGACCTCACGCGCGTCTGCAAGACGGCGACCGGCCCGGCGCTCGACGTCGTGGAGCAGATGGAGGTCTTCGGGCGGCTCGAGGAGGCGCTCGCGGAGTTTCATTTCGTCGTCGGGACAACCGCCCGGCGCGGCGGGGAGCGCTCCGTCGTCCACACCCCCGAGGCGGTCGCGCAGATCTTGCTTCCGATCGCGCGGGAGAACCGCATCGCGCTCCTCTTCGGCCCCGAGGACCGGGGGCTGACCAACGAGGACCTGCGCTTCTGCCACATCCTCGCCACCATCCCCTCGGCCGGCTTCTCCTCCTTCAACCTCGCCCAGGCGGTCCTCCTCTTCTGCTGGGAGCTCTTCCAGGCCGAGCCGCGCGAGGCGCAGGAGTTCGTCCCGCGGCTGGCGAACCGCTTCGAGCTGGATGCGATGTACGCGCAGTTGCAGGAGGTGCTCCTGCGCATCTGCTTTCTCAACCCGTCGAACCCCGACTACTTCATGAACAACCTGCGCCAGTTCGGGACCCGCATGCGGCTGCGGGCGAAGGAGGTCCAGATCATCCGCGGGATTTGCCGCCAGATCGACTGGTACGGCCGTCACTGCTGGGAAGAGGGAAGAAAGGCGGGCCTCCGGGAGGCGGGCGTCGGCGGGCCCGGCGGCGAGGAAAAGGTGCGCTGAGCGGCCCCGGCCCGCAAGGGGGGACCTCAGCCGGCGAGGATGCGCCCGGCGATCGCATCGCCCATCGCGGCCGTGCCGACGGCGGGCTCCCCCGGGGCGGCGATGTCGGCCGTGCGCAAGCCGGCCGCCAGCGTCCTTTCCACCGCCTCTTCGACCGCCCGGGCGGCCTCCGCGAGCCCCAGGGCGATGCGCAGCATCAGGGCCGCGGAGAGGATCTGGGCGATGGGGTTGGCGATCCCCCGGCCGGCGATGTCGGGGGCCGAGCCGCCCGCGGGCTCGAAGAGCCCGAACCCGCGCTCGTTCGTGCTCGCCGAGGGGAGCAGCCCGAGCGAGCCGGTCAGCATGGCGCACTCGTCGGAGAGGATGTCCCCGAAGAGGTTGCCGCAGAGCAGCACGTCGAAGCGGCCGGGCTGCCGCAGGAGCTGCATCGCGGCGTTGTCCACGTAGAGGTGCTCGAGGGCGACATCGGGGTGGCGCGCGGCCACCTCCGTGACCACCTCCCGCCACAGCCGGCTCGTTTCGAGGACGTTCGCCTTGTCGACCGAGGCGACACGCCGCCTGCGGCCGCGGGCGAGGCGGAAGGCCGCCTCGGCGATGCGCTCGATCTCGAAGCGCCGGTAGGCCATGGTGTCGAAGGCGCGCTCCGCGGCACCGCTTCCCTCGCGGCCGCGCGGGGCGCCGAAGTAGATGTCGCCCGTCAGCTCGCGCACGCAGAGGATGTCGAAGCCCTCGCCCACGATGTCGGGGCGGAGCGGGCTCGCCGGGGCGAGGCTCGGGAAGACCCGCGCCGGCCGCAGGTTGCAGAAGAGGTTGAAGTGGCGCCGGAGCGGAAGGAGCGAGGCCCGCTCCGGCTGCCGCTCGGGGGGCAGGGCCTCCCACTTCGGGCCGCCGACCGAGCCGAAGAGGATGGCGTCGGAGTTTTCGCAGAGGGAGAGGGTCGCCGCGGGCAGGGCCTCGCCGCAGGCGTCGATCGCCGCCCCGCCGACGGGCGCCTCCGCGAAGGTGATCTCCAGCCCGAAGCGCCGGCGGACCGCCGCGAGCACCTTGAGCGCCTCGGCCATCACCTCGGGCCCGATGCCGTCGCCGGCCAGCACGGCGATCTTCCACCCGGCCATCTTCAGCCCCCTTTCCGCTTTCCGGCTTCGTAGCGCCGGTCCGCGTATTCGAGCCAGCCCCCGGCCTCGAGGAGCGCCCGCTCGAAGCCCCCCAGCTCGAAGGGGACCCGCTCCACCTCGCCTTCGCCGCCGACCTCGAGGAGGCCCGCTTCGAGATCGGCCACGGCGCGGATCCCGGGGCGGCGGGCGAACCTGCGGAAGAGCCCGTCGATCGCGGCCGCCGGCAGCTCGAGGGCGAGGAGCCCGCCGTTGAACATGTTCTGCCGGAAGATGCGCGCGAAGCTCGGGGCGACGACGAGGCGGATGCCGTTCACCTCGAGCGCCCAGGCCGCGTGCTCGCGCGAGGAGCCGCAGCCGAAGTTCGCGCGCGCGATGAGCGCTTCGCAGCCTGCCAGGTCGCGCTGCGGGTCGAACCCCTCGAGCCGCAGATCCTCGAGCAGGAAGGGTTTCAGGGCCGCGCGCTCGACCTCGGTCAGATAGCGCGCGGGGATGATCTCGTCGGTGTTGATGTCGGCGCGGTCGAGAAACCGCGCCGACCCGCCGAAGGTCTTCATGGCGTCCTCCGGGTTCCGGGGAAGAGGGGGGAATTGGCGATCGCGCCCGCGAGCGCCGAGGCCGCGGCGGTCGCCGGGCTCATCAGGTGCACCATACCGCCCTTGCCCATGCGGCCGTTGAAGTTGCGGTTCGAGGTCGAGGCGCACACCTCGCCCTCGGCGAGCACGCCGGTGCTCATGCCCAAGCAGGGGCCGCAGGTCGGGTGGGTGACGCAGAAACCCGCCTGGAGAAAATCCTCGATCAACCCCTCGCGCAGCGCGGCGGCGTAGATCTTCGGGGTGGCCGGGCAGACGATCCCGCGCACGCGGGGGTGAATCGTCCGACCGCGGACGACGGCGGCGGCGACCCGCAGGTCGCTCAGGCGCCCGTTCGTGCAGGAGCCGATGAAGACCTGGTCGATCGGGGTTCCCGCGAGCTCGCGCACGGGCTTCACCTGGTCGGGTTTGTAGCCGAAAGTGGCAAGCGGCTCGAGCCCGGAGACGTCGATCGCGATCTCCTGCTCGTAGACGGCGTCGGGGTCGGGCCACCAGCGCCGGAAGGCGGCCGCGGCCGCCTTCCGGTCGGCGAAGTCGCCCCGGATGAACTCCCAGAGGAAGTCCACCGTCTTTTCGTCCGGCCGGCAGATGCCGCAGGTGGCCCCCGCCTCGACGGTCATGTTGCAGAGGGTCATGCGCGCTTCCATGTCCATCGCCTCGACCGCCGGGCCGTCGAACTCGACGATGCGGTCGGTCGCCCCGTCGACGCCGATCCGGCCGATGACGGCGAGGATGGCATCCTTGGCGAAGACCCCCGGGGGGAGGGTCCCCGAAAGCGTGATCTTCATCGTGCGCGGGGTGCGGAAGGCGCAGACCCCCTTGAGGATGGCGACCGCCAGGTCGGTCGTTCCCACGCCGGGCGTGAAGGCCCCGAAGGCGCCGTTCGTGCAAGTGTGGGAGTCGCCCATGACCACGGCGTAGCCCGGGCGGACGAAGCCCTTCTCGGGGAAGAGCACGTGGCAGACCCCGTTTCGGCCCACGTCGAAGAAATCCCGGATCCCGTGGCGGCGCGCCCAGTCGCGCAGGATCTTTCCCTGGAGCGCGGTCTTGCCGTCTTTCGCCGGGGTCACGTGGTCGATCACGGCCTTGATGCGCGCGGGGTCGAAGACCCGGTCCTTGCCGCGGCGGACGAGCTCGAGGATCGCCGGCGGGGTGGTGATCTCGTGGCAGAAGACGGCGTCGAGGGAGAGCACCCAGACGTCCTCGGCGGGCCGGTCGACGAGGTGCGCTTCAAAAATCTTTTCAGCGATGGTCTTGCCCATGGCGGTCTTTCCCCACGGGGCCGGCAAGGGGGATCCTACTCCTCGTCGCTGCGCAGGACCGCGAGGAAGGCGGACTGCGGGATCATCACCTTGCCGACCATTTTCATGCGTTTTTTCCCTTTTTTCTGCTTCTCGAGGAGCTTGCGCTTGCGGGTCACGTCCCCGCCGTAACACTTGGCGAGCACGTCCTTGCGCAGGGCCGAGACGGTCTCCCGCGCGATGATCGTGCCCCCGATCGCCCCCTGGATGGGGATCTTGAACATCTGCCGCGGCATCTCCTCCTTGATCCGCTCGCAGGCGGCGCGGGCGCGGGCGACGGCCCGGTCGCGGTGGACGAGCTGCGAGAGGGCATCGACGCGCTCGCCGTTGATCAGGATGTCGAGCTTGACGAGATCGGTCTCGCGGTAGTCGATCAGCTCGTAATCGAAGGAGCCGTAGCCCTGGGTGACCGACTTCAAGCGGTCGTAGAAGTCGTAGATCACCTCGGCGAGCGGCAGCTCGAAGATCATCTCCAGGCGGTCGCTCGTGAGGTACTGGTAGTTCACGCTCGTCCCGCGCCGGTCGAGGCAGAGTTTCATCACCGCCCCCATGTAGCGGTCCGGGACGAGGATCGTGGCGCGGATGAAGGGCTCGAAGGTCGCCTCGATCGTCGCCGGGTCGGGGTAGAGGGCGGGGTTGTCGATCGTGATCTCCGAGCCGTCGCGCAGCCGGATGCGGTAGCGGACCGACGGGGCGGTGAGGATGAGCGAGAGGCCGTACTCGCGCTCGAGCCGCTCCTGGACGACCTCGAGATGGAGGAGCCCCAGGAACCCGCAGCGGAAGCCGAAGCCGAGCGCGGCCGAGGTGTCCTTCTCGTAGACGAGCGCGGCGTCGTTCAGGCGGAGCTTTTCGAGCGCGGCGGCGAGCTCCTCGTAGTCGTCGGCGGCGACCGGGTAGATCGAGGAGAAGACGACCGGCTTGAACTCCTTAAAGCCCGGAAGCGGCTGTTCGCAGGGGCGGTCGCGGTGCGTCACCGTGTCCCCGATGCGCACGTCGCGGATCGTCTTGATGCCGGCTGTGAGGTAGCCCACCTGCCCGGCCTCGAGCGCCTCGGCCGGGACCTGGCGGAGCTGGAAGATGCCGACCTCCTCCACCTTGTAGGTGGCGCCGTTCGAAAGCAAAAGGATCGCATCCCCGCTCCTCAAGCGGCCGTCGAAGACCCGCAGGTAGACGACCGTTCCGCGGTAGGGGTCGTAGTGCGAGTCGAAGATCAGCGCGCGCAACGGGGCTTCCGGGTCGCCTGCGGGCGCGGGGAGCCGCTGCACGATCGCCTCGAGAAGCTCCCCGATCCCCGTGCCCTCCTTGGCGGAGACGAGCAGCGCCCCCTCCGGGTCGAGCCCGAGGTCGGAGCCGATCTGCCGCTTGACCCGCTCCGGGTCGGCCGAGGGGAGATCGATCTTGTTGATCACGGGCAGGATCTCGAGGTTGTGCTCGAGAGCGAGGTAGAGGTTGGCGAGCGTCTGGGCCTCGACCCCCTGGCTGGCGTCGATGAGGAGCAGCGCCCCCTCGCAGGCGGCGAGCGCGCGCGAGACCTCGTAGGTGAAGTCCACGTGCCCGGGGGTGTCGATCAGGTTGAGGACGTAGCGCTTGCCGTCCGCGGCCTCGTAGGGCAGGCACACGGTCTGGCTCTTGATCGTGATCCCGCGCTCGCGCTCGATCTCCATTGTGTCCAGGATCTGGTCCTGGAACTCGCGGTCGGGCACGATGCGGCAGGCCTGGATCAGCCGGTCCGATAGGGTGGACTTGCCGTGATCGATGTGGGCGATGATGCTGAAGTTGCGTATGCGATCCATGCTCGGAGGATCCCGCGCCCCTCCGGGCTGCGGACCGGATCCGGGAATCGAGGGGCCTGCCGCCCGAGGCGGCGTGCATTGACGCGGCGTCCGTTCGCCGGTATCATGGCACTATCGCGCAAAGCGGGCCAATTAGCAACCCGTCCCGCATCCTGTCAAGACGGATGCCGCCGCAGCGCCGCGCGGAGGCCCGGGCGCGCCGGACGTCGGGGGGGGAAGGTGGAGCGGAAGCGGATTCTCATCGTCGACGACCAGGTCGATGTCTGCCAGGTCCTCTGCGAGTACCTCAACCGCTCGGGCTATGAAACCGAGTCGGCCGCGACCGGCGAGGAGGGGCTCTCCCGCCTGCGCGGCGATTGCTTCGATCTCGTCATCACGGACATCGAGCTCACCGGGGCGATCAGCGGCCTCGACCTGACCCAGGCCGTCAGGCAAGAGCACCTGGCCGACGTCATCGTCATGACCGGCTACGGCGGGGATTACTCCTACGAGGATGCGATCGGCCGGGGGGCGAGCGACTTCGTGGTGAAGCCGCTGCGCTACGAGGAGCTGCTCCTGCGGGTCAAGCGGGTGATGCGCGAGCGCGAACTCACCGCGGAGCGGAACCGCATGCTCGAGGAGCTCCAGAAGATGGCCGTGACCGACGGCCTGACCGCGCTCTACAACTCCCGGCATTTCTACCACCAGCTCGAGCTCGAGATCGACCGCTCCGTGCGCTACCGCCACCCGCTCTCGCTGCTGCTGATCGACATCGACCATTTCAAGGAATACAACGACACCTACGGCCACCTCGAGGGCGACAAGGTTCTCGTGCGCTTCAGCCAGATCCTCAAGTCCTGCCTGCGGGCGAACGACTCCGCCTACCGTTACGGGGGCGAGGAGTTCACGGTGATCCTGCCCGAGACCGGCGCCGAGGAAGCCCGCACGGTCGCCCAGCGGATCCGGGCGACCCTCGAGGCCGAAGTCTTCCATCCGCGCTCCGGGCCGCCGATCAACAAGACGATCAGCGTCGGGGTGACGGAGTATGCCCCGCGGGAGACGCTCGAAGCCTTCGTGCGCCGCGCGGACGAGGCGATGTACCGCTCCAAGGAAGCGGGGCGGAACCGCGTCTCCGTGCTGACCGCCGTGCAGAAAGAACCCGCGGCCTCTTCCTGAAGTCCCCTCAGCTCGGCAGCACCCGGATTTCGAGCAGCAGGTCCCCCCGGCCGCCGTCCTCGCGGAGCGCCCCCATCCCGCGCAGGCGCAGGCGCATCCCGTCGCGCACCCCCGGCGGCACCGCGACGCGAAGCAGCCGGTTCCCGAAGCGGCCCGGCAAGGTGATCATCTTCCGGGCCCCGAACTCGGCCTCCCAGGGCGAGACGGCGAGGATCGCGACCCGGTCCCCCGAATCCCCCCACCGCTCGGGGTGCAGCGCCCGCAGGCCCTCGGTGCGGGGGTTGGCGGCGAGGCGCCGCAGGGGGTCGCCGAGCCCCGCCCGGGGCATGCGGTCGGCGATTTTGACGAGCAGCATGCCGAAGACGAAGCCCCCGATGTGCGCCCACCAAGCCACGCCGCCCGCCCCCCCGGTGGCGCTCGCGGCGTTCAGAAACTGCAGGAGGAACCACAGCCCGAGGTAGAAGAAAGCCGGAATCTCGAAGAAGTAGGGGATGAAGAGGATCGGCACCAGGGTGAGGATCCGCGCCGAGGGGAAAAGCAGGAAGTAGGCGCCCATGACGCCGGCGATCGCCCCGCTCGCCCCGATCGTGGGGACGGTGGAGGTCGGGTAGATCAGCAGGTGGGCCGCGCCCGAGGCGAGCCCGCTCAGGAGGTAGAAGACGAGGTAGCGCAGCGGCCCGAGATGGTCCTCCACGTTGTCGCCGAAGATGTAGAGCGACCACAGGTTGCCCAAGAGATGGCCGAAGCCGCCGTGGAGGAACATGAAGGAGAAGAGCGCGAAGGCCTGCTCGCCGAAAGTGAAGTACTCCGTGAACGGGGCGACGAAGTAGCGCGCCGGGACGAGGCCGTAGAGGAAGATGAAGCGGTCGAGGTGCGGCCCCTGGGCGAGCTGCACGAGGAAGACGAGGACGTTCGCCGCGATCAGGCTGCGGGTGACGAAGGGCCGCGAGCGGGCCTCGATCGTGTCACGAAGCGGGATCATAGGCGCGGATCCGCTCGAGATGCGTGCGGAGCTTCTCCTGCCGCTCGCCGAGCTCCGCCTGTTGGGCGCGCACTTTCTGCACCACCTCGGCGGGCGCCTTGGCGAGGAAGTCCGCGTTTCCGAGCTTGCGCTCGAGGGCGGCAAGCTCCTTTTCGACCTTGCCGAGTTCCTTGTCGAGCCGCGCCGCCTCGCGGGCGAAGTCGATCACCCCCTCGAGGCGGACGTAGATCGTCGCCCCGGCCGCCACCGCCGTGGCCGCCCCGCGCGGCCGCCCGGGGTGTTCGAGAAAGGAAAGCGAGGAGAGCCTCGCCAGGCGCCTCACGAGCTCCCGTTCGGCGGCGAGCGTTTCGCGCACCCCGGGCCGGGCGGTGTGGACGAGCGCCTCCAGCGTCTGGCCGGGGGCGATGCCCGTCTCGCCGCGGATGTTGCGCACGGCCGTCACCGCCGCGATCAGGATCCCCATGCGCTCCTCGGCCGCCTCGTCCCGGAAGGCGGAGACCTCCGGGAAGGCCGCGCGCGAGATCGAACCCGAAGCCCCCGGGAGCTGGTGCCAGATCTCCTCGGTCACAAAAGGGATGAAGGGGTGCAGCAGGATGAGCGCGTCGCGCAGGACGCGTCCGAGCACCGCCTGCGCGGCCGCGCGCGCCTCCGGCCGCGCCGGGTCGAGCAGCGCGGGTTTCGCCGCCTCGAGGTACCAGTCGCAGAACTCGTGCCACACGAAGCGGTAGAGGGCCGCCGCGGCGTCGTTGAACCGGTAGGCGTCGAGCGCCCGCCGGCTCTCGGCCGCGGCGTTCGCCAGCCGCGAGAGAACCCAGCGGTCGGGGAGAGAGAGCTCCTCCCGCGGGGGGAGCCCGCGTTCCCCTTCGAGGTGCATGAGCGTGAAGCGCGCGGCGTTCCAGATCTTGTTGATGAAGTGGCGGTAGCCCTCGACCCGCTTCTCGCTCATCTTGATGTCGCGGCCCTGGGCGGCGAAGGCGGCGAGCGTGAAGCGGAAGGCGTCGGTCCCGTAGCGGTCGATGATCTCCAGGGGGTCGATCACGTTCCCCTTGGACTTGCTCATCTTCTGGCCTTCCTCGTCGCGCACGAGGGCGTGCACGTAGACGTCGCGGAAGGGCACGGCCTTGAGGAAGTGCAGGCCCATCATCATCATGCGCGCCACCCAGAAGAAGAGGATGTCGAAGCCGGTGACGAGGACCGAGGTCGGGTAGAAGCGGCGCAGCAGCGCGGTGTCCTCCGGCCAGCCCATGGTCGAGAAGGGCCACAGGGCCGAGCTGAACCAGGTGTCGAGGACGTCCTCCTCGGCGGAGAGCTCCGCCGCACCGCACTTCGCGCAGCGCCCCGGGGCCTCCATGGCCACGTGCACCTCGCCGCAGGCCGCGCAGGTCCAGGCCGGGATGGGGTGCCCCCACCAGATCTGCCGCGAGATGCACCAGTCGCGGATGTTCTCCATCCAATCGAAGTAGGTGTTCGCCCAGGTCTCGGGGATGATGCGCGTGCGGCCCTCGCGCACCGCGGCGATCGCCGGCTCGGCGAGCGGCCGGGCCTTCACGAACCATTGCCGCGAGAGGTTCGGCTCGATCGCCGTGCGGCAGCGGTAGCAGTGCCCGACGGCGTGCCGGTGGGGGTGCGTCTCCAGGAGAAGCCCCCGGCGCTCGAGTTCGGCGACCACGCGCTTGCGGCACTCGAAGCGGTCGAGGCCCCGGAAGGGGCCGGCCTCCTCGGTCATGCGGCCGTCGTCGCCGATCACCTTGACCGCGGGCAGGCCGTGGCGCCGGGCGATCTCGAAGTCGTTCGGGTCGTGCGCCGGGGTCACCTTGAGGGCGCCGGTCCCGAAGCCGCGCTCGACGTAGGCGTCGCGGATCACCGGGATCTCCCGCTCCAGGAGGGGAAGGATCACGGCCGAGGCGGGCAGGGCCTTGTAGCGCTCGTCCTCGGGGTGCACGGCGACCGCGGTGTCGCCGAGCATCGTCTCCGGGCGGGTGGTGGCGACGGTCAGCCCGCCCGCGGCGCCGGCGAAGGGGTAGCGGATGTGGTAGAGGCGGCCTTCGACCTCCTCGTGTTCGACCTCGAGGTCGGCGAGCGCCGTGCGGCAGCGCGGGCACCAGTTGATGATGTAGTCTCCGCGGTAGATCAGCCCCTCGTGGTAGAGGTCGACGAAGACCTTGCGCACGGCGCGCGAGAGGCCCTCGTCCATGGTGAAGCGCTCCCGCTTCCAGTCGCAGGAGGCGCCGAGGCGTTTCAACTGGTGGATGATCGCGCTGCCGTAGGTTTCGCGCCAGCGCCAGACCTCCGCGATGAAGCGCTCGCGGCCGAGCGCCTCCCGGGTGAGGCCGCGTTCGGCGAGCTTGCGCTCGACCACGTTCTGGGTGGCGATCCCCGCGTGGTCGGTGCCGGGCATCCAGAGGACGTTGTCCCCGCAGAGGCGGCGATAGCGGCAGAGGATGTCCTGGAGGGTGTTGTTCAGGGCATGGCCCATGTGGAGGACCCCGGTCACGTTGGGCGGGGGGATGACGATCGAGAAGCTCGGCCGGTCGCTTTCCTCCTCGGCGGCAAAGAGGCCGTTTTCCTCCCAGTAGGCATACCAGCGCCGCTCCACCTCGTGCGGCTCGTAGGCTTTGTCGAGACTCGCCTTGGCCATGACCCGAAATCCCCTTTCTCGTCCGCCCGCAAGAGAAGCGGCAAGCTGCCCCGGCGGGGTAGGGGTTCCATAGCAGATGGGGCAGGCTTCGGCAATCCCGGCTCGGGAAGGGAAAAACGGAAACTGCCGGGGGCCCCTCAGGGGGCGGCGTCCTCGTCTTCGCCGAGGATCAGCCGCTTGACGCGCTCGATTTCGCGGGAGACGGCCTCCTCGATCGCCTGGCGCACGGCGGAGGCGATGTCCGTGCCGAGCTTGCGCTCGAGCACGCGCTCGACGGCCGCCTCGATCGCGGCGTCGGACAGGGCGGGGGTGGCAGCCTCGGGCCGGGCGGAGGAGGCGAGCGCGCCGGGAACGGCCGCGAGGGCGGCCGCGGCCGGCTCGACCGCGGGCGGGATGGGGGCCGCGGACGCCTGGCCCGCCTCGGGGGCCTCCCCGGCGGCTTCGAGGTACGCGGTGAAGACGTCGACGGCCGTGGTTTCGAGCCCCGGCTCGGAGGGGGGGCGTGCAGCGACCGGCTCCGGTTTTTCCCCCTTGCGGTCCTCGCTCAGGGAGTCGGGCGGCAGGAGTTCGCGGTCGAGATCCTCGAACCAGAGGAGGTCCTCGTCGCCTGGTACCTCCTCGACGTCGAGCAGCTCGAGGTCCTCCGCGGCCGCCTCTTTCCGGTCTTCCCCGAGTTCGTTCCGATCGAGCGCGGGGAGATCCGGAAGAGCGGACGCCGGTGGTTCGGGCGCGAGTCGACCGCTCTCCTCGGCCACCTCCTCGATGAGCTCGATGATCTCTTCGTCCTCCTCGGTCGGGGGCGCGGGCGTCCGTTTTTTGTCCTCGTGATCCATTCGTCGATCCTTCCCCGGCATCGGACCGGGTCCTGTCGGGCTTTTCGATGAGGAAACGAATAGCACGGGCCTCGAACGCTGGCAAGGCGAAGCGGCGGGGCCGGCGATTGCAGCCCGCGACGGATCGCGCTAAAAGGCGTGTCGGGTCGGAATCGGGAGGAAGAGCCCATGCGTTTTTTCTATGTCGCGCCATCCGCCGTGGACGGCGCGCGGGCGGTCGTCGAGGGGGCCGAGGCGGCCCATGCGCGCCACGTGCTCAGGCTTTCGCGGGGCTCCGAGGTGGGGCTCGTGGACGGCTGCGGATTCGAGTACCTCGCGGTGATCGACCGCGTGCTCCCGGGCCGCCTCGAGCTCGAGGTGCGCGAGAAACGGCCCGCCGCCGGGATCCCTTCGCTTCGCCTGGGGCTCGCCCAGGGCTGGCTGAAGGAGAAGAAGATGGACCGCCTCGTGCGCACGCTCTCCGAACTGGGGGCCGCGCGCTTCATCCCGCTTTCCTGCGCGCGGGCGGTCGTGCGGCCGGCGGCGGGGCGGAGCGCCTTCCGCCGCGAGCGCTGGCGCAGGATCGCGGTCGAGGCGCTCAAGCAGTGCCGCCGCGGGAACCTCCTGGAAGTGGAGGAGGAAACCTCGCTCGAGCGGCTCCTCGCCGTCGAGACCGACTGGGAGGTGCGGGTCCTTTTCTGGGAGGAGGCCGCAACGCCGCTCTCGGCCGCCGATCTCCGCGGGGGGGAGGCCTCCTCGGTGCTTGCGGTCCTGGGGCCGGAGGGCGGCTTCAGCCGGGAGGAGGCCGATGCCGCGGCCGCGGCGGGTTTTCTCGTGCGCCGTCTCGGACCCCGCGTTCTGCGAGCCGACACCGCGGCCGCTGCCGCGGCCGCCATCCTCCAGTTCCTTGCCGGCGACCTCGGGGCCGCCCCAAAAAGATCTTGACAAGAATCCACGGGTTGCCTACAAAACCGGGCATTCATGCAGTGCCGCCTTGCGTGCCGAGGTAGCTCAGTCGGTAGAGCAGGGGACTGAAAATCCCCGTGTCGGCAGTTCGATTCTGTCCCTCGGCACCAGTGTCATCAAGGGGTTGCGGATTGGTCCGCTGCCCCTTGTTCTTTTTGGTTGCGGCTGGGTTGCGGATTGTCGCTGGCTTTGCCGATCTCATCCAGCTGGGCAACTTCTCCGATGTGCTGACTCGGAAGCCAGTGGTAGTAAGTGCCCACGGTGATCTTGATTGACGCATGAGCGAGCTGGCGGGACACATCCGCCATGTTGTGGCCGGCAGAAATGCGAATGGTGGCATAGGCGTGTCTGATGTCGTGGATGCGGACCCTTCGCCGTTTGGCTTTTTCGCACGCCTTGTAATGAACACGGCCGCGCAGATTTCCTGGATCAATTGGCTTGCCGTCTTGGTTCACAAAAACCCATTCCGGCACGTCTCCCCAGCCGTTTTTCAGCGTCTGCTCTTTGGCGTCGCTGTCTCAAGGTCCTCAAAGTGGCCCAAAGCTGCGGAGTGGCATCAACGCATCGTGTCTTTTTAGTCTTGGTCGTGGTGATACGTCCATTGACCCATGCCCGCCGGATTTCGAAAAACCCTCCCCGGAAGTCGATGTCGCCCCATTGGAGACCGAGCGCTTCACCCAGTCGCAGGCCTGTCCTGGCCAAAGTCAGGAACACAGGAAAATGTTCCTGGAAATCGCTCTCGACCGCCACTTCTTCGATGACGACCGGTTGCTGGTCAGCTACGCCCAGGCTGAGGGCAAACACCAGTTGGTCGGCAACCCGATGTTCCACGAAGCGCTCCAGGCCGATCAGGATCTTCAACGGCGCTAGTACGGCCACGCCAAGCGCAAGGCCACTCGCAAATGTAATTTCCCGCGTCGGAGTAATCCGTGCCTCCGACGTGAATTTTTCAACAAACAACTAACTCATTGTTCGCTTCAAATCCCAAAGGGCTTCGCAGACGTTCATCACGCGGCTGAACACCTACCTAATCAGATGCATCAAACAGCGAGAGAGCGATTTGGAAACACTCCGAAGGAAAGAAAAAGAGGTGCGACAACCGGTTCAAAAGGAACTTGGAACACACCCCACCAGTGTTGCCTAATACACCCTCGAAGCTCAGTCTAACAATCTGGTGTAGGAGGTGGTCGAGTCAGATCGCTCGGTGGACCGGCTGCAGTGAAGGGTGGAAGCTGTCAAATTCCCTGGCCGCCAAGAAATATGAGACACTTTTACCGGCTGAAAACTGTGCTTAAATTGTGCCCGTCAAAGTCAAATTATTCCTAATTTTTTAAAACGATACCAAAGACAAATTTTAAAAATGTGACAGAATCAACAGGTTGAAATCTACGCTTTCCCGGATGAGTAGCGTTTTGAACTGAAAATCCTCGTGTCGGCAGTTCGATTCTGTCTATCGGCACCAGAAAATTGTTAGTTAGAAAAAGGGGTTAGCCAAATGCTGGCTGGCCCTTTTTTCGTTAATTGAGCAGTTGTGTGGGACTTGTGCAAGACTATTGCCGTGATCGCTCAAAAATTCGCATCGCTTCTCGCTCTGCATCTCCTATGTTGTGAAGGTAAAATTCGGTTGTCTTTCGATTTTCATGGCCAAGTATTCGTCGTATAGTGCCGATCGGGACATTACTCTTGTCCATTATCGATGCCCCTGAATGCCGAATTGGATGAAAACGAAAATAACTCACCTTGGCATCCTCGCAGAGCTTCTTGATGATTTTCTTCCTGTCGTCGTAAGGCCACTCGACATGCTTCCCCTGCTTCCGACTCCAGTAGCGGTGCCAGAACACCCACGGCTTTGATGAGTCTCGGTTCTGATACCGCCGGCAGAGAATCTCATGAACCTTAGTGGTCATCGGTATGATTCATGGAGTTAGATGGCAACCGGATTTCTTGCCGGTGTAGAGAATCACTTCGCTGGTCTCAAAGTTTACATCGTCCCAAGTCAAGCGGCTATTAACGCGGCAATTAAATATGGCAATATTGGTTAACTTGTGTTCTATCTTTGTGCATGGAAAAAAGCGATGCACG
>JBBFLI020000041.1:0-33762 GCA_037481615.2 Desulfobacterales bacterium
ACGCCGAAGCGGAGCCCTGCCCCGGGCCCCTGTTCCGCGAAGACGCCCCCGCCCCTCCGCTCGCCGTGGCCCGGGAGGCTCTGGAACACTACCTCGTCGAACGCGACGGCCTGAAGACGGTGATCGCGGGGTACCCCTGGTTTCTCGACTGGGGGCGGGACTCGCTGATCTTCTGCCGCGGCCTGATCGCGGCCGGAAGGCTCTCGACGGCGCGTTCGGTGCTCCGGCTCTTCGGCCGCTTCGAGGAGCGGGGAACGCTGCCTAACATGATCCGCGGCGCCGATACCGCCAACCGCGACACCTCCGATGCCCCGCTGTGGTTCGCCGTCTGCTGCGCGGAGCTCGCCGAGGCCGAGGGAGGCCTCGAGGCCCTGGAGATCGACTGCGGCGGCCGACGCCTGCGCGAGGTCGTCGCCTCCATCCTGCACGGGCTTCGGCGGGGGGCGCCCAACGGCGTGCGCATGGACCCGGCCTCGGGCCTGCTGTTCAGCCCGACCCATTTCACGTGGATGGACACCCAGCACCCGGCGGCCAGTCCCCGGGAGGGCTACCCGATTGAAATCCAGGCCCTCTGGCATGCCGCCCTGCAGCTGATGGCGCGACTCGATTCCGCAGCCGCCGCGGAATGGAACGACCTCGCGCAACGCGTCCGCCGGTCGCTCCGCGAACGCTTCTGGCGTCCCGCGGAAGGTTTCTTCGCCGACTGCCTGCACGGCGGGCCGGGGACCCCGGCGGCGGAGGCCCGCGCCGACGACCACCTGCGCCCCAACCAGCTCCTCGCCTTGACCCTCGGGGCGGTCGAGGACCCCGCGATCGCCCGGGCGGTTCTCGCCGCCTGCGAGGAACTGCTCGTCCCCGGCGGGATCCGCAGCCTCGCCGACCGGCCGGTCACCCACCCCCTCCCGGTCGAGTGGCGGGGCCGTCTTTTGAACGACCCCTGGCGTCCCTACCGGGGCACCTACCGCGGCGACGAGGACACCCAGCGCAAACCGGCCTATCACAACGGGACGGCCTGGACCTGGCTCTTTCCGTCTTACGCCGAAGCCTGGGCCGGTCTCTACGGCGAGGCGGGCCGGCAAACGGCGCTCGCCTGGTTGACGAGCAGCCTCCCGCTCCTCGAAAGCGGTTGCCTGGGGCACCTGCCGGAGATCCTGGACGGCGACCGTCCACACACCCCCCGCGGCTGCGACGCACAGGCCTGGGGCGCAAGCGAATGGGTCCGGGTGTGGCTCAAGCTCGGCGGCGGCCCGCGGCCGTCGGCGGCCGATTGATTTTTCCCGGCCCAGCCGATATCCTGCTCGCCGGAAAAGCCAACCGCGGGCGCCGCTTTTCTCCGCACGCCGCGGCCTTTCGCGCCACTTCCTTTCCCTGCTGAGAGTGTACCCGACGATGGTCCAGTTCAGCTATTTTCAGGTCCGGCCGAACATTCCGGAAAACCTGGCCTTCCTCGAGACCCTGGCCCAGAACATGTGGTGGTGCTGGACACGCGATGCGGTCGAGCTCTTCCGCCGCATGGACCCCCGGCTGTGGGCCGAATGCCAGCGTAACCCCATTCCCTTTCTCGCCCGCCTCCCGCAGGGGCGCCTCCAGAAGCTCGCGCGCGAGGCGAGCTTCACCGGGCACCTCGAGCGCGTGCGCCAGATGTTCGAAAAGCGGGTCAACCAGCCCGAGATCCGCTTCGAGCTGCCGCTCGCGCGCTCCGAGGCGATCGCCTATTTCTCCATGGAATTCGGCCTGCATGAGAGCCTGCCGCTCTTTGCCGGGGGGCTGGGGATCCTGGCCGGGGACCACCTCAAGGCCGCCTCCAACACGGGGCTTCCCCTGGTGGGAGTCGGTCTCATGTACCAGCACGGCTATTTCCGACAGTACCTCAACCACGAAGGCGTGCAACAGGAAGCCTACCCCGAAACCGACTTCTACAACCTCCCCCTGCAGCGCATGCGCGACGCCCAGGGGAACGAGTTGCGCGTCGGCATCCGCGGCGCCGACGGCCTGATCCAGGCCATGGTCTGGAAGATCTCGATCGGCACCATCCCGCTCTTTCTGCTGGACACCAACATCCTCGAAAACCCGCCGGAATACCGGGGGATCACCGACCGGCTTTACGCCGCCGAATCGCGCACGCGGCTCGCCCAGGAGGTGCTGCTGGGTCTGGGCGGCATCCGCGCCCTGCGCGCCCTGGGCATCACCCCCAAGATTCTGCACCTGAACGAGGGCCACTGCGCCTTCGCCGCCGTCGAGCGGCTCGCTCAAACCGCGGAAACCCTGGGGGTGGACGTCGAGACCGCCCTGCAGATCTGCGCCCGCAGCACCATCTTCACCACCCACACGCCGGTGGCGGCCGGCCACGACGAGTTCCCCGCCGACCAGGTGCGGGCCTACCTGCGGCCCGTGGCCGAAAGGCTTGGCGTGCCCGAGCGGGAGATTCTCTCCTGGGGGCAGATCCAGGGCGCCCACGAGCATGCGCCCCTGTCCATGTTCATCCTGGGGGTTCGCCTCTCCGGTTTCTGCAACGGGGTGAGCCGCCTGCACGGCAGCGTCGCCCGCCGCATGTGGTCGCACCTCTGGCCGGGACGACCGGTGGAAGAGATTCCCATCACCCACATCACCAACGGCGTCCACTTGCCCACCTTTGTCTCCCAGGAGTTCGCCAGCCTCTTCGAGCGCTACCTCGGACCCGACTGGTATCTCGGTTCGCAGAAGCCGGAAAACATCCGCCGGATCGACGAGATCTACGGCGAGGAGCTCTGGCGCGCCCACGAATTGAACCGCTCGCGCCTGATCCGCACCTGCCGCGAGCACCTGGTGCGGCAATACAGGAACCGCAACGCCCCGCGCAAGGTGCTCGAAGCCGTGGAAAAGGCGCTCGACCCGAACATCCTGACCATCGCCTTCGCCCGCCGCTTCGCCACCTACAAGAGGGCCTTTCTCCTGATCATGGACCCCGAGCGGCTCGAGGCGATCATCAACAACCCGAAAGCCCCCGTGCAGTTCATCTTCGCCGGCAAGGCCCATCCCCGCGACCACGAGGGCAAGGACCTCATCCGGCAGCTGTTCCAGTTCGCCAACCGGCCGGCGGTCCGCGAGCGCTTCGTGTTTCTCGAGGATTACGATCTGCACCTCGCGCGGCATCTCCTGCAGGGGGCCGATGTGTGGCTGAACACCCCCCGGCGTCCCTTCGAGGCCTGCGGCACCTCGGGCATGAAGGCGGCGATCAACGGCAGCCTCAACCTGAGCATCCTCGACGGCTGGTGGGACGAAGGCTATCGCGCCGAGATCGGCTGGTCGATCGGCAACGGCGAGGAATACGAGGATCACGCCTATCAGGACGCGGTGGAAAGCCAGGCGCTCTACAACACCCTCGAAAACGAGGTCATCCCCCTCTTCTACGACCGGCGCAACGGCGATGTGCCGACGCGATGGATCGACATGATGAAGGCCTCGATGAAGGTGGCCATGGAGGATTTCTGCAGCCTGCGCATGATCCGGGACTACACGGAGCAGTTCTACGCCCCGGCCGCCACCTGGTACGACCGGCTCGCGGCCGACGACCAGAGCGAGGCCAAGCGCCTGGCGGCGCTGCACGCGCGGTTGCGCCGGCACTGGCAGGAGATCCGCCTGGGTCTTCCGCAGCGCAGCGTGCACGGCATCCAGCGGGTGGGCGACCAGGTCGAGATCACCGTCGAGGTGCATCTCGGATCGCTCAGCCCCGAGGAGGTCGACATCGAGCTCTATTACGGCCACTTCAAGAGCCATGCCGAACTCGTGAACGGCCGCGTCGTCCCCATGGAGGTGTTGAGCTCCCGCGGGGAGGGCGACCATCTCTACGGATGCACCTTGACCTGTGAAACCGCCGGGCGTTTCGGCTATGCCGTGCGGGCGACCCCGCACGGCGACCCCTGGATCAAGATGACCCCGGGGCTCATCACCTGGGCCTCCGGTTGACCCGCCAACGATCGGAGGAGGCGATGGAAGAGATGCGCCGCAACCCCCGCGTGCTGATCGTAACCCCCGAGGTGACCTACCTTCCCGACCGCATGGGGAGCCTCGCTTCCTTCTTCACGGCCAAGGCGGGCGGGTTGGCCGACGTCTCGGCCGCGCTGGTGAGCGCCCTCTTCGACCAGGGGGCCGACGTCCATGTCGCGCTCCCCGATTACCGGGCCATCTTCAGCGACCGGCTGGTGCCCTTTCTGCGGGAGGAGATCTCGAGCATCCAGCGCAAGATGCCCGACGACAGGGTCCATCTCGCCGAGGACCGCGCCTTCTTCTACATCAACCGCGTCTACTCGAGCTCCGGCGACGAAAACATCAAGCTGGCGCTCGCCTTTCAACGGGAGGTGATCAACAACATCCTCCCGCGGGTGCAGCCCGACCTCATTCACTGCAACGACTGGATGACGGGGCTGATCCCGGCGGCCGCCCGCCGCCTGCGCATTCCCAGCCTGTTCACGATCCACAACATCCATACCGTCAAGACCACACTCGCCTCGATCGAGGACCGCGGCATCGACGCCGCGAGCTTCTGGCAGCACCTCTACTTCATGCACTGGGCCGATTCCTACGAGTCGGCGCGCGAGACGAACCCCGTCGATCTGCTCACCAGCGGCATCTTCGCCGCCCACTTCGTGAACACCGTCAGCCCCACCTTCCTGCGCGAGGTGGTCGAGGGGCGGCACGACTTCGTCGAAGAGCAGATCCGGCGCGAGCTGGCCAACAAGTACCACGCCGGCTGCGGCTTCGGCATTCTCAACGCCCCGGACCCCTCCTTCAACCCCCGCACCGACCCCGATCTCAAGGCGCGTTACGGACCGGAGGACCATGCGGCCGCCAAGCGCGAAAACAAGCGCTTCCTGCAGCGCACCCTGGGGTTGATCGAGGACGTGAACGCGCCGCTCTTCTTCTGGCCCTCTCGGCTCGATCCCGTGCAGAAGGGCTGTGCGCTGCTCTCCGACATCTTCTACCGCGTGATCTCGACCTGGTGGGAGAAGAACCTTCAGATCGTCTTCGTCGCCAACGGCGAATACCAGCGGGTCTTTCAGGACATCGTCAACCACCACCGCTTCCATCGCCGGGTGGCCATCTGCGACTTCAGCGAGACCCTGGAACACCTCGCCTACGGCGCCTCGGACTTCATTCTCATGCCCTCGCGCTTCGAGCCCTGCGGCCTGCCGCAGATGATCGCCCCCCTCTACGGCTCGCTCCCCGTCGCCCACGACACCGGCGGCATCCACGACACGATCCGTCACCTCGATGTGAACGGCGACACGGGCAACGGCTTCCTGTTCCGCGTGTACGACGCCAACGGTCTCTTCTGGGCGATCGAGCAGGCGATGGGGTTCTTTTCGCTTCCGCAGGAGGTTCGCGAGCGCCAGATCCGGCGGGTCATGACCGAAAGTGCACGGGATTTCACCTATGAGCGCACGGCGCGACAGTACATCGAACTCTACGAAACCATGCTCGAGCGGCCGCTCATCGTCGAGTAGGCCCGCCGCCGCAGGCCGCCGCGCGTCGAAACCCGCCGCCTCGACACACCCCCGGGGCCCGAACGAACGCCTGGCGCGCCTGCTCGCGATCGACCCCGGGCTGGCCCCCTATGCCGAAGTCCTCGAGCGCCGCTACCGGAAGATCGAGGACACCGAACGGCGCCTGACCGGCGGGCGCCGGAGCCTCGGCGACTTCGCCTCCGGCCACGAGTATTTCGGGCTGCACCGGCGCGGCCCCCGTTGGGTCTTCCGCGAGTGGGCGCCGAACGCCGAGGCCGTCTTTCTCGTGGGGGATTTCAGCGGCTGGAAAGAACTCCCGGAATTCGAGCTGCGGCGCACCGACGCGCGCGGGGTCTGGGAAATCCGGATCCCCGGATCGCGCCTGCGCCACGGCGATCTCTACCGGTTGAAGGTCTACTGGCCCGGCGGCTCCGGCGATCGCATCCCCGCCTGGTGCCGGCGCGTGGTCCAGGACCCCTCCACGTTGATCTTCAACGCCCAAGTCTGGCGGCCCTCCACCCCGTATCGCTGGCGGCATCCGCGCTGGCGCCGCCCGAAGGCCGCTCCCCTCGTGTACGAAGTGCACCCGGGAATGGCCCAGGAGGAGGAAAAAATCGGCACCTGGGCCGAGTTCACGGAAAAGATCCTCCCGCGCATCCAGCGGGCCGGCTACAACACGATCCAGCTGATGGCCGTCCAGGAGCACCCCTACTACGCCTCCTTCGGCTACCAGGTCACGAGTTTCTTTGCCGCCAGTTCCCGTTTCGGCACCCCCGAGGACCTCAAGGCCCTGATCGACACCGCCCACGGCATGGGCATCGCCGTCGTGATCGACCTCGTGCACTCCCATGCCGCCTCGAACGAGGTCGAAGGGCTGAGCCGTTTCGACGGGACCCTCTACCAGTACTTTCACGACCTGCCGCGGGGCCGCCATCCCGCCTGGGACTCCCGCTGCTTCGATTACGGCAAGCCCGAGGTGCTCCATTTCCTGCTCTCCAACTGCCGCTTCTGGCTCGACGAGTACCGGGTGGACGGGTTCCGCTTCGACGGCGTCACCAGCATGCTCTACCTCGACCACGGCCTGAACCGCGACTTCCGCTCCTACGCGGACTACTTCCACGAGAACGTCGACGAAGACGCCTTCGCCTACCTGGCGCTCGCCAACCGTCTGCTCCACGAGCTCAACCCCCGCTTCATCACCATCGCCGAGGAGGTGAGCGGGATGCCGGGGCTGGCCGCCCCGCAAGCCGACGGGGGCATCGGTTTCGACTACCGCTTCGCCATGGGGATCGCCGACACCTGGATCCGTCTGATCAAGGAGGTCGCCGACGAGTTCTGGCCGATGGGCCATCTCTGGTACGAGTTGAACAACCGCCGGCCGGAGGAAAAGACGATCAGTTACGCCGAATCCCACGATCAGGCCCTCGTGGGCGACCAGTCGCTGATGTTCCGCCTCGCCGGCTCCGACCTCTACTGGCACATGCGGGTCGAAGACGAACACTTGCGCGTCGACCGGGCGATGGCCCTGCACAAGATGATCCGTCTCGTCACGATCGCCACCGCCGGCAGCGGTTACCTGAACTTCATGGGCAACGAGTTCGGCCACCCCGATTGGATCGATTTCCCGCGCGAGGGGAACGGCTGGTCGTACCGTCACGCACGCCGGCAGTGGAGCCTGGTCGACGATCCCGGGCTGAAATACGCCTTGTTGGCGCGCTTCGACCGCGACATGATCGCGCTGGTGGAAAGAGCGCGCCTCTTCGAGGATCCGGCGGCGCGGCTGCTTCGCGACCACGAGGAGGACAAGATCCTCGCCTTTCTGCGGGCCGGGCTGATCTTCGTCTTCAACTTTCACCCGACCCGCTCCCACGTGGACTACCGTATCCCGGCCCCTTCCGGCGTCTGGCGGCTGGTGCTCGACAGCGACGCCCGGGAATACGGCGGACACGGACGGCTGCTGCCCGGCGAGGAGCACTGGCCGCTCGAGGGAGGCGTGATCAGCCTCTATCTGCCGACGCGGACGGCGGTCGTCCTGCGGGCCGATGTTTGAATCGGGGGTTCAGGAGTTGCGGGTATAGACCTCGAAGTACTTCTTGACCCGCGCGATGTACTCGGTGGTCTCGGGATAGGGGGGGATGCCGGCGAAACGGTCCACCGCGCCGGGGCCGGCGTTGTACGCGGCGAGCGCCAGCTCCAGGTTTCCGCCGTAGCGGTCGAGCATCTCCCGCAGGTAGCGCGCGCCCCCCTCGATGTTCTGCTGCGGGTCGAAGGGGTTTTCCACGTTGAGCAGGCGGAAATTCATCGGCATGATCTGCATCAGGCCGCGGGCCCCCTTTCGGGAAACGGCGTTGGGGTCGAAATCGGACTCGGCCTTGATCACGGCCTTGATCAGGGGGGCCTCGATGCCGTACTTGCGCGAGGCGTCCTGGATGATGGGATCGAACTGGTGGGCATCCAGCCGGGCGATGAACTGTCGGCGCTCGCGCATGAAAAGCTTGAACTTGGGCGAGGTCGGCGCGTTGGTGAAGTGCATGACGCCGTTTTCATCGATGTACCGGTAGATGTCGGCGGCGGCCGGACGCGGTGCGCCGCAAAGGCCGAGAAGGATCATCCCCGCGACATAGATCGCTTTCATCCCGCCTGAAACCATCGATCGCCTTTCACGCCCTCCCCATGATTTTACCAGGAATGCCGCCCGCGGATCAAGCGGAGCGCCGAAAAGCAAGTGTTTTCAAGCACTCGGGATCACGAAAACAGATCCATCTGGCGGGGTTCGCGCTTCACGGGCCGCTCCGTCGCGGCCTCGGCCACCGCCGGAAGGCGGGAAAGAAAAGGCGAAGGGCTCCTTTCCCGCCGCTTTCCGCGGATGAGCCTGCGGCGCGCCCAGCTCAGGATCACGCTCTGCTTCGCCCGGGTCAGACCGACATACAGAAGGCGCAGTTCCTCCTCCAGGCGGTTTTCTTCGGCTTCGCCGTCCTCCCAGGGGAGAAAGCCCTCTTCGCAGCCGGCGATGAAGACGACGGGAAACTCGAGACCCTTTGCCCCATGAAGGGTCATCAGGGCCACCCGCTGTGCCGCCGCCTCATAAAAATCGCCGTCGGTGGACGCCGTGAGCAGCCGATCGAGGATTTCCCCGTCCGCCTCGTCCGGGCGGGACAAAAGCATCGCTTCCAGCGCCCCGCGAGCCGACGCGAGCTCCGGGTCGGGCTTTTCCCCGGGCGGCCGTCCCCGGCCCAGCAGCTGGGAGATCGCTTCCTTTTCCTTCTTTTGCGCCACCTCGCACTGCAGCCGGCGCAGGTTTGCGAGGGCTGCGAGCAGCCGGCGCTGCTCCCGGGGTTTCAGCCCGGCGATGGGGAAACGCTCGGCCGCTTCACAGGCCTTTTCGAGGCGAAGGTTTCTTTCGTAGGCCCACGCGACGAAGGCCGCAACGCACGCCGGAGGCAGCGGCGGATCGAGAAACCCGGCCGCGGCGGCCAGATCTTCGAGATTCGCCCTGCCCAGCCCGAGCCGCAGGAAGGAAACCAGCCGCAGGGTCTCCGGTTCGAGAAGCGACTCGCGACGGCTGACCCGCTGGTAGGGGATCCCGTTTCGCGCGAGTTCGCGGGCGATCGACTCCCAGATCGCCGTCGTTCGCGTCAGGATGGCGAAATCCCGGTAAGAGCCTCCGGCGACGGCCGCCGTCGCCCTGAACAGGGGATCGGCTTTCTCGTGGAAGCCGGTCGCGCCGACGGCGCGGCGGATCTCGCGCGCAATGAAGCGCGCCTCGTCGTCCTCGTCGGCGCATTCCCGCATCCGCACGGCCCCGGGGTCGACCTCCGCGTCCGGCGGGGGATCCTTGCGCCGGTCGTCCTGCGCGGCGATGAGATGCCGCGAAACCCTGACGATCGCCGGATGCGAACGGAAGTTCTGTGCAAGCGGAAGCGCCACGGCATCGGGGTAGTCGTCATGGAAACGACGGAAAAAAGAAGGGTCCGAGCCGCGGAAACCGTAGATGGCCTGGTCGGGATCGCCGATGGCCGTGAGCGCCGGATCCCCGCAACCGGAGGGGGCCAGGTGCCGCAGGATGCGGTACTGGGCGAAATTGAGATCCTGGTATTCGTCCACGAAGATTTCGCTGAAGCGCGAGCGGCAGCTCTCGCGCCAGGCGGCATCGGTTTCCAGGCGCCGGGCGACCCGGAACAGGGGGTCCTCGAGATCGAGAAGCCCCTGGGAGGTCAACAGCATCTGGTAACGCGCGTAGACGTCGCGGAAGCGGATAACATCGTCTCCCGGCGCTTGGCCGGATGCTGCGATCTCCTCGGGGGCGAGCAGCGCCTGCTTGGCGGCGATGATGCGCGCACGGAGATCTCGCGCACGAAGACCTTCTTTCTCTCCCGAGGGGTGCACGAGGCGGATCGCACGGGCGACCAGGGCCTCCTGTTCGATCTCGTGAAGGAGCTGGCATTCCGCTGCGGATCCTCCCTCCTCGCGCAGAAGCCTCAGGCAGAGCCCATGGAACGTGGTCACCCAGGGAAGGTCTTGCTTCGTCTTCAGCCGCGCCGTGAGCCGGCTGCTCATCTCTTCGGCCGCCTTGCGGGTGAAGGTGACGGCGAGGATGCGCGACGGGGGGATTCCTTCCTCGATCCGCCGTGCGATGCGCAGCGTCAGCACGTGGGTCTTCCCGGTGCCCGGACCCGCCGTGACCAGCAGACGTCTTGCGGGGGATTCGACGATGCGTCGCTGCTCTTCGGTGAGCTCGGGGATCCGCTCACCCATCGGTTGCGCATCGCCGGGACGGCGCCGATCGGAGATCTTTGCCGAAGACCCACGGAACAGCCGGCGCAGGGGCTCGTGGACCGCCGCCTTTGCGAAAAGCGATTTCTGTCCGCAAAGCACCTCGCGTTCCTGCTCGCGGAAGATGCGGATCTTTCCGTACTCGCCGTCGCACCCGGGGAGGATTTCGATCTCGCCCCGGCGCATGCGCGCGATCGCCTCGTCAAGGAGGGGAACCCCGCAGGCGCGGATCTCCTCTGTCGAGCGTTTCCGCAGCACGGCGAGCTCCGGGCCGAGAGCGGACAGCACGCGTCGCCGGGCCTCGGCGACTTTGCGGCTCGTCTTGGGTGCTTGGAAGATTTCGGCCAGAATGTCGGCGAGCGGAATCAGGCTCTCGAAGGGCGCTTCCTTCGGGGACGAATTCGTGGGGACATCCCGGTCGGCCAGGCTCTCCACGCGGTGCAACACGCCGACGGTGAGCGGTTTTGCACAGCGCGGGCAGATGCCGCCGTGACGCCGGGTTTCCTGCGGCGAAAAGCGCATCCCGCATTGGCGATGCCCGTCGTAATGATACTTCCCCTCTTCGGGATAGAATTCGATCGTCCCCAGGAACTCTCCTTCCCCCTTTCCCTTCAGGGCATCCCGGAGAGAAAAAAACGAGGGTTCTCCCGCAAAACAAAGCCGATTGGCTTCCCGGGCGAGGTTTTCGGCCGAGTGCGCGTCGGAGTTGGAGATGAGGCGCACGCCGTCGAGAAAGGAGACGCGGCGGTTCATGGGGGGGTCGGAGGAGAGGCCGGTTTCCACGGCGAAAATCTCTCCGGTCAGGTCGCCGAAGCATTCTTCGAGCGAATCGAAGCCCGACTGGGAGCCGAGAACCGAAAACCAGGGTGTCCAGATGTGGGCCGGAACGAGAAAAGCCTCGGGGCAAGTGTCCAGCAGAAGCGCCAGCAGATCGCGCGCGTCCATCCCGAGAATGGGACGGCCGTCGGAGTGGGTGTTGCCGATCTTTTCCAGCCTGCGGTTGAACAGGCGAAGACTTTCCATGTCGGGAAAATAGACGAGGTTGTGGTTCTTCCGCGTCCGGCCGTCCTTTTTGTAGATCAGCGAAATTTCGGAGGAAAGAATGAAGCGGACCTCCTGCCTGCAGGAGGGGGGGATTTCTTCCTCCCGAGGCTTCGCGAGGCCGGGGTCGAGGCGCCACAGACCGGCCTCCGCCGGCCGCAGCTCGGCCTCGATCTCGGCAAACCATGCAGGGTGGGTCGCATCGCCGGTGGCCACGAGATGTAGTCCCTTGAGCTGGGCCGCCGTATGCAGCGCGCCCAGGGACAGCCCCCTGGCCGTGGCCCGCGAGAATCGCGAGTGAAGGTGGAGATCGGCAAGAATTTCCCGGCTGTAGATGGGGCTTGTCATGGACGGCTAAATTCGCTATGTAATTGAAAAAAATTTATTCCGCAACCTCTGCTCCGATCCTCTTTTAAGAGGCTGGCAATATGGGATTTTTTTCTTCGACCGTTTCCTTCGTCCGCTACCGCGTAGAAGGCCGGATCCCGGGCGACCTCACCGAGGCCGTCCGCGAGGGGCTGAAGCGCGATGCCATCCGCGACATCGAAAGCGACCCTGCGGAATCCGCCTCCGGCTGGACATCGTTCGGCAGTCCTTTCCACCCCGACTTCGAAGGCGATTCCTTTCTCATGGGAAACCATTTCGTCTTCTCGCTGCGGATCGATCGTAAGCCTCTGGCATCGAGCCTCTTGCAAAAGGAACTCATTCTGTCCAGCAGACGGAGGCTTCGGGAAACGCGGCGCAGCTTTCTGTCACGGGACGAAAAACAGGCCCTCAGGGAAAAGGTGACCGCAACGCTTCTTGCGCGGATCCCGCCGGTGCCCCATGTGTACGATCTGGTCTGGGACCCTGAACAGGCCCGTGTCTTGTTTTTTTCGGTACAAAAAAACGCGAACGAAGAGTTGGAGCGCCTTTTCCGAAGATCCTTTTCTCTCTCGTTGATCCGCATCATCCCCTATACCGCCGCGGAACTGCAATGCGGTCTCAGCAACAAGGAAAAGGACCTTCTGGCCGCCCTGACGCCCAGCCGACTGTAAGGCAAAGCAAGCGATGCTCGATCTCTCCATTGCCTATCACCGGTATCGATTCCTGGGGGACGAGTTTTTGACCTGGCTCTGGCATGGGATCGAAACCCGTGCGGCGGATTTGTGCGCTCTCGCTCCTGAGATCAACGCGATCGAGATAGCCGACCGCATGGTGATCGAAAACCGTACGGGACAATCCAAAGAGAAGATCACGATCAAGGGGGACCATGCCGGTCTCGAAGAGGCGAAGCTGGCCTTGCGCAAAGGGGCCTGGGTGAGCGAGATGGCGCTTCTGCTGCGCACGGCGGAAGACGAATACCGTCTGACGATCAGGGGAGAAAACCTGAACCTCAGCGGGATGAAGATCCCCTCCGCCGCCGGCGGAACCTCCCCCGAGGAACTTGAGACCGCCTTTCTCGAACGCCTGGATCATTTAATTAAAATAACTGATTTTATTGATAAAATTTTTTATTTTTACCTCTCGGAGAGAATCTCCGCCAAGTGGAAAAGCTTGTATCTTCCCTCCATGCGCAAATGGCTTGTCGAGGATGATGAAAAAAAAGGCGCGTTGTGAACAACCGCGAGGTCGGGAAAGAAAAATGCCCTTTCAAGCCTTTTTCGCCCCGGGTTTCCCTAGACCCAGATTTTACTATTATAATCACAAAATCAATATGTTATAAAAGTTATCAACTTTTCGACAACCCTTCTTGTTGTTCTTTTTTTCCAACTCATGCTGGAGAATGACGATGAAGGTCACGGTTCAGAAAAAACACATCCTGCCGGTTTTGTCCAAGCTTCAGGGAATCACGGGAAGGAAATCCAACCTGGCCATCACCACCCACGTTCTCTTGAGCGCAGAGAAGAAAGGGATTTCTCTATCGGCGACCGATCTCGAAACAGGCTTCGAAGGTCAGTACCCGGCTCAGGTCGAGCAGGAAGGGCGGACGGTTCTGAATTCGAGAAAATTATTTGAAATTATTAAAGATTTTCCGAGTGAAGAGATCATTCTGCAACAACTGGACAACCAGTGGATCGAAATCAAGAAAGATCAGATCGAATTCCATATCGTCGGAATGAACCCCGAGGACTTTCCTGCGATCCCGAGGATCGAGGCTGAGCTTCCGATGCATCTTCCAAGCCGGGAACTGGCTTCCATGATTCAGAAAACTGTTATCATTCCCGCAGCTTCCGATGATCGTCGGCCTCATATTCTGGGGGTGTATTTCGAAAAACTGAAGGAAGGGTCAGAGATCATCTTTCGAATGGTTTCCACCGACGGCAGCAGACTTTCCAAGGTGGATCTGCCGATCTCTCCCGGCGAAGAGGCAGCCCTGGAACGCAATGTGCTGGTTCCAAAAAAGAGCCTGGTAGAAGTCGGCAAGTTCCTGGAAGGGGACAAGGTCGCCGAAGTCGCTTTCAAGGAAAACCACATGCTCCTGCATCGGGACGGCGAGCGGCTGATTGTTCGCCTGCTCGAGGGGGAGTTTCCAAAGTACCATGATATCATTAAAATTTCAGATGGAATCAAGGTCAAGCTGGAAAGACTGAACTTCCTTTCGGTGTTGCGTCGGATGTCCATTCTGGGGTCTGAGGAATACAAAGGGGTCATTTTTAATTTTGAAAACGACACGCTGACCGTCTCCTCGACGAACCCCGACCTCGGGGAATCCAAGGAGGTTCTCTCCGTTCAATTCCCCGGGAAGAAGATGACGATCATGTTCAACCCTCGTTTTTTCATCGACAGTCTGAACGTCATGGAGGATGAAGCGATATTGCTTCATCTTACCGGTGAAGACCGACCTTGCATTCTCACGGGGGAGAAAGACCGTCGCTATCTGAGCGTGCTCATGCCGATGCGCATCTGACACCGACGGCGGGGATGGGAAGACCATGAAAGACGACGAAAGAACCACGAACGGCTACACGGCCGATGACATCAAAGTTCTCGAAGGGCTGGAGGCCGTGCGCCGGCGGCCTGCCATGTACATCGGAAACGTCGATATCGGCGGGCTGCACCACCTGGTGTACGAGGTGGTGGACAACAGCATCGACGAGGCGATGGCCGGCTATTGCGACCAGATCCATGTGGTGGTCCACGCCGACAACAGCGTGACCGTCGTCGACAACGGGCGCGGCATCCCGGTGGGGATTCACAAGAAGGAAAACATCCCGGCGCTCGAAGTCGTGATGACCAAACTCCACGCCGGAGGAAAATTCGACAACCACTCCTACAAGGTCTCTGGCGGCTTGCACGGAGTGGGGGTCTCGGTGGTCAACGCCCTTTCCGAGCGACTCGAGGTCGAGGTGTACTCCGAGGGGCTCATCTATCACCAGACTTACAGCCGCGGGCACAAGACCAGCGATCTGAACGTATCCGGAAAGACCGACCGCCGGGGAACCCGGATCCGTTTCTGGCCCGATCCCGAAATCTTTCCCGTGATCGAGTTCAGCAATGAGATCCTGATTCGCAGGTTGAGAGAACTCGCTTTCTTGAACAAGGGGGTGCACATCGCCTTCGAGGACGAGCGCTCGGATCTCAAGGAGTCCTTTGTCTACCGCGGCGGGATCATCGAGTTCTGCGAGTACCTGAATCGCAGAAACACCCCGCTGCACCCCCCGATCTACATCGAGGGCGAGCGAAACGAGATTCAGGTCGAGGTGGCGCTCCAGTACAACGATACCTACATCGACAAGATCCTTTCTTTCGCCAACAACATCAACACCTCCGAAGGAGGCACACACCTGATCGGCTTCAAGTCGGCCCTCACGCGCACGATCAACGCTTACGCCAACAACGGCAATGTCCCGAGACACCTGCAGCTCAAGATCACCGGCGACGATGTGCGCGAGGGGCTGACCGCCATCGTGAGCGTGCGCATCCGCAACCCGCAGTTCGAAGGACAGACCAAGACCAAGCTCGGAAACAGCGAGGTGAAGGGACTGGTCGAGTCCCTGGTGAACGAGAAGCTCTCTCGCTACTTCGAGGAAAATCCTTCCATCGCCCGCAGGATCATCACGAAGAGCGCCGAGGCGGCGCGGGCCCGGGATGCGGCGCGCCGGGCACGCGACCTGGCCCGAAGCAAGGGCGCGCTACTTGACGCGACCCTTCCCGGGAAGCTCGCCGAGTGCCAGTCCGACGATCCGCGGGAACGCGAGCTTTTCATCGTCGAGGGAGACTCCGCCGGCGGATCGGCCAAGCAGGGCCGCGATCGACGCTTCCAGGCCGTGCTGCCGCTCAAGGGAAAGATCCTGAACGTCGAAAAAGCCCGGTTCGACAAGCTGTTGCAGAGCGAGGAAATCAAGAACATCATCACCGCGCTGGGAACCGGCGTCGGCAAGGAAGAATACGACATCGCGAAGATTCGTTATCACAAGGTCATCATCATGACCGACGCCGATGTCGACGGATCACACATCCGCACCCTGCTGCTCACCTTCTTCTACCGCCAGATGCCGGAGTTGATCGAAAAGGGCTACCTCTACATCGCCCAGCCGCCGCTGCTGAAAGTGGTCAGGGGCAAGGAGGAGGTCTACCTCAAGGACGAATCCGAGCTGGATGCCTGGGTGTTGCGGAAAGCCTGCGAGCAAGCCCGGGTGCGCTGCGGAGGCGGATCGCGGGAACTCACCGGGCACGAGCTCTATGGCCTGGCGATCGATCTGTCCGGGTATCTCGAAAACCTCCGTCGTCTGGAAAAGCGCGGATTGCGCGAAGAGCTCTCGCGCCAGCTGATCCGCGCCGGATTGGAGGATGCGCGCTTCATTCACGACGAGGGGCGGATGCAACAGCTGAGAGAGCAGTTGCTCGTCATGGGCTACCGGGTGGAGGGCCCCGCCTACAACCCGGAGCGCGGGGTTTTCGAGCTCATGGTCCGCGGGAAGGAAACCACGGAGAACCCGCTCTTCGCCGGGCCCGAGCCGCGCGGTGCCGGGGCGGTCAAGATCGGCCGCGGGCTGGTCTATTCCGGGGAGTTCCAGAAATGCCTCGACTTCGCCCGCCGGATCGCCGCGCTCGACGATCCGCCCTACGAGGTGAGCGGCCTTTCCGGGTCGGCCGGAGCGGAGAGGGTCGAAACGAAGGAAGCGCTGCTCGAGCTCCTGCTGCGCGAGGGGAAGAAGGGGCTGACCATTCAGCGGTACAAAGGCCTCGGCGAAATGAACCCCGACCAGCTCTGGGAGACGACCATGAACCCCGCTCCCGGAAAGCGGAATCTCTTGCAGGTCAAGGTCGAGGATTTCGTCGACGCCGACGAGATCTTCACCATCCTCATGGGCGAGGAGGTCGAGCCGCGGCGGGATTTCATCCAGACCCATGCCCTGGAAGTCTCGATGCTCGACATTTGAGGAAGCAGGAAGAGCCGGCATCCGGACCGAAGAACGGGACCGGAGCGCGCCGGGGATCGCTTCCCCGCCGCGCAACGGCTTCACGGCAGGCGATCAGTACTCGAGCGTGATTTCCGGGGAAGGGGGATGGAGGATTTCGAGTTTTCCCCGCGCCGCCTCGTGACGCCGTAGGATGTCATCGACCAGCGCCGCGACGTCGGCGAACTTCTCGCTTCCGTAGCGCTCGCGGTAGGCCGCGATCTGCGCCAGGGCAAGCGGCCGCACCTGCGGGTGTTCGCTCAAGTTTTTGATTCCCTGGCGAAAACCCTCCACGACCAACTCGACCAGGTCGTAATCGTAGCCCAGATCCTTGAAGTCGGTCTGCTCCGGCTCCAGCCCCGCCGTCGGCACCCGCCGGACGATCCGTTCGGGAAGGTTGAGAAATCTCGCCATTTCGCGCACCAGCCGCTTACTCAGCCCGCCGATCGGGCTCAAATGAACCGCGCCGTCGCCGAAGAGCGTGTAGTAGCCGATGCCGAAATCCTCGTCCCGGTTTCCGGTCCCGGCGACGAGCTTGTTTTCCGTCGCCGCCTTGGTCGAGAGCACATTGGCGCGGACGCGGCTGATCAGGTTTCCGAGATGGAAGGGAACGGCGAAGGCTTCGGGGTTGGTCGAGCGGAACCCCTCCACGGCCTTCTCGAGGGGGATGATCTCGTGGCGCAGCTCGAGCAGGGCGGCCACCGCGACGGCGTCGCGCGTGTCTTCCTCGCGGTTGAGTCGGGTAGGCAACACGTAGCCCACGAGCTCCAGGCCTTGCGCCTCCGGGCGCTTGAAGGCGCGACGGATCAGGGCGGCGGTGGTGCTCGAGTCCACCCCCCCGGAGAGGCCGATCACACACCCCGCGGTCTTCGCCCGGCGCACGCGCGCGAGAACGAAGTCTCCGATCTCCCGACACACGCGCCCGCAATCCATGCGCGGCAGGCGAATGGGTTCCATCGCGGCCTCTCTCGCGGCCGCCGCACGGGCGGCCGCCGTCGTGTTTCGCGGCAGCCTATCAACGAAACACGTTCTTGGCAAGCCCCGGGGTTCCGATCGCACGGCGCTTTTCAGAAGGGGTGTTTCTGGACTATAGATGGGATACTTCCTCCCCGGAAAGGGGTTCTCCGATGAAGATGCAGGCGATCGCCTTTCAGACCGTCGACTGGATGGAGATCGAGCCGACCGTTCACCCCGGTGTGAACGGAGAGGCCCTCTGGAGAACACGCCAGTTCGGCGAGATCCGCGTGCGGATGGTCGATTATTCCCCGGGCTACGAGGCCGACCACTGGTGCACGAAGGGGCATGTGCTCCTGGTCCTCGAAGGCGAGCTGGAAACCGAGCTTGCCGACGGCCGGCGCTTCCGGCTCAAGCCCGGCATGAGCTACCAGGTCGCCGACGGCGCCGAGCCCCATCGATCGCGCACGCGCTCGGGCTGCCGGCTCTTCATCGTGGACTGACGGCGCTGGTCGTCCCGTGAGGCTCCTGCACCCGGCGATCGCCATCCCGCTTCTCCTCTGCGCGGCGCTCCTCCCGCCGCACGCGCTCGGCGGCGAAGGCCCGCCGGCCCCCGGCGAGACCGAGCGCTGCGCGGATCCTTCGCCGGCGACGCAGCAAGAAGAGCCCGGGATCCTGCGGGTCCTCTGGGGGCTTCCCGCGCGCGATGCGCTGCTTCTCGGCATGTGGAGCCTGCACTCCGACGGAAGCGGCGATCTCCTCGGAAGCGGCAAGAACAACGAGGAGAACCATCTCCTCGGCCTGCAGCTGGGAGGGCTGACCGCAGGGACTTTCATCAACAGCCACCACCGCCGGTCCTTCTTCGGCGGCCTGGCCCGCGAGGTCTATTCCCGCAACTTTTCCGAAGACTGGCGCTTCGACCTCGGCTACAAGGCGGGGCTCATGACCGGCTACGACCCGGAGCTGCCGAACCTCGAGGGGGTGACGGCCTTCATCGCCGCCTTCGCCGGCATTTCCTGGAAACGGCTGGGCTTCGATCTGGGGTTCACGCCGCTGGGCGTTTGGACCTTCAGTTTCCGCATCGACATCGACGGGTGGCGGGGGGCCCCGTGAAGCGACAGGACCGCTCTCGCCGCTGTCAGGGGACGTTCGAACGGGAGCTCGCTGCCGCAGAGCGCCGCCTGGGCTTCCGGCTCGATTCCTCGGCGGCCGTTCAGCGCTTTCTCGATACGCTCCCTTACAGCACGGACGATTTCTACCGCTCTCCGCTTCGCGTCCTGCGCGACCGAACCGCCCACTGCTTCGACGGCGCGGTCTTTGCGGCCGCCGCATTGCGGCGGATCGGACAGCCGCCACGGATTCTCGATCTGTTCGCCGATGGGCGCGACGACGAGCACTTGCTGGCGTTGTTTCGGGTCGAGGGTTGCTGGGGGGCGGTCGCCAAGTCGAATTTCGTCGGACTGCGGTACCGCGAGCCCGTCTACCGCAGCCTGCGTGAGCTCGCGATGTCCTATTTCGAGTCCTACTACAATCTGACGCGGGAAAAGACGCTTCGCGGTTACACGGGCCCGCTTGCGCTCAAGGGATTCGACCGGCTGAACTGGACGGAGAACGACGCGGCGATGGAGGAAATCGCCCGCCGGACGGACCGGATCCGGAAGGTGCGGCTGATCGACGCACGGATGGAAAGGCGGCTTTCCCCCGTCGATGAGCGAAGCTTCCGCGCCGGGCTTCTCGGCGCCGATCCCCGCGGTCTCTTTCAGCCCTGAGCGGAACCGCCGGGGGGTTCCGCGCTTTCCGGATTTCCGTGCCGGGCCAGGCGCATTTTCGTGCGCAGCAGGAACGCCTCGCGCATGTCCTTCGGCACGGGGGGCGCGGTCTCGGGAGGCCGACGCACCAGGCGCAGCGCCTCGCCGGGGCAGGTGCTCACGCAGAGCCCGCAGCCGATGCAACGGTCGGGATCGAAGCGGACGCGGTCATCCTGCAGGCCGATCGCTTCCATGGGGCATCGCCCGCCGCAGGTGCCGCAGGCCGTGCAGCGGGTTTCGTCCAGGGTGGCGAGGAAGGCCGAGGAGGCCAGGCGCCCCGGCTGCGGCATGCGTTTCAGGTGCTTGAGGATCTGGCAGCAGTCCCCGCAGCAGAGGCAGATGTTCACGATTTCGCGGCAGTTGCTCGGCTGGATGACCAGCCCCTCTTCTTCGGCCGTTTTGAGGATGCTCAGCGTCTCCTCCAGGCTGATGAAACGGCCGAGCCCGTTTCGCGCGTAGAACTCCGCCCCCCAGCCGAAGATCAGGCAGGCCTCCATCAGCCGGTCGCACCCCTCGCCCTTGATCTTGTGCTCCCGGCGGCAGATGCAGGGGGCGACGAGAAAGCGCTTCTGGGCGCGGACGAGCTCCTCGGCCTGCTCATAGGCCATGACCTCCAAACCGGGCTGGAGGCTGCGGCCGACGGGGATGGTGCGCAGCTGGGGCAGCGCGCCGAAGGCCGTACGCGAAAGCACCGGGATGTACTCGTCCATGTCCCGGATAAGCTCGGGGTCGAGATCGTTCACGTGGTATTCCCAGATCCCGATCACGAACTGGGCGGCCATGAAGACCTCGGGGCGCCCCGGGGTCTCGATGGAAAAGATCAGCCCCTTGCGCGCCATGGCGCGCAGCCGCGCGGCGGCTGCGGCCGGGTCCAGCCCCGCGCGCCGGCCGATCTCTTCGGCGGTCTCGAGCTTCATGCCCACGTGGAGGGCGAGCTCGGCCTCCTCCGGCAGGAAAAGCCGGCGGAGGATGCGCAGCTCGACCCCCGACGGGGTGGCGGGAAAACCGGCGGGAAGGCGGTCCAGGTGTTCGCGCAGCCGCAGGTACACTTCGTCCATGGCGCAACTCCTCGCGGGGAAGTTCCGGCCGCCATGCTGGCACGGCGCGCCGGGGATGTAAAGGGAAGCGCTCAGCGCTCGGGGCAGAGAAGGAAGCGCTCGAGCTCACTCAGCAGCACCCGCCAGCCCCGGCCCACCTTGCGCGCCCGGATGCTTCCTGCGGCCACGAGCTTGAGAAAGGTCGGCCGCGAGATGCGCAGGTAGCGGCAGGCCTCGCGGGTGTCGAGGACCGTCTGCGCGGCGCTGCGGCTTTTCCTGCGGTCGGCCAGGACCCGACGCTCGGCAGGGGTCGGCGGATCGAGGGACTTCAAAGGACTTCGGACCTCCGGGTGGGGAAAGGTTCCCGTCCCGCTTTATCGGCCGGGGGGCGAGGGCTCTTGAGCCGGGTCGGTCGCCGCCCCCTCGCGCCGCAGTCGGCGAAGGGTCTCCGTGAAGGAGGGCGGCAGAGGGGATTCGATCAGCAACCAGTCGCCGTCCGGGGTCTCGAACTCGATTTTCCGCGCATGGAGCATGAGGCGGGGGAAGGCTGCCTGTTCCGCACGTTTGCCGTATAGGCGGTCCCCGGCTACGGGGTGCCCCAGGCTGAAGAGGTGGGCGCGGATCTGGTGCTTGCGGCCGGTGTGCGGGTAAACCTCGAGCTCGGTGAACCCGGCGATGCGTCCGCGAACCTCATAGTCGGTGCGGCAGGGTTTGCCGGCGGCTTCATCCACCCCCATGCGTCCGGATCCGAAACGGCGCAGCGGGAGCTCGATCGTCCCGCGGGGGCCTTCCACCCCGCCGTGAACCAGCGCGGCGTAGGTCTTCCGCACCCGCCGCTGCTCGAAGAGCAGGCAAAGGTGGCGGTGCGCCTCCGGGGTCTTGGCGAAGAGGATCACCCCGCTCACCTCCTTGTCCAGGCGGTGGACCACGTAGACGCGACGGTCGGAGCGCTCCTTCAGCAGCTGCAGCAGCGAGGGTTTCCGGGGGTTGCGCTCGGGGATCGAGGCGAGCTTTTCCGGTTTGTCGAGCGCGATGAGGGCCTCGTTTTCGAAGAGGATCGCCGCGCGGTGAAACGGACCCTCCACCCCGGCGAATTGTTTCCGCAGGACATCCTCTGGTATACTGGAGATATCCGAACCGTCCGTGAAAGGCCCGCCCATGTCTTCCGTCCGCCTCTTCGTCGAGCCGGCCGCCCTCACCCGCAACGCGTCCCGCACCGTCGAACTCGCCCGCCGTGCCGGCTGCACGGTGGCCGGCGTGACCAAGGGGGTGGCCGGTCATCCGGAAGTCGCCCGTGCGCTTCTGGCCGGCGGCATCGAGATGCTCGCCGACTCGCGCCTCGAGCACCTCGAACGCCTGCGCGCCGCTGGCATCCGTGCCCCGCTGCTGCTCATCCGATCCTCCGCCCCGGCGGCCGCGGCGCGCACCGTCGAGCTGGCCGACGCGAGCCTGCAGAGCGTGGTCGAAGTCGTCGAGGCGCTTTCCATCGAGGCCCGCCTGCGCGGCCGCACCCACGGCGTGATCCTCATGGTCGACCTGCACACGGGGCGGGAGGGGCTGCCCGCCGAGCGGGTGCCGGCGGCCGCGCGCCGCGTCGCCTCGCTCCCCGGCATCCGCTTTCTCGGGCTGGGCGCCTATTTTTCCATGACGAGCAGCCCCGAGCTTCGCCGCGAAGGGCTCGAGGCGCTCTGCCGCCTCGCCCGACGCATCGAGAACGAAACCGGGCGGCCGCTCGCCGTCGTCTCGGGCGGCTCCTCGAACATCTTCCACGCGCTCGCCGTGGACGGGCAACCCAACCCGGGGGTCAACCACCTGCGCATCGGGACGGCGATCCTGCTCGGCTTTTCCTCCTCCCTCGAGCCGGTCACCCTGCCGGGTTTCGAGCGCGACACCTTCCGCCTCGAAGCCGAGGTGATCGAGGTCAAGACCGGCAGCCCGCCCGAGGCGATCCTGGCCCTGGGGACGATCGAGGTCGAGCCGCGCTTCCTGTTTCCCCTGCAAAGCGGAGTCGCCGTCCGCGAGGCCTCGAGCGATCACCTGCTGGTCCGCCTGCCCGGTCCGGCGCGGGCGGGCGACCGGCTCTCCTTTCGGCTGGGGTATCCCGCCCTTTCCCGGCTGGCGGCCTCGCCCTACGTTTCCTGGGAATTCGCCCGGCCGGCGTAGGACGCAACGCGCCGCGGCGGACTCAGTGGGTCAGAATCTTGCTCAGGAAATGCCGCGTGCGCTCGCTTCGCGGTCGGGCGAAGAACTCCTCCGGCGGGGCGATCTCGATCAGCTCCCCGTAGTCCATGAACGCGACGCGGTGGGCGACCTCGCGGGCGAAGCCCATCTCGTGGGTGACCACGATCATGGTCATCCCCTCGTGGGCGAGCGCGCGCATGACCTCGAGAACCTCGTTGATCATCTCCGGGTCGAGGGCCGAGGTCGGCTCGTCGAAGAGCATGATCTTGGGCCGCATGCACAGCCCGCGGGCGATGGCCACGCGCTGCTGTTGGCCGCCGGAGAGCTGGGCCGGGTACTGGTGCAGCTTGTCGGCCAGCCCGACCTTGGCCAAGACCTCCTTTCCCAGTTCCTCGGCCTCGCGGCGCGGGATGCGGCGCACCTTGATCGGAGCGAGCGTCACGTTCTCCAGGGCGGTCATGTGGGGGTAGAGGTTGAATTGCTGAAAGACGAAGCCGATCTCGGCGCGCAGTTTCGTCATCGGCGTTCGGGGATCGTGGACCTTCATCCCGTCGACGATGAGCTCGCCCTTCTGGATCGGCTCCAGGCGGTTGATCGTGCGGATGAGGGTGCTTTTCCCCGAGCCGCTCGGGCCGCAAACCACGAGAACCTCCCCGGGGTCGACATGCAGGCGGATGCCCTTGAGCACGTGGAGATCGCCGAACCACTTGTGAACGTCCCGGAACTCGATCATGACCGCCTCACCGCCGCGAGGAGCGCCCCAGGCGCTTTTCGAGCGAGTTGGAAAGCTGGATCAGGGGGTAGCAGATCGCGAAGTAGAGCAGCCCCACCAGCCCGAAGACCAGGATCCCCTGGGGAATCCGCTGCACCGTCAGCCATCCGACCCGGGTCACGTCCACGACCCCGATGGCCGAGACGACCGACGAGTCCTTGATCAGGAGCACGTACTGCCCCACGAGGGGCGGGAGCATCACCCGCAGGGCTTGCGGCAGGATGACGTGGCGCAGCTGCTGATAGCCGTTCAGCCCGGAGGCGACGGCCGCCTCCCGCTGGCCGTGGGGCACGGATTCGATTCCCGCGGAGACGATTTCGCAGATGAAGCAGGCCGCGAGGTTGGACAGGGCGATCACCGCCGCCGGGAAGGCCTCCAGGTGCACGCCGAACTCGGGCAGGATGAAAAAAAGGATGAAGATCTGGACCAGAAACGGGGTGCCGCGGATCACGTCCACCCAGGCGCCGATCAGGGCTTTGGGCACCCCGCTGCGCGAGCTGCGCACGATGCCCCAGAGAAAGCCGACCGCGGTCCCCGCTACCAGGCTCAGCCCGGAGACGGCGATCGTCATCCACAGCCCCTTCAGAAAGAAGGGCAGGCTCTGCAGCAGCTGTTCGAGGTAGACTCCCCACATCGGTCCGTCGTCCTTCGCATCCGGAGGCGGGGGCTGCCGCCGGCTATCCCGTGTGCAGGTAGATCAGGCGCTTGCGGGACCAGACGGTGAGCGTCTTGAGGGCGTAATAGATCAGGAGATAGAAGACGGCCGAGGTGAGAAAGCCCTCGGCCGGCATGAAACGCTCCGAGGTCAGAATCTGCCCGGCGCGGGTCAGCTCCATGAGCGAGATCAGCGACAAGAGCGCCGAGTCCTTCACCAGCACGATCGCCTGCCCGAGCATCGGCGGCAGCGTGATCCCGATCGCCTGCGGCAGCACGATCGCGCGCATGCGCTGCAGGTAGCTCAGGCCGGAGGAGATTGCGGCCTCGATCTGGCCGGGGGCGATCGACTGGATGCCGCCGCGGATGATTTCCGCCATGTAGGCCCCGCTGTTCAGCGTGAGCGCAAGGATCCCGACCGTCGTCTCGGTCACGGGGACGCCGAGCGAAGGCAGGCCGAAATAGAGGAAGTAGAGCTGGGCGAGCAGCGGGGTCGAGCGGATGCTTTCGATGTAGGCCGCCGCCGGGAGCGAGAGCAGCCGGAAGCGGCTGGTGCGCAGCGCACAGGCCGCGCAGCCGACCGCGAGCGACCCGGCGAGCCCCGCCCCCGAAAGCCACAGGGTGGCGAGCAGGCAGCTCCCGTAAAGCGGCAGGTACTCGAGGATGACCCGGAAGTTGAATGTTTCCAGCATCGGCGCGCTGCGCGAGCGACCCGGCGCTCACCCGCCGCGGCGGACGAAGCGGGGGGGGCCGACCGAGGCGGTCCCCGCTTCGTCCGGAAGGGCGGGGCTCAATGGTCCTTCTTCCAGTCCAGGCTGTTCACCCAGTAATTCAGGTTCTTTTCCAGCCGGCCGTCCAGCTCGATGTGCAGGAAGAAGAGGTTCAACCACTCGAGGAGATCCATCGAGTCGTAGCGCACGGCGAAAGCAAGGGGCAGCTTCGAGACCATCCCGGGGAGCACGCGGATGCTGTTCGGGGGGAAATTCGCCATCTGGCCGATGACGGCCGAGGAGTCGTTCACGCCGAAATCGGCGTGCCCCTGGAGCACGGCGTCGATCAGCAGCGGCCCCCCGCCCTTGTAGGACTTCAGCTCGGCCTGGGGAAAGTGCTTTTTGGCGTCGGTCTCGCCGGTGGAGCCCAGCAGCACGGCGGCCTTCAGCCCCGCTTTCTTGGCGTCCGCGATCTCGCGGATCGGGCTGTCGGCCTTCACGAAGACGACGCTGCCCGTGTACATGAACGGCCGGGTGAAGGCGATCTTGAGGGCGCGCTTCAGGGTGGGCGTCATGTCGGCGGCCAGGATGTCGGCCTTCTTGGAAAGGAGCGCCGGGATCAGGCCGTCCCAGTCGTAGTCGAGGAATTTCACCTTGACGCCCATTTCCTGGGCCATGAGCTCGGCCAGTTCGACCGAGCTGCCGGTCCGCTTGCCGTTCTTGTTGATGAAGCTGAACGGCGGGCCCTGGGTCTGGCAGGCGATCCGCAGCTCGCCGCGCTTGGTGATCTCCTCGAGGGTTCCGGCCGAGGCCGTCGCCGCGAGCGCGACGGCCGCCGCGAGAACGGGTAACCATTTCCAAACCTTCATCGTCGGGTTCCTCCTTTCCGGGTTCGAGGGACGGGTCAGGTGAACGACTCCTCCACGACCAGGCCCCGTGCGGCGAGTTCGGCCATGAACGGGGCGTAGGGGACATCGACCGCCGGGTTGAGGATCCCGGGGGAGGCGATCTCGCGCGCGGCGAGCATCTGGGCGACGATGCTCGCCGGGATGCCCACCCCGCGGTTCATGGCGAAGAGGCCGGAGGCGAGGTCGCGCTCGATCAGCAGCGTCGTCGTCAGCGTGCGCTCGCGGCCGTCCTGGAGACCCGCGAAGCGGTTGAGCATGACCACGAGGTCTTTTTCACCCTCGCCGTACTGCAGTTGCGGCGCCAGCAGGCGCACCATCGCCTCGTGGGGCGTCAGGGAGCACTCCGGGCCGAAGAGCGGCTCCTCGGCGAGAAACCCGAGGCGCTTGAGCGGGCGCCAGAAGGCGCACCAGCCGGGCCAGCGCAGGGCCCAGCGGCCCGCGTCGCGCACCTGTCGGCCGAGGCCGAGGAGCTCCACGTAGAAGGCGGCATCGCCGTTCGGGACCGCCTCGAGTTCCCCCAGCCCCGGGAAGTGGACCGTGTGGATGAGTTCGGTCTCGTGTTGGCGCTCCGGGGGCACCTCGACCCGCTCGCCCTTCACGAGGAAGACCGAGTGGCGCTTCTGGGTCCGGAGCACCATGTCGAAATTCCAGCTGATCTTGTAGCGCAGCGGGTTGGTGCAGGCCGCAGGCTCCGGGATGCCGCCGCAGTAGGACTGGATTTCGCGCAGCTCATCGAAACGCCGCACGGCCTCGCCGCAGAGAACGAGATCGATGCCCGGGTCGAGGCCGCACTCGGGCATGAGGCTGACGCCCGCCTGCCGGGCGCGGCCGTCGAGGCGGCGGATGGGGGCGCCGTAGTTCGTGCTCACGAGCGGAACCCGGGCCTCGATCGCCGCCTCGAAGGCGTTTTCCATGAAGGAGAGCGGCAGGAGATCGATCGCCGCATCCACCCCCTGTGCGAGCAGCCCGACGAGATCGCGGCGCGAGGAGGCGTCGATGCGCACGGGGGTGATGCGGGAGGTGTCGAGCTGGGTGCGCAGCGCCTCCCAGGCGGAAAGGTCGCAATCGGCGCAGAGGATTTCGCGCACGCGGGGGCTGGCGGCGAGATCGCGGAGCGCTGCGCGGCCCTGCAGGCCGAGGGCGCCGAGGACGGCGATTTTCATCGTGGCGGCTCCTCTGTGAGAGAGGATGGAAGGGGGGACGACTCACGCTTGCTACAGGGCGGAGGCCGCTTTGTCAACCGGGCCTTTCGCCGCGGCCCGGGGCGGCGCGCGCCTGCTCCCGGTCCGGCCGGAGAGGGAGGGTCAGGTAATAGCCCTGCTCCCCCCGCTGGACGAGCAGCACGATCGTCGCCTTTTCGCGGTGCCGCGCGAGGGCGCGGCGGAAATCCTCGCGGCCGGCGACCGTGCCGTCGTCCACCTGGCGGATCACATCGCCGGCGCGCACCCCGGCGCGGGCGATCGGCGAGCCCGGCCGGACCTCGGTGATGAGGGCCCCCTCGCGGGCGGCGATGCGGTAGGTGCGGCGGGAGCGCTCGTCCAGGTCGGCGACGCGGACGCCGATCGCCTCCCAGGCGAGGCGGTCGGCGCGCTCGAGCGGGAATTCGACGACGCGCAAGCGCACGCTGCGGGTCTCCCCCTTGCGCCAGTACTGGATCTCGAGCACCTCGCCCGCGGTCGCCGGCCGGGTGGCGGCATAGTAGTCCTCCAGGGTGGCGATCCGCTTCCCGCCGATCGCCACCACGATGTCGCCCGGCCGCAGCCCGGCGGCCGCGGCCGGGCTCTCCTGCTCGACGGCGCTTGCCCGGACCGCCCGCCGGGCGGGGTAGCCCAGGGGCCCGGTCGCGCGCTCGTCGATTTCCTCGACGAGCATCCCGATCCAGGCCGGCTTGACCTCCCCGTAGCGCAGCAGATCGGCCACGATGCGGCGGGCGCGGTCGATGGGGATGGCGAAGCCGATGCCCTGGGCCTTGGCGTAGATCGCGGTGTTGATCCCGATCAGGGCGCCCTCGATGTTGAGCAACGGCCCGCCCGAGTTTCCGGGGTTGATCGAGGCGTCGGTCTGGATGAAATTCTGATAGACGCGCTCGTCGGTGCGCACGCTGCGGTTCAGGGCGCTGATCACGCCGGTCGTCACCGTGTGCGAGAAGCCGAAGGGGTTGCCGATGGCGATCACCGTCTCCCCGATCAGCAGATCGTCGCTGCGTCCCATGGGAATGGAGGGCAGCCTCTCCGGGGAGGCGATCTGCAGGACCGCCAGGTCCGAGTCGGGGTCGGCCCCGACGATGCGCGCCTCGAATTCCCGTTCGTCCAGGAGCACCGCCCGGATGGTCCCCGAATGCTGGATGACATGGGCGTTGGTGAGAATCAGCCCCCGCTCGCCGTCGATGATCACCCCCGAGCCCAGGCTGGTGTGCTCCCGGCGCCGCTCGAGGCGGGGGTCGAAGAAGTCGCGGAAGAACTCCTCGAAAAAGGGGCTGGCGAAGCCGGAAAAGGGGTGGGCCCGGGTGCGCACCTCGTAGACCGTGCTCAGGTTGACGACGGCGGGGCTGGCGCGGCGCACGGCGCGGACGACGGCGCTTTCGCGCAGGTTCTCCGCCGCGAGCCCGGGGGGGTGCGGGGCGGCCGAAAGCAGCCAGGCCCCCAGCAGAAAGAAGACGAAGCCTCTGGCTACTGGCTTTTCCATGATTATCCGGTTATGAGAACCCTTTTGTTTTTCAGCCGAGCCGATAGCGGGTTCCGGCGACTTTTGCAACCGCAATCCCAGGCCCGAGGGGGAACCGCCATGGAGCGCGAGGACGACTGCCTCGAAGAGGTCGAAAAACCGAGCCGCTATCTCGGCTCCGAGGTGAACGTCGTGCGCAAGGACCCCGGCCGCGTGCGGCTGCGGGTGGCGCTCGCCTTTCCCGACCTTTACGAGATCGGGACCTCGCACTTCGGCATGCAGATCCTCTACCACGTCCTCAACCGCGAGCCGGCCATCGCCGCCGAGCGGGTCTACGCCCCGGCCGAAGACCTGGAAGCGCTTCTGCGCGAGCGGGGCGCGCGGCTCTGCTCGCTTGAGAGCCGGACCCCGCTCGAGGCTTTCGACTGGGTGGGGTTCAGCCTGCTCTACGAGCTGAACTACACCAACCTGCTCACCATGCTCGAACTGGGCGGGATCCCGTTGCTCGCCGCCGAGCGCGACGAGCGCCATCCTCTCGTTCTCGCCGGCGGGCCCGCGACCTGCAACCCCGAGCCGGTCGCCGATTTCTTCGATGCCTTGGTCGTGGGCGACGGCGAGGAGACCGTGCTCGAGCTCGCCCGTGCCTGGCTTTCCTGGAAGGAGGGGGGGGGCGGCGGGGGACGCGGGGCGCTTCTCTCCCGCTGGGCGCGGATCGAGGGGGTCTATATCCCCGCCTTTTACCGCCCCCGCTGGGACGAGCACGGTTTCCCGCATCTCGAACCTCTCCGCCCCGAAGCCCCGGCCGCCGTCCGGCGCGCGGTCCTTGCCGATCTCGAGCCGGCGGCGTTCCCCGATCGCCCCATCGTGCCTTTCGGCAAGCCGGTCCACGACCGGCTGCGGATCGAGGTCGCGCGCGGCTGCAGCCGGGGCTGCCGCTTCTGCCAGGCCGGCATGCTCTACCGGCCGGTCCGGGAGCGTTCGCCCGAGCGGCTGCTCGATCTCGCCGCGCGGTCGCTTGCGGCCACGGGCTACGAGGAGTTGTCGCTTCTTTCCCTCAGCACGGGCGATTACGGCTGCCTCGTTCCGCTGCTCGAGCGCCTGATCGCGCGGCACGGAGAAGAACGCGTCGCCGTTTCGCTTCCCTCCCTGCGGGCCGGCACGCTGTCGCGGCCGCTCATGGAACTCATCGGTTCCGTGCGCAAGACGGGGTTCACGATCGCCCCCGAGGCCGGAAGCCAGCGGCTGCGCGACGCGATCAACAAGAACGTCGACGAGGCCGAGATCTTCGACACCGTGCGGGAAGCCTTCCGCGCCGGCTGGGATCTGATCAAGCTCTACTTCATGGTCGGCCTGCCCACGGAGACCGAGGCCGATCGGATCGCCCTGGTCGATCTCGTGCGGGGGCTCGCCGCCCTCCGGGGCCCCGGGGGACGGCGGGGACGGCTCCACGTCTCGCTCGCCGTCTTCATCCCCAAGCCGCACACCCCCTTCCAGTGGGCCGCGCAGCTTTCCCTCGAAGAAAGCCGCCGCGTGCTGCGCGATCTCCGGGAGCGGCTCTCTTTCCGCAACGTCGAGGTCAAGTGGCAGAACCCGGAGATGAGCTTTCTCGAGGGGGTCTTCGCCCGCGGGGACCGCAGGCTTTCGCGCGTGCTTCTTGCGGCCTACCGCCGCGGCTGCCGTTTCGACGGCTGGGGGGACCGGCTGCGGCTGGAGCGGTGGCTGGAAGCGTTCGCCGAATGCGGCGTCGACCCCGGATTCTACACCTCACGGCCGCGGCAGCGCTTCGAGCCCTTTCCCTGGGACCGGATCGACATCCGGGTCGACCGGGATTACCTGTGGGGCGAGTGGGAGAAGGCGCTGCGCGGCGAGCGGACCGGGGATTGCCGATCCGGGGTCTGCAACGCCTGCGGGTGCTGCGATTTCGAGCGCATCCGCCCCCGCCTGCAGACCGCCGTCGCCTCCGCGGCGGCTCCTGCTTCCCCGCCCCCGCCCCCATCGCGGCCGGAGCGGACCCCGGTCACGGTGCAGGTCTTCTACTCGCGGACCGGCCCGGCGCGGTTCTTCGGGCACCTGGAACTCGTGCACATCATCCACCGCGCCCTCCGGCGAGCCGGCATTCCTCTCGTCTTCAGCGAGGGCTTTCACCCCAAGCCCCGCGTCGCCTTCGACGACCCGCTGCCCACGGGAATGGAAAGCGAGGAGGAGTCCTTCACCGTGCGCCTCGCCCGCGAGCTCCCGCCCGGCGAAATCGTGCGGCGGCTGAACGTCGAGCTGCCCGAGGGGCTGCGCGCCCACGGCGAAAGCCGCTCCCCGCGACCGCAGGACCCCTGCCGCCGCTACCGGGTCCGCTTCCCCGCCGGGGTGCCGGAGCGTTTGCGGCAGGGATTCGATCCCGGCCGCGAGGTTTCCGTGGCCGGGCGGTCGGGGCGGTTGAAAAAATTCACGCTCGGCGATATGCTGCGGCATCTCCGGTTCGTCGGGCGCGACACGGTGGAGTTCACGCTCTGCCGGGCCGGCGGCGCCAGCCTGCGGCCGGGCGAACTGCTGGCCATCGCCTTCGCACTCGCGCCCGCCGATCTCGCCGGGGCGCGTTTCCTCAAGCTCCGCCCGGAATCCGCCTGAATCCCGGTTGCTCATCCCCGGCGGGAGCGATCCCCCCGTCGGCAGGGGGTGTGTCGACGTGTACAAACAGCTGATCATCAACGTCACCGAGCGCGAAACGCGGGTGGCGCTCCTCGAAGACGGCACCATCGTCGAGCTGCATGTCGACCGGGGTGACGATTCCCACATCGCCGGCAACATCTACAAGGGACGCGTGGTCCGGGTCCTGCCGGGCATGCAGGCGGCCTTCGTCGACATCGGCCTCAGCCAGGCCGCCTTTCTCTACGTGGATGACGTCGCCGCCGACGGGGTCGGGGAGATCGAGCGTTTCTTCGCCTTGCAGGGCGAAGAGGGGGGCGGAGATCCGGAGGAGGGCGAGATTCTGCCCCCGCCGGCCCGCCGGCGCGATCTGCCCATTGAAGAGCTCCTCTCCGAGGGCCAGGATGTCCTCGTGCAGGTGGCGAAATCCCCCATGGGCACGAAGGGGGCCCGCATTTCTTCCCAGATCGCGTTGCCCGGACGCTTTCTCGTGCTGATGCCCTCCTCGAGCCATGTCGGGGTTTCACGGCGGATCGAGGACGAAGGCGAGCGCCAGCGGCTGCGGCAGATCGTCCTCGATCACCGCCAGGAGAACTACGGCTACATCGTGCGCACCGCCGCCGAGGGCGAGGGGGAGGAGAAGATCGTCTATGAGATGGGCTTTCTGAACAATCTCTGGGCCGACATCCGCCGCCGCTTCGAAAACGCCCCGAGCCCGTCGCTCCTCTACAAGGATTTGGCCGTGAGCCTGCGGGCGGTGCGCGATCTGCTCATCCACGAGGCCGAAAAGCTGGTCATCGACTCGCGGACCACCTATGAGGCCGTGCTCTCCTTCCTCGACACCTACATGCCGGCCCTCAAGGAGCGGGTTCTCTTCTACGAGGGTCCCGAGCCGATCTTCGATGCCTACAACCTCGAGGGGGACATCTCCCGCGCCCTCAAACGCAAAGTCTGGCTCAAGTCCGGCGGCTACATCCTGATCGAGCACACCGAGGCCCTCACGGCGATCGATGTGAACACCGGCCGCTATGTGGGCAAGCACAACCTCGAGGAGACCATTCTCAAGACCAACCTCGAGGCGGTCAAGGAGATCGCCTACCAGATCCGCCTCCGGGACATCGGCGGGATCATCATCATCGACTTCATCGACATGGAGAAGAAGTCGAACCAGGAGAGGGTCTTCACCGCCTTCCGCGAGGCCCTCAAGCGCGACAAGAGCAAGACCCACGTGCTGCCCATGTCTGAGATGGGGCTCATCCAGATGACCCGCAAGCGCACCCACGAGCCGCTGACCCGCGTGCTCTGCGAGCCCTGCTTCTATTGCGAGGGCGAGGGCTGGATCATCTCGCGGCAGTCGGTCTGCTACAACATCCACCGCGAGATCCTGCGCAGCGCGGCGGACCTGATGGGCGACCGGATCGTCATCCGCGCCAATCCCCAGGTGGCCGATCTGCTGCACGGGGAAGAACGGCAGCTCGTCAGCGCGTTGGAGCGCGCCCTCGGCCGCACGATCGTGATCTACCCCGAACCCCAGTTCCACATCGAGCAGTTCGAGGTCTTCGCCTCCTGCGAAGCCTGAGACGCCTTCTCGGGTTCGCGCCGCTTTTCTCTTGACAAAGAAAGTAAGCCTGTGATCTATCTTCAAAGTTTTGATTTGGCATTCTACCGACGAAAGGATCCGGACTCATGAAAAGGCCGTTTCAGCCCAGCCGGCTGCGCCGGGTGCGCAATCACGGCTTCCGCAAGCGCATGGCCACCCCCGGCGGCCGCCGTGTGCTCAGCCGACGCCGCGCCAAGGGGCGCGTCCGCCTGGCCGGATGATCCAACCTCACGCGGCGGCCACCGCCCTCATCCGGCGGCGGAAGACCCGGGCTTGGGCTTCAGCTTCCGCAAAAGCGATCGGATCCGCAAGCGATCGGAATTCCTGGCGCTGGACGCCGAGGGCCGGCGCGTGGCGGTCCCTTGGTTTCTCGCCGTTTTCGCCCCCTCGCCCTCGGGACGGCCGCGGCTGGGAATCACCGTCAGCCGCCGCATCGGCCGGGCTGTGGAACGGAACCGGATCCGGCGCGTGGTGCGTGAATTCTTCCGCCTCCACCGGCAGATGCTCGGGGGCGCGTGGGATGTGCATGTGATCGCGCGCCGCGGGGCCGCGGAGCAGACCAATCGCGTGCTCTTCGCGGCGCTGCGTGAACTCTTCGAAAAAATAGCAAGGGCGGCGTGAACGCGCGGGTTTCGGCGACAGACTTCCTGGTGCTGCTCATCCGCCTCTACCAGGTGGCGGTTTCCCCTTTGCTCGGACCCTCCTGCCGGTTTTTCCCCTCCTGCTCGGAATATGCGCTGCTCGCCCTGCGGCGACATGGCCCCGCCCGCGGGCTGTGGCTTGCGGCGCGACGGCTTTTGCGCTGCCACCCCTTTCATGCGGGCGGCATCGATCCCGTTCCTTGAGAGAACCCGGGATGCCCCCCTCCGAAAGAGGATAAACGATGGATCACATGCGGTTGATCTTGGCCTTGGTGCTCTCTTTCCTGGTGTTCATGCTCTGGAATGCCTTTTTCGGCCCGCAGACCGGCCCCAAACCACCTGCCCCGGAGCGCCCCCGGGAAGCGGCCGCCCCCGAGCCCGCTTCCCCCCCCGCCGAAACCCCGACCGAGAGCGCCCCCGCCCCCGCCCCGCCCCGCGATGAGGGTCTCTCCCGTCGGCTGGTCGTCGACACCCCGCTCTACAAGGCGATCTTCGCCGAAAACGCGGCGACG
>JBBFLI020000042.1:0-31186 GCA_037481615.2 Desulfobacterales bacterium
CCACTCCTGCCACAACCGCAACCAGAAAACCCAACATACCCACCCATCCGGTGGCGACATGGAAGTAAAACACCTTTTGGCCGCCGGGCTGCCGGGGGTCGTCTTCACCGGGCGCAACCTCTTCACCTGCAGCCAGGACTCCCAGGAGCAGATGAAGAAGGCGATCGCCGAGCACCGCCTGAACCGCATCGTCGTCGCCGCCTGCTCGCCGAAGACGCACGAGCCGATCTTCCAGGAAAGCCTGGCCGCCGTGGGCCTCAACAAGTACCTCCTCGAGATGGCGAACATCCGCAACCAGGACTCCTGGGTGCACGCGCCGTCCCCGGCGCGGGCGACGGCGAAGGCGAAGCAGCTGGTCGCCATGGCCGTCGCCCGCGCGGCCACCCTGCGGCCGCTCCGGGAGAAACGGATCTCGGTCCACCCGCGGGCGCTCGTCGTCGGCGGCGGGGTGGCGGGACTGAACGCGGCGCTCACGATCGCCGAGCAGGGCTACGAGGTCGTGGTCGTGGAGAAGGAGGAGCGGCTGGGGGGTCTCGCCCGGCGGCTGCACACGACGATCGAGGGCGGGGAGGTCCAGCCCTACCTCGCGGAGCTCGTCTCCCGCGTGCAGGGCCACCCGCGCATCCAGGTCCTCACGCGGGCGCTCGTCGTCGGCTTCGGCGGCTTCAAGGGCAACTTCACGACCGAGCTCCTGGTCGGCCCCGGCCTCTACGAGCGCCGGATCGACCACGGGGTCCTCGTGCTCGCCACCGGCGCCGTCGAGACCCGCCCCGAGGAGCCCCTCTACGGCCGCCACCCCCGGGTGATGACCCAGCTCGAGCTGGGCGAGCGCCTGCACGGGGGCCCCGCCGACGCCTGGGGCTGTGTGGTGATGATCCAGTGCGTGGGCTCGCGCAACGAAAAGAACCCGAACTGTTCGCGGGTCTGCTGCCAGGGGGCGATCAAGCACGCGATCGCCCTCAAACGGCGCGACCCCGACTGCCGCGTCTGGATCCTCTACCGCGACATCCGCACCTACGGTCTGCTCGAGGAGGCCTACCGCGAGGCGCGCAGCCTGGGGGTGCTCTTCACCCGCTTCGAGCCCGAACGGCCGCCCCGGATCGAGGAGCGCGGGGAGGCGCTCGCCGTGCGCTTCCGGGATCCCGTCCTCGGCCGGGAGGTCGAGGCCGAGGCCGACGCGGTCGTCCTCTCGGCCGGGATGACGCCCGCGGACACCGAGGAGCTCGCCTCGATCGTCAAGTTCGGCCGCACCCCCGAGGGGCACCTCCAGGAGGCCCACGTGAAGCTCCGGCCCGTGGAGCTCCCGACCGAGGGGCTCTTCATCTGCGGCACCGCCCACAGCCCGCAGCTGCTGAGCGAGGCGATCGCCCAGGGCCAAGCCGCCGCTTCGCGCGCGGTCACCTTCCTTGCGCAGCGGGAGTTGACCCTCTCGGCGGTCACCGCCCGCGTCGACGCCGAGCGCTGCGCCGCCTGCCTCGTCTGCGTGCGCGCCTGCCCCTACCGCGTGCCGCGGATCAACGCCGAGGGGGTGAGCGAAATCGACGAGGCGCTCTGCCATGGCTGCGGCATCTGCGCCGCGGAGTGCCCGGCCAAGGCGATCGAACTGAACTGGTACGAGGACGAGCAGCTCCTCGCCAAGGTCGACGCCCTGATGGACGCCCTGGGATGACGGGAGGAACCCCGATGAGCGGACCCTTCGAGCCGGTGATCGTGGCCTTCTGCTGCAACTACTGAGGTTACACCGCCGCGGACCTGGCAGGTTCGATGCGCCTGGGATACCCGGAATCGATCAAGATCATCCGCGTCCCCTGCACGGGCAAGGTCGACGCGCTCCACCTCCAGCGCTGCTTCGAGCGCGGCGCGGACGGCGTGCTCGTGGTCGGCTGCCGCGAGGGGGACTGCCACTACCAGAGCGGGAACTTCCGCGCCCGCAAGCGGGTCGAGGAGGTCGGACGCCTCCTCGAGCGCATCGGGATCGGCGGCGCCCGACTGCGCATGGTGAACCTCTCCTCGAGCGACGCCCCCCTCTTCGTGCAGGCCGCGCGCGAGATCCACGAGGCCGTCCTCGCCGCCGGCCCCAGCCCGGTCGGCCGCCCCCGCCGGCGGCCCGCCGCCCCCGCCACCCCGGAACCGCAAGCGAAGGAGGCCCTCCGCCCATGATCGTCGCCGAACGCAAACCGATCGAGGAGATTCTGCCCTGGCTCGAAGGCGCCCGCAGCGTGCTGGTGCTCGGCTGCAACGAGTGCGTGACGGTCTGCGAAGCCGGGGGCAAGAAGGAGGCGGGGATGCTCGCCGCGACCCTGCGCCTGCTCTTCGCCAAAGAGGGGCGCGAGGTGAACGTGGGCGAACGCACCCTCGAGCGCCAGTGCGACCCGGAGTATCTCGACGAGCTCCGGGACACGATCGACGGCTACGACGCGGTCGTCTCGCTCGCCTGCGGGGTGGGCGTCCAGTTCACCGCCGAGCGCTACCCCTCGAAGCCGGTCTACCCCGGGGTGAACACCTGCTTCATGGGGGCGGCCCTCGAGCGCGGGGTCTGGGCCGAGCGCTGCCAGGGCTGCGGCCAGTGCCTGCTCGCCCTCACCGGCGCGGTCTGCCCCGTGGCGCGCTGCGCCAAGCGCCTCCTGAACGGCCCCTGCGGCGGCTCGACCGCCGGCAAGTGCGAGATCGGCCCGGACGTGGATTGCGCCTGGCAGCTGATCATCGACCGGCTCAAGGCGCTCGGCCGCATGGCGGACTACGAGCGGCTGATCCCGGTGAAGGACTGGTCCAAGGACCGCGCGGGCGGGCCCCGCAAGGTGGTCCGGGAGGATGTGCGCCCATGAACGCGAAGACGCCGAGCCGACTGGAGAAGATCCTGCGCGCCGGGCACCTCGCCGTCACCTCGGAGTGCGGCCCGCCCCGCGGCAGCGACATCCGCCACCTCGTGCAGAAGGCCGAGACCATCCGCCGCCACGTGGACGCGGTCAACATCACGGACAACCAGACCTCGGTCTGCCGCCTCTGCAGCCTCGCGGCCTGCATCCGGCTGAAGCTCATGGGCCTCGAGCCCGTGCTGCAGATGGTCGTGCGGGACCGCAACCGCATCGCGCTCCAGAGCGACATCCTGGGGGCGGCCTCCTTCGACATCCACAACATCCTCTGCCTCTCGGGCGACCACCAGCGCTTCGGCGACCACGCCCAGGGGCAGAACGTCTTCGACCTCGACTCCATGCAGCTCCTGCAGACGGTGCGCCGCATGCGCGACGAGGGCCGATTCCTGGGCGGGGACCCGATCGAACGGCCGCCGGCGATGTTCGTCGGCGCGGCCGAGAACCCCTTCGCCGACCCCTTCGAGATCCGGGTCCCGCGGCTCGCGAAGAAGATCGCCGCGGGGGCCGAGTTCATCCAGACGCAGTGCATCTACAACGTCGAGCGCTTCGAACGCTGGATGCAGGGGGTCCGCGACCGCGGCCTGCACGAGCAGGCCTTCATCCTCGCCGGCGTGACCCCCCTCAAGTCGGCCGGGATGGCGCGCTACATGAAGAACAAGGTCCCCGGGATGGATGTCCCCGACGAGGTCGTCAAGCGCATGGCGGGGGTCCCCAAGGACCGCCAGGCCGAGGAGGGGATCACCCTGTGCGTCGAGACCATCCAGCGCCTGAAGGAGGTCCCCGGGATCGCCGGTTTCCACATCATGGCGATCGAGTGGGAGGAGCGGGTGCCGGAAATCGTGGAACGGGCGGGGCTCGCCCCGCGGCCGGCCGTCCCCTGAGCGTTTCCGCGGTCCCGCACGGGATCGCTTCCCCGTCAGGAGGTGCCCCATGACCGAACCCCGAAAAATCCTTGTGGTGGACGACGAGGTGGACTTCGCCGCGCTCGTTCAGGGCAATCTCGAAAAGGAGGGCTTCCGGGTGGACCTCGCCTACAACGGGGTCGAGTGCCTGGAGAAGGTGCGCCGCGACCCGCCCGATGCCATCGTCCTCGACGTGATGATGCCCGAGAAAGACGGCTACGCCGTCTGCCGCGAACTCAAGCGCGATCCGAAGCTCTGCAACATCCCGATCGTGCTGCTGACCGCGGTCGCCTCGCACGTCACCTCGACGCGCTACAGCCATGCGGACGGGATGGCGACCGAGGCCGACGACTACATCGCCAAGCCGGCCTCGGCCCAGGATATCACCCGGAGCCTGAAGCGGCTGCTCGCCCTGGACTGAACGGCCGGTCACACCCCCCGGTCGGCCGCGCGGGACCCGCCGCCCACGCCTCCGGCGGACCCCGCGTCCTTCCCCCGGGGCTCGGGGCCGGGCCATGAAAGTCTACTGCATCCTGAGCGACCAGAGGGCTTACCAGTCGCGGTCGCCCGCCATGTTCTCGGCCGTCTTGCGGCGCCAGGGGATCCACGCCGTCTACGTCCCCTTCGCCGTCGAACCCCCGGACCTCGGCAACGCGTTGCAGGGGCTGCGAGCGCTGAACATCGCCGGGGCGAACGTGACCGCCCCTTACAAGGAGGCGGTGATCGACCATCTCGACGATCTCTCCGAGGGGGCGCGGGTGATCGGGGCGATCAACACGCTCGTCCGCGACGGCCGCCGCCTGAAAGGCTACAACACGAACGCGATCGGGATCATGGATGCGCTGGGGGCGGCGGGATTCGCGGTCGAGGGCAAAACCGCGCTCGTCTTCGGCACGGGGGGGGCCGCCCGCACGGCGGCCTTCATCCTGACGTGGCTGCGGGCGGGCGAACTGTGGGTGGCCGGCCGGCGTCCGGAGAGGGCGCGCGCGATCACCGCGCGCTTCGGCGGCCGCGGCCTGTCGCTCGAGATGCTGCGCGGCATCCGCCTGCCGGCGGAGATCGTCGTCAACGCGACCTCGGCGTCGAGCCCCGAGGAATCCGCCGAGCTTTGCGCGCTCGTGCAGGGTCTGGATCTCGGCGCCTGCCGGCTCGTGCTTGACCTGAACTACGGGCGGCGGCGCAACTTCTGGCGGGAGAAGGCCGAGGCCGAGGGGATCGCCTTCCTCGACGGTCTGCTGCCGCTCGTCTTCCAGGCGCGGCGGTCGCTGCACCTGTGGACGGGGCTGCTCGTCCCCCCCGAAGAGTTCCTCCAGGGGCTCGGGGCCTGCGCGGCCGGGGTGCGGCCCTGAGGGAGGGCCCTCAGGCGGGCGGCGCCGGCCGGGCGGCCGCCTCCGGCGTCGGGGGTGAGACGGGCAGAAGGACGGTGAACACCGAGCCCTCGCCGGGCGTGCTCTGGACCTCGATCATGCCGCCCAGCGCGTCGAGCAGCCCCTTGACGATCGGCAGCCCGAGGCCGGTGCCGTTGATGTGGCGCGTGGCTTCGTCCTTCACGCGGTAGAAGCGCTCGAAGATCCGACCGAGGTGCTGCTCGGGGATGCCGATGCCGTTGTCGATCACGGCGACGCGGATGTTCAGCCCCGCCGGCTCGGCAACGACCTCGATGCGCCCCCCCTCGGGCGTGTAGGTGATCGCATTCACGATCAGGTTGCCGAAGATGCTCTCGAGGGCGATGGGGTCGGCGTGGACCTGGGGCAGGGGCGCGGCGGGCAGCTGGAGCCGGAGGTCCTGGCGCTTGCCCTCGGCCTTGGGCGCAAGAAAATCGACGACCCCGCGCAGGATCTCCTCGAGGACGACGGGGCGCGGCTCCCGGCAGATCAGCCCCTCGTCGATCCGCGAGAGGTCGAGCAGATCGTTGATCAGCGAGATCAGGCCGCGGGTCTTCTCCTTGGCGCGGGCGAGGATGTGCTGGTCCTGCGGGGGGGCGCGGTCGACCAGGTCCCCGATCACGGTGGCCAGCTGCTCGTGGATCGTGGACAGCGGCGAGCGCAGTTCGTGGGAGACCTTCGAGACGAACTCGGACTTCAGCCGGTCGACGATCTTGAGGGTGGTGATGTCCACGAGGTTGACCACGGCCCCGAGGCATTCGTTGCGCTCCCCCCGGATCGGCCGCGCCCGGGCGCGCACGTACTTGCCGTCGGCGAGGGCGAACTCGATCGCGGGGAGGTCCTCGAAGTCCACGATCGCCCCCCGGGAGAGCTCGGTGATCGTCCGGCAGCAGGCCTCGTCGGGCAGGAAATCGGAGACCGGCCCGCCGGGTTTCACCTCTTCGCCCAGGTGGAGCAGCCGACGGCAGGCGGGGTTGATCAGCACGACCCGGCCGGCGGTGTTCGTGACGAGGACCCCGTCGGGGAGCGATTCGATGATCGTGCGCACGCGGCTTTTCTCGGTGTCGAGGTCGGCGAGCGTGCGGCGCCGCTCCTCCTCGAGCTTTTCGGCCTCGCGCGCGAGCCGGATCTTGTCCGCGGTGCGCTTGACGACGAGGCGCAGCTGGTCGGGCTCGAAGGGCTTGGGGATGAAATCGTAGGCCCCCCGCTTCATGGCCTCGATCGCCGCCTCGACCGTGGCGTAGCCCGTGATGATGACGACGAGGATCGCCGGGTGGCGCTCGCGGATGAACTGCAGGACCTCCATGCCGTCGCGGCCGGGCATCTTGAGGTCGAGCAGCACCAGGTCGGGCCGCAGGGCCTCGACGAGTTCCTGCGCCTCGTCGCCGCGGGCGGCCTGGAAGACGCGGTAGCCCGCCCGCGTGAGAATCCGCTCGGCACCCGCGCGGATGTCCGCCTCGTCGTCGGCGATGAGGATCGTCAGGTCGCTGGCGGACTCACTCACTGCCGGAGCCTCCGCCATGGGTCGGCTGTACGGGAAGCTCGATCACGAAGGTCGCCCCCTTTCCGGGCTCGCTGACCGCGGAGAGAACCCCGCCGTGGTTCTGCACGATGCCGTAGGCGAGGCTCAAGCCGAGCCCCGTCCCCTCGCCCTCCGGTTTCGTCGTGAAGAAGGGCTCGAAGATGTGCGGCAGCACCTCGGGCGGAATCCCCGGGCCGGTGTCGGAGACCTCGACGCGCACCCGGCCGGATTCCGGCAGGTGCTGGGTACGGATGCTCAGCCGCCCGCTTCCGGCCATCGCCTGGGCGGCGTTCAGGATGAGGTTCATGAAGAGGTGGTTCAGCTGCTGGATGTCGCTCGTCACGGGCGGCACCTGCGGGTCGAAGCGGGTCTCGATCTCGATGTTGTGGAAGAGCGACTGGCTCTTCAGCAGAAACAGCGTGCGCGTGATCGCCTGGTGGATGTCGTGCGGCCGCATGAGGTGCCGGGTCTGGCGGGTGAACTCGAGGAGTTCCTTCACCGTGTCGCGGCAGCGCTGGGCGTCGTGCAGCACCCGGTTCAGGTCCTCGCGCACGGCCGGGGGCAGATCGTACTCCTCGAGGATCAGCTTGGCGAAGAGGATGATCCCGCCGAGCGGGTTGTTCAGCTGATGGGCCACGCCGGCGGCGAGTTTCCCGAGCGAGGCCATCTTCTCCGCCTGCAGGAGCTGGAGCTGGGTCTTTTCGAGTTCCTTCTGCATGCGCAGCCGCTCGCGCAGGTCGTGGAAGAAGCCGATCGTCGCCACCTCCCGGTCGCCCTCGTAGATGATGGCCGCGTTCAGGTTGATCGGGATGCGGCTCCCGTCGCGGTGGAGCACCTCCACCGGAAAGGAGCGCAGCTTGCCGCGGCCGCCGTGCTCCGGGCTGCGCAGCTGCCGCATGACCTCGCGCTCGAGCCCGTCGGGGTAGATCCGCCGCACGTCGAGGCCGGCGAGCGCCTCCTCGACCGTGTAGCCGAAGATCTCGGAGGCGGCGTCGTTGAAGATGATCACCCGCCCCTTGCGGTCGGCGGCGATGACCCCGTCCACGGCGCTCGTGATCAGGTTGCGCAGGAAGGCGTTCGATCGCCGGAGCTGCTCCTCGAGCAGGCTGCGGGGGGCGGGCTCGATCTCGAGGGCGACGACGGCCTCGAGTCGGCCGTCCTGGAGGAGGGGGTAGGCGAAGACGCAGATCCGCTCCGAGGCCTCGTCGAGTTCCCCGCAGCGGGGGCTCCAGGCGGGCGCGCGCGTATCGAGCACCTGCCGCACGGCGCAGCCCTCGCAGGGCTGCATTCGCCCGAAGAGCGCCTGGTGGCAGGGTCCCTGAAGCGCGGCGGCCGCCGCCCCGCCGCTGGCGGCCAGGATGCGGAAATCGGGGGCGAGCACGAGCAGCCGCTGGGGGTAGCTTTCAACGGCGCGCAACAGCAGTTCCCGTTGGACGGCGTCGGCCATGGCCTGCCTCCCGGTGCAGCCGGCGCCTGCGGCGGGAGGGGGACCGCTGCGGGGGGACGCCGCGGGCGACGCGGGGAAGGCCCCCCGGACGTCGGCCACCGCCGACACCGGGCGGTCGGGCGCACCGCTTCGGGCCTTCGCACAAAACCGCGCGAAAAGCAAGCGGCAACGAACGCCGAGGCCGTATGGAACCCACGACGTCGGTGATCCGCATCGCGCTCGTCGGCGGCGGCCCCTTCTGTGCGGAGCTGCTCGCGAAGACCGCCGCGGGGCTGGGCCGCGAGGGGATCGTCGCCCCCTTCGTCGCCGTGGCCGACCCCGACCCTGAAAGCCCCGGGATGCGGCTCGCGGCCGGCATGGGGCTTTCCGTGTTCGGCGATTTCCGCGACCTCTACGACCCGCAGCTCGACATCCAGCTGATCATCGTCCTCACCCCCGAGGAGCGGGTCCTCCACGAGATCCTCCGGACGCGCCCCCCGCGGATCCGCATCCTCTCCTACCCGGTCTTCCGCATGTTCTGGACGGCGATCGCCGCCGAGGAGCGCAAGCTGCGCCAGCGCAGCGGCGAAATGGAGGCGATCCTGAACGGGATCGAGGATTTCATCCTGGTCATCCGGCCCGACCGCACGATCGCCGACGCGAACCTCTCCTTCCTGCGCAAGATGGGGGTTACCCGCGAGGAGGTGATCGGCCGCCGCTGCGACGAGGTCTACCGCCGCCGCGGAGGCTCCTGCGGCGGCCCCGGCGAGAGCTGCCCGCTCGAGCGCGTGGTACGCCACGGGCGCCACGAGCGCCAGGTGCAGCGCCGCAGCCTGCCCGGCGGCGAGGTCCGGCTCTACGAGGTCAACGTCTACCCGGTCTGGGAGAAGAACGGCCGCATCTCGCGCTTCATCCACATCAGCCGGGACATCACGGCCTGGCGCCGGCAGGAGGAGGAACTCACCCGGCGCCTGGAGCGCATGGTCGAGGAGCGCACCCGGCAGCTCCAGGAGACGACCGCACAGCTGCTGCACCGCGACAAGATGGCCTCGCTCGGCAAACTCGCCGCGGCCGTGGTGCACGAGATCAACAACCCGATCGCCGGCATCCTGAACCTGACGTTGCTCATGAAGCGGATCCTGGCCGAGGGCCCGCCCGGCCCCGGCGAGCTCGAGGATTTCCGCGGTTTTCTCGGACTGATGGAGACCGAAACGCGCCGCGTGAGCCGCATCGTCTCCGATCTGCTCGCCTTCTCGCGGCAGTCGCGCCTGGAGATGAAGCCGCTCGATCTGAACCGGCTGATCGAGAAAACGGTGCAGCTGAACGCGAACCTGCTCAGGATCGCCGGCGTGCAGGTGGAAAAGCATCTCGCCCCGGACCTCTTGCCGGTCTTCGGCTCCGAGGACCAGCTGCAACAGGTGCTCGTCAACCTGATCTGCAACGCCGCGCAGGCGATGGAACCGCGGGGCGGCGGGAGGCTCACCCTCACGAGCGAGAACGACCCCGGCGGGGACGGGATCCGCATCCGGATCGACGACACCGGCGTCGGGATCCCCCCGGAAAACCTGCCCCGCATCTTCGAGCCCTTCTTCACCACCCGCGGCGGCAAGGGGGTCGGCCTGGGCCTTTCGGTCGCCTACGGCATCGTGCAGGGCCACGGCGGGTCGATCACCGTCGCCTCCCGGCTCGGCGGGGGGACGCACTTCGAGATCCGGCTGCCCCGCTCCCCCGAGGGGGAGCCCGGGGCGCCGGGAAAGGAGGCCGCATGGCCGCCGCCCGAATCCTCGTCGTCGACGACGAGCTGATCATGCGCGAGTCGCTCGCCCGCTGGCTCGAGCGCGACGGCCATGCCGTCGCCACGGCCGCGAGCGGCGAGGAGGCGCTCGCGAAATGCCGCGAGGCGCGCTACGACATCCTTCTGCTCGACATCAAGCTCGAGGGCATGAGCGGCCTCGAGGTGCTGCGGCGGATCAAGGAAGAAGACCCCGACGCCGCCGTGATCATGATCACGGCCTACGGCTCGATCCCGACCGCCATCGAGGCCATGAAAAACGGCGCCGCCGACTACCTCCTCAAACCCTTCGAGCCCGAGGAGCTGGGGGTGGTGATCGAGAACCTCCTCCGCCGCCGGGAGCAGGCGCGCGAGACCCTCTACCTCCGCGAGCGCGTGCGCGAGGCCGCGCGCTTCGAGAACCTGATCGGCCAGTCGCCCGCCATGCAGCAGGTCTTCCAGCTGATCGCCGATGTCGCCCCGACCGACGCCCCGGTGCTGATCGACGGGGAGACGGGCACCGGCAAGGGGCTCGCCGCGCGCGCCGTCCACAGCCTGAGCGCCCGGCGCGAGGGCCCCTTCGTCGCCGTGCACTGCGCGGCCATCCCCGAGACGCTCATGGAGAGCGAGCTCTTCGGCCACATGCGGGGGGCCTTCACCGACGCCAAGGAGACCAAGCGCGGGCGCCTGGAGATGGCCCACGGCGGGACGCTCTTTCTCGACGAGATCGGCGAGGTCGGCATGCGCACGCAGATCGATCTCTTGCGCGTGCTCGAGGACGGGGTCTTCTACCGGGTCGGGGGGACCCAGCCGCTCGAGGCCGACTTCCGCGTCATCGCCGCGACGAACCTCGATCTCGAGCGGGCGGTCCGGGAGGGGCGCTTCCGCGGCGACCTCTTTTATCGGCTCAACGTCGTGCGCATCACGATGCCGCCGCTCCGCCACCGCAAGCAGGACATCCCGCTGCTGGCGGAGCATTTCCTGCGCCGCTACGCGCTCGAGGCCCGCCGGCCGGTCGAGCGCATCGGCCGCGACGCCCTCGACGCGATGATGGTCTACGACTGGCCGGGCAACGTGCGCGAGTTGGAGAACGCGATCGAGCGGGCGGTCGTGGTGGGCAAGGGGCCCCAGATCCGGGCCGAGGACCTGCCGATCACCGCCCGGCCCTCGGCGCCGGCCGGGCCCGCGGTGCGGCTCGAGGAGGTGGAGCGCGAGCACATCCGACGGGTCCTCGACGAATGCGGCTGGAACATCACCCGCAGCGCCCGGCGGCTGGGGATCGACCGCTCGACGCTCTACGGGAAGATCCGGCGCTGGGGCCTGCGGAAACCGTCGTGAACCCGCCCCCGGCCCTCTGCATTCTGCTCACCCCCGTGGGCGACTTCGAGGAGGGGCTGCTCGCGGCGGTGGCAAACGAGGTGCGCCGGGTCTTCGGCCGTCCGACGCGCGCGGCGCGGCTGCTCGCCGACATCGGCTTCGCGCGCGACCCCCTGCGCGGCCAGGTCGGCTCGACCCCGCTCCTCGAGCGCCTCGCCGCCCTCTGCCCCGCCGACGCCCTCAAGGTGCTCGCCCTGACCGAGGAAGACCTCTTCATCCCGGTCTTCACCTACGTCTTCGGCGAGGCCCAGCTCGGGGGCCGGGCCTGCATCGTCTCCACCCACCGCCTGGGACTCGCCCCGGGCTTCCCCCTGCCCCACGCCGCGCTGCGCAGCCGGCTGCTTAAGGAGGCCGTCCACGAGCTCGGCCACACCTTCGGGTTGCGCCACTGCCCGGACCCGAGCTGCCCGATGCACTACTGCCGCAGCGCGCGCGACGTCGACCGCAAGGGGGGGGAACTCTGCCGCTATTGCCGCATCCAGCTGAACGACGCACTCGCCCGGGCAGGCCCCTGAGGCCGCCCCCGTTCAGGTGCCGAGGTTCCAGGAGGCGAGGTAGGCCCTCTGCTCCGCCGTGAGGCGGTCGATGCGCACGCCGAGGGAAGCGAGTTTTTCCTGGGCGATCCGGCGGTCGATCTCCTCGGGGACCGGATAGACCGCCTTGGCGAGGGGCCGCCCGCGGCGCACGAGGTACTCGATGCTGAGCGCCTGGTTGGCGAAGCTCATGTCCATCACGCTCGAGGGGTGGCCCTCGGCGGCGGCGAGGTTGATCAGGCGGCCCTCCCCGAGGACGTGGATGCGACGGCCGTCCTTCAGCGTGAACTCCTCGACGAAGGGGCGCAGGAGGCGGCGCGAGGCGGCGAGCCCGGCGAGCCCCGGCAGGTCGAGCTCCACGTTGAAGTGCCCGGAGTTGGCCACGATCGCCCCGTCCTTCATCCGCAGGAAGTGCTCCTTGCGGATCACGTTCACGTTGCCGGTCACCGTGCAGAAGAAGTCGCCGACCCGGGCGGCCTCGGCGATCGGCATCACCTCGAAGCCGTCCATGACCGCCTCGAGGGCGGGCAGGGGATCGACCTCGGTGACGATGACGTGGGCCCCCAGGCCGCGCGCGCGCAAGGCGATGCCGCGCCCGCACCAGCCGTAGCCGCAGACGACGAAGCGGGTGCCGGCGATCAACCGGTTGGTCGCCCGGATGAAGCCGTCGAGCGTGCTCTGGCCCGTGCCGTAGCGGTTGTCGAAGAAGTGTTTCGTGCGCGCGTCGTTCACGGCGATGATCGGGTACTCGAGCACGCCGTCGGCCGCCATGCTGCGCAGGCGGATGATGCCGGTCGTGGTCTCCTCGGTCCCGCCGCGCACGTCGGCCAGCCGCTCGCGGCGCTCGGAATGGAGGGTGGAGACGAGGTCCGCGCCGTCGTCCATGGTGAAATGCGGCCGCGTGTCGAGGACGGCGTGGATGTGTCGGTAGTAGGTCTTCGCGTCCTCGCCCTTGATCGCAAACACGGGGATGCGGTCGTGGCGCACGAGCGAGGCGGCCACATCGTCCTGGGTGCTGAGCGGGTTCGAGGCGCAGAGCGCCACCTTCGCGCCGCCCGCCTGGAGGGTCTGCACCAGGGCCGCCGTTTCGGTCGTGACGTGCAGGCAGGCGCCGATGCGCACGCCGGCAAGCGGCTTCTCCCGGGCGAAGCGCTCCCGGATGCGGTTCAGGACCGGCATGCTGCGCGCGGCCCACTCGATCCGCGCCCGCCCCTCGGCGGCGCGGCGGATGTCCCGGATGTCGGATTTCATGGGTTGTCCTTCCTGAGCGGAGAGTCGCCGGGGCCTTCGGCGGGTCAGATCCCGGCCTTGGCCCGCAGGGTGTCCACCATGTCGGTGCGTTCCCAGGTGAATTCGGGTTCGTTGCGGCCGAAGTGGCCGTAGCAGGCCGTCTTGCGGTAGATCGGCCGCAGCAGGTCGAGATGCTCGATGATCGCCGCCGGCCGCAGGTCGAAGCATTCGCGCACGAGCTCCGCCAGGCGCGCCCCCGGGAGCTTGCCGGTTCCCATGGTGTCGACCATCACGGAGACGGGCTGGGCGACCCCGATGCAATAGGCGATCTGCACCTCGCAGCGCTTGGCCAGGCCGGCCGCGACCAGGTTCTTGGCGACGTAACGGGCCATGTAGGAACCGGAGCGGTCGACCTTGGAGGGGTCCTTGCCCGAGAAACAGCCGCCCCCGTGGCTGCCCTGGCCCCCGTAGGTGTCGACGATGATCTTGCGGCCCGTCAGGCCGCAGTCGCCCATCGGGCCGCCGACCACGAAGCGGCCGGTCGCGTTGATGTAATAGCGCGTATCCTCGTCGAGCATGGACTCGGGGATCACCTTGCGGACGACGGCGTTCAAAATCCCCTGGCGCAGCACCTCGTAGTCGACATCCGGGCTGTGCTGGGAGGCGATGACCACGGCGTCCACGCGGCGGGGCACCCCTTCCTGGTACTCGAGCGTGACCTGCGCTTTGCCGTCCGGCCGCAGGTAGTCGAGCTGCCCGTTCTTGCGCACTTCCGCGAGCCGCCGGCAGAGCCGGTGGGCGAGCACGATGGGCATCGGCATCAGCTCGGGGGTTTCGTCGGTGGCGTAGCCGAACATGAGCCCCTGGTCGCCCGCCCCCTGCTCCTTGTAGAGACCGTCGCCCTTGTCGATGCCCATGGCGATGTCGAGGGACTGGTGATCGATGCTCGTCAGGACGGCGCAGGTCTGCCAGTCGAAGCCCATGCGCGAGGAGTTGTAGCCGATGTCGCGGATCGTGTCGCGCACGATCTGCGGCATCTCGACGTAAGTGGAGGTGGTGATCTCGCCCGCGATGAAGGCGAGGCCGGTGGTGACGAGCGTCTCGCAGGCCACCCGGCAGCGCTTGTCCTCGGCGATGATGGCATCGAGGATCGCATCCGAGATCTGGTCGGCCACCTTGTCGGGGTGGCCCTCGGTCACGGACTCGGAGGTGAAAAAGAACTTTTCCTTGGGGATGCTGATGCTCATGGCGGGTCTCCTCGGGATTTCCGGCCCGCCAAGCGGGCCCCGGCGGAGCGAGCCGCCCCGCGAAGCCCCGGGCCGGGAAATACGGTCGTTGAACGCGCCTACGTAGTATGGCCGCCCTTGGAAGTCAAACGGTTCCTCGGGCCGGGCGGAAGCGCGGGATCGGCTGTCCGCGCAGGCCGCCTTGTGCTATACCCCCCGCCATGGCGATCCTCTGGGCAGCGTTTCTCTGGCTGGCGGCCCTCTCCAACCCTCCGCCCGCCGTTGCGGCCGCGGCGGCGGAGGAGGCCGCGGAGCCGGTGCGCCTCGCCGTTTCCTGGCCGCTCGACCCGCTTCCCGCCCGCGGCGAGGCCGCGCTCGCCGTGGCCCTGGAGATCGCCCCGGGGTTCCACGTCATGGCCGACCGCGCCGCCTGGGGGGAACGCACGGACTTCCGCCCTTTCCCCACCCGGCTCGAACTGCGCGAAGCGCCGGCGGGGGTCATCGCCGAGGCCCCCCTCTACCCTCCCGCCCGGCCGCTCGCCGCGGGGTTCACCGACCGGCCGTTGCCCACCTTCGAGGGCCGGGCGGTGATCCTGCTGCCGCTGCGGCTCGATCTCCCCCCGGAGACCCGTTCCGTGCGGCTCGGCCTTGCGATCGCCTTCCAGGCCTGCACCGAAAGCGCCTGCCTGCTGCCCGAAGAGCGGGAAATCGAGGCCGTCGGCGGCGTCGCCGCCCCCGGAGAGGCGACGCGGGTCGTCGACCCCGCCCTGACGGCGGAGCTGGACGCCCGCCGCCCCCCCCCGCCGGCCGCCGGCGAAGCCGCCTTCCAGCTCTTCGGGGTCGGCGTGCGCCTCGACGGCCGCACCGCGGCCGGCGCCGCCGGGATCCTTCTGCTCGGGGCGCTGGGGGGGGTGCTCCTCAATTTCACCCCCTGCGTCCTGCCGCTCATCCCGGTCAAGATCATCAGCCTCTCGCGAGCGGCGGCCGACCCGCGGCGCTGCCGCCGGCTCGGGCTCCTCCTCACCGCCGGGATCGTCTCCTTCTGGCTCGGGCTCGGCCTGGCCGTGGCGACGGCCAGCGGGATCGCCTCCGCGCACGGCCTCTTCCAGATCCCCGCCTTCAGCCTCGCCGTGGGGATCGTCCTCGCCGCACTCGCCGCGGGCACCCTCCGGGGGTGGTCCCCGCACCTCCCGGGATTCCTCTACCGCTTCGAGCCGCGGTTGGATTCCCCGGCCGGCGCCTTCGGGATCGGGATCCTGACGGGCGTGCTCTCCACCCCCTGCACCGCCCCCTTCATGGGGACCGCCGCCGCCTGGGCCGCCGCCCGCTCGCCGGAGGCCGCGGTGATCGTCTTTTCGGCCATCGGTCTCGGGATGGGGGCACCCTACGCCCTGCTCGCGGCGTTCCCGCACCGCGTGGGGGGCCTTCGGGCGGCGGGGCCCGCCTCCGAACTCGTCAAGCAGGCGATGGCCCTGCTGCTCCTGGCCGCCGCCTTCTACTTCGCCGGCATCGGCGCCGAGGCGCTTTTCCCGGGAGTCCTGCCGCCGCACGCCCCGGGGCTGGCGGTCCGGGTCTGCATCGCGGCTTCCGGCCTCTGGGTCGCGCTGCGCGGGCCGCGCCTCGCCGTGCGCCGCAGCTCCCGCCTGCTCTGGGCCGCCATCGGCCTGCTGATCGCCGCGGGGACGGTCACGGCGGGCCTTCGTCTTTCCGCCCCCGCCCCCTTCGCCTGGGAGCCGTTCGACGCGGAGCGCCTTGCCCGCGCGAGGGCCGACGGCCGAGCGGTGGTACTCGTTTTCACGGCGGACTGGTGCCTCAACTGCCGCGCCCTGGAGGAAGGGGTCTGGAAGCGCCCGGAGATCCTCCGCCGCCTCGCCGCCCCGGAGGTGGCCGCCTTCAAGGCGGACCTGACGGCCGGCGACCCCGAGGGGAAACGAATGCTCCAGGAGGTCGGAAGCCTCACCGTCCCGTTGCTCGTCGTCTACGGGCGGAACGGGAGGCTGCTCTGGAAGGGCGATTTCTATACCGCCGGGCAGCTGGCCGCGATCCTGGACCGGGCGCTCGCCTCGCCCTGAAGGCCCCCTCCGACCCGCCGCCCGCCCCCGTCAGCCGCCGCTCGCCGGACGGGCGGGGGCGCCGGGTTCCCTCGCCTCGAGGTGGAGGAATTCGTTGAATTTGGCCACGGCGAAGGCGTCGCGCCGCCGCGGGTCGGGGGCTCCCAGGACGACCACGATCAGCCGCCGGCCGCCTTCGGTGCCCGTGGCGATGAGGTTGAAGCCGGCGCGGCGGGTGTAACCGGTCTTCAGGCCGTCCACCCCGGGGATGCGGCCCACGAGGCGGTTCTTGTTGCGCATCTGGAGCGCCCCGCCGCGGAAGGGGGCTTCGGCGAGCCCGGTCCACTCGAGCACCTTCGGCCGGGCGATCGCCGCGCAGGCGAGCCGGATCAGATCGGCGCAGGTGGAGAGGTTGTCGGGCACGCCGGGTGCGGGGGGAAGACCGTGGACGCCGTGGTACTCGGTGTCCCTCATCCCCAGTTCCCGGGCTTTTCGGTTCATGCGCGCGACGAAGGCCTCGGCGCTCCCGGCGACATGCTCGGCGACCGCCATGGCCGCGTCGTTCGCCGACTCGACGAGGGCTGCGCACAGGAGTTCCTCGAGGGCGAAGACCTCGCCCGCCCGGAGGAAAACCTGGCTGCCGCCCATTGCCTCGGCGCGGCGTGTGACGCGCACGGCGTCTTCGAGCCCGACTTCCCCGCGATCCACGGCATCCAGCGCGACCAGCGCGAGCATCACCTTGGTCAGGCTCGCCTGGGGCCAGCGCAGGGCGAGGTTTTCGCCCGCGAGCACCCGGCCGCCCTCCGCATCGGCCACGGCCCAAGCTTCCCAGCCGCGCTCGGCCCCGGGGATCTTCGCCGGGGCGGCCGCCGGTGGCGGGGCCGTGCGGGAGCGGGCGGGCTTCTTCCCCGCCGCCGTCTCCCCGGCCGCCGCGGAAACGAGGAAAAGAACGGACAGGACGGCGATACCGAGTCTGTGGAACATCGTCTCCCTCGCGCTCCCCCCGGCCGCCTTCGCGCGGCCGCAATCCTCCCCCTCCGATCCGGTCCCTCGCCCTTCAGCTTATCGCGGATCGCCTGCGATCACAACCTGCGCACCCCCGGCAGGTTCGGCTTCCGCGGTCCCCTTGCAAGCGGCCGGGCCTCGTGCGAAAATAAGGGTCCGTTCGTCTCCGATTCCCCCTTCCGGCGGCCGCGCCCCCGCCCGCGATCGGGCCAGGCCGGGCGGTCGGCCGCCCCTCCACCTCCGACGGCGGAGAACGACTATGCCGACCACGACCTACTGGGCAGACGCCTACCTCCAGAAGCGCTGCACGGCCGCCGAGGCCGTCCGCCACCTGCGCTCCGGACAGCGCCTCTTCATCGGCTCGGCCTGCGCCCAGCCCCAGGAGCTGCTGCGGGCCTTGGCCGAGGAGGCCCGGCGGATGAGCGGCCTCGAGGTGGTGCGCCTGCTCAGCACCGAGGTCGCCCCCTTGAGCGCGCTCGCCGACCAGACGCAGGATTTCAACCTCAACCTGCGCACCTTCTACCTCGGGGCCACCCAGACGGAGGCGATCTCCCGCCACCGGCGCTTCATCACCCCCATGAACCTCTCCGAAGTCCCCGATCTGTTCCTGTCCCGCAAGCTCCCCATCCACGCCGCCCTGATCCAGGTCTCCCCGCCCGACGACTTCGGCTGGATGAGCCTCGGCATCTCGGTCGACGTCACCCTCGCCGCCGCGCGCTCGGCCGACGTCGTGATCGCCCAGGTCAACCCCCGGATGCCGCGCGTGCTGGGCCAGAGTTTCATCCACGTGAACGACGTCGACTGGATCGTCGAACACGAGGAACCGCTGCCGGCCGTCACCCCCCGCGGTTCCTCCGACGCCGCCGTGCGCATCGGGCAGCTGATCGCCCGGCTGATCGAGGACGGCTCCACCCTCCAGATCGGCCTCGACGCCGCCTCCCAGGCCACGATCCAGGCGCTCGGCGACAAGAACGATCTCGGCGTGCACTCCCAGTTCCTCACCGACGACGTCATGCACCTCTACGCCCGCGGGGTCATCACCAACCGTTTGAAGGGGATCAACGACGGCAAGCTCGTCGCCTCGGCGGCGATCGGCTCGCACAGCCTGTACGACTTCCTGGACAACAACCCCGCGGTCGACTTCCGGCCTTCGGACTACGTGAACGACCCCTTCGTGATTTCGCGCCACCGGCGCATGGTCAGCATGAACGTCGCCCACGCCATCGACCTGACCGGCCAGGTGGAGCTGGAGGCCTCGCCGCACACCTTCTTCGCCGGGGTCTCGGGCATCGTCGACTTCACGCGCGGCGCGCGGCGCTCCCCGGGCGGAAAGGCGATTCTCATGCTGCCCTCGACGACGGAAGACGGCCGCGCGAGCCGGGTCGTGCCCCTGCTCGGCAAGCGGAGCGTGGGGGTGCCGCGGGCGGACGTGCATTACGTGGTCACCGAGTACGGGGCGATCAACCTGCTCGGCAAGAGCCTGCAGGAACGGGCGGTGGGCATGATCAGCGTCGCCCACCCGGACTTCCGCGAGGAACTCTTCGCCGCGGCCAAGCGCCTGGGGCTGATCGGCGCCGAGCGCACGCTCGGCGAGGCCGTGCGCGCCGTATACCCGATCCGTCTCGAGGAGGCCTTCGACGTCGACGGCATCGAGGTCGTGATCCGCCCGGCCAAGCCGGTCGACGAGCGCCGCATCCAGGAACATTTCTACAGCCTCGACAAGGAGGACGTCTTCTCGCGCTTCCGTCACGAGAAGACGAGCTTTCCGCGCGCGGAGATCGAGAGCCGCTCGCTCGTCGACTACGTGAAGGACCTGACGCTCGTCGCCGTGGTCGGCGAGTTCGGCTTCGGACGCGTGGTGGCCGTCGGCGAAAGCCGGCTCATCGAGAAGCTCAACATGGCCGAGGTGGCCTTCTCCGTGCAGAAGGATTTCCAGAACAAGGGGATCGGGCGCCGCATGCTGCGCAAGATCGCGGAGTCGGCCCGGGAGCACGGCATCGCCGGACTGATGGCCTACACCTCCCCCGACAACCGGGCGATGATCCGGATGTTCAAGTCCCTGCCCTACCGCGTGAAGAGCGTCTTCGACGGCGAGGGGGTGACCCTCTCCTGCCGCTTCGACGAGCTCGAGTGAGGGGGGGGACCGTGGACATCCTCTACCTCTCCCCCGAATTCCCGCCCAACTACGCGCAGTTCGTGCGCAGCCTGCACGCCGAGGGCGTCCGCGTCTGGGCGATCGGCGAGGCCGACTTCTACAGCCTGCCGCCGGACCTGCGCTCCTCCATCCGCTGGTACGCCCGCGCGGAGCTCGGACGCTGGGAACGGGTGGAGGCGGCGGTCGGCGAGCTGCTCGAAATCAAGCATGCCCAGGGCTTCGAGGGGGCCTTCGACTGGGTCGAGTCCCACAACGAAGCCTGGCTGCGCCTGGAGGCCTGGATCAACGAGCGCTTCGACATCCCCGGCATCCGCCGCGACGACATCGCCCCCTTGAAAAAGAAATCGGTCATGAAACGCCTCTTCCAGGACGCCCGCCTCCCGGTCGCGCGCGGTGCGGTCGTGGCCACCCTCGAGGAGGCGCTGCAACTCGCCCGGACGCTCGGCTACCCCGTCTGCCTCAAGCCGAACGAGGGCGTGGGCGCCCGGGGGGTTCACCGGGCGGACGACGAGGCGGCCCTGCGGGAGATCTTCCCGCGGTTCACGGAGGATCCGCTGCTCGAGGACTGGATCTCCGCGCCCATCGTCACCTTCGACGGGCTGGTCGACCTCGAGGGCGAGGTGGTGTTCGAAAACCGGCTCGTCTACGGGGAGGGGGTCTTTGAGTACACCGGCGGCCGTCGGGACCCCTTCTTCTACGTCAGCCGCGAGGTCCCCGCCGGGCTCGCCGCGGCGGGCCGCGAGCTCTTGCGCCGCATCGGGTTGCGCCGCAAGTTCTTCCACTTCGAGTTCTTCGAGCGCGAAACGGATTGGGTCCCGATCGAGCTGAACGCCCGGCCGCCGGGGGGGGCGATCCTCGACATGATGAACTACAGCATCGACGGCGACCTCTACCGCGCCTGGGCGCGCATCCTGCTCCGGCGGCCCCCCGCGCTTCCCGCAGGCAAGAAGTACGCGGTTGGCTACGTCGGCCGCCGCGACCGGCCCTACGCCCTCCCCCACGACCGGCTGCTCGAGCTGCTGGGCGGCCGCCTGGTCGAGTACGCCGAAAACCCGCCGCTCTTCTGGGAGGTCATGGGGCGTTACCGCTACATCTTCCGCGCCGAGGACGAGGGGGAGATCCGGTCCCTCGCCGCCGAGGCGCGCCGGGAGGGGGGAAGCCCATGGCCGAGAACATCGTGATCCTCTCGCCGCATTTCCCGCCGCACTACCACCGCTTCTGGCTGCAGCTGAAGCTGGCCGGCGGCCGCGCACTCGGCATCGGGGACGCCCCGGAGGGGGAGATCGCCCCGGAGGTCCGGACGGCGCTCACGGAGTACCGGGCCGTGGGCGATCTCCACGACTACGACGCGCTCGTGCGCGCCTGCGGCTGGTACACCCACCGGTTCGGCAAGATCGAGCGTTTCGAATCGCTGAACGAGTACTGGCTCGAAACCGAGGCGCGCATCCGGGAGGACTTCAACATCCCCGGCCCCCGGCCGGCGGAGATCGAGCGCGTGCGGCGCAAGTCGCGGATGAAGGAAGTCTTCCGCGCGGCGGGGCTGCCCACGGCGCCGGGGCGCCGGGCCGGCAGCCTCGAGGAGGCGCGCGCCTTCGCCGCCGAGGTCGGCTATCCGCTCGTCGCCAAGCCGGATGCCGGTGTCGGGGCGCGCAACACCCACGGCATCGAATCCGAAGCCGGCCTGGCGGCGCTCTTCACCGCGCAGCCGGACGAGGAGTGGTTTCTCGAGGCCTTCGTCGTGGGCGAGCTCCACTCCTTCGACGGCCTCGCCGACCGCGAGGGGCGGCCGCTCTTCACCACCGCCCACGTCTTCAGCCAGGGCATTCTGGAGACCGTGCGCGAGGGGCGCGATCTCTTCTACTACTCGCTGCGCGAAATCCCCCCCGGGCTGGAGGAGGCCGGACTGCGCAGCGTTTCCGCCTTCGCGGTGCGCGAACGTTTCTTCCACATCGAGTTCTTCCACACCGCCGACGGCGCCTGGGTGCCGCTCGAGATCAACCTGCGGCCGCCGGGAGGCTGGACGACGGACATGTTCAACTACAGCGCGGACGCGGACATCTACCGCGCCTGGGCGGAGCTCCTCGTCCGCGGGGAAACCGCACTCCCCCCGCGGCGCCTCTATCACTGCGGCTACTGCAGCCGGCGCCGCAACCGCCGCTATGCGCACACCCACAACGACGTGATCTCGCGTTACGGGCACCACATCCTCCAGGTGGAGGCGGTGCCCCCCGTGCTGAGCGGGCCGCTCGGGGACACGGGATACCTCTTCCGCTCCCCGAGCCTCGAGCAGCTCCACGACATCGCGCGTTTCATCCAGCAGCCCGCCGGCTGAGGGCGGGGCGGAAGACGGGATGCACACCGAGACCCACCGCTGGTTCAGCCCGCGGCTCGGCCGGGACATGGAACTCAAGGTCTACGGCCACTGGGGAAAGGCGTTCGTCGTGTTTCCCTGCTCCCGGGGCCGGTATTTCGACTTCGAGGGGATGGGCATGGTGGGGGCGATCGCCCGTTTCATCGACGGGGGGGCGATCAAGCTCTTCGCCGTGGACAGCGTGGACGCCGAATCCTGGTACCGCTTCGACATCCCCCCGGCGGATCGCAACGCACGGCACGAGGCCTGGGACGGCTACCTCGTCCACGAGGTGCTGCCCTTCCTGCGCGCCCACAACCGCTCCCCGGGCGAGCGCCCCATGCTGACGGGCTGCAGCATGGGCGCCTTCCATGCCGTCAACACGCTGCTCAAGCACCCGGAGCTCTTCGAGGGGACGATCGCCCTCTCCGGCCTCTATCGGCTCGACCGGCCCGAGTTCGGGATCGGCCCCGACGACATCCCGGCGGTCTACTTCAACTCTCCGCTCCATTATCTGCCGGGGCTGGAGGACCCGCGGCTGCTCGCGGCCCTGCGGGGCGACCGCATCATCGTCTGCGTGGGCCAGGGGGCGTGGGAGGCGGAATGCCTGGAGGACACCCGGGCGCTCGGGGAATGGCTGAGCCGCAAGGCCATCCCCGCCTGGGTGGAGATCTGGGGTCCGGAGGCCCACCACGACTGGCCGTGGTGGTTCCGGCAGATGAACCGGTTTCTCGAGGCGTTCTACGGGCCGCGCTGAGACGCCGGGCGCCGGCTCAGGCCTTCTCTTTCTTCGACTTCTTCTCGGCGCGCTTTTCCTTGAGCGACTTCTGCGGTTTTTTCTTCGCGTCCTTCTTCACATCCCGCGATTTGGCCATCTTCTCCTCCTCGGTCGACGGGGCGCGCAGTTTTCAGCGCCCTCTACCAGAAACCGGTCCGGCTGTAAATCGCGGCGCTCAGGCCACGGTGTAGGCGCCGGTCCCGACGGCGATCAGGACACCGGGGGCGGTGTGCATCTCCATGCGGGTCACGGCGACCTTTTTCCCGGTGCGCAGCACCCAGCCCGTCGCCGTGAACTCCGCCCCGATCCCCGGCCGGAGGTAGTCGACCCGGAGATCGATCGTGCCGATGCGCGCGAAACGCGCGGCGAGCTCCTCGATCGGCTCCTCCGGCAGGCTCTGCAACACCCCGAGGTAGGCGACCAGCCCGCCCGTGAAATCGAGCGTGCTCGAGATCACCCCGCCGTGGAGCGAGCCGCGGAGGAAATTGCCGACGAGCTCGGGGCGCATGGCGATCCGGACCTGCGGCCGCGCCGGGTCGAGCGAGACGACCTCGAGACCGAGCAGGCGGTTGAACGGAATCCGCCCGCAGATCTCGCCGACGAGCCGGAGCACCGGCGCCAGGCGCGAAGCATCTTCCATGACGACCTCCTCCCCGCGGCGCGCGGCGTCCCCGCACTCCGGCCGGCCGCCGGCGGTCAGCGGTTGTGGCAGGCGACGAGCCGGCCGGGGGCGACCTCGCGCAGCGCGGGCGCTTCCTCCCGGCAGCGGCCGAAGGCCTCCCGGCAGCGCGGGTGGAAGGTGCACCCGGGAGGCGGGCGCACGGGGCTCGGCACATCCCCGGCGAGCAGGATCCGCGCCTTGCGCGCGGTCGGATCCGGCACCGGCGCGGCCGACCAGAGCGCCTGGGTGTAGGGGTGCAGCGGCTCGGCGCAGAGCGCGGCGCAGGGGCCGATCTCGACCATCCGCCCGAGGTACATCACCCCCACCCGGTCGGCGACATACTCGATCAGGCCCAGATCGTGGGAGATGAAGAGGTAGGTCAGCCGGAGGCGTTCCTGGAGCTCGCGCAGGAGGTTGACCACCTGGGCCTGGATCGAGACGTCGAGCGCGGAGACCGGCTCGTCGGCGAGAAGGATCCGCGGGTTCAGGGCGAGCGCCCGGGCGATGACGATCCGTTGCCGCTGACCGCCGGAGAACTCGTGGGGGTAGCGCCGGGCGTGCTCGGGCAGGAGCCCCACCTCGCGGAGCAGATCCGCGACGCGCTCCCGCCGCTCCGCCGGGCCGCCGATCCCGTGGATCTCGAGCGGTTCGGCGATCAGCTCGCCCACCCGCCGCCGCGGGTTGAGCGAGGAATAGGGGTCCTGGTAGATGATCTGCGCCTCGCGGCGGAAGGCTTTCAGACGCCGGGAATCGAAACGGCCGAGATCCTCGCCGCGGTAGAGCACCCGCCCCGCGGTCGGCGCCTCGAGCCGCAGCAGCAGCCGCCCCAGCGTGGACTTGCCGCAGCCGGACTCGCCCACGATGCCGAAGGTCTCCCCGGCGCCCACCTCGAGGGAGACCCCATCCACGGCGCGCACGACCTCCCGCCCCTTCCCCAGGCCCGCCGCCCGCAGCGGGTAGTGCTTGACGAGCCCTTCGGCCTGAAGCAACGCTTCCGCCATGGTTCACCCGAGCGGCTTCCAGCAGCGCGCGAAATGCCCGGGGGCGATCTCCCCCCACGGCGGCTCCTCGCGGCAGGCGGCGTGGCGCTGGAAACAGCGCTCCTGAAAGGCGCAGCCCGGCGGGAGATCCGCCGGGTGCGGGACGGTCCCCGGGATGGGGACGAGTTTTCCGCCGCGGCCCACGGCGCGCGGCAGGGAGCGGAAGAGACCCACGGTGTACGGGTGCGCGGGGCGGGCGAAGAGCCGGGCGACGGCGGCGCGCTCCACGATGCGGCCGGCGTACATGACGGCCGCCGCGCGGCAGGTCTCGGCCACGACCCCCAGGTCGTGGGTGATCAGGAGCACCGACATGCCGATCTCGGCCTGCAGGCGCGAGATCAGCTCGAGGATCTGGGCCTGGATGGTGACGTCGAGGGCGGTCGTCGGCTCGTCGGCGATCATGAGCGCGGGGCGGCAGGCGAGCGCGATCGCGATCATCGCCCGCTGGCGCATCCCGCCCGAGAGCTGGTGGGGGTAGTGGTCCAGCCGCGCGGCGGGGTCGGGCATGCCGACGAGGGCGAGCAGGCTCTCGGCCTCGGCGCGGGCCGCGCGCGGGGAGAGGCCGCGGTGCTTGCGCAGGACCTCCTCGATCTGGAAGCCGACCGGGTAGACCGGGTTGAGCGAGGTCATGGGTTCCTGGAAGATCATGGAAATGCGGTTTCCCCGGATCCGCCGCATGGCGGACTCGGACAGCGCGAGCAGATCGCCGCCCTCGAAGAGGATCCGCCCGGCGACGATGCGCCCCGCGGGCCGCGGCAGCAGCCGCAGGATCGAAAGGGCGGTCACGCTCTTGCCGCATCCCGACTCCCCGACCAACCCGAAGGTCTCCCCCGCGGGCAGATCGAGATCGAGCCCGTCCACGGCGGTCACCGGCCCGCGGCGGGTGCGGAACTGGGTGCGCAAGCCGGAAATCGAGAGCACCGCTTCGGACACCGGCAAGCCTCCTAGAGCGACCGCAGGGTGGGGTCGAGCACGTCGCGCAGCCCGTCGCCCAGCAGGTTGAAGCCGAGCACGAGGACGAAGATCGCGGCCCCGGGGAAGGCGGCGACGTGGGGGGCGATCTGCAGGTACTGCCGCCCCTCGCTCAGCATGACCCCCCACTCGGGCTGGGGGGGTTGGGCCCCGAGCCCGAGGAACCCCAGAGCGGCCGCCTGCAGCACCGCCGTGCCCATGCCGAGGGTCGCGTAGACGATGATCGGGGGCAGCGCGTTCGGCAGGACATGGCGGAAGAGGATCCTCCCGTGGCCGCCCCCCAGGTGGGCGATCGCCTGCACGAAGAGCTGCTCCTTGAGGGAGAGCACGCTCGAGCGCACGATGCGCGCGTAGTGCGGGATGTAGACCACGCCCACGGCGATCATCGTGTTCGGCAGGCTCGGGCCGAGGATGGCGGTGACGAAAATGGCGAGCAGGATCGCCGGGAAGGCGAGCAGCATGTCCATCGCGCGCATGATCAGGCTGTCGAGGCGCCTGCCGAAATACCCGGCAACCAGGCCGAGGAGGGTTCCCGGGAAGAGCGAGATCGAAACCGAGATCAGGCCGATCAGGATCGAGATGCGCGTCCCGTAGATCACGCGGCTCAGGATGTCGCGCCCCAGGCTGTCGGTGCCGAAGGGGTGCGCGGCGCTCGGCCCGGCCAGCCGCTCGAGGGGTGCCGTGCGGAAGGGGTCGTGGGGGGCGAGCGCCGGCCCGAGCAGGGCGACGCCGAGCACGAAGGCGATGAGGGCGAGTCCGAGGGCGGCGCTCCTGCTGCGGAAGAGCCCCGCGAGCGGTTCCCAGTCAGGCATGGAAGCGGATCCTCGGATCGAGCGCCGCGTAGGCGAGATCGACGACGAGGTTGATCACCGCCATGATGACGGCGAAGACGAGGATGCAGCCCTGGACCGCGGCGTAATCGCGGGCCATGAGCGAGTCGACGACGTAGCGGCCGAGGCCCGGCCAGGAAAAGATCGTCTCCGTGAGCACCGCCCCGCTCAGGAGCAGCCCGAGGTTCAGGCCGAGCACGGTGACGATCGGCAGCAGGGCGTTGCGCAGCGCGTGCCGCAGGATGACGACCGACTCGTCGAGCCCCTTGGCGCGCGCCGTGCGCACGTAGTCCTGCTGGAGCACCTCGAGCATGGAGGAGCGCGTGATGCGGGCGATGACCGCCATGGGGACCGTGGCCAGCGTGAAGGCGGGGAGCACGAGGTGCTCGAGCGCCTCGAGAAAGGCTTCGGGGCCGCCGTCGAGCAGGGTGTCGACGAGCATGAGGCCGGTCAGCGCCTCGGGCTCGTTTCCCATCCCGATCCGCCCCATGAGCGGCAACACCGGGAAACGCACGGCGAGGAGGTACATGAGCATGAGGCCGAGCCAGAAGACGGGCATCGAAACCCCGACGAGCGCGAGCAGCATGGCCAGGGTGTCGAAGAGGGAGTAGGGCCGCACCGCGGAGACCACCCCGGCGGCGATGCCGAGGAAGGCGGCGATCGCCATGGCCGCGACGGCGAGCTCGATGGTCGCGGTCAGCCGCTGCCCGATCTCCGCGGCGACCGGGGCCCCGTTGCGCAGCGACCGCCCCAGGTCCCCCTGCAGGAGGCGGCCGAGGTAGAGTCCGTACTGTACGGGCAGCGGGCGCTCGAGCCCCATCTGCGCCCGCAGCCGGGCGAGGTCCTCGGCCGAGGCGAACTCGCCCAGCAGCAGGCGCGCGGGGTCCCCCGGGATCAGGCGCAGCATCAGAAAGACGATGAGCGAGACCCCGAGGAGCACGAAGACGAGGTGCAGCAGCCGCTTGCCGAGGTAGCCGAAGGGCATCCCGGCCTCCTCCGCGCGGGGTCCCTTACTTCTCCTTCCACACCATCGGGAAGGAGTTCAACCCGTTCGGCCGCAGCGGCACCTCGTGCAGCTTCTTGCTGTAGCAGCGCACGATGGTCGAGTGGGCGATCGGGATCCAGGGGGCCTCGGCGTGGAAGATCTCCTGCGCCCTCAGGTAGAGCTGGGTCCGCTCCGCCTTGTTGAAGGTCTTCTGCGCCTTGAGGCAGAGCTCGGTGAACTCGGCGTTCTTCCAGAAGGCGACGTTCGCGGCCGGCGGTTTGGCCGTGTCCGCCGAGAGCAGCCCGTAGAGGAAGTTGTCCGGGTCGGCGTTTCCGCCGAGCCAGCCGAGCATGCACAGGTCGTGCTCGCCGTTCTGGGTCTTGCTCAGGTAGGCGCCCCACTCGTGGCGCACGATCTTCGCCTTGACGCCGACCGCGGCGAAGTAGGACTGGATCAGCTCGGCCGTCTTCACCGGCTCGGGCATGTAGGCGCGGGAGACGGGCATGGCCCAGAGCTCGATTTCGCTGTTGAAGTCGAACTTCGCCTCTTCCAGGAGTTTCCGCGCCTTCTGCGGGTTGTACTCGTAGGGGGCGATCTTGTCGTTGTAACTCCAGATCGAGGGCGGGAAGGGGTTCTTCGCCGGGATGGCGAGCCCCGCGAAGATCGAGCGGATGATCGTCTCCTTGTCGATCGCGTGGCTGAGCGCGACCCGCACCCGCGGATCCTGGAAGCGCGGCTTCTGGGTGTTGAAGGCGAGGTAGCCCACGTTGATGCTCGGCCGCTCGATCACGGCGAGCTTGGGGTTCTTCCGCACCAGCGCGATCGAGTCCGGGTCGAGGTCGTCGGCGATGTCCACGGTCCCGGACTGCAGGGCCATCAGGCGGGCCGACGGCTCGGGGATCGCCTTGAGGACGATGCGGTCGACGCGCGCCTTCTCCCCCCAGTAGTCGGGGTTGCGCTCGAGGACGATCTGGTCGTCCTTGACCCAGCTCTTGAACTTGAAGGGCCCCGTGCCCACGGGGTGCATGCCGATCTTGTCCTTGTACTCGGCCATCGCCCGCGGCGAGACGATCGGGCACAGCCACAGGGCGAGGTTGTTCAAGAGCGGCGCGTAGGGCTTCTCGGTCACGAGCGCGATCGTGTAGTCGTCGATCACGCGGATGTCCTTCACCGGGGCGAGCGAGAGGCTCACGTATTTCCACTGGCCGTAGCCGTGGTAGGGGTGCTCCTTGAAGATCACGCGCGCGAAGGAGTCGTAGACCGCCCGCGCGTTGAAGGGGTAGCCGTCGTGGAACTTGACCCCCTTGCGCAGCTTGAAGGTCCAGGTGAGACCGTCCTCGGAGACCGACCAGGACTCGGCGAGCTGGGGCTCGACGTTCATCGAGTCCTTGCCGAAGATGACGAGGTTCTCGAGAACCTGGATCCCCGCCTTGATCGACTCGCCGTCGGTCGCCTGGGCGAGGTCGAGGGTGACGGAGTCTCCGCCCCGGCCCCAGACGAGGGTTCCGCCCGTGCGCGGGGTCTCGGCGGCGGATCCGCCGGAGAACGAAACGAGAACGAAAAGCGCCGCGGTGACGATGATCGGAATCCTGCGCATACCGCCTCCTTTTGCCTGAATGGGGTCCACTGCCGGACGACGGGAGAGATCCTTAACCCAAATGCCCTCCGCACGCAACCGCACCGGCGACGGCGTCTATCCCGCCCGGCCGCCGCCCCGGCGCGCGATCCCTCCCCCCTGTTTGCCCCGCCAGGCGATGCGCAGCCCGCCGCCGGAGAGGCGCTCCCGGCGGAGGCGGCCGCCCGCGAACCGGGCGATTTCCTCGATCAGGGCCCAAGCGGCGAGCAGGTGGGCGCGGCCGCAATCCTCAAGGAGCCTTCCCCCGACGACCTCGTCGGCCACCTCGGTGACGACCTCGGTGACCGTGACCGGAAAGCGCCGCGCGGCGAAATTGAGTCCCGCCAGGCGCTCCTCGGTCGCGCAGACCGTGAGCCCCCGGCGGGCGGGCGCCGGGAAGACGGCGGGCTCCCAGCGATGGGCGTAGCGGCGGTAGCGGTCGCGGAATTCGGCTTCCCGGGCGGCGATCCGCGGGTCCGCGAGCAGCGCCCGGCCGAGGGCGCGCGCGATCGCCCGCGCCCGGCGGTGCCCGGGATGGCCGGGGTTTTCGAGGAAGGGCAGGATCGCGTAGACGAAAGCGCGCGGGATCCAGTAGGCGCGGAAGCGGCCGGGGGCGTTGCCGGCGAAGGGCTGGTCCCACTCGTGGGCGGGGACCCCGTGGGCGTCGAGGACGAAAAGCGGCAGCCACCGGCGCCAGAGGGCGGCCTTCGCGCGCGCCTCCGGAAAGCGCGGCGCGGGCGCGAAATAGTCGGCGTACCATTCCACGCCGGCCGCGTTGTAGCGCGCGGCGTGGAGCTTGTGTCCGGGGCAATCCGGGAGCAGGTCCTCGAGGAGGGCGACGCCGTCGGGGTTCTCGAGCGGGATCACGACCGCGTTCACCCGCGAAAGAGCCCGCCTCCCCGGGCCGGTCGCCGCGAGCTCCCAGGCGAACCGCAGCGCCGCCTGGGTGCTGGCGACCTCGTTGGCGTGGTGCCGGGCGTTGAAGAGGAGCGTGGGCCGGAGCAGCCGGCGCCGGGCGTGCGAAATGAGGCTCCCCCCCGCCCCGCCGGCGATCTCGAGAGCCCAGATCGGACGCCCCTGCAAGCTTTCCCCTGCGCGGAAGGCGCGCACGGCGGGGAGCCTTCCCAGGGCCGCCGCCTCGCGGGCGATCTCCGCGAGGGCGACCCTGCGGTCGAGCCGCGGTCGGGGGGCCCGCGGCGCGGGTGGCCGCGGGCGGGGGATCGGCCCGCGGGGGAGAGAAACCTCGCCGAGGACCCCTCGGCCGTCCTTGTCGGGGCGGAGCCCCAGCCCCCAGGCGGCGCCCAGCCGGCAGAAGGCCTCTGCGCGGGGCCCCGCGAGGCCGACTCCCGCAAAGAGGGCCTCGAGCTTTCCGCCCTCGAGGCCGAGGCGCACGGCGGCCGGCTCCGGCCCCGGCGCCTCGGCCGGCCGGGGCGGGGCGGGGATCGCGCGGAGGGCGGCCCGGGGCGATTCCCCCGGGGCGAGCCGGCGGATCCGCGGCACGATGCGCCCGAAGGAAACGCCGCCCGCAATCCCGTGTGCGCGGCAGAAATCGTCGTGGAAATCGAGCAGCCCGAAATAGAGGTCCTCGTGGAGGGCCTCGAGCGGGGAGATGCGCTCCTCGCCCACCCCGACCCGGCGGTCTTCCTCGGCGATCGCCGCCTCGATTCGCACCTCCTCCCAGAACACCCGCCGCCCTTGCGTACCGGCTGCGAGCCCTGCCTCCATCTCCCGCTCGAGCGCGGGCAGAAACTCCCGCTGGAAGAGGTCCCAGAAACGCTCGCGGTCGGTGGCGATCGGCCGCTCGAGGAGCGGCTTTCCGCCCCGGCAGAGCCGGATGCCGCCCGTCGCCGGGTGCACGAAACCTTTTTCGGGCCTTCCCGGAAAGACCGGGCGGCGCGATAGAAGCGGGGTGGTCCCCTCCTCGAGGAGGAGCCTGCCCGAGCGGTCGAAGGCGCGCACGCGGTAGGTTTCCGCAAGGCCCTCGGCGCGCAGGAGTTCGACGGCCTTCGGCGGCAGCCGGAGCGCTTTCGCCAGCCGGTCGGGGCCCGGATAGATCTCCTGGAGGAAGCGGGTCTCCATCTCGAGCCCGTCGGGCCCGGCTTCGAAGGGGCGAAAGGCGATCTCAAGGCGTGCGATCCCCTTCCGGCGGCGCAGCCGCGGCAGGATCTCCTCGAGCAGCCAGGAGAGGCCGGGCTTGTAGGCGTGGAGCACGCCGAGCCTCCCCACCCGGTAGCCCCGGTCGCGCAAAAGCTGCACCGCGCGTCGGCAAAGCGCCCGCCGCGCGGCGCGGGGTTTTCCCACCCAGAGGGTCCCCGCGAGCACCCCGGACCCCGGCGGAAGCGTCCGCAGGGCCTGGAGATGATCTCCGGTCTCCTCCGGCAGGCGCTTCCGTCGGAGGAGCGCACGGCGGGTTGCAGGCGGCGGGGGGGGAAGCGCCAGCGCGCACGCCGCACGCAGGATACGCGGCCGCTCCCCCGCCGGGACGGCAGGAAGCCCGCC
>JBBFLI020000043.1:0-30574 GCA_037481615.2 Desulfobacterales bacterium
GCCGCCCCGGGGGGCCGGGGCTTTCGGGGGGAGATAGCGGTCGAGGTCGATCGCGTCGATGTTCAGCCGCGCTTCGATGCGGGGTCTGGCGAATTCGGAGAAGCGGGCTTCGAAGGAGACCTTCGTGTCGTCGAGGACGAGCTGCCCCCCGGAGAGCGCGGCGGAAGAGGCGTCGGCCTGGAGTTCGGCCTTCAGGCCCACTTTCTCGAGGACCCGGGGGTCCCGGGTCGCCGGAGGGGCGAGCTTGAGCTCGGAGAGCAGCCCGCGGGCGGAGAACTCGGGGATTTCGAGGGAAACGGCGGCCCGCGGGGCCTTGAGCGGCTCGTCGATCTTCCCGCGCACGGAAGCGTTCAGGCGGCCGAGGGCCGAGAGGCGCAATTCGAGCGGCAGGGCGGCCGGCCGGGAGAAATCGCCGAGGGGCCCCAAGCGCCCTTCCAGCGCGACCGGTTTTCCTTCCCACTCGGCGGAGAGTGCGAGACGAAGCGGCTGATCCACGGCGACATCGAGGATCGACAGGTCGAGGCGCCGGATCGTCTGCTCGGTCCCGGCGCGCTGATCGATCAGACGGATCGTGCCGTTGCGGATGCGGATCTCTTCGGCGGTGAGCGAGCGCAGGGGGAGGGCCGTCTCGGAAGGCGTTGCCTTCGCGGGCGCGGCGGGTGCGGTCCCTTTCCCCCCGAACTCCCAGTTCACGCGGCCGTCGGTCAGGGTGACGAGGGCGAGCTCGGGCTCCTCGATCACGAGCCGTCCGACCTCCACCTGGCGGAAGAGAAGCGGCCACACCTTCAGGCGCACCTCGAAGGCCTTCACCCGGAGGAACGCCGGGTCCGGGAATCCGGCGGGGTTACCGAGGGAGAGCCCGGCGAACGAGAGCCCGATCCAGGGAAACAGGCTCAGGCGGACGTCTCCGCTCACTCGCAAGCTGCGGCCGGTTTGCTCCGCGACGAGCTTCTCGAGCTGCGGCTTGTAGTCGTTCGGGTCGATCACCCGCGAGGCGACCCACACGGCGGCGATCAGGATCACGAGCAGCGCCGCCGCGGCGGCGAGCGTCCAGACCAGAGCCCGTTTCATGGCCGTTCCTTTCCGTCCCGGGGAGGGGGTCAGCCTTCGCGCTTGCGCACCGCCCGGGCCGGTTTCGGACGCGGGGCGCCCTTGTACCGGGCGTAAAGCTCGTGCAGGCGGTGTCGAAGCGAGCGGATCCTGCGGGAATCGTTCGCCGTGGCCCAGCGCGGCTCACTGATGGAGAACAAGGCGTTTCCGATCTCGTCGATGACATGCTCGGTGGCGCGGCACCACTCCTCGGTGCAGACGTTTCGCAACTCCACGGCCTCCTTGAGCTCGCGCTCGAGCCCATCGAGCGCCTTTTCGAGGGCGGAGACGTAGTTCCGCCACGCGTGCAAGGAGTCTTTCTCAAAGCCTTTCAGCAGTGCTTTCATCTTTGGGGCCTCCAGAGATCCGGGGAAATGAGGCGGTTTCCCGGCAGAGAACCGCCGTCGCGGCCAGGATGCTAAGCATGAACGAAGGCCTTGCAACCCGGACGCCGGGCCGGCCCCGGGGGGAGCGAGGCGGCCGGCGGTGAGGCCCGAGGGGGGAAGCCCGCCCCGCGCGGGGGGCCGGGGCGGGCGAAGAGGGCATCAGGAGGCGGCCGGGTTCCTGCCCGCGAGGGCCTGCTTCAATTTTTCCCCGAGGGCCCCGAGCCGGTCCCCCGCGGCCGGGGGTTCGCCGAAGGAGCGCCATTCGGCCTCCTCGTCTTCGAAGGCCGGGGCGAGCGAAATGCGGCGCTTTTCGGTCTGCACTTCCGCGATCTCGACCCGCAGCGTGGAGCCCTCGCGCAGGGGTTCCAGCTCGGCCGCCCGGGAATGGCGCCGCAACACCCCGATCGGCAAAAGCCCCGTGACCCCCGGCGCCAGCCGCACGAACCAGCCGAAGGATTCCTTCTTCTCGAGCACGCCCTCGACGCGCCGCCCCACGGCGAAGCGAGCGGGCACCTCGGCCCACGGGTCGCCCTCGGCCTCCCGCAAGCTGAGCGCGATGCGCCGTTTTTCGGGCTCGACGCTCTTCACCACCACCGCGACCTCGTCGCCCGGGGAAACGACGTCCGTGCTGTTCACGACGCGGCGGGTGTAGCTCATTTCGCTCACGTGCACCATGCCCTCGATGCCGGGGGCGATCTCCACGAAGGCCCCGAAGGGGGCGCAACGCGTGACCCGGCCGCGGACCAGGTCCCCGGTGCGGAAGCGCTCCCCGGCCCGAAGCCAGGGGTCTTCCTCGAGGCGGCGGATCGAGAGGGCGATCCGCGGCTGGCCCTTTTTCCCGGAGGGCTCGACCTGCAGGACCTTGACCCGCACGCGCTGACCGGGCTGGAGCGCCTCCTCCGGGTTGTTCACGCGCGACCAGCCGATCTCCGAGACGTGCACCATGCCCTCGACACCGGGGGCGATCTCCACGAAGGCCCCGAAGGGGGCGAGACGGGTTACGGTCCCCTCGAGGATTTCCTCCGGCTGCAAAGCCTGCAGGAATTCCCGCTGCAGGGCTTCGCGCTCGCGGGCGAGCAGCTCGCGTCGGGAGACGACGATGTTGCGTCCCCGGTCCTCGAGCCGGGTGATCAGGAAGCGGTAGGTCGCGCCGAGATGCGCCACGGGGTCCGTGCCGGGGGTGAGGTCGATCTGGCTCAAGGGGCAGAAGGCACGGCGGTGGAGGACTTCGACCTGGAAGCCGCCCTTGCAGAGTTCGCGGACGCGCCCCTCCACGGGGGCGCCCTGGCGGAAGGCTTCCCGCAGCATCTGCGCCCCGCCGGCGCCGGCGATCGCTCGCGACAGGCGGATTTCCTGTTCGCCCACCCGCGTCACGTAGAGCTCCAGCTCGTCTCCCTCGGCGCAGGTGAGGTGGCCCTGCTCGTCGGTGAGTTCGGCACGCTCGACCACGGCGTCGATCTTCATGCCGGCGTCGACGAAGACGAGGTCCTTGCCGACGGCGAGGACCCTGCCGCGGACGCGCTCTCCGGGGCGGATCTCGCGCCGGTCGGCGGGAAAAAAGTTTTCAAGCATGGCGGCGAAATTTTCCTCGCCCGCCGGGGGGGAAGCGGGAACATCGGTCATAGGGATTGAGCTCCTTGCGGGGGGTTTTGGGGGACGAAGAGACCCCATAGCAGAATTCGGCGCGGGAGACAAGCGCGCTTCGCCGCGCGGCTCGACGGCGGCCCTGGAAAACCGGATGTCCTCAGGGCGTGCGCGTCAGGCGTTTGAGGTATTTCTGGAAGGGCTGCTCGGCGTCGAAGGTCCGCACGACCCAGAGATGATACTCTTTTTCCACGACCATCCCGGCGGATTCCGCGAACGTCTCCGGGAAGACCAGGGCCACGATCCCCTCGAGGCCGGCACGCTTCGCCGCGGACCGGAGCGCCGCGTGGAGGGGCTTCTCCCCCAGGCCCTCGGCGTCGACCCCGACGACCGTCAGGCAGTGGGTCAGCTCGGAGAAGTTGAGGCCGATGTCGGAGACGTGAGCCGCGATCAGGGCTTTCAGACGGCTGCGCCGGCGAAGGGCCAAAAGAAGACGGCGGCGTTTGAGCCCTAAACGGCCGAAGAGCTCCGAGAGCTCCTCGTCGCGTCGGGCGTCCGGACGGAGATCGAAGGCCTCGGCCATCAGTCCCCCCGAGGCGTGGTCGTAGAAGCGGCGGGCTTCGAGCAGATCGGCCTCCCCGGCCTCGACGAGCTCCCAGCCCGCGGGCAGCGGTTCTTCTTCCGCGGGGGCCTCCCCGAGCGTGAGGTAGGCGAAGGCATCGACGGAGCAGACCCGTCGGTCGGCCGTTTCGTCGGCGAAGCCTCCGAAGACGCGCCGCGGGAAACGGTTCTGGGGCCGGTAGTAGCAGGCGAGATGGTCCATGTGCAGGCTGCGCAGGCGCAGCCCGTCGTGGATGAAGCGGCAGAGCTGATCGAGCACGTTCAGGCCCGCACGGTAGAGGGCCGACTTGCGTGCGGCGTGGTGGTGGATCAGCCAGGTGGAAGGCCAGAAGCGGATCATCCCCAGGTGCCCGAGGATCACGCCCGCCTTCTGGTAAAGGAAAGTCCGGGCGATTTCCGGGCTGCGGGTATAGAGCTTGGCGCAGGTTTCGCGGATCTCGCGCTTGCGCTTCTCGATCAGCGCATACTTCCCGGGGTAGATGAAGCCCGTCTCGAAGAAGAAATCCCAGAGGGCCTCGAGGTCGAGTTCCTTGCAGAGGTAGGCATTTCTGTCCCGGCTCTGGTTGAGCAGCGCAATCAGCCGCACGTGGTCGGCGGGGGGCATGTCGATCAGGGCCAGCCCGCAGCGCACGGGACCCCGGCCCCCCTCCCCGCCGAGGACGCGCTGAAAGACCACCTGGGCGCTCAGGCGGATTTCGAAGCTTCCCGCGAAATCGAGTTTCGCCTCGGGCAGGATCAGGCCGGGGAGCAGAACGGCGCGGTCGATGTCCTCCTCCACGGCGAACCCCGAGCCTGAAAGATCGGTGACCTTGAGCTCGACGCGTTGCCCCGTGAGGGGGTGGGGGAAGACGAGGTTCGGGGAGGGGATGAGCATCAGGCGTTGGCTGCGCACTTCATCCCGCCGGAAGCGCCGGCTTTCGCGGCAAACGGGCTCGAGAACATAACGGCGGGAGGCGCTGCCCGGCTCGAAGCGTGTGATGCGGCATTCCCCGGCGAAGAAGGTCTGTGCGTCCCGGAAGAGGACCGCATGAACCGTCTGGTCCGGGTCGATCCAGGCGAAGCTCTGCGGCGAGACGGCCGTGAGTTCCACGCGGAAGGAGAAAGCGTTGAAATCGAGGAGCCGCCCGGGGAAGGAGCCGGAGTTCTGGAGGAGCCGGACCGCGACATCCCGGCCGGGTAAGCGGTCGACGCGGCGCTCGTTCAGCTCGACGGCCTCCTCGGGGAGTTCGACACGGATTCGCTGCCGGTCGACGGAGAGCACCCGGGCCTCCGCGCGGATGCGGCGCTGCCCGCGGGGGACGAGGAGGGCCGTGGGCTGGTGGGAAGAGAGCAGGGGGTCCGCCTGCTCGGGGTCCGACCAGTGGCACTCGAGGATCCGGCCGTCCACGGGCAGGGGGCGGGCCGCCAGGCGCTCGTGGCTCCCGAACCGCCGGTGCGTGAACTCGATTTCCAAGACCTGATCCCGGAAGTGGACGAGGTGGATGCGATTGACGAGGAGTTCCCGGCTGACCCGGGATCGCGGACCGCCTCGCCCGGTTTCCGCCACGGGCCGGGGCGGCAGCAGCAGGAGCTGCTTCTCCTCCGGCGTGACCGCCGGATTCCGGGACGGGCCGGCGGGGTCCTTCTGTCGATCTTCCTCGAAACCGTGACCGCTTCGCGTCATCCGCTCTTCGCCTCCCCCTCCCCGGAGAAGCCCGAGGTTGCCGCCGGTCTCGAACACCGCAGGGGATGGACCCTTCCCGGGCCAGGGTTTCTTGTCTGCCCGGCCACTGGAAAAAATTATCCCCTTTTGAGAGGCTGTTTTCATAGCAGGCTGCAAGGTTGCCGGCAAGCCAAATCTTGACCAGCACGGAGATCTGAACGAACCTCCCCGCCGCGGGGAGCCGAAACGGGCAGCGATGGATATCCCCCCTGCGCCGGCGCGGGGGGCGTGTTGACAGCGGGCCCGGCAGGATTCATTTTTGAAAGTGATATTACGATTTCGGATGTTCCGCCGTAAAGGGGGGGCCAGATGATGGACAACCGGATTCGGACGACCCTGCTGCTCGGGCTGTTGACCGGATTGATCCTGGTGATCGGCCAGATGCTCGGCGGCCGTGACGGAATGATGATCGCGCTCGTGGCGGCCGCCGGGATGAACTTTTTCAGCTACTGGTTCTCGGATCGCATCGTTCTGCGGATGTACGGCGCCCAGGAGGTCGGCCCCGCGGAGGCCCCGGAACTCTACGGCATGGTCCAGGAACTCTGCCGGCGGGCCAACCTGCCCATGCCGCGGGTCTACGTGATCCCCTCGCAAGCGCCGAACGCCTTCGCCACGGGGAGAAACCCCGAGCACGCGGCCGTCGCCGTCACCGAGGGTCTGCTCTCGCTGATGAACCGCGAGGAGCTCGCCGGCGTCCTCGCCCATGAGCTCGCCCACGTCCGCAACCGCGACATTTTGATCGGCAGCATCGCGGCCACCCTGGCGGGGGCGATCCTCATGCTCGCCAACCTGGCCCGCTGGAGCGCCGTCTTCGGCGGCGGCCGCCGCGATGAGGGAGGCGGGGGCGCGGGCGGTCTGGGGCTCATCCTGACGGCGATCCTCGCCCCCATCGGCGCGATGCTCATCCAGATGGCCATCTCGCGCTCGCGCGAGTATCTCGCCGACGCCTCCGGCGCCGCCTTCGCGGGCTCGCCCGAGGGGCTCGCACGGGCGCTCGAGAAGCTCGGCGCCTACTCGCAGCGGATCCCCATGAACGCCGAGCCGGCGACGGCGCACATGTTCATCGTCAACCCGCTCTCGGGTCGAAGCCTGATGACCCTTTTTTCCACCCACCCGCCGCTCGAGGAGCGGATCGCCCGCCTGCGCGGCATGCGGGGTGTCCCGCGGGTGGACGGCGGAGACCGCCCCGCCGCCGGGGATCCCCAGGCCGCAGCCCGCGAACTCTGGGAGCGGCTTTCCGGGAGACGCTGATCCCCTCAATGCCCTTCGGGCGGCCGGTCCCCCCGGCCGCCCTCGACGTCGCCCGCGCGGTCTTTTCCCTTGCCGGCCTCCCGGCGGCAGAGCGCGCAGCGCTCATCCCGGCAGAACTGGCAGCAGAAGCAGTCGCCGCAGGGGTGCTTGCGGCGGCCGCAGCCCTCGGGGCGGTAGCATCGGCCCGGGATCCCGGGGATCTTTTCAAAGGCCACGGCTTCCCTCCCCCTTGCGCGCCGCCAAGGCCTGCCGCAGAAGCTCTCCCAGGACGGCGCAGAGCAGCCCGAAGGGGAGATAACCCAGGTAACCGAGAAGCGGCATTTCGAAAATCCGGAAACGATCGACGCCGGGGATGTGGTACACCCAGCGCAGCAGACTGTAATGATTCCACATTTCCCAGAAGAAGCCGCAGACGAGACCGGCCAGCGCGGCCGCGGCGGGCTCGGTCCAGTCCTGCCCGAGGAGAGCGCCAAGAATCGGGGGACTGCCGCGACGGGCGCAGAGCGCACCGAGGAGAACCAGGGGCGCCACCCACAAAAGGGGGTAGAGCCGGGCCGGCCAGGCGGCGGTCGCCGCGAGCATCAACACGGCGAGCGGCACGGCCGCACGGGGCGGGATGCGGCCGAACCGCGGCGATAGGGGCCGCATCCGGCCGAAGGCGCGCCGGATGACCGCCTGGGAGAGGATCCACTCGCGGGTACTGAGGACCGCGGGCAGCACGGTCGAGAAGCAGAGGGAGGCGAGCCCCAGGTAGCCCAAAGGGCCGAAGGATTCGCCCCGGTAGCTCCAGTTGCCGACAAACCGGTTCAGGTACTCGAAGGCCCACCAGAAGAGGGCGCTCGCGGGAAAGAGGGCGAGGAAAAGAGCGGGTTCCCTCGTCAAAAGCGAGCTCCCCGTGCGCCGGACGCACAGCGCGTTCACGACCAGGATGTAGGCGAGCCAGAGGGGGGTGAAGCTGTAGGGGCGAAGCGGCTCCAGCGCCGGCAGCCCCCCCCAGGCGGCGGCCCAGGAGACGGCCCCCAGGACGATCGCCCCCCACCCCCAGGGGGGAAAGGGATGACGCCCATGCCGGGGGGCGATGCGCCGGGGGGCGGCGCGGAAGGATCGCGCGGCACGCGCGGCGACGGGAAGGAGGGTCGCCGCGCCGAGCGCGGCGACGAGCAGAAAGGCGGCCCACGAGAAGGAAGCCGCGGCCGTCTGATCCGGCGGCCGGGGGGGAAAGGCGAGAAGACCGCTGTGCCACCTCCCGGCGGCGGCGGCCCCGAGCAGGGGGGCGGCGAAGAGAAGCCCCGCCCACGCCGCCAGCGTCGCCGGCAGACCGCAAACGGGCTTTTTTTCGTTCGCCATGGGCTTTCCCCCGGGACGGCGGCGCGGGGGCGGAACGGGTGTAGCCGGGTCAGCGGCCGGCCCCCTCGGGCACCGCGCAAACGCCGGAGGCCTTGCGGGCCTCCACGTAATGCGCGGCGGCGAGCGCGGCGGTGCACCCGTCGGCCGCGGCGATCACGATCTGGCGGGCGTACTTGTGGCGCAGGTCCCCCACGGCGTAAATCCCCGGGATGCTCGTCGCGCAGGCCTCATCGGTGATCACGTAGCCGTCGGCGCTCATGCGGGCGCCGGCCGGGACGAGCGCGTTGTTGGGCTCGAAGCCGATGAAGACGAAGAGGCCGTCCACGGCGAGATCCCGCCGCGCCCCCGTCAGGCGGTCCTCGATCTCCACGGCGTCCACCCCGGCGCCGTGGGCACGGATCGCGGTCACCCGCGAGTTCCACACGAATTCGATCTTGCATTCGGCCTGCGCGCGTTGCTGGAGGATCCGGCTGGCGCGCAGCTGGTCGCGGCGGTGGACCAGGTAGACGTGCCGCGCGAGCTTGGCGAGGTAGAGCGATTCCTCGACCGCCGAGTCCCCCCCGCCCACGACGGCGACGGTCTTCCCGCGGAAGAAGAATCCGTCGCAGACGGCGCAATAGGAAACCCCCTTGCCGTAGTATTCGAGTTCGCCGGGGATGCCGAGCTTGCGCGGGCTGCCCCCCGTGGCCAGGATGACCGCATGGGTGCGGATCTCCTCCCCGCCGGAAAGCCGCACCGTGTGGCAATCGATCCCCGGCTCCACGGCGATGACCTCCGCGGGGCGGATCTCCAGGCCGTACTGGCGTGCATGCTCGAGCATCTTCAGCGCGAGCTCGCCGCCCCCGATGTGGGGCTCCCCCGGCCAGTTCTCGACCGCCTCGGAGAGGTTGACCTGCCCGCCCGGCAGGGCCCGCTCGAGCAGCACGGTGTGCATCGCGGCGCGCATGGCGTAGATGCCCGCGGTCAACCCCGCGGGGCCGCCGCCGACGATGACCAGATCGACCAGATTTTCACAGCTCACGGCGTCTCTCCACGGGCGAGCGTCCGCGTCAAAGCGGCGAATGCCTCCATCAAGGCCCGGGTCCGGGGGCCGGGTCGGCCGGAGCCGATGCGGTCGGCGTCCACGCGCACGATGGGGACGATCAGGCGGTTCGAGGAGGTGATGAAGACCTCCTCGGCCCGGGCGAGCTCATCGCGGGGCAGATCCCGGATCTCCACCCGGTGGCGCCCCCGGGCGAGCTCGAGGACCTTGCTGCGGGTGATCCCCTCGAGGATTCCTTCCCCCGGCGTGACGAGGCGGTCGCCGAGGAAGCAGAACACGTTGCTCGTCGTCCCCTCGCGCACGCGTCGGCGGGAATCGACGTACAGAGCCTCGATCGCCCCCTGGCGCCGCGCCTCGGCGAGGGCGAGGATGGCCCGCGCGTAATCGAGGGTCTTGGCCTCGGGGATCGCGCGCTCGTAGCCGACGGTGACGACCGCCGCCCCCTCTTCGTACCAGGAAGCCGGATAGGTGGCGAGCGGCTGGACCATGACGATCAGCCGGGGCTTCCCCTGGGGGGTGATGAAATCGGGGCTCGGGCCGCCGGTGACCACCAGGCGCACGCTCGCCTCCCCCGGCGGGTTGCGCCGCAGGGTCTCCTCGACCAGCCGGGCGAGATCCTCATCCCCCAGCGGGAGCTCGATCCCGAGGCGTCCGGCCGAGCGCCGCAGGCGGCGGATGTGGTCCTGCAGGAAGATCACCCTGCCCCCGTAGGTGCGCATGAAATCGAAGCAGCCATAGCCCCGCAGGAGGGCGAGGTCGTTCACCGGGAGCCGGGCTTCGGCTTCGGGAACGAAGGAGCCGTCGATCCAGTAGACATTCGCCATCGATCTCATCCTCCTCTTGCGTTGCGGGCGCGGGGACCGCAGGACCCATCGGGCATTATAGGCCGCGCTCGCGCCGGCTGGCAAGCCTCGCTAAAGACTTCCCCGTTCCGGGCCGATAGCCCCAGGAGAGGAAGGCCGGGACCGCAGGCCGGTGGGGAGGGTTTCGACACCCGGCTTCCGTAAAGGGGGAGATTCGTGAACGGACCCGCGACGCAGGGGGCCCGGCGGGGGGAGGAAATCCGGACTGGCGCCGACCGGCCGCCCTTCGACATCGTGGAACGGCTGGTCGCGAGCGGGCGGCTCTCTCGGGAACAGGTGGCCTATGCCCGCCGCGTTCAGGCCAAGCTCGAGACCCCGCGGGCGCTGATCGACATTCTCAAGGAGCTGCGCTTCGTCGACGGCGAGGAGATCCGGGAGCTGATCCGCGCCCCGGGCGCGGCCCCCGACCTGGGGGAGCTCCTCGTCGAGCTGGGGGTCCTGCCGCCCGAGGACCTCGAGACGGCCCGGGCCGTGCAGCGGGAGTCGCGCCCGCCGCGCCGGCTGGCGGAGATCCTGATCGAACGCCGCATGGTCGAGGAGCGCACCCTGATCGAGGTGCTCTCCCTGCAGCTCGGCTACCCCTTCGTCGAACCCGATTTCGCCGAGATCGACCCCCGGCTGTTCCAGAAAATGCCCGCCAACGCGGCCGTTGCGCCGGGATTCGTCCCCCTGCGGCTGGAAAACGGGATCCCCCTGGTGGCCTTCGTGGATCCCCTGGATGCGGCGGACCTCGCCTGCGCCCGTGAGCTCTTCGGCCCGCAGCTGATCGTGGCCATCGCGCGGCGCGGGGCGGTGGAGCGCGCCTTCCGGAGGGCGCGCCTGTCGCGCCAGCGCGAGAAGGTCACGGCCTCCGACGAACAGGGCATCATCGCGCTCGTCAACCGGATCCTCGCCTCCGCCGTCGACCGCGGGGCGAGCGACGTGCACATCGAACCGTTTGCGGAGCACGTGCGCGTGCGCTTCCGCGAGGACGGGGTGCTCGTGCCCGTCGAGGACTTCCCCGCCTCGCTGATGGGGGCGGTCACCAACCGGCTCAAGGTGATGTGCGACGTCGACATCACCGAGAAACGGCGCCACCAGGGGGGCCGCTTCACCTTCGAGCACCGCGGCACGGCGCTCGATCTGCGGGCGTCGTTCTACGTGACCGTCCACGGCGAAAAGATCGCTCTGCGCCTGCTCAATCGCCGCGGCACCCTGATCCCGCTCGAGCAGATCGGGCTCGCCCCGCGGCAGCTCGAGCGCTTCCGCGAGGAGGCCCTGAACCTGCCGAGCGGGGTGATCCTGGTGACCGGACCGACCGGCTCGGGGAAGACGACGACCGTCTACAGCTGCATCCGGCATCTGAACGAACCCCAGGTGAGCATTCTCACGGCCGAGGAGCCCGTCGAGGCCCTGATCGACGGGATCTGCCAGTGTTCCATCAACCCGCGCATCCAGCTCACCTACGAGGAGACCCTGCGGCACATCGTGCGCCAGGACCCCGATGTGCTCTTCATCGGCGAGGTGCGCGACGCCTTTTCCGCCGAAACCGCGGTGCAGGCCGCCCTGACCGGTCACCGGGTGCTCACCACCTTCCACAGCGAGGACACGATCGGGGGGTTGATCCGGCTGCTCCATCTGAACCTCGAAGCCTACCTCGTCGCCTCGACGGTGAGCGCCCTGCTCGCCCAGCGGCTGGTGCGCCGGGTCTGCCCGCATTGCGCGGTCCCGGACCGCCCCTCGGCCGCCGACCTGCGCCGCCTGGGGGCCGCCCCCGAGGCCCTCGTCGGCGCCGCGTTCCGCCGCGGACGCGGCTGCGAGCGCTGCCGCTACAGCGGCTACCAGGGGCGGGTGGGGGTGTTCGAACTGCTGGTCCTGAACGAGGAGATCCGCAGCGCGGTGATCGAACGCCGCGGGGCGCAGGATCTGCGCCGGACCGCGCTCGAAACCGCGGGGCTGGTCACCCTGTTCGAGGACGGGCTGCTCAAGGCGGCCCGCGGCATGACCACCCTCGAGGAGGTGCTGCGATGCCTGCCGCGTCTCATCCGCCCGCGGCCGCTTCCCGAACTGAGCCGCTTGCTGGAGGCCTGACCGTGACCCCGGGCCCCTCCCTGGTCGAACTCGTCTCCCAGCGCATCCTCCGCGGCGAGGCCCGCCTGCCGGTGTTCCACGCCGTCGCCGCCCGCATCCAGCAGGAGATCTCGCGAGAGGAACCCGATCCGCGGCGGATCGAGCATTTCGTCGGCAGCGATCAGGCCCTCACGGCCGAGGTGCTGCGTTTCTCGAATTCCGCTTTCTACAAGGGGCTGAACCAGGTGACCACCGTGCGCAACGCGATCGTGCGGCTCGGCGTGAACGAGGTGGCGAACATCGTGATGACGGTCACCCACGAGAGCCAGTTCCGCTCCCGGGACCCCGTGCTGCACGCGGTGCTGCGCAAGCTCTGGCGCCACGCGCTGGCGACCGCGGTCGCCGCGCACTGGCTCGCGCGAACCTGCGGGACGCACGCCCTCGTGCACGAGGCGTTTTTCGCCGGGCTGCTCCACGACGTGGGCAAGCTGTTCGTGGTCACGGTGATCGAGGATCTGCCGCGTCTGGCGCCGCAGGCGGCGGGGGTGCCCCCGGCGATCCTGCAGGAGGCCATGGACCGGCTGCACGCCGCGGAGGGCTATCGCCTGATGAAGCACTGGGAGCTTCCCGAGACGTACGCCGAGGTCGTGCGGGATCACCACCGGCCGGCGGGGGAAGGCGACCCGACGCTCCTGCACCTGGTGCGCCTGGCCGACCGCGTGTGCAACAAGGCGGGCTTCGGCCTCGCCGACCCGCCGACGCCGTCTCCCGCGGCGAGCCCCGAGGCGAGAGCGCTGCGCGTCGGGGAGCTCGATCTCGCCCGACTGGAGATCGAGCTCGAGGACTCGCCGCTGCTGGGATCGGGATCCAGGCCGTGATGGAAGACTACCGGGATCCAAGCGATCCGGCGGCGGGGCCGTGGGTCATCTCCGAGGCGCGCCGGATCGATTTCGACCTGCGGACGCTCGACCCCGAGGCCGACCCGGCCCCGGGCAAGGCCTACCGCATCTCCCCCCTCGGGCGGTACCTGCTGCACCCCGGCCCGATCGAGATCCGCAAGCGCTTGATCGGTGCGGAAATCCACGCCGCCCCGCGCGTCCGCCGGCGATTCCCTCGCTTCGGGCGGCTTTCGCGACGGCCGCAGGAGGGCGAGCTGCTCCTGTCCGGCCTGCGCCTGCGGCTTCCGCCGCTTCGCGACCCCGCCCTCCGGGCCCACCTCGAGCAACTCGCCGACGCGCTGCGGCCTCACGACCCCTTCCAGCGCCGCCTCGCGCGGCTCGACCCGCAAGCGATCGCCCACGTCATCGGCGTCTGCGAGGACCCCGGGAACGGCTACACCTACCTCAAGCTGCTGGGGACGACCGAGGAGCGGCTCCGTTACCTCGCCGCCAACGTCGGCCGCGAGGTCCGCATCACGGTCCACCGCGCCTTGAGCGCCGAGGGCACCTTCGAACTGCGGGCCTGCCCGCCCGCGGCCTTCGGCCCGGGGGGATGGGTTCCGCTGCTCACCTACCGCCGCGCGGGGCGGGAGGCGGCCTGCGTGCTCACCCTCTCCGGACGGCTCGACTTCCGCCTCGCGGCCGCCGAGGAACTGCGCTATCTCATGCTCTTCGAGACGGGGCTGCGGCAGTGCCGCGAAATGCAGCGCGCCCTGGAAGCCCTCCGGCAGGGCGCCATGCGGCCGCTCCGGCTCACTTTCGAGGCGGTGAGCGACACGGGCGGAACCGAAGGGGCGATTCCGCGGATCTTCCGCGAGCTTTTGCCCGCCGAGCCCGGGGCTTCCCGCTTCGGCAGCCTGATCCGCCCGGCGCTGCGGGCGATGCGCACGGCGGTGACCCTCGCCGGGCTTCGGCCCGCCGGGGACGGGGGCGAGGAGATCCTCTTCACCCGCTGCGTGCTCCACGATCTGCGGGCGCTCGAGCCGCTGCGCAAGACGCTTCCCGCCGTGTACGCCGAGATCCGCCGCCGGGCGACCCCCACCGACGCGGGACGCTTCTACGTGCTCGAGGAGACGACGGGGACCGGCCATGTCGACTGACTACCGCCCGAGCGACTATGCCTGGATCCGCGAGCTGCTCGATTACCCGCGGGCCCTCGAGGAACGTCTCGCGTTCTTCGAGGACACCGCGGAGGTCCCGATCCCGGAGGACCCGATCGAGCGCGTGATCTTCCAGGAGCGGGCCAAGGCCGCCATCCGCAAGGTGGCCCAGAACCGCGGCCATCTGCTTCTGGTCGGCCGCCCCGGCACGGGGAAGTCGCTGCTGGCGGAGATGTTCGAGGAGGTGCTCGACCGCTCGCTCGGGGATTATCTCCGGCCGCGGGAGTCGATCGCCGCCTTCCCCGGCAAGGACCGCAACCACATCCGGGTCGCCTACGAGGCCCCCGAGGTGCTCGACCGCGCGCTCGACGGGATCCGCCGCGCGGTCGAGGCCGCGCAAGGGAGCGTCGAGGAGTTCAGTCTCGAGGACGCGGGACGGGCGGTCCGCCGCGTGCGCCGCGGGATGCTGATCGGCGGGTTGGCGGCCGCGGTCGCCGGGGTCTTCTTCCCGGCGGCCTGGATCGCCGCCGGCCTGGCCGGCATGGGCGCGGTCTTTCTCTACCTCCAGGAGGTCCAGATCCGGGTCCAGGAGCGGATTCAGAGGGACAACGGGGGGGCGGGCCGCCCGGACCTCAAGCAGCTCGCCGACCAGATCCCCGAGGTGCTCTACGACCCGCGCAAGGAACGCGCTTTGATGGCGCGGATCGCCGAGCCGAGCGCGCGCAACATGAAGGGCGGCTTCCGTCACGACCCCTACCAGTCGGGGAACCTCCAGACCCCCTGCCACAAGCGGGCCTTTCTCGGCGCGCACGCGACCTCCCCCATCCTCTACATTGACGAGCTGAAGACGCTCGTGCGCGTGGGCTACATGGCCGAGCTGCTCGAGGTGATGCAGAACCGCAAATACATCCTCGAGGGGGGCCGGCAGTCGGGCAGCGGCGCCGCCGACCGCTCGGAGAACCCGCTGCGGGCCGAGAACATCCTGATCGCCTGCTGCAACTACGACACGCTGGCCGCCCTGCAGCAGGAAGGGGACGGCGCCTTTCTCTCCCGCATCGAGGACAAGGGCGAGATCGTCCACATGGAAAGCGCCGTCCCCGAGACGCCGCAGACGGTGAGGGCGGTGGCCCAGTACCTGGCCCAGGAGGTCCGGCGTCTGGGCGAGGAGTTCCGGCGCTGCTGGGGGGAGGTGCTCGCCGCCGAGGGGCCCGCGGGGGTGCGGCGGCGATCCGAGCACATCTTCGGCCGCAGGCTTCCGGAGGAGTTCCGCCTCGAGGCGCGTCCGTTCTCCCGCGCCGCGGTGATGGAAATCGTCCGCGAGCTGCGCTGCCGCGCCTCCGACGGGAAGTTGAGCGCGATGCTGCGGCCGATCAACGGTGTCGTGCTCGCCGCGGAGTTCGCCGCCATCTTCGAGAACGCCCCCCGCGTGGAGCCGCCGCACGTCCGGCGCGCGCTCGAGGAGCACTTGAGCCTCGAGGGGGGGCTGGCGCGCGAGCTGCTCGAGCACCGCAAGTACCTGAAGAAGTACATCGCGGCGCTCAGCGACTCGATCGGCTACGTCGTGGGCCTGGCCGTCATCCACAGCGCGGCGAGCGGGCAGATGTTCGGTCAGCCGCTGCCGATCCACGGCCAGGTGACCGCGGGGAGCGCCGACACGGTGACCGCCCCGGGGCGGATGGGCGAGATCGCCAAGGCGGCCGCCCAGAACGTGCGCGCCTCGATCAAACGCCTGCTCGACCCTCTGGGCGCGGCCGGCGTCGGCTACGAAATGCACGTCGAGTACATCCAGGCCCACGACGGCGTGGAAGGGGATTCCGCCTCGGTGGCGATGGACATCGCCCTCGTCTCGGATTTCATCCGCCAGCCCGTCAACCCGCGTTACGGGGTCACGGGGTCGCTCACCGGCGACATCATCCTCGCGGTCGGGGGGGTGGCCGAGAAGATCCGCTCGATCCTCGACCCCGACCTCGGCATGGAGGGGGCCTGCGTTCCCTGGCTGAACAAGCACGACATCGAGCCGCTGCTCGTGAACGCCGAGGCCGAGTTCATCCGGCGGGGGGATGTGCCGGGCATCCGCATCTATCGTGGACCGGGGCGGAGCCTGCCCTTCGACATCTTCTTCTGCAAGACGAAGTACAACGCTTACGAGATCCTCATGGGGATCGGCCGCGAGACGCTCGAGGCGCGCATGGCCGAGCGGATCCGGCGGGATCTCGCCTCGCTCTCGCGCCGGTCCGCCGCGGCGGCCTGATTACGACCGGGCAAGCTCCGCGAGGAGCGCGACGAGGAATTCCTCCAACCGGGCGAGCGACGGCACGTGGAGCCGCTCGTGCGGCGAATGGGCGTTTTCCGTCGTCGGCCCGACGGAGATCATGTCCATCCCCGGGTAGAGATGGCCGATCAGGGCGCACTCGAGGCCGGCGTGGATCGCCCGCACGCGCGGCTCGGCGCCGAAGCGGCGGGCGTAGACGCGGCGGCAGAGGGCGAGCAGCGGCGAGCCGGGATCGGGCGTCCAGGGCGGATATTCGGATTCGAGGCGTACCCGCGCCCGGGCGAGTGCGGCGACGGCGCGGATCCGCGCCACGGTCTCCTCGAGCCCCTCGCGCGAGAGGCTGCGCTCGCTCGTGACGACCGTGAGCGAGTCCGCGCCGGTCTCCACGACGGCCAGGTTGGCCGAGCTGTGGACGAGGCCTTCGAAGCGCTCGTCCGGCAGAAGCGGCCCGTGGGGCAGGGCGAGCAGCAGATCGAGCACGCGTCGCAGGCAGGGGGGGGAAAAGGCCCCGAGGCCCGCCGGCGGAGATGGACTTTCGCGCAGCTCGCAGAACAGGGCCGTTTCCCCGGGGTAGAGGCCGCGCAGCCGTTCGGCCGCCTGCGCGATGCGCCCCCCGAGCTCCCGCTCCCGTTCGGGACGGCAGGCGATGTCGGCCCAGGCGTCCCGGGCGATGGCGTTGCGGCGGCTGCCGCCGGAAACGGCGAAAACCGCCGTGTCCGGGAGGTCGCCGATCTCGCCGAGCAACCGGGCGAGGATGCGGATCGCGTTCGCCCGCGGGCGGTGGATGTCGATCCCGGAGTGCCCCCCCTGGAGACCGCCGACGACGAGCCGCCGCGGAACGAGGCCCGCAGGCGGTTCCCCGCGCTCGAGCGCGAGCTCGATCCGGCTCTCGACGCCCCCGGCACAGCCGATGGTGAAGACGCCCTCGGTCTCGGAGTCGAGGTTGATCAGGAGGCGGCCGGTGACGAAACCGGGTTCCAGGCGTTTCGCCCCGGTCAAGCCGGTCTCCTCGTCCACCGTGAGCAGCAGTTCGAGGGGCGGGCGGGCGAGGTCCGGGCGCTCGGCGAGAGCGGCGGCGAGGGCCAGCCCCGCACCGTTGTCCGCGCCGAGGGTCGTGCCCTCGGCGCGGAGCCAGTCGCCCTCGCGCACGAGACGCAGCGGGTCGCGGCGGAAGTCGTGCGTGGACTCCGGGGTCTTTTCGCAGACCATGTCGAGGTGCGCCTGGAGGACCACCGTCGGCGCCCTCTCGCCGCCGGCCGAGGGGGGAACCTGGATCCTCCGGTTCCCCGCGCCGTCCCGGCGGCAGCAAAAGCCGTGGGCCGCGGCCCAGCGCTCGAACCAGCGCGCGACCTCCTCCTCGTTTCCCGAACAGCGCGGGATGCAGCTGATCTCCTCGAAGATCCGAAGGGCGTTCCGGGGTTCCGTCATCGGTTGCCTCCTGGCCGGCGCGGCCGTCCCCGCCCGGGCCGGGGCATGATGCGACGGCCCGGGCCGGCCGTCAAGGGCGTGTCCCCGCGCGGCGTTGACTTCAACCGTCCTCTGGCATAAGCCGAAAAACCGGGGGGACGGCGGGGGTGCCGGCTCCCCGCCGGGAGCGGCGGTCCGGGAGGAGGAGCGTGGAGAACCCCGATCCGGGGAACCTGAAGGGCGAAATCCTGCGCGGGCCGGTCCGGCTGCCGCCCATGCCCCGGCTCCTCCTCAAGGCGCGGGAAATCCTCGCCGACCCGCACGCCGGGGTCCGGGACCTCGTCCGCGTCATCGAACAGGATCCCGCCCTGGTCTCCCGCACGCCCGCTCTCGCCAACTCCGCCTGCTTCGGGGTGAGCGGTCAGGTGGCCTCCGTCGGCCACGCCGCCCTGCTCCTCGGGTTCAAGACCCTGGCCGCCCTGCTCACCCTCCCGGCCGCCTCGGTGTGGCTGGAGCGCGGCCTTCCCGGCTACGGGCTCACGCCGCAGGGTCTGCGGCGTCACGCGCCGGCGAGCGCCCTCGGTGCGCGCCGGCCGGCGGCGGAACGCTTTCCCGACTCCGAGGAAGACGCCCTCGTCGCCGCCCTGCTCCACGACGCCGGCAAGGTGATCCTGGACCCCTATCTGGCGACCCCGGAGCCGCCGCCGGATTCGCCGGCCGCGTGGTCGCCTGCGCGCGAGCGGGAGCGGGTGGGGGTGGACCATGCCGAGGTGATGGCGCTCGCCTGCCGCTTCTGGCGCTTCCCGGAAGCCCTGGTGAAGGCGACTCAGCATCACCGCGAGCCTTCCCGCTCGGGGCGGAGCGCGCTCGCCTTTTTGGTCCACGCCGGCCACGGGGTCGCCTTGCTGGCCGGGTGCGGCAGCCTCGCGGCCGGAGAGGATCCCTTCGAGCCGGGATCCCTCGACTTGCGGGGCGGGCCTCGGGGGAGGCGCCGCAGCTCGCCGAGGCGGTCCGGGGGGAGGATCTGGCCGAACTCGATCCGGGCCTTTCCTGAGGGGGTGTCGGATGGCGCTCTTCGACCTGAACGAGTTCTTCCAGCTCTCCGCCGTGCTCCATTACAACCTGAGCGCGGCCTCGCTCAACCGGGCCAATGTGGTCGCCTACATCCTTGCGGGCAAGCGGCTCGCCTCCTCCCGGGAAGGCGACCGCGCCTGCAGGAGCCTGCTCCTTGAGGCGCTCGACTACCTCTACCGGGCCTACAGTCACAAGCGCCGGCGGCTCGGCCCCATGGCCGTGCTGCACCCCCTGCGGGCCTGCGCCCTGATGGCCCGCGCGCAGGAAACCCCCCGCGTCGAAACGCTGCTCGCCGTTCTCTTCCACGACATCCAGGAGGATGTGAAACCGGTCGACTTCGATCCCGGCGAGTGGCGGGCGCTCGAGGAGATGCTCTACGAGATGCTCGACCGCCTGCCCCCCGGCGAGGAGGCGGGGCTCGTCCGTCGCTTGCAGGGGCTGACGCGGATCGCGGGCGAGCCCTACACGGCCTACATCGGCCGCCTGCTCGAGAGCGCCGCCGCGGGCTGCCCCGATCTCGTCGAGGTGAAGCTGGCCGACCGGCTGGACAACACCCTCGACATGCGCATCGACCTCGAGGATCCGCTCGCGGGCATCGACTGCTTCCAGCACCTCTTCGAGCTGCTCTTCGTCCCGCATTACCCCGGCTACCGGCCGCAGGCGGAACACACGCCGGCGACGGTGATGAACGGCGCCCGCCGGCTCCACCAGCTCTTCAAGAACGCGGTCCTGCTCTCCCTGATCCGTCAGGCGGCGGGCCTGCCGGAAAGCCCGGGGCGCAGCGTGCTCTTCGACGCCCTGGCCCAGGCGAGCCTGCGCGAGGCCCAGCGCTCCCTCATGCACCTGCTCGGCTACCACCTGAAGGAGCTGGGCGAACAACGCGCGCTCGTCCTGGATGCGATGGAATACTGCCACAGCGGCCGCAGCGATCTGGTGACCCGGCCCGACGGCAGGCGCATGCTGGACGGGCTCTTCACGATCTACTTCGCTCCCCCCGACGGAGCGCGGCTCCGGCAACAGCTCGATCTCCTCTATGCGAACAAGCCCCTGATGGTCCAGGGCTGCATCGCTTTCCTGGTCATCTTCCTGAGCTTTCTCCACGACCCGGCCTATTTCGTGCGCGGCATCCGTGCCGCGGGCATCGAGGCGGCCTGAGGCCCGGGCTTGATCCCTTGCTTTCCCTTCCGGCGGGTCTTACGCTTGTCCCCATCCGGTGCCTCAGGCGCCGTGGAGGCCGGATGCCGCGCCTTCGCCGTGCCGGAAGCGGCGGATTCCGTTCCGCACCCCTTCACAGAGGAGGTTCCCATGGCAGGCACTCGAGTCCGTATGGTGGCGCTCGCCGCCGCGGCGGTCGTGCTTAGCGGCTGCTGCCTCAAGTTCAACGACCTCTCGGCCGGCTCCCAGTTCCCCGTAGGGTCCACGATCACGACCGGCGGCAAAACGGTCCAGGTCGAGCCCTTCCAATGGGCGAACGGCAACTGGACCCAGAACGGCTACGCCCGGGTGGACGCATCGCGGCTCGCCGGGGGGGCCCAGCCCGAGCTGCGGACCAACAACGCCAACCTCAATTTCCGGCTGAACTATCCGCTGAACCGGCTCTCCTTCCGCTTCGCCGATTTCGGCGGAAACGAGAACCTCAAGATCAATAACGATTTTCGCAATGTCGGGAACTTCCTCGGCCTGCACAACACCACTGTCGGCGGGGTCCAGGTCAAGGTCACGGCCGTGCAGGACGTGAGCAGCATCCGCGGCGAGATGGTCTTGGAAGGGCCGATTCAGGGGTTCGCCGTCGGCGGTCAGGAATTCTGGATCGACGACGTCTGCACCGACCGCTGAGGCCCCGGAAAGGGGAGCCGAAGGACGCCGGCCTGCTCCCGCGAGCCGGCGTTTTTTTTTAAGCGGGAAGCCGGAAAACCGGGGAGGCCGACTCCTGGCGCGCGGCGGCGAGGCGGACGGGGAGTCCCTCCAAAAAAGGGGCCACACCGGCCAGCGCCCTCTCGGGGGTGTTGTTCGTCTCGCTCAGGTGGGCGAGGATCACCTGTTCGAGCCCGGGGTGGAGCAGCGCGGCGAGCAGCCGGCCGGTCTCGCCGTTTGCGAGATGGCCGCGGGCGCCGGCGATGCGCTGCTTGAGAAACGGGGGATAGGGCCCGGTTTGGAGCATCGCGGGGTCGTGGTTCGCCTCGAGCACGAGGAGGCGGCAGCCGCGCAAGTGATCGCGCACCGCGTCCGTCGCGCAGCCCAGGTCGGTGGCGATCCCGATACGGCCGGCGGCGGCGGTGATCGCGAATCCCACGGGCTCGCGCGCGTCGTGGGGGACGGAGAAGGCCTCCACGGTGAGGGTGCCGATGCGCAGGGGAAGGCCGCAGGCGACCGGGAACACCTCCGGGAGGTCCCGCAGGCCGGGGGCGGCTTTCCAGGTCCCCGCGGTCAGGTAGACCGGCATGCGGCGGCGGCGCACGAGCCGCTCCGCCCCCTGGACATGGTCGCGATGCTCGTGGGTGAGCAGAAGCGCGTCGACGCCGGCGAGATCGAGCCCCCGCTCGCGGAGCCGGCGGGTGGTCTCGCGGGCGCTCAGGCCCGCGTCGACCAGGAGCGAGGTCTTGCCGTCGGAGACGAAGATCGCGTTGCCGCGGCTGCCGCTGCCCAGGACGCAGACGGAAAAGCCTTCCCCCCAGCTCCCGCCCATCCCCGCGGCCTGCCCTGCGTCCATCGGCCGGACCCCTTCCCCTTTCAGCGGCCCGTGTGGCCGAAGCCGCCGTCCTGCCGCTCCGTGGGGCGGAGGGCCGGCACCTCTTCGAGACGCACGCGGCAGACCGGCTGGACGACCATCTGGGCGATGCGGTCGCCGCGTCGCACCACGTAGGGCCCGCGGCCCAGGTTGATCAGGGCGATCCGGATCTCGCCGCGGTAATCGGCGTCGATCGTCCCCGGGGAATTGATCAGGCCGATCCCGTGATGCGCGGCCAGGCCGCTTCGCGGTCGGATCTGCGCCTCGTAGCCGACGGGCAGCTCGATCGCGAAGCCGGTCGGGACGAGCGCGATCGCCCCGGGTTCGATCCGCAGTTCGCCCTCGAGCGCGGCGCAGAGGTCCATTCCGGCCGCAGCGGGGGTGAGGTAGCGGGGAAGCGGAAGGTCGGCGTCTTCCTGGGGCCGCAGGCGCCGGATGCGGACGGGGACTTCCATGGGTCAACCGCCGAGCGGCGCGAGCAGCGCCCCGAGGCGCGCGGGCGACTCCCTGACCGGCCCGAGGACGGTGAGCGCCGTTTTCTCTCGGCAAAACAAACCGCGGGCGAGTTCCTGCAGCTCGCGGGCGGAGACGGCGGCGATTCCCTCGAGCACCCGCTCGAGGGGGAGCTCCTCGCCGAAGTGCAGCTCGTTCTGGGCGATGCGCATCATCTGCGCGTCGGTGCTCTCGGCGGAGAGGAGCAGGCTGCCGCGGAGGTACTCGACCGCGGCTGCGCGTTCCGCCTCCTCGACCGGCTCGCGGCACAGGCGGTCCATCTCGGAGGCGACACAGGACAGCGCCACGGGCACGCTGTCGGGGGCCACGGCGAGATAGACGCCGAACATTCCGGCGTCGGCATGGGCGTTGACGAAGGAGTAGACCGAGTAGGCGAGGCCGCGCCTTTCCCGGATCTCCTGGAAGAGCCGCGAGCTCATGTTGCCGCCGAGAATCGTGTTCAGGATCGCCAGGCCGTAGCGTCGGGGGTCGCGGACCGGGAGACCCTCGACGGCGATCAGCAGATGGGCCTGCTCGAGGTCGCGGGGTTGCACGGTGACCTGCGCGCGGGGATGCGGTGGGGTGCGTTCGGGAAAGGCCTCCCCGCAGGCGATCCCGGCGAAGGCCGGCCCCACGAGGTCGAAGAGCCGATCCGGCTCCAGGCGCCCGGCGGCGGCGACCACGATGCGTTCGGGCCGGTAGCGTCCGCGGAAGAAGCGGCGCATCGCCGCCGAGTCGACGGCGGAGACGGTTTCCCGCGACCCCAGGATCGAGCGGCCGAGAGGGTGCCCGTCCCAGAAGCGGCGGCCCGCGAGGACATGGATCAGGTCCTCGGGGATGTCCTCCATCATGCCGATCTCCTGCAGGATCACGGGCCGCTCGCGCTCCACCTCCTGCGGGTCGAACACGGAATGCAGGAAGATGTCGGTCAGGATGTCGACCATCCGCTCGAGATGGCGGTCGAGGACGCGCGCGTGGTAGCAGGTGTGCTCCATGGAGGTGAAGGCGTTCGTCTGCCCGCCGATGGCGTCGAATTCGCGCGCGATCTGGTAGGCGCTGCGGCGGGCCGTGCCCTTGAAGATCATGTGCTCGATGAAATGGGAGATGCCGCTTTCGGCGTCGGATTCGTCGCGCGCGCCGACATCCACCCAGACCCCCAGGGAAACCGAGCGGGCGTGCGCCATCGGCTGGGCGAGGAGGCGCACGCCGTTGTCGAGCACGGTTTTAACGACCGGGCCGTCCATGCTCTTCTTCGAGGGCGGCCTTGTGGCTCAGGCGGATCTTGCCGTCGCGGCCGACTTCGAGGACCTTCACCTTGATGCGGTCGCCTTCCTTGACGATGTCGGAGACCTTGGTGACGCGGCGGTTGGCGAGCTGGGAGATGTGCACCAGGCCGTCGGTGCCGGGCAGGATGTTCACGAAGGCGCCGAAGTCGGTGATCTTGACCACCGTCCCCTCGTAGACGGCGCCGACCTCGGGGTCGGAGGTGATCTGTTGGATGAGGGAGATCGCCTTGTCGGCATCCTGCTTGGAGAACGCGGCGATCTTGACGGCTCCCGAGTCCTCGATTTCGATGGTCGTGTTCGTTTCGCTCTGGATGGCGCGGATGACCTTGCCGCCCGGCCCGATCACCTCGCGGATCTTTTCGGGGGCGATGGTGATCGTGGTGATCGTGGGCGCGTAGGGCGAGATCTCCTTGCGCGGGGCGGGGAGCGCCTCGAGCATCTTCTCCAGGATGAAGAGCCGCCCGCGTCGGGCCTGCTCGAGGGCGCGTTCGAGGACCTCGCGGGACAGCTCGTGGATCTTGATGTCCATCTGCAGCGCGGTGACCCCGTCGCGGGTTCCCGCGACCTTGAAATCCATGTCGCCGCAATGGTCCTCGTCGCCCAGGATGTCGGAGAGGACGACCGTGCGCTCGCCCTCGGTGATCAGCCCCATGGCGATGCCGGCGACCGGCGCGCGGATCGGCACCCCGCCGTCCATCAGGGCGAGGCAGCAGGAGCAGACCGTCCCCATGGAGGAGGAGCCGTTCGATTCGAGCACCTCGGAGACGAGGCGGATGGTGTAATCGAAGCTCTCCTTGGGCGGCAGGATCTTTTCGAGCGCGCGGGTCGAAAGCCCCCCGTGGCCGATGTCGCGCCGCGTGGGACCGGCGATGCGCTTGACCTCGCCGACCGAGAAGGGCGGGAAGTTGTAGTGCAGCATAAAGGGCCGCATCTCCTCGCCGTAGAGGGTCTCGACGCGTTGCTCGTCCTGGGAGGAACCCAGGGTGAGCACGCCCAACACCTGGGTTTCCCCGCGGGTGAAGAGGGCGCTGCCGTGCGTGCGGGGCAGAACGGCCACCTCGCAGCTGATCGGCCGGATCTCCTCGGGCCCCCGGCCGTCGACCCGGCGGCCCTCCTCGAGGACGAGCCGCCGCAGCTCGCGGCGCTTCAAGTCGTCGAAGATCTCAAGGACCTCCCCGCGGCGGTCTTCCCCCTCGGGCCCCAGGCCGGCGAGGATCTCCTCGCGCAGCGCCCGGAGGGCCTGCTGGCGAAGCGTCTTCTGGGGGGTGAGCAGCGCCTGGCGCATCCGCCCTCCGGCGGCGGCCTCGACCCGGGCGGCGAGCGCGGCGTCCTTTTCGCGGGAGGTGAAGGGCCGCTTGGGTACGCCCACCATCTCCCGCAGTTTGATCTGCATGTCGATCAGCGGCTGCATGGCGCGGTGGCCGAAGAAGATCGCCTCGAGCATGTCCCGCTCGGGCACGACGCCGGCCCCGCCCTCCACCATGACGACCCCCGTCTTGGACCCGGCGACGATGATGTTGATGTCGCAGCGCTCCCAGTCCTGGATGGGGGGGTTGACCTTGAACTGGCCGTTCAGCCGGCCGACGCGCACGGCGGCGATGGGCCCGGCGAAGGGCACGTCGGAGAGGTGCAGCGCGGCGGAGGCCCCGACCATGGCCAGCACGTCGGGATCGTTTTCCTGGTCCATCGAGAGGACGGTCGCGATCACCTGGGTCTCGCAGCGGTAGTCCTTGGGGAAGAGCGGCCGGAGCGGCCGGTCGATCAGGCGCGAGGTCAGGGTCTCCTTCTCGCTGGGGCGGCCGATTTCGCGCCGGAAATAGTTGCCCGGGATGCGGCCCGCGGCGTAGATCTTCTCCTGGTACTCGACTTGCAGCGGGACGAAATCCGCCGCGCGCTCCTCGCGCGCGGAGACGACCGTCACGAGCACCATCGTGTCCCCGTAGCGCACGACCGCAGCCCCGGAAGCCTGCTTGGCGACCTTTCCCGTCTGGATGCTCCAGGTCTTGCCGCCGATGTCTTCTTTCAAAAGGATTTCCATGAGTTTCTCCTCGGCCCGCGTGGCGGGGGACCTCCGAAGCGATTCCCCCCCGGTCCGCCGGCGGATGCCGTGGCACCGGAAGGATCCGACAAGGGCCGCCCCGTCCCTCCCGCGCGCCTTATTTTTTCAGTCCCAAAGACTCGAGGATGGCCCGGTAGCGGGCGATATCCTTGTATTTCATGTAGTTGAGCAGCCTCCGGCGGCGCCCGACGAGCATGAGCAACCCGCGGCGGGAATGGTGGTCCTTCTTGTGGATTTTCAGGTGCTCGGTCAGCGAGTCGATGCGCCGCGTGAGCAGGCTGATCTGGACTTCCGGCGAGCCGGTGTCGGTATCATGGAGCTTGTGCTGTTCGATCACCTGTTTCTTTTCCTGTGCAGAGAGCGTCACCTTGCCTGATCCTCCTTGCCTCGGGCATGACTGCCGTTCTTGGACGAAACCGTAATCGTGAAACTTAGAGCAACCCGGCGCGCAGTGCAATAAAAATCAGCACCCTCGGGCCTCCGCATCGACGAACACGGCGCGGTAAGCGAGACGCGCCGACGCCGCGGCGGCCTCGAGCAGGGCGATCAGCTCGCCATGCCGGTCGAAGACCTGCAGCCATCCGGCCTCCGGGGCCGCGCCGTGCGGAAGATCTTCCCGCCGGATCGCCCCGCCGCGGCCGATACGCCGGGCGAGATCGTCCTCGACCGTGACCGCCGGCACCCCCCGCAGGGCCCGGGCCATAGGGACGATCAGCCGCCGGAGGTCTTCCCCCCGCCGAGCGCGTTCTTCGAGGTCTGCCAAGCCGCAGGCTTCCTCCAGGCGGAATCCGGCGCACTCGATGCGCGCCAGCGCGCTCAGGTGGCCGCCGCACCCCAGGGCGGCCCCGATGTCGGCGGCCAGGGTGCGGATGTAGGTTCCGGCCGAGCAGCGCACCTCGAAGTGCACCCGCGGCGGCTCGAGAGCGCGCAGCCGCAGGGCGTACACCGTCACCGGGCGGGGCGGCTTGCGGATGATCCGCCCGCGCCGCGCATGGGCGTAAAGCGGCAGCCCTTCGTGCTTGAGCGCCGAGTAGGCCGGCGGCTCCTGGAGAATCTCCCCGGTGAAGCGGCGGAAGACCTCCTCGACGACGCGGGGGTTCAACTCCGGCACCGGTCGCTCGGCGACGGGGCGGCCGGAGGCGTCCTGGGTGTCGGTCTCGACGCCGAGCGTCAGCACGGCCTCGTAGGTCTTCGGCTGCCGGAGCAGTACCGACGCCAGGCGGGTGGCCCTTCCCAGGCAGCAGACGAGCACGCCGCGGGCCGACGGGTCGAGCGTGCCGCTGTGGCCGGCCTTGCGGGCCCCTAAACAGGCGCGTACCCGCGACGTCGCCCGGGCCGAGGAAAGGCCTTCGGGCTTGTCCAGCACGAGGAGTCCCTCCAGCGGGGGGAGGGTCCGGGGAACCGACGGCCGGGTCATCCCAGCCGCCCCGCCCACGCGAGCAGGCGGGCCTTGATTTCCGCCAGGCCCTCGTCGGCGTAAAAGCCGGCCGCACGGCGATGGCCCCCGCCGCCGAAGGCCGACGCGTACTCGGCCACGTCCACGCTGCCGTCGGAGCGCAGGCTGACGTGCAGCCGCGGCCGGCCGCCGTCGCCCCCGTTCGGCTGCTGCTCCTGGATCAGCGCCGCCACCCGCACGTCCTTGATCCGCCGGGCGTAGTTGATCAGCCCGTCGGCGTCCTCCGGCTGCGTGCGGGTCTCGTCGAGCATGGCGCGGGTCACGGTCATCATCGAGAGCTTCCCGTTGGGGGAGATCTCGATCGAGTCGAGCGCGAGGTTGAGCAGCTTGATGCGGCCGAGCGAATAGGAGCCGTAGACGTGCTGGGCGACCTCGTAGGGGTTGACCCCGCGCCGTACCAGCTCGAGGCTGATGGCGAAGGCGGCCTCGTTGGTGTTCGAAAAGCGGAACGAGCCCGTGTCCGTCAGGATGCCCGTGTAGAGGCAGGTGGCGATCCGCCGGTCCGGCTCGATTCCCAGGGCGCCGATCAGCCGGAAGACGATCTCCGCCGTCGCGCAGGCGGTCTCGTCGATCAGACAGACGGTGCCGAAGCCCGTGTTCGAGGCGTGGTGATCGATGTTGATCACGCAGGGCACCCGGGCGATCCGCTCTGCTGCGCCCCCCACGCGGTCCAGGCCCGCGCAGTCGAGCAGGACCGCCGCCTCCGGTGCCGGGGCGTTCTCGAGATCGCGGCGGATCCGTTCCACGCCGGGGAGGAACCGGTAGACCGCGGGGATCGGGCTTTCGTTGTAGAAGCAGACCTCGCGACCGGTCCGCTCGAGCGCGAGCCCCAGGCCGAGCATCGAGCCCACGGCGTCGCCGTCGGGCTCGGCATGGGCCGTCACCAGCAGGCGCCGGGCGGATTCAATCTTCTGCAGGATCTTCCTCATGGCCCATCGGGTCCCGGCCGTGAAGCAGCCGGTCGATCCGCGCCTCCGCGTCGTAGGCCTCGTCGATCCGGAATTCGAGATCGGGCATGTAGCGCAAGCCGAGCACGGGCCCGAGGCGCCGCTTGATGAACCCCGCCGCACTCTGGAATCCCCGGACCGCCTCCGCGGCGGCCTCGCCTCCGCCCGCGGCGCCGGTGAAGTAGACTCGGGCCAGGCGCAGATCGCGCGTCATCCGCACCCGCGTCACCGTCGTCCGGCGGAGGCGCGGGTCGTGGATCTCCCGCAGGAGCAGCTCCGCCAGCACCTCCTGGATGAGAACGCCGACCCGATCGGCGCGCGAGGGGCGCTTCACAGCGTGATGATCTCCATCTCCGAATCGATCACCTCGGCCAGCCCCAGCTCGTCGACGAAGTTGAACATCATGTCGATCTTGGAATTGATCAGGCCGCGGTCGTTGCCCACAAGCGAAAAGCCCACCGCCGCGCGCTGCAAAAGGTCGTTGTCGGCGACCTCGGCGACGGAGGCGTTGAAGTGGTTGCGCATCCGCGCGATCACCGCTTTCACGACGCGCCGTTTTTCCTTGAGCGAATGGCACGCGTGCAGCCGGAGGGTGACCCGGCCGATGCCGACGACCATGGGAACCGGCCTCCCGGGGGGCTCAGGCGATTTCGGGCTTGATCTCCTCGACGGTGTAGAACTCGATCCGGTCGCCCACCTTGATGTCGTTGAAATTCTCGATCCCGATGCCGCACTCGTAGCCGCTGGCGACCTCCTTGACGTCGTCCTTGAAACGGCGCAGGGAGGCGTTGCGGCCCTCGAAGACCACCACCCCGTCGCGGATCAGCCGCACGTTGCGCCCCCGCTCCACGCGGCCGTCGGTGACGTAGCAGCCCGCCACCGCCCCCACCTTGGGGATCATGAACACCTCGCGCACCTCCGCGGAGCCGAGGATGCGCTCTTCGAACCGCGAGGACATCAGCCCCGTCAAAGCGGCCTTGACGTCGTGGATCACGTCGTAGATCACGTTGTAATACCGCAGGTCGATGCGCTCCTCGGCGGCGAGCGCCTGGACTTTCGGCGTCGGCCGGACGTTGAAGCCGATGACGATCGCCTGCGAGACGGCGGCGAGCGAAATGTCGGATTCGGTGATCGTCCCCGGGGCGGCGTGGACGATGTTCACGCGCACCTCGTCGTTGGAGAGCCGGGTCAGCGCCTCGGAGAGGGCCTCGATCGACCCCTGGACGTCGGCCTTGAGGATCAGGTTCAGCTCCTTGGCCTCGCCCGCCTTCATCCGCTCGAAGAGGCTCTCCAGGCTGGGCCGTGCGGCCTGCTGCAGGTCCCGGGCCCGCTGTTTCTGCATGCGGTGCAGGCTGATCTGTTTGGCGGCCTTCTCGTCGGCCACGACCGCGAGCTCGTCGCCCGCCTCGGGGACGCCGGAGAGGCCCAGGATCTCCACCGGGATGGAGGGGCCGGCCTCCTCCACGGGCTGCCCGCGGTCGTCGAGCATCGCCCGGACCTTGCCGAAGTGGACCCCGCAGACCACGGGGTCGCCCACGCGGAGGGTGCCCTCGCTCACGAGCACCGTGGCCACCGGGCCGCGTCCGGAGTCGATCTTGGCCTCGACCACGTGGCCGCGGGCCGGCTTGTTCGGGTTGGCCCGCAGCTCCATCAGCTCGGCCTGGAGCAGGATCATCTCCAGCAGTTGGTCGATGCCGATGTTCTGCTTGGCGGAGACGTTGACGAAGATCGTGTCCCCCCCCCACTCCTCGGGGGTCAGGCCGTGCTCGACGAGCGCCCGCCGCACGCGGTCCGGGTCCGCCCCGGGCTTGTCGATCTTGTTCACGGCGACGATGATCGGGACGTCGGCCGCGCGCGCGTGGCGGATCGCCTCCACCGTCTGCGGCATGACGCCGTCGTCGGCGGCGACCACGAGGACCACGATGTCGGTGACCTTGGCGCCGCGGGCGCGCATAGCGGTGAAGGCCTCGTGGCCGGGGGTGTCGAGGAAGGCGACCGCCCCGCGGGGGGTGCGCACGTGGTAGGCCCCGATGTGCTGGGTGATGCCCCCCGCCTCGGAGTCGGCGATCCGGCTGTTGCGGATGCTGTCGAGCAGCGAGGTCTTCCCGTGATCCACATGGCCCATGATGGTGACGACCGGGGGCCGGGGCACCTGGGCGTCGGGGTCGTCCGCCGCGGCGGCCTTGAGGTAGGTTTCCTCCTCGAAGGCGGCCCGTTCCACCTCGTAGTTGAACTCCTGGGCGAGGAGGGAGGCGGTCTCGAAATCGAGCGGCTGGTTGACGGTCGCCATGACGCCCATGCCCATGAGGACCTTGATCAGTTCGCCGGCCTTGACGCCCATGCGCTTGGCGAGATCGGAGAGCGGGATCGTTTCATCCATTTTGATGCGTCGCTTGATGGCTTTGGCGGGGGCGGCCGTGGTCGGAGCGAGCGCCGCTTCGCGTTTGCCCCGGGCCCCCTTGCGGGCTTTGCGGGCGCGCAGATCGTCGTAGAGCTCTTCGGCCTCGATCACCGCCTTCTTGCGGAAGGTGATCTTCTTCTTGATGAACTTCTTCCCGGCTTCGGCCTCTTCGGCCTTGGTCTTCTTCTTCTTGCGCTTGGCCTCGCGCTCGATCTCCTCGGCGGTCATGGGCGCGGGGGCCGGCTTTTCCGCGGGCCGCACGATCGTGGGCGCGGCGGGTTCGGCCCGACGGCGCAGGGCTTCGGCCGCCGCGGCGGTCGGCAGCTTGATGATCCGCGCCGGCTCCTCCCGGCGCACCTTGCGCACCGCTTTGGGTTCGGCGGCGGGGGGCGGAACCGGGGCCGGCGCGGCGGGCCCGGCCGGGGGGGCCGCCGCGGGCTCCGCCCCGGCCGGGGCGGCCGGCGCCGGCTCGGGGGGCGG
>JBBFLI020000044.1:0-29065 GCA_037481615.2 Desulfobacterales bacterium
GCGCCGGGTGAAGCCGCTCACCCTCCTCGGGGGGCGCGGTTTCGCCGATTTCTACGCGCGGCTGAAGGGGGCCTACGGGGACTGGATCGACCCCGGCGCGGGGCGGCTCGCCATCCGCGAGGTCGCCGTCGACGGGCCGGATAGGGTCTATCTCGCGGGAATCGAAATCCGCTCCTCCCCGACCGTCCACACCCCGCAAAGCGTCGCCTTCCGCCTCACAAGCCCCGCCGGGCGCTCGCTCGTCTACTCGGGAGACACGGACTGGGCGGAGTCGCTGATCCAGCTTGCCGAAAGGGCCGACCTTCTGGTATGTGAGGCGGCTTTCCCGGAGGGGCAGAAGGTCGCGGGGCACCTGACCCCGGCGCTCGCCGGGCGGATCGCCGCCCGGGCGCAGGTGCGGCGCCTGATGCTGACCCATTTCTACCCCGCCTGCGAGGCGGCCGACATCGCCGCCCAGTGCCGGCAGCAATGGCCGGGCCCGCTGATTCTGGCCCGCGACCTGATGCGGATTTCCCTGGAATGAGCCCCTCGGCACACGCAAACGGACCCCGCATGCGCTACTATCCGATCCAGCTCGATCTGCAGGGCAGGCGCTGCCTCGTGGTCGGCGGCGGGGCCGTCGGCACCCGCAAGGCCGGCACCCTGCACGCCTGCGGGGCCGAGGTCGTCGTCGTCAGCCCCGAGGCGACGGCGGAACTCGCCGCTTGGGCCGCGGCCGGGCGGGTGCAGTGGCGACGGCGCGCCTATGAGTCCTCCGATCTCGACGGGGTGTTCCTCGCGGTGGGGGCGACCGACGACGAGCTGCTCAACCGCCGGCTGAGCGCCGAAGCGCGCCGCCGCGGCGTCCTGTGCAACATCGCCGACCGCCCGGAACTCTGCGATTTCATCCTGCCCGCCCTCGTCCAGCGGGGGGATCTCGTGATCACCGTCTCCACCTCGGGCAAAAGCCCGGCGCTCGCCAAGCGGCTGCGCCGGGAACTCGGGCAGCGCTACGGGGAGGAGTACGCCGTGCTGCTGCGCCTGATGGGCGCCGTGCGCCGCCGCCTGCTGGCCCAGGCGCACGCCCCGGAGGAACATCGCGGGCGCTTCGAAGCCCTGCTCGACGGCGGCCTCCTCGAGCGCCTGCGCGAGGGGGATCTTGCCGGGGCCGACCGCGTCCTGAGCGCCGTTCTCGGGCCGGAATGGAAGGCCGAAGAGCTCCTCGCCGAGGCGGATTGAACCGCAAACGCCGGAAGAAGCCATGGAAGCGATCCTGATCGCCGGCATCTTGCTCTACCTGTTGAGCGCCGCCGCCTATCTCGTCTTTTTCCTGTTGCAGCGGCCCGTGTTCCTGCGGGCGGGGATGCTCACCCTGATCGCGGGCTTCGTTCTCCACAGCGTCCACCTCGCCGCGGTGGGGATCGGGCAAGGCCACTTTCCGGCTTCCAACCTGCGCGAGACCCTGCTCTTCGCCGCCTGGGCGTTCGCCGGCGCCTTTTTCTTCGTCCAGGCACGCTACCGGGTGAGGATCCTGGGTTTGTACGCCGCCCCGTTCATCGCCTTCGTGGTCATCGCCGGCGCCCTTTTGCCCGGCCCGCCGGCGCAGACGACCCGGCTCTTCCAGAGCCTCTGGCTCATGGCCCACGTGACGGCGATTTTCCTCGGCGAGGCCGCCTTTGCGCTGGCCTGCGGGGTGGGCATCCTCTACCTCATCCAGGAAAAGGCGATCAAAACCAAGAAAACGCGTTACGTGTTCCGCAGGCTGCCCTCGCTCGAACTCTTGGATGGCGCCGGCTACGGCTGCATCGTGGTCGGCTTCGCCTTGATGACCCTGGGGCTGATCACGGGCCTGGTCTACGCCCGCGCCGTCTGGGGGCGCTTCTGGGCCTGGGACCCCAAGGAGGTCTGGTCCGGGGTCTCCTGGCTCTATTACGCCGCCCTGCTCCACGGGCGGCTGCGCTCCGGCTGGCGCGGCAGGCGATCGGCGTGGTGGGCCATCGTGGGCTTCGGGGTCCTCTTGTTCACCTTTCTCGGGGTCAACCTTCTCTGGGAGGGGCATCACCGGGAATTCACCCGCTGAAGCCCCTCGCGGCCGGCGGCTCGCGCGCCGGCCGGCGGGCACCATGGTCGCTATCGTTCTGATCGGCATCAACCACAAGACCGCCCCCGTGGAACTGCGGGAGTGCCTGGCGTTTGCACCGCAGGAGACGGTCGAGGCCCTCCAGGGGCTCACCCGGGAGCCCGCCGTGCGCGAGGCCCTGCTCTATTCCACCTGCAACCGGGTGGAGCTGCTGCTCGCGGCCGAGGACCGCGAAGGCGCCATCGCCGCCGGACGCGGGCTGCTCGCCGCCCGCAACCGGCTGCCGCAGGCCGTCCTGGAGGGAAGCCTCTACGTCCACGAAAACGACGACGCCGTGCGGCATCTCTTCCGCGTCGCCGCGAGCCTCGATTCGCTGGTCGTGGGGGAACCCCAGATCCTGGGCCAGATCAAGGAGGCCTACCGCCAGGCGCTCCGCGCCCGGACCTCGGGGGTCATCCTCAACCGCCTGATGCACCGGGCCTTTTTCGTCGCCAAGCGCGTGCGCACGGAAACCGGGATCGGGGGGCACGCCGTCTCCGTGAGCTATGCGGCGGTCGAGCTGGGCCGGAAGATCTTCGGCAGCCTGGAGGGCCGGCGGGTGCTCCTGATCGGGGCCGGCGAGATGGCCGAGCTCGCCGTGGAACACCTGATCCGCCAGCGGGTGGCCGGGATTCTCGTGGCCAACCGCACTTACGAAAACGGCCTGGATCTCGCGCGCCGGTTCAACGGCCGGGCGTTGCGCTTCGAGGAGCTGCCCCAGGCGCTCGCGGAGGCCGACATCATCCTGAGCTCCACCGGCGCCCCGGGGTTCGTGCTCACCCGGGAGCAGGTCCGCCCCGTGCTGCGCAGCCGGCGCCATCGTCCGCTCTTCTTCATCGACATCGCCGTCCCCCGCGACATCGACCCGGAAATCAACCGCCTGGAAAACGCCTACGTCTACGACATCGACGACTTGAAGGGGATCGTCGAGGAGAACCTCGAAGACCGCCTGAAGGAGGCGGTCAAAGGCGAACGGATCATCGACGAGGCCGTGATCCGCTTCCGGCAGTGGCTCGAAGGGCTGGAAGTCGTGCCCACGATCGTCGCCCTCCACCGCAAGTTGGAGGCGATCGGCGAGCAGGAACTCAAGCGCACCGCCCAGTCCCGGCGCTGGACGGAGGAGGACATCGAGGCGGCCCGGCGCATGCTCGCGGCCTTCATCAACAAGACGCTCCATGAGCCGACGGTGTTTCTGAAAAATCAGGGGCACCGCGCGGAGCAGACCTTCAGCGTGGACTTCGTGCGCAAGCTCTTCCGCCTGGACGAATGATCCGCCGCAGGAGAAAGGACCTCCCATGAACCACACCGCATTTCTGTTCCCCGGACAGGGATCGCAAAAAGTCGGTATGGCCGAAGACCTCTACCGGGAATTCGGCTGGGTCCGCGAACTCTTCGACATGGCCGAGGAGCTGACGCGCATCCGGCTGTCCCGACTCTGTTTTCAGGGCCCCCTGGACGAGCTGACGCAGACCGTCAACCTCCAACCGGCGGTGACGGTCGTCAACCTCGCCTGCCTCGGTCTGCTGCGCCGCGGGGGGATCGACGCCGGCTTCTTCGCCGGCCACAGCCTGGGCGAATACAGCGCCCTCCACGCCGCGGGCGTGCTCTCCGCCGCGGACACCGTGCGGCTCGTCTTCGAGCGCGGCAGGCTCATGCACCGCGAGGCCCAGCGGCACCCCGGGGCCATGGCCGCGGTGATCGGCCTGACGATCGATGCGGTGGAAAAGGTCGTCGCCGAAGCCCGTTCGGCCGGCGTCGTGGCGATCGCCAACCACAACACCGAAACCCAGATCGTGATCACGGGATCCCCGGCGGGGGTCGAGCGCGCCGGCGCGCTCGCCGCGGCCCGCGGCGCAAAGGCCATTCCGCTCAAGGTGAGCGGCGCCTGGCATAGCGAGCTCATCCGCAGCGCCGAGGCCGAGTTCCGCGAGCGGCTCGCCGCCGTCGCCTTCGCCCCGGCGAAAGGGAGGCTCGTCCTGAACGTCACCGGCGGCTTCGCCCCGGAGGAGCCGGAGGCGCTGCGGGAGATCATGGCGCGGCAGCTCTGCAGCCCGGTCCGCTGGTACGACGGGATGCAGGCCCTGATCGCCGCCGGGGTGGGCACGGTGGTCGAGGTGGGACCCGGCAGCGTGCTCGCCGGCCTGATGCGTAAGATCCTGCCGCGGGAAACGGGGGTGCGTGTGCTGACCCTGGACGGGCTCAAGGCCTTCGAAGCCCTGCAGCGGGTTCTTTCCACCTGATCGCGAGCCGCCCTTGCATTTACAAAACGTCCTGCCTGTGATAAAAATGAATATTTCACCGGGAATCGAAAGGCGGGGCGCGACATGAAAAAGAAAGACTTGGATTTCTTCAAGAAACTTCTGGAGAGCCGCCTGCAGGAGCTGCTCGCTCAGGCGGACGACACCGTCTCGGGGATGACCATCAGCCACGAAAACTTCCCGGATCCGACCGACCGCGCGTCGCTCGAGGCCGACCGCAACTTCCTGCTCCGCATCCGGGACCGGGAGCACAAGCTGATCAAGAAGATCAAACAGGCGCTCGAGCGGATCGAGAACGGCACCTACGGCATCTGCGAGGCCTGCGGCGAGGAAATCTCCATCAAGCGGCTCAAGGCCCGCCCCGTGACCACCCTGTGCATCGAGTGCAAGGCCAAGGAAGAGGCTCTGGAGAAAGCCCTTGGGATCTAGCCCCCCCCCTGCCGTCGATCTGCACATCCACTCCACGGCCTCCGACGGCACCCTCACCCCCGCGGAAATCATCGAGCGCGCGACGGCGCTCGGGCTGGGGGCCATTTCCATCACCGACCACGACTGTCTGGACGGCTGCCGCGAAGCGCTCGCCTGCGGCATCCCGGGGGGGCTGGGCTTTCTGACGGGGGTCGAGATCAGCGCCGATCGGCCGGCCGGCCTGCCGGGCGAGGGCAGCCTGCACATCCTCGGCTACCGCATCCGAATCGACGACCCGGCGCTGAACGAGGCCTTCGTCGCGTTGCAGGCCGCGCGGGGAGACCGAAACCCGCGCATCGTCGAGCGGCTTCGGGCGCTCGGGATCCCCATCGCCCTCGCCGAAGTCGAGGCCGAGGCCGACGGCGGCCACCCCGGTCGCCCGCACATCGCCCGCGTCCTCGTGCGCAAGGGGATCGTGGCCACGATCGACGAGGCCTTCGCGCGCTACCTGGGCAACGGCCGTCCGGCTTACATCGGCAAGGAGCGCATCGCCACGGACCGGGCCATCGATCTCATCCGCTCCGCCGGGGGGGTTGCGGTCCTCGCCCATCCCGGTCTGCTCGCGATCGAAGAGGAAGGACGGCTCGAGGCCCTGCTCGGCGAACTGAAATCGATGGGGCTGGCGGGCCTGGAGGTTTTCTTCCCGGACCACGACCCCGTGCAGACCGAACGCTTCGCCCGGCTCGCCGCCCGGTTCGATCTCCTCATGACGGGGGGGACCGATTTCCACGGCGAGATCCAGCCGGAGGTCGAAATGGGCTCCGGCCGGGGAAATCTTTTCGTCCCCTACGAGCTCTACGAGCGGATCCTCACCGCCTGACGCCGCCTGCGCCCATGACATCCCTCGCCGCGATCGAAGAGGCCCTCGGCTACCGCTTCCGCAACCCCCGCCTCGGCGAGGAAGCGCTCTGCCACCGCTCCTTCGTGCACGAGTCCGCGACCTCCTCCGGGTTGAAGGACAACGAGCGGCTCGAGTTCCTGGGGGACGCGGTGTTGAATCTCGCCGTCGGCCGGCTCCTCATGGAGCGCTTCCCGCAGGCTCCGGAGGGGGATCTCTCGCGCCTGCGCGCGGGGCTGGTGAACGAGCGCCAGCTCGCCCGGATCGCCCGGCGGCTGGAGCTGGGAGCCGCCGTCAGGCTCGGCCGGGGAGAGCAGATCTCGGGAGGCCGCGAGAAGGACTCCATCCTCGCCGGGGCGCTCGAAGCCCTGCTCGCCGCCGTGTTTCTCGACGGCGGCTTCGAGGCGGCCTTCGCCATCCTCGAGCGCACCTTCGGACCGCTGCTCGAGGAACTGGAACCGGAGGACGCCGGCGGCGACTGCAAGAGCCGGCTGCAGGAGCTGGCCCAGGCCCGGCCCGGCGCGCTGCCCCAGTACACGGTCCTGCGCGAGGAGGGGCCGGATCATGCGAAGACCTTCCGCGTCCGACTGAAGGTGCTGGGGATCGAAACCGAGGGCGTGGGCCGCAGCAAGAAGGCGGCGGAGCAGGACGCCGCCTGTCGGGCGCTCCAGCGCCTGTCGGGCCGCGAGCCGGCTTCCGACCCGTAATCCCGGGCGCCCGCCGGGAGCTTCCCGGCGTTCCGGTCGCCCGCCGGCCTGGCGGTCGCGGGGCGGAAGATCCGCTCAAAGGTCCTGTTTCAGAAACTCCTCGGTCTCCCGGACCTCTCCCGGCCGCCGGGAGTGCTCGCGCGGCACGGTGCCTTCCTTGAAACACTCGAAGACGATGCGACGCGACTCGGGTACCGGGAGCAGCCCGGTCTCGGCGTCGATGCGGGCGAAGACGATCCCCTCCGGCGGCTGGAAGGTCTCGACCGGCACCCCCTCCAGGACGCGCTTCATGAATCCCAGCCAGATCGGGATGGCGGCGGTGGCCCCGGTTTCGTTCTTGCCGAGCGGCGCCTCCTGGTCGAATCCCACCCAGACCCCGGTCACATATTGGGGCACGTAGCCGATGTACCAGGCGTCGTACATGTCGTTGGTCGTCCCGGTCTTGCCGGCGGAGGGGCGGCCGAGCGCCTTGACGCGCTGGCCGGTCCCCTGCTGGACCACGCTCTCGAGCAGGCTGGTCATGAGGTAGGCCGTGTCCCGGCCGATCACCCGCACCGGCTCGGGCCGGGCCTCCTCGAGGACGTTGCCGTCCCGATCGAGCACGCGGGTCACGAAGACCGGCTCGACGAGCTCCCCCCCGTTGGCGAAGACCGAATAGGCGCGGGTCAGCTCGAAGAGGCTCACCCCCGAAGCCCCCAGAGCGAGCGCGAGCGTGCGCGTGAGCTCGGAGGTGATCCCCAGGCGGCGGGCGTAGCCGATGGCGTAGTCGATGCCGATGTCCTGCAGGATCTTCACCGTGACGACGTTGCGCGACTGGGCGAGCGCCTCCCGGAACAGGGTGGGTCCGTAGAAGGTTTCGCGGTAGTTCCGCGGCTTCCAGGTCAGGTCGCGTTCGCGGTCCTCGAAGACCACGGCCGAATCGAGGATGACGGTCGCCGGCGTGTAGACCTTGCGCGGGTCGCTCTCGGCGCGGTCCAGCGCCGCCGCATAGAGGATGGGTTTGAAGGCCGAGCCCGGCTGCCGGCGGGACTGGATCGCGCGGTTGAATTGCGTCTCGCCGAAATCCCGCCCCCCGACCATGGCCTTCACCCGTCCGCTGCCGGTCTCGAGGCAGAGAAGGGCGCCCTGCACGAGGGGATCCTGCTCCAGCGCAAGCGGCCAGGGATCTCCTGCGTTGCGGGGCGCCTCCTTCACCCGCACCAGGACGACATCGCCCACCCGCAGGGCGGCACTCGGGGCCCGGATCTTCGCCGCGGCGGCGGGAACGTCGGGGTTGGGCCGGCGCGCCCAGTCCATGTCGGCGAGCGCGATCCGCCCCGTTTCGGCGCCCATGCGGACCGTCACCGTGCGCGCCGCGTCGTTCACCTGCACGACGACGGCCTCCTGAATGCTTCCCGGCGGGTAATGGGCCTCGCGGCCGGGGCGAGGCGGGGTCTCGCGCAACAGCGCTTCCAGCTCGGGAGGCGCCAGCCGGCGCAGGGGGCCCCGGTAGCCCTGGCGCTTGTCGAGTTCGCGCAGGCCCCGGTTCAACTCCTCCTCGGCCGCCTTCTGCATCTCCAGGTTGACCGTCGTGTACACCTGGAGCCCCTGGGTGTAGAGCCCTTCGGTGCCGTAGCGGGCTTCGAGCGTCCGGCGCACGTGTTCCGTGAAATACGGGGCGGCATCGAGGTAGGGGTTGCGCCGGGTCCTGAACTCGAGCGTCTCGGCGAGCGCCTCCTCGGCCTGCGACCGCGTGATCATGCCCTCCTCGACCATGCGGTTCAGGACGTAGACCTGGCGCATGCGCGCCTGTTCGGGGTTGCGCAGCGGCGAGTAGCGGGAGGGCGCCTGCGGCAGGCCGGCGAGCAGCGCGCACTCGGCCAGGGTGAGCTCGCGCACGGATTTTCCGAAGTAGTTTTCCGCGGCCGCCTGCACCCCGTAAGCGCCGTGGCCGAGATAGATCTGGTTGAGGTAGAGGAAGAGGATCTCCTCCTTGGTGAAGTCTTTTTCGATCCGGTGGCTGAGGATCATCTCCTTGAGCTTGCGCACGTAGCTCTTCTCCGGGGTGAGCAGAAAGGAGCGGGTCACCTGCTGCGTGATCGTGCTGCCCCCCTGGCGGATGCTTCCGGCCTGGAGGTTTTTCAGCGCGGCCCGGAGGATCCCCAGGGGGTCGACCCCGGGGTGCTGAAAGAAGCGCGCGTCCTCGGCGGCGACGAAGGCCTGGATCAACAGCGGCGGGATCTCCTCGAGCGGGACGACGATCCGCCGTTCGCGGAAAAATTCGCCGATCACGCGGCCGTCGTCGGCGTGGATGCGGCTGATGACCGGCGGACGGTAGTCCTTGAGGGAGTGAATGCGGGGCAGATCCCGGCTCAAGACCTCGTAGACGGCCCAGAGCGCGGCGGCCCCGATCACGAGGCAGGCGAACAGCCCGGCAAGGGCCGCCTTCAGCGTCCGCCGCAGCCATCGGCTCCGGCGTCGGGAACGGCCCCCCGCCCGGGGGGCGGCACGAGAGGACGAATGGGAGGACGAAGAGGGCATCGCGGCTTCCGGATTCTCGCTGCGGGAAAGACACCCGGTGGGGTTTGGCGAAGGCTTTTCGATCGCCGTCCACGATAACACACGCCGGGCGCCGTCGGCAACAAAAAGGTTGACTCCTCTGGAAGGTTGAGACTATCTAATCGCTTTTTGGAATTCGAGAGCAAGCCATGATCCGGCCGCATTTCGAAAAGATGGGCGGGCTCGTCCCGGTGGTCGTCCAGGACTGGCAAAGCGGCGAGGTCCTCATGCTCGCCTTCATGAACGCCGACTCCTGGGAGGCGACCCTGCGCACGGGGGTGGCCACCTACTGGAGCCGCAGCCGCGGCGAGCTCTGGGTCAAGGGGCGGACGTCGGGCCGCGTGCAGCGGGTGCGGGAGATCTTTCTCGACTGCGACGAGGACGCGGTGCTCCTGCGCGTGGAGCAGGTCGGGGACGCCGCCTGCCACACCGGCCGCCGCAGTTGTTTCCACAAGCAGCTCGCGGGCGGCGACGTCCGGATCGTCGGCGAGCCGCTCTTCGACCCTCGGGAGGTCTACGGCAGGTGACATCCAAGCTCAAACTCGGCATCCCCAAGGGAAGCCTGCAGGAGGCGACCCTCGCTTTGTTCCGACGCTCGGGCTGGGTGATCAACGTCGGCAACCGCAGCTATTTCCCCGAGATCAACGACGACGCCGTCCAGTGCGCCATCTGCCGCGCGCAGGAAATGTCGCGCTACGTGGAGAACGGCACCCTCGACGCCGGCCTGACGGGCAAGGACTGGATCGCCGAGAACCGCTCGGACGTCCATGTGGTCGCCGACCTCGTCTACTCCAAGGTGAGCGCACGGCCCGCCCGCTGGGTGGTCGCCGTGCCCTATGACTCGCCCTACCGACGGCTCGAGGATCTCGCCGGCTGCAAAATCGCCACCGAACTCGTCGACTACACCCGGCGCTACTTCGCCGAACGCGGCATCCCCGTGGCGATCGAGTTTTCCTGGGGGGCGACCGAGGCCAAGGTCGTCACCGGGCTGGCGGACGCGATCGTCGAGGTGACCGAAACCGAAAGCACGATCAAGGCGCACGGCCTGCGCATCATCCACGAGATGATGCAGACGAACACCCAGTTGATCGCCAACCACCAGGCATGGGGCGACACCGAAAAGCGCCGCAAGATCGAGCAGATCGCCCTCCTCCTCCAGGGCGCCCTGCGCGGCGAGCGCATGGTCGGGCTCAAGATGAACGTCCCCGAAGCCTGCATGGAACGGGTGATCGCGCTTTTGCCCAGTCTGAAGGCTCCCACCGTGGCACCCCTTTACCGCTCGGATTACTTCTCGGTCGAGATCATGGTGCAGCGGGATCTCGTGCGCGATCTCATCCCCCGGCTGCTCGAACAGGGGGCCGAGGGCATCATCGAATATCCGCTGAACAAGGTGGTCTGACGATGGTCTCGCAGCGTGCCCGGGAGCTGAGTTCCTTCATCGTCATGGACGTGCTCGAGCGCGCGAAGGACATGGAACGCCAGGGGATCCGGGTCATCCACCTGGAGGTCGGGGAGCCCGACTTCGACGCCCCCGACTGCGTCAAGGCCGCCGCCTGCCGCGCCCTCGAGGAAGGACACACCCACTATACGCACAGCCTGGGCAACCACGATCTGCGCGAGGCGATCGCACGCCATCACCGGGCGGTCTACGGCGTCGAGGTCGACCCCGGCCAGATCCTCGTCACCTCCGGATCCTCCCCCGCGATCCTCCTCGTCTTTTCGGCGCTGCTCGACCCCGGCGACGAGGTCATCCTCTCCGACCCCCACTACGCCTGCTACCCCAACTTCATCCGCTTCGTGCAGGGGGTGCCGGTCAAGGTCCCCGTCTACGAGGAAGAGGGGTTTCAGTTCCGCCCGGAAGCGGTCCGCGCGCGGATCACCCCGCGCACGCGCGCGATTTTCATCAACTCCCCCGCGAACCCGACCGGCACCCTGCTTTCGGCGGAATGCCTCCGGGAACTCGCCGGGATCGCCGACGGGCCGCGGGGCCCCTGGATCGTCTCCGATGAGATCTATCACGGCCTGGTCTACGCGGGCGAGGAGCACAGCATCCTCGAGTACACCCGCCGCGGCTTCGTCCTGAACGGCTTCTCCAAGCTCTACGCCATGACGGGCCTGCGGCTGGGATACGTCATCGCCCCGCCCGAGATGGTGCGGCCGATGCAGAAGCTGCAGCAGAATTTCTTCATTTCCGCCAACTCGATGGTCCAGCGCGCGGCGATCGCCGCCCTGGAATGTGCGGGGGAGGATGTCCGCCGCATGAAGGCCGTCTACGACGAGCGGCGCCGGTTTATGATCCGGCGCCTGCGCGAGATCGGCTTGGGCATCGCCGTCGAGCCGACCGGCGCTTTCTACGTCTTTGCCAACGCCCGTCGCTTCCTGAACGACTCCTACCGCCTGGCCTTCGACATCCTCGAGCACGCCCACGTGGGCGTCGCCCCCGGGATCGATTTCGGGGAGCAGGGGGAGGGCTACCTGCGCTTCTCCTACGCCAACTCCCTGGAGAACATCCGCGAAGCCATGGACCGGCTGGAAGCCTATTTTCGGGCCCGCTTCTCCTGAACCGCCCGCAAGGGGATCGCCGCCGCCCGCCGGGATCGGAGGGGGAGCGTGCTCATCACCTCCGCCGAATTCGTGACCAGCGCCGCCCTGCCCGGCCAGTGGCCGCCGCCGGAGCTGCCGGAATTCGCCTTCGCCGGCCGCTCGAACGTCGGCAAATCGAGCCTGCTCAACACCCTGATGAACCGCCGGCGCCTGGCGCTGACCAGCGCGACCCCGGGGAAAACGCGCCTGCTCAACTTTTTCCGGGTCAACCGCCGCTATCTCCTCGTCGACCTGCCCGGATACGGCTATGCGCGCGTGTCGGAGAGCGAGCGTCGTTCCTGGCGGCCGATGGTCGAGGGGTACCTCGCCGGAAGGCGGACTCTCCGGGCGGTCGCCGTCCTGATCGACATCCGGCGCACGCCCGGCCCCGAAGAGGACCTGCTGCTGCACTGGCTCGCCCGACGCGGCCTCCCCGCCCTCGTGGTGGCGACCAAAGCCGACAAGGTCTCCCGCAGCTCCCAGGCTACGCGCCGCGCCCTCATCGCCGAGAGCCTCGGGCTTTCCCCCGAAGCGGTGATCCTGTTTTCGGCGAAGACCCGCCTGGGCCGCCAAGAGCTGTGGAACGCCCTCGCCGGATATGCCGCCCCCGAGGACGAACGGGCCTGAAAGGACCCCCCCGGCCATGAACGACTCACCGCCAACGCTTCCCGCGCCGCCGGCCTTCCGCTCCGGGGTCGTGACCCTCGCCGGGCCGCCCAACGCCGGCAAATCCACGCTCCTCAACCGCATCCTGGGCGAGAAACTCAGCATCTGCTCGCCCAAGCCGCAGACGACGCGCCATCGCATCCTGGGGGTCTGCCACCGGCCGGGGGCGCAAATCCTGTTTCTCGACACCCCGGGAGTCTTCCACGCCCGGGACCGCCTGAACCGGACCATTGTCGAAACCGCCTGGGCGGCGGTCGCGGAGGCGGACGTGCTGCTGGTCGTCCTCGACGCCTCGCGGCCCGCCCCCGAACCCGAGCGTCTCCTCGCCGAGCGGCTGAAAACGCTCGCGCGCCCCGTCGTGATCGCGCTCAACAAGATCGATCTGCTGCCCGACAAGTCGGCCTTGCTGCCCTTGATCGAGCACTGGGCGGGGGAGCTCTCCACGGCGACCGTCGTGCCGATCTCCGCGCTCGAGGGCACGCAGGTCGAGGACCTCGTCGCCGCGCTGACCGCCGCACTGCCCGAAGGTCCGCCCTATTTCCCCGAGGACGCTCTGACCGACGCCCCCCTGCGCTTCCTGGCCGCGGAGTGGATCCGGGAGAAGATCTTCGCCTTCACCGGGGAAGAGATCCCCTACGCCGCGGCGGTCACGATCGAATCCTTCGAGGAGGCGGCCGGGGACCGCATCCGGATCGAGGCGCTGATCCACCTCGAGCGCGAATCGCAGAAGGCCATCGTGATCGGACGGGGCGGGGCGATGCTCAAGAAAATCGGCACCGCGGCCCGCTTGGACCTCGAGCGGCTCACGGGAAAGAAGGTTTTCCTGCAGCTCACCGTGCGCGTGGAGAAAAACTGGCGCAAGAACGAGCGCGCCATCCGCCGGTTCGGCTACGGCGCGCCCCCGGGCGAGCCCTACACGGGTTTGCGCCCGCGGCAGACGAGGAGCGGCGAATAGGTGAAGCGCCGCGGGTGATCGAAGAATTCGCGGAACTCCGCCGCAAACTCCGCAAACCCGCCCGCATAGGCCGCGAAGGGATACCCCGAGTGACGCGCGGCGACTTCCACCTTGCGGGTCCAGTTGAAGAGATCCGCCGGACGGGCGCGGCCGTAGATGAGGTGGTGGGGGTAGAGGTTGACCCGGATCTCCTCGAAGCCCAGGTCGTAGAGATGGGCGTAGAGGCGCCGGCCGGCGTAGGGGTCGAAATCGGCCGCCTGGGTGAGATGGTCGATCAGCGCAAAGAGCGTCCGCTCCAGCCGCGGCGGCATGCCGTGGTGATTCAGGCAGTTGTGGTCCAGATCGGCAAGGCAGAGAATCCCGCCGGGGCGCAACGCCCCGGCCACGTGGCGCACGATCGCGAAGGCCGAGCTGCGGTAGTGCTCGAGGACGAAGCGCATCCAGATGAAGTCGAACAGGCCCAGCTCCTCGAGGGGACCGCGGAAGTCGGCCGTCACGTAACGGATGCCGGCGGCGGCGTAATGGGTGCGGGCGTATTCGATGCGCGCCGCCGAGCGGTCGACCGCGACCACCTCGCCCGCCTCGCCCACGAGCCGCCGGAGATAAAAGGAGGTCTTGCCCGGACCGCAGCCGAAATCCGCGACCCGCATCCCCGGGCGCACCCCCGCCCAGCGGGCCTGGCGCATCAGCGCCCGCGGGTCGGTTTTGAGGTCCAGGCGCAGGGCCTCCTCTTCGCTCTCCATGAGGTAGCGCCCGGCGGAGCTCACAAGAGATTCCTCAGGTAATCCTCCCGGGGCATCGCGGAGAAGACTTCGGCCGGCGGCAGCCCCAGGGCCTCCGCGGCGAAGGCGCGCACGCGCTCGAAATCGAAGGCGAGCCCCAGACGCTCGTAGAGCGCGGAGAGGCTGCGCTTGGGGCGGAAGGGCTTGAAGCGGCAGCTCGTCTGCAGGACGGCGATGGCCTCGCGCGCGAGCACCTCTTCGATCTGGGGGTCGTTCCAGAAGATGAGCGGCTTGAAGACGCTCAACCCCCCCGGCAGCCGCAGCAGCGGGTAGAAGCGCTGGAACGTCTCCCGGAAGCGCTCCTCCACGGGTTTGTAGCGCACGGCGCGGTCGTTTCCCGGAGCAGCGAATTTTGCACTCAGCAGGTGCTCGAGGCATGCGCTCACGAGATCCCAGAGGGAATAGCTCATGACGATCGTCAGCCGGTCGAGATCCACCTTGCGCTCGCGGATGTAGCGCATGAGCGCCGATTTCTTGGTCGCGTTGCAGACCCGGCAGGGGCTCGTCCCCTCTCGGCGGGCCTGCTCGAGGGCGTCCTCCGCTGCGGGAATCTCGTGCCAGCGGATGAAAACACCGCGCTCCCGCCAGTAGCGGTCGAGCCGCGCGCGTTCTTCCGGCGGGTAGACATGGAGCGGGAAGAGGGCGGCGTGGGTTTCGAAGGCGAAGCCGAACTCGCGGGCCGCGCCCTCTAAAAAATGGAGCACCACCGAGGAATCACGGCCGCCGGAGTAGAACATCATCACCTGCCGCCCCCTCAGGGCGGCCAGTTCGTCCTTCACCCGCGCGCGAAAGCTGGCGTCGTCGAGCGCTTCCATGGGGGGAGGCCTTCTCGTCCGGCCGGACGGGATGACGCCGCGGGGGAGGCCCGGCACAAGCGGCGGGGCGACCCCCGGGCGGCGAACATCGATCAGCGGCCCGTGGAAATGTGTTCGGCTTCGACGGCGAGCGTGGGCGTCCGCTTCGCCGTGCGGGCCGGCTTCGCCTCCGGCATCGCGCCAAGCAGCGAGAGGGCGAGCGCCGCAGCGTAGGGAATGGCCTGGATCAGCAGCAGAAAGGCGCGCACGAGCGGCTCCTCGGTCTGATCGTTGCCGAAGCCGCCCTGGACGACCGCCGCGGCGACCAAGAGGACGAACATCAGCGCCTCGCCCCGCGCCATGGCCAGACCCTGCAGGAAAGCGTGCCGGTTCTCGCATTTGGGCGTGCGCAGAAAGGGCATGCTTCGGGTGAAGAGACCGCGCAGGATGGCCAGCGCGATCGTGTGGGTGAGGGCGGCGCCGGCCAGGGCCGCGCCCAGACGCTGGCGCAGGGTGCAGGGGACCCGCGCCGTGTAGAGCCACAGGAAATGGAGCAGCTTGAACAGGAAGGCCCCGATCGGCGGCAGCATCAGGAGGTAGAGCGGGGCGCCGAACTGCCGCGGGAAGAAGAGCATGCCCGCCGTCCAGAGGATGCAGAGCACGTTCATCACCAGACTGATCGCATCCCCGAACCAGGGGAGCCAGCCGGCGATGAAATGGTAGCGCTGGGCGAAGTTGAGCCCCCCGCCGCGACGGAAGGGGGAGAGCCGGGGCCAGTGGTGCTTGAGGATCTGCACCGCGCCGTAAACCCAGCGGAACCGCTGGCGCTTGTAGCCGGCGAAGGAATCGGGGGTGAGCCCCTTGCCGAAGCTTTCCTTCACGTAGATCGTCTCGTAGCCGAGGCTCTGGATGCGCAGCCCCAGCTCGGCGTCTTCGCAGATGCACCATTCGGCCCAGCGGCCCGAGCTCTCGAGGATCGCCCGTCGGATGAGCGTCATCGTGCCGTGCTGGATGATCGCGTTTCTCTCGTTGCGGTGCACCATGCCGATTTCGAAGAACCCGTGGTACTCCCAGTTCAGGATTTCCTTGAAGCGGCTCTCTTCCCAGCCGCGGTGATCCTGGGGCGCCTGCACGACGCCCACGGCGGGGCGCTCGAAATGGGGGATGAGCCTTTTCAGCCAGTCGGGACGGACGAGATAGTCCGAGTCCACCACGGCGACGATCTCCGCCGCGGGGTCGGTGTGCCGCAGGGCGAAGTTGAGCGCTCCGGCCTTGTAGCCCTCGACGCGATCGAGGTGAAAGAACCGGAATCGCGGGCCGAGCCGCCGGCAATGCGCTTCCACCGGCCGCCAGAGCCCGGGGTAGGGGTTGTTGTTGTCGATGACCAGGACCTCGAAGTCCGGATAGTCGAGCGCCGCCAGGCCGTCGAGGGTGGCCCGGACCATCTCCGGGGGTTCCTTGCAGATCGGAACATGGATCGAGACGCGCGGCAGCCGCTCTCCGGGTTTGGGCGCAAGCGGGGTGAACCGTCGCTTGAGCCCCTCCGGCCAGAGCATCTCGGCCATTTCGAAGCCGTTCACCAGGATGATCAGCAGCAGCCCGAGCTGCATGGGAAGGAGGAGCGCCCAGACGAGGGTTTCACGAAGGAGGAACTCGCCGAGAAGGGGTGAGGCGAGCACCCAGACGAACACCGAGGCCGTGGTCTGCAGCAGGAGCGCGAAAAAGAGTCTGCCGCTGAAGGTCTGAGAAGGTCGGCTTCGGAGGTAGAGCCCGACGAGGATCAGGCCGGCCAGGACGGCCGCCGTTCCCGTGTAGAACAGGGCGTCGGAGTGAATCGGCCCCTGGAAGACGAACTTGGGCCGGCGATGGACGTCATAGACCCCCCAGAAGGCCCCCACCACGCCTTCGTGCGGCTTCTTCCAGGGCTGGTCGAAGGCCTCCATGATGCAGTAATCGATGTCCAGTCGGTCGGCGACCGCGAGAAAACGGCGCAGAAAGCGCGCTTCGGCCTCCCGGCCGGGCTTGGCCTTGCCGAAGTTCTCCCCGTTGCTCGGCCAGCCGACCTCGGCGAGGAAGACCGGTTTGTGAGGGAAGGCCTCGCGGATCTGGCGATAGCGGTCGAGTACCCAGCCGACGGACTGCTCGAAGGGAACCCGCTCCCAGTAGGGCAGAACGTGGATGGCGATGAAGTCGACGTGCTCGACGAGCTCCGGGTGGCGCTGGAAGACGTGCCAGGGTTCGGCCGTGCCGACCGGGACCTTGACCGCGGCCCGCACACGGTCCAGGTAGCCGATGAGTTCCTCGACCGAGAGGTCGTCGCGGTAAATCGCCTCGTTGCCCACGAGAACGCGACGGATGGTCGCCGGGTAGCGATTGGCGTTCTCGATCAGGTTGGCGATCTCGTCCTCGTTGCGTTCGAGGCGGCCGTCCACCCAGGCGCCGGCGGTGACTTCAAACCCCAGGCGCGCCGCCATCCCCGGGATGGCCTCCATCCCGTCGAGCGAGGAATAGGTCCGGATGCCGCGGGTCTTGCCGCGCAGGAAGAGCAGATCCTCGTAGATCTCCTCGGCCGTCGGGAAGCGCTGGGCGATCGGGTCCTGATCGGCTCGGTACGGGCTGAAAGAGAGGTAGTTGAACGTTCCGCGCCACTCGACTTCCGGCTTTTCGGGCCGGTTGAAGGCACCCCAGAGGGCGATGTTGAATCCACAGGCCAGAAGAAGAACGACCCAGGTCTGTCTGCGCATCATGGCTTGACCTTCCGCGGCGGTGGATCCCGCGCGACCCCCCTTCCGCCGTTGTCCCGATGTTCGGACCAAAAAAAAAGGCCTATCAACGACAGGCCAAAAACAACCCCGAATTTTTCAGCAACCGTCCCCGGCGCGTCTTGAGTGCCCGTCCGATCGAACAGGTCGTTTCGGTGACGGCGGAAAGTATAGCAAGCGCCGGCGGCTCGTCAAGGCCTTTCTGGCGAATAGCGTCCGCAGGGGAGATCTCCCGGGCGCAAAGCCGGGGGCATTGTTAAAAAAGCGAGCCCGGCCTTAAAAAAACCTAGAGCCACTTTGTGGCGGGCGAATTAGTAGTAGTAGAAAAATCAGACGTTTGAGAAAGATCCGGATCCGGGCACGCATTATGCATAACCGCGGTGAGGAGTTTTCGATCGTCGCCGAGAAGCGATCCAATCGGGCCTTGGGCCCTTCGTGGAGATGCGATGATGCGGCAAGCCGAACCCCGGACCTGGAGAGCCTCCGGCACGTCCCGCCCCGGGAACGGGTTTTCCCTCGTCGAGACGCTCACGGTGATTGCGGTCCTGGCGATCGCCGCCCTTTTCGCCCTGCCTCCCGTGCTCCAGTGGAAAAGCGCATCCAGCCTGCGGACGGCGGCCCGGGAGTTCAAGGAGAATCTCGAGTTCGCACGGAGCCTGGCGGTCAAGGAAAACCGCAGCGTCGTGGTCGAGCTCTTCCCCGCAGATCAGCGCTACCGCATCAGCGTCCGCACCGAGAGCGGTGATCTGGCACCGGTCCGGGTGGAAACGCTGCCCGCCGGTGTGCGGATCGACGCCGCGCACCCCGATTACACGGTGAGCCAGAACCGTCTTTCCTTCAATTCGCGGGGCGGAGCGGACAACTGCACGATCGTGCTCAGCGCGCGGCAGGACCTGAGCCGCCGGATCTCGGTGTCCACGATCGGGAAGATCCAACTGGGGAGCTGAAGAGGGATGCCGCACGGAAGACCCGCAAAAGGCCACCCGGTCTCGACGCCCGCCGTACCGGAACGCCCCTGCGCGCTTTGCGGGAGCCGCCGGGGCCTGCCGCCCGACAACGCGGGCGGCTATCTCCTGGTCGAGATCCTGATCGCCATCGCCGTCTTTTCCATCGGCTTTCTCGCCGTGGGAACGCTTCTCTCCGGCACGGCGCGGAACAACACGACCGGCAACCTGACCACGCAGGCGACGCTTCTGGCCGCGGAACGGCTCGAGGCCCTGAAAAACGAGGCGCTCGCCGACCTCGTGCCGGGGATCTACGAGGACCCCGACAACCCGATCGATGGCGGGGGAAACCCCGGGGGCGTCTTCACGCGCCGCTGGGAAATCGACGATCCGGTGGGTCTGAACACCTCGCGGCGGGTCCGCGTCTTCGTGAGCTGGAACCGCCTCGGCCAGGTGCGGACCATCGAGCTCACCACCCTCACCCGAGGAAACGGAACGTGATGACACGATCGACCCCCGCTTCGGGTTCCCGGCAGGCCGGGTTCAGCCTGGCCGAACTGCTGGTCGCCCTCGGCCTTGCCGGCGTCGTGCTCGCGGTGCTGGTGGGGTTCTTCACCGACTTCAGCCGGGCGAGCGCGCTGCAACAGGCCTCCGCCGGCGCGCAGCAGTCGGCGCGCGCCGCGCTGGACTACATGCTCCAAGACCTGCGCATGGCGGGCTTCGACCCGCTCACCCGCGCGGGGGCGGGCATCGAGGAGATCAGCACGAGCGGCCGGAAGCTGCGTTTCACCGCCGACCGCTGCGATCAACCTCCCGGCTCGGAGGGATGCCCGCGACCGCGACCCGACGGGGATTTGGACGATGCCGGGGAGCGGGTGACGTATTTCTACGACGCGGCCCAGGGAAGCCTTCTGCGCTGCCTCTACGAGGACACCGCGAGCTGGGGCAGCGATGCCGTGAGCGGAAGCTGCCAGCGGCTGCTCGACCGGGTGGTCGCCAACCCGGACCACTTGCCGCTGTTCGTCTTTCTGGACGAGGAGGGCGCCCAGATCACGAACAACGCCGAACGGGACCGCATCCGCTCGGTCGTGATCACGCTGAACGTGGCCGAACCCGGGGGGGCGGGCCGCACGGTTTCGCGAACCTACGCATCCCGCCTTCGTTTCCGGAATATCGGACTGTGAAAGAGAGGAAGGACAGGATGGCCGAGGCACGGCAGAAATCCGGCGGTCTCCGAAACGAGGAAGGCTACCTCACGATCGTCGCCGCGCTGGTGATCCTCACCCTGATCTCCCTGATCGGGTTCTCCTCCTCGCGGATCGCCGGAACCGAGGTCAGCCTCGCCCGCAACGAACTCGTCTACAAACGCAATTTCTACCGGGCCGAGGGTGCCGTCCTGGAAGCGGCCGACCGGCTGCACCACATCGCCGATCTGCGCGCCAATCCGCCGCGGTGGATGGAGACGATCACCGGCGCCCTGGATGAGGAGACGCTTTCGTCCTACTGGGACCATACCGCCGAGAACGGGGATCCGGTGGTGCCCGAGCCTGCCCGTGTGGACCCCGAACAGGCGCGCTTTCTGGCCGGCCACGAGGGCGTCGCCCCGGGGGCCTCGCTCGACATGAGCCGGCCCACGATTCACGCCATCTCGATTTTCGGCCGCTGCACCGGAGATGGGACGAGCATCATCAAGATGGGTTTTCGCGCCGCCTACTGACGCGGCGTCCCAGCGAACCTGCAAACGACAGAGGACGACATGGGAAGACTCCCCCGCTGCCGGAATCACCGATTCCCCCGCGCCCACCGGAACAAGGCCGCTACGGCCGGGGCGACGGCGATCGTTCTTCTGGCCCTCCTCATCCCCCGCGCCGCGACCGCAGGCCCGGAGCTCTCGGACATGCCCCTTTTTACGCGGGTCATCCCGCCGCCGGCGAATATCATGTTCCTGCTCGACGACTCGGGGAGCATGAACTTCGACATTCTCGTCCGCGGGCAATACGACGGCAGCTTTCCCGACCCCACGCGCACCCCGGAGCAGTTGGCGATCGATCCCCACGGGTTCTGCTACGTTTTCGACAACCCCGGCGACAATGTCTACCCCCCGACCTCACAGCCTGCCTGGTACGCGGGCAGCGATGGTCGTAAATACTGGAAATCACAATGGTATAAAACAAATGTGCTCTATTACAACCCCGGCGTGCAGTACGCGCCCTGGCCCTCTTACGGCACGACCGTCTTCGCCGACGCCGACCCCGACTACCCGCGCAGCCACCCCGTCCGCAACCCGAGCCTGACCGTAGACCTGCAGGCGGCCTCCTTCACCGTGGGTGATTTGACCGTACCCGTCGCCCACTACTTCGTCTACTCGGCGGCCGATAATGCGGCCTACCTCGTGGTGCTCGATCGCACGAGCCAGTCGATCCGCTACTACCGGGCCACGGTCAGCGGGACGGGGCTTGCCGAAAAGGTGAGCGCGCTGACCCCGGTTGCCAGCCCCCCCGCGGACATCGTCACCGGCAGGAGCTACGCCGCCGAAAGGCAGAATTTCGCCAATTGGTTCACCTATTTTCGCAGACGCGAATTCGTCGCCAAGAACGCCATTGCGCGGGTGATCCAGAGCATGGCCGGGGTGCGCATGGGCTTCTACGGCATCAACCAGCGGATCGTCGCCACCCTCGAGCCGGTCATGGTCCAGCAGGGGGCCACGATCACCGACCGGTCCGCGGTGCTGCTGGCCAAGCTCTACGACTACGTCTCGAGCGGCGGAACCCCCTTGAAGCGCGGCCTGCACACGGTCGGGCAGTTCTACAAGGACAACACCGGCGTTCTGGGCGGGCTTTCGGGCCCCCTGCCATACGACCCGAACGTGCCGGGGGCCTCCTGTCAGCAGTCGTTCACCGTGATCCTGACCGACGGCTATTACAGCGACCTCTCTTACATCCCGAGCGGTATCGGCAACGCCGACGGCGACAACGGCCACCCCTTCGCCGACGGCTACTCGAGCACGCTCGCCGACATCGCCATGTATTACTACGAAAACGATCTCAACCCGCTGCCGAACAGTGTACCGGTCTCCCGCTTCGACCGGGCCACGCACCAGCACATGGCGACCTACGCCGTGGCCTTCGGCGTCAGCGGGACGCTCGACCCGGCCGACTACGACACCTCCTTCCATCACCGCACGACCGGAGAGCCGATCTCCTGGCCGGCGGTCCCCGGAAACTACCGCCCCGAGGCGATCGACGATCTGTGGCATGCCACGGTGAACGGACGGGGCCGGTTTTTGAACGCCAACAACCCCGAGGAGCTGGCCGCGGCGCTGAACGAGCTCGCCCGCGCCATCCAGGAAATCCTCATCGGCTCTTCCTCCTCGGTCACCGTGAACGGCGACTTCCTCTTCGGCAAGCTGGGGCCCGAAACGGTGATCTACCAGGGAGTCTACAGCAACCGTGACCAGGAGTGGACGGGCGATGTACGTGCTTTCCGTCTCGATCCCCAGACCGGGGACATCGTCCCCTCCCCCTTGCGCTGGTCGGCGGCCGAACGGCTCTCCGCCCGCAGCCCGGACAACCGCCGCATCGCCACCTACGCCGGCGACGGCGGCATCCCCTTCCGTCACGGGTCGCTGACCGAGGAACTGCGGACCGCGCTCGGATCCCCGGCCGAACAGCTCGTCCGTTACCTGCGCGGCGAGGAGATCGACGGCTTCCGCGTGCGCAGCTCGAAGTTGGGAGACATCGTCAACTCGGCACCCGTCTTCGTCGTCGAGGAAAGCGGGGGGGTGATCTACTGCGGGGCCAACGACGGCATGCTCCATGCCTTCGACGCCGCAACCGGCGAGGAACTCTTTGCTTACGTTCCACGGATCCTCTTCGGCCAGCTCCGACTTCTCGCCGATCCCGGCTACACGCATCGTTTCTACGTCGATCTCACCCCCACCGTGGTCCGGGGGCCGGGGATCCTCGGCGGCGATGCCGTCAAGACGCTTCTCGTCGGCGGGCTGCGCAAGGGCGGCAAGGGCTACTTCGCCCTCGATGTGAGCGCACCCCACTCGATCGACTCCGAAACCGCGCTCGCCGGCCGCGTGCTCTGGGAGTTCCCTTCCTCCCCCGACCCGGATCTCGGCTATTCCTACAGCCGGCCGGTGATCGTGCGCACCAACTCGGCCGCCCACCCGTGGCTGGTGATCTTCGGCAACGGCTACGCCAGCGAAAACGGGCGATCGGTTCTCTACCTCGTGGATCCGGCCAGCGGAAGCCTCGTCCGCAAGCTCGTGGCCGGGCCGGGGCCCGAAAACGGCCTTTCGAGTCCGCTCGCCGTCGATGTCACCTATGACGGCAAGGTCGATTTCGTTTACGCCGGGGACTTGCAGGGGAATCTCTGGAAGTTCGATCTGAGCGGGGCTTCGGTCGCCGATTGGGCGGTTGCTCACCATGACGGCGCAAATCCTCAGCCGCTCTTCCAGGCCCGCGGCCCCGGCGGCGCCCTCCAGCCCATCACCACGCGCCCGGATGCCATGCTCCATCCCGAAAAACACGGCCTGATCGTGACCTTCGGCACCGGGCGGCTGCTCGGCGACGGCGACCTGAACGACGAGAGCATCCAGTCGATCTACGGGGTCTGGGATTGCGGCGACCGGGTTTACTCGCCTCGCACACGGACCTGGAGCCCCGACGACGACCGTGAATTCCTGGGCGTTCTGCAACGCGAGGCCGGCAATACCCTGAGCAACCAGCCCTCCGCCGTAACCCTGCTCCGCCAGACGCAGAAAACCTTCACCGTGGTGCGCGGCGCCCTCGAACAGCGGTACCGGGTCTTGAGCCGCCTCGAACCCGTCTGGGTCACCGCCCCGGATCCGCAGAGCGACCAGCGACCCGATCCCAGTGCCACCGTGGCCAACCACGCCGGGTTCTTTTTCGATCTCGAGGCCGGCGAACGGGTGGTCAGCGACGTGATTCTGCGGGGCGGGTTGCTCCTGGCCGTGGGTTTTCGACCGAACAGCGACCCCTGCGGACCCGGCGGGAACTCGATCTTCATGGAAATCAACGTGTTTACGGGTGGACGGCCGGAGGGGGGCGTTCTCGACATCACCGACGACCGGCGGGTGGATCCCTCCGACGTGATCCGGGTTGACTTCGATGGGGACGGCGTACTAGAAGAAGTGTATCCTTCCGGCCTCGAATTCGGCGGAAACCTTCAGCCGCCCGCCATCCTGAGGCTGGGGGAGGGCGGGGTGGAGCGCAAGTACCTGAGCTCCTCGAGCGGCACCATCGAGGTCATCACCGAACGGGGGCCGCGGCTCGGCGTGACCTACTGGATGGAAGTCCGCTACTGACGCGGGATCCCTACCGGTCGGGCCGTTGCAAACCCCCGGCCCTCGGGGCGGCAGGAGGCGGAACCCGACCCGATTCCCATGGTCGTCTCTTTTCACCCCATGCTCCGCGGGGATCTCAATTTCCTCTGCGCCGGACGGCCACCGTCGAGGGAGGAAATTGCGGCCATGCGAGCCGCCCACGCCGTGATTCTCCCCCAGGGCTGCACCGCCGAGCTCCACCGGGCGGCCCGAAAGAGCTGCGCCCGGATCTTTCCCAATTACGACGCGCGGTTCCGTTATCCGGGAAAGAGCGGACAGATTGCGCTCTTCCGTGCCTTGCGCCTGCCGCACCCCAAGACCGTCGTTCTCCGCTCGGTGCGAAAATTCCCAGCCGGCCTGGACATCCCCCAACCCACGCGGCGGAGTCCCCTCGTGTTCAAGTGCGACTGGGGCGGTGAAGGCGAAACCGTCTTCCTGCTCTCCTCCCGAAGGCAACTCGCCGCCCGGCTCCGGTGGGCCGAGCGCCTCGAGGCCGGAGGTCAAAGGGGTTTCCTCCTCCAGGAATTCGTCCCTTGCGGACACCGCTCGCTGCGCGTCGTGGTGATCGGTGACCGCCGGGTCGCTTACTGGAGGACCCAGGACGATGCCGCCGAATTCCGGGCCAGCCTGGCGGCCGGGGCGCGAATCGACCGCCGCTCCGACCCGGCGCTGCGCCGGCGGGGCGAGGATCTGGTCGCAAGACTCTGCCGCCTCACAGGGATCAACCTGGCCGGGATCGATCTCGTTTTCGATGAACGGGAAAATCCCCCGGCGCCGCTTCTGCTCGAGATCAACTATTGCTTCGGCCGCACCGGAATCGGCGGCTCGACGGGATTCTACCGCCTGCTCCGAGAGGCGGCACGACGCTGGCTGCGGGGGATCGACGGCGAAGAGACCGCCGGCAAGGCGCGGAGAGACGGGCGATGAGCAAGCATTCCAAGCCGTCGCGCCCGTCCCCCTGGAGCGGGCCCGAGGAAGAGGATTTGCGCCGCGAGCGCGCCCGGGCGCGGGAAATCCGTCAGAGCGCGTGGTGGAAGAGGAAGATCGCCCGCGGCCGGTGTCACTACTGCGGCCGTTCCTTTGCCCCCGGCCAGCTGACGATGGACCACCTCGTTCCCCTGGCCCGGGGGGGAAAATCGACGCGCGGCAACCTCGTCCCCTGCTGCAAGGAGTGCAACACCTCGAAAAAACAGCTCCTCCCTATCGAGTGGGAGCAGTATCTCGAGCGCCTGCGCCACAGTTGAGGCCCGGCGCCGGCCGCGGAGCAGTTCCTATTTCACCCCTTCCCGCTTGAGCAGTTCGCGGTACCAGCAGGCAAACTCGAACATTCCCCGCACCCGGTCCTCGGCATTCACCATGCCTATGGCCATCTCCAACACACCACGGCTGTAAGCGGCGTTGGGGAACGGAGCGCCGCGGCTCGCCAGGAATTCCCGCACCAGGGCGTGCGCCGTGCGGCGGGTGGGATCGCGGCGGATGTCGATCGGGTCCTTGGGTTCGGCGAAGGGATCCCAGGAGTCGTAGCCCCGGCGGAGAATGTGCCGGCGGCGCCTTTCGGACATCGATTCGAAGACCAGCCGTTTTCGTCTTTCGATCTCTTCCGGCGTAAACTTTTCGCTCATGCCTTTCTCCGCGAGCGCCTGCGGCGCGGCGGGGGTTCCTCGACCGGCTCCTCCCGCAGGCCGAAGTAGATTTCGTCGTACTCCGTGAGCAGGGCGGTGGAAAGAGGAACCAGCAGATCCGCGAGCTTGATGTGACGGGCCTGGAGCTCGCGCAGCAGCTCGGCTGAAAGCTCCTGCAGCTTGGCATGCACGTTGTCCAGCAGCACCGTGGGGTAGGCGGTGCCGGGCTCGAAACCCGACAGGCCGCAGGTCCGCCCCGTTCCCTGGGCGGCCGTGGGAATGCCGTAAAAACGGCAGGTGAGCGGGCGGTGCTCGTAGAGGTCGCAGAGATCCCGTGCGTTCAAGAGCGGGCAGCGCACCCGCTCACGGCCGAGCGCTTCGAGGACCTCGAGTTCCGATTCGCCGTCCTGGAGTTTCCGGTATGCGCGGCGCTTGATTTGTGCGACCCGGCGGTCGGCGCGGTTCGCCGCCTCCTCGATCCGTGCCCGCTCCTCGCCGGTGAAGCGGGCACGAAAGTGGTGGTTGAGGTAGAGCGCCTCGATCAGCGTGAGATCGAAGAGCGCATGGCAGCATTCGGCGCAGCCCCGACGGCAGCGGACCAGGTCGCCGTAGGCGGCGCGCACCCGTTCGAAGGCCTGATCCGCGGCGGCGGCGAGCCCCTCGTAGCGGCGGAAATAAGGTTCGAAATCGAATTCCATGATCTCTCACATCTCCCTTGCGCCCGGAGGAGCCGAGATCCCCGCGCGGCGCGGCCTGGTTGTTCCACGTGGAACACAGGAGGCCTCCGCCCGCAACCGGTGCGGGCGATGTTTCACGTGGAACACGCTCACTTCCCGATGCAAAACCGGCTGAAAATCGCTTCCAGCACGTCCGTTGCGACCTTCCGCCCCACGATCCCATCGGCGGCATCGAGGGCTTCGCGCAGGTGCAACCCGGCAAGCTCCTCCGATTTCCCGGAGGCGAGCAGCTCCGCCGCGGCGGCAACCTCGGCGGCAATGGCCTCGAGCGCCACCTTTTGTCGCAGGTTGGGGACGATCTCGCCGTCCACCTCGGCCATCCGCCGCTGGATTTTGTCGGCGACGGCCCGCCGCAGGGCATCCATCCCCTCCCCGGTCCGGGCGGAGACGAGCACCCGCGGCACAGGGGGCCAGTCGAGCAGGGGGTCTCCAGGGCAGAGGTCACTCTTGTTGTACACGGCGATCAGAGGGCATTGCCGCAGGCGGGCGAAGAGCGCTTCGTCCTCCGCCTCGCGCCCCCGCGGAGCCTCGAGCACGAAGAGCACGAGATCGGCGTTTGCCACCGTCTCCCAGGTTTTCCCCACCCCGATCGCCTCGATCTCGTCGCCGGGATTCCGCAGGCCGGCCGTGTCCCAGAGGCTCAGCGGAACCCCCTCGAGCACGAGCAGGTCCTCCACGGCATCCCGGGTCGTGCCGGGGTGAGGGCTCACAATGGCCCGCTCGCGGCCGAGCAGCCGGTTCAAGAGACTCGATTTGCCGACGTTGGGTCTGCCGACGATGGCGACCCGCAGGCCCTCGCGCAAGGGGCGGCCGGCGTGATGCCGCGAGAGCAACCGCCGGATCGGGGCGAGCACGCCTTCTTGCAGCCTTTCGGCGAGGGCGTTTTCCTCCGGCAGCCCATCGAGTTCCTCGCCGAATTCGATCGCCGCCTCGAGGCGGGAGAGGGACTCGAGGAGGACATCGCGCAGGGCGTGCACTTCTGCGGAAAGGGCGCCCTCGAGCATGGCGCCTGCGATTTCGAGCGCACGCCGGCTCTTCGCCTGGATGAGGTCGACCACCGCCTCGGCCTGCGCGAGGTCGATGCGGCCGTTTAGAAAGGCGCGCCGCGTGAACTCGCCCGGCTCGGCCAGGCGGCATCCGGCGCCGAGCACGAGCTCCAGAATGGCTTGCACCGCAGCCGGGGAACCGTGGGAGTGGATTTCGACCACATCCTCGCGCGTGTAGGACCGCGGGGCCCGCATCACCGCGAGCAGCACCTCGTCGACCCGCCTGCTGCTCCGCGGATCCACGATATCTCCCAGGTAGAGGCGATGGGTCTCGAAGACCTGCCGTTTCGGTTCCCCGGAGCGCGCTTTGTGGCGCGGGCGGAAAAGGCAGCGCGCGACATCGAGGGCCCGTGGGCCGGAAACGCGAACGATGCTGATCCCGCCGGTGCCCGGGGGGGTGGCGAGGGCGGCGATGGTAGCGACTGGCGGGGCGGCCGCCGAATCCTCGGCATCAGCCCGCCCCCCCGTGTCCGCTCCCAGGGGCTCAGCCGAATTTCTTCTGGGTGTAATACTGCTGTCCAATGGATAGCACGTTGTTGACCAGCCAGTAGAGCACCAGCCCGGAGGAGAAATTGATGAAAATAAAGGTGAAGAACGCCGGCATCAGCATCATCAGTTTCGCCTGGGTGGGATCTCCGGTGGAAGGCGTCATCTTCTGTTGCCAGAGCATGGTCGCCCCCATCACGAGGGTCAGCACGGGGATGCCGTAGGGGGGCTCCATGAGCGGAATGGCGAAATCGAAATTCCCCAGGCGGTCCGGCGCGGAAAGATCGTTGATCCAGCCGAAGAAGGGGGCATGCCTCAGCTCGATCGCCTGGTCGAGCATCCGGTAGAGGGCGAAGAAGACGGGGATCTGGACGAGCATCGGCAGACAACCCCCCAGAGGGTTGATGTTGTAGGTGCGGTGCAGCCGCATGATTTCCTCGTTCATCTTCTTGCGGTCGTTCTTGTAGCGGTTGCGGATCTCCTGGAGCAGCGGCTGCAATTTTTTCATTTGATTCATAGACTTGTAGCTCTTTGTGCCCAGGGGCCAGAGCAGGATCTTGGTGATGACCGTGAGGATGATGATCGCCACCCCGTAGTTGGGGATGAGCCGGTAGAAGAAATTCAAGACCCACAGGCAGGGCTTGGCGAGCCAGTCGAAGGTGCCGAAATCGATGATGCGCTCGAGGTCGCGTCCCACGCCGCGGACCACCTGCAGGCTCTTGGGCCCGAAGAAAAGCTCGAAGGAGAGTTTCACCGGGACGCCCGGCTCGAAGGCCTGCACCGGAGCCGCAAAACGCGCCTCCACCCGGTTCCCGGGCTGGCTGCGGAGCACCACCTCCGCCGGCCCGGGTTCCACGGGGATGAGGGCCGTCATGAAGTAGCGCGTCTCCAGGGCCAACCACCTCACCGTTCCGCCGAGCGTGCCTTTCTTGGCGATATCGCCGATCGCGATCTGCTCGAGCGAGCGATCCACCAGGGCCGAAGGACCCTCGAACGAGGAAGAATTCTTGTGCGGCGGGAACTCATTGCGCAGCGCGACCCAGGGACTGTCGCTGAAGGAGCGCTCGCCCTGGTTCACGAAGCGGACTTCGAGGTCGATCACATACGAATCGGCGCGGAAACGGAACCGTTTCTCGACCGCCATCCCCTGGGGGGTGCGGCTGCGAAAGAGAAGCTCCGCCTTCCCTTCGACGAGATCGATCCGCTCGCCGGCGAATTCGGCCTGGAAACCCCTCACCCCCTCCGCGAGACCGGGCGCCTTCGCCAGGCCCACGGCGAGGACTTCCACCGTCTCCTTCTCCGGCAGCAGGTTCATCGGGGGGGCTTCCCTTTCCGCCCGCACCCGGTAGTGTTTGAGCACGAAGGCGTCGACACCCCGCTCTACAAGGCGATCTTCGCCGAAAACGCGGCGACGATCGACGCCTTCGT
>JBBFLI020000045.1:0-28968 GCA_037481615.2 Desulfobacterales bacterium
GCCTGGAGCCGGTCCTGTTGACGGGCGACACCGAGACCACGGCGCGGGCGATCGCCGCGCGCGTAGGGATCCCCCGCGTCTTCGCCGAAATCCCCCCGGAGGGCAAAGCCCGCGTGATCGAGCGCCTGCAGGCCGAGGGGCGTCGGGTCGGCATGGTGGGCGACGGCATCAACGACGCCCCCGCGCTCGCCCGGGCCGACGTGGGCTTCGCCATCGGGACCGGCACCGATGTGGCGATCGAAAGCGCCGGCGTGATTCTCGCCGGGGGAAGCCTTCAGGGGGTGCCGCGGGCGGTGCTTCTCAGCCGCCGGACGCGGCGCACGATCCGCGAAAACCTTTTCTGGGCCTTCGGCTACAACGTGCTCCTCCTCCCTGTCGCCGCGGGGGTGCTCCACCCCTTCGAGGCGTTGCCCGGCTTTCTGCGGGACCTTCACCCGATTCTCGCCGCCTGCGCCATGTCGCTGAGCAGCCTCTCGGTCGTGGGGAACAGCCTGCGGCTCTCCCGCTGGCAGGACCGCTGAGGCGCGGGTCGGACCCCGGGGTGGACGCGGCCGCGGGAATGGTTAGTATGGGCCGAGGCGGACCCGGAACGTGGAGGGCGAGATGATCGAGGCTCTGATCCTGCTTGCGCTGATCGGCGTGTGGGTGTTCCTGCAAGCCGTGCTGCTGCCCCGGTTCGGCATTTCGACCTGACTGCGTTCCGCCTGTCAGGTGACCAGGCCCGATGAAGAACGACCCGACCCCCGGCCTTCCCGCGGCCGCCGATGAGGACGGCTTGCTCGTACGGCGCATCGTCGCCGGCGAGCGCGAACTCTTCGGCGTCCTCGCGGAGCGGTACGCCCCGCGGCTCTACACCTTCGGCCGGCGGATGTGCCGCAACGAGGCCGACGCCGAGGATCTCGTCCAGGAGACCCTGCTCAACGCCTTCCGGCACCTGCCCGAGTTTCGCTTCGAATCCCGGTTCAAGAACTGGCTCTTTCGCATCGCCGTCAACGTCTGCCGCAAGCGCCACCGCCGCGCGCGGCATGCGCCGGAGGAGGAACTTCCGCTCGAGGATCTCGAGGGGCGTCTGCAGGAAGAGGCCGCGCGGACGGCGGCCGTGCCCCTGTGGGCGCGGCTTCCGCTCGAGCGCCTCCTGAGCGAGGAACTGGTCGCCCAGGTGCGCGAGGCGATCTGGTCGTTGCCGGAGAAGTACCGCGTCGTGCTGGTCCTTCGGGACATCGAGGAGTTCAGCACCGAGGAGACCGCGCGATTGCTCCGGATCACCCCGGCCAACGTGAAGGTGCGGCTGCACCGGGCCCGACTCTTCCTGCGCGAGCGCTTGAAAGGATACTTTCGGCATGGAATGCAGGGATCATGATCCGCGACGCTGCCGCGGGCTCGCCTCCCGCATCTCGGCCTACCTCGACGGCGAGCTGGACGCCGCCGGGCGCCGTGAGATCGAGGCCCACCTGGAGGAATGCCTGGGCTGCGCCTGCTGTGTGGAGACGCTCCGGCGCACCATCGAACTCTGCCGCCGGGCCGCGGCCCAGCCGGTGCCCGAGGAATTCTCCCGGCGGATCGGCCGGCTGCTCGAGCGGCTCGTCCCCCCCCCCTGAGGGCGGACGGCGGAAAGCCCCGTCGCCGCGCCCCCCCCGCCGGCGGCCGCCGGGGCCGCGGCCGTGTCGTTGACTTTCGCTTCCCTGCGGCATACTTTCCGCTCCCGCCGGTTCGCCGGCGAATCCTTCGTCCGACCGGGAGCCGACCCCATGCGGTTGAGCGAACTCCAGGAAGGGGAGAGCGCCACGATCGTGCACGTCGGGGGCGACCGCCGCCTGCGCCGCCGGGTCCTCGAGATGGGCCTCGTCAAGGGGACCCGCATCCGCATCGAGAAATACGCGCCGCTCAAGGACCCCCTGGAACTCGTGGCCAAGGGGGTCCATCTGTCGCTTCGGGTCGAGGAGGCCGAGAGGATCGAGGTCGAAAAGGCCGACTGAAGCCGCCATGGACGCCAGACCCCTCACCATCGCGCTGGCCGGCAACCCCAATTCGGGGAAGACGTCGGTCTTCAACAACCTGACCGGCACCCGCCAGAAGGTGGGCAACTGGCCCGGCGTCACGGTGGAGAAAAAGGAGGGCCACATCCGCCGCGGCGGCCGCGAGATCACCATCGTCGATCTTCCGGGCACCTACAGCCTGACCCCCTTTTCGCTCGAGGAGGTGATCGCCCGCAACTACCTCCTCGACGAGCGGCCCGACGTCGTGGTCGTCGTGATCGACGCGACCAACCTCGAGCGGAGCCTCTACCTCGCCACCCAGATCCGCGAGCTCGACGGCAAGGTCCTCTTCGCCCTGAACATGGCGGACATGGCCCGGGCGCGGGGGCTGGTCATCGACGCCGCCAAGCTCTCGCAGCTCCTCGATGTCCCCGTCGTCTTCACCGTCGCCAACCGCGCCGAGGGGATGGAGGAGCTGCTCGAACAGGCGATCCGGCTGGCGGATTCCCCAAAGCCCCCGGACCGCAGCCGGCGCGTGAAGTATTCCCGCGACCTCGAGGAGGCGATCGGGCGGCTTGCGGGCTTTCTCGAATCCCGCATCGGGCAGCGGCTCGCCTGGCTGCCGCGCTGGACGGCGATCAAGCTGCTCGAGGACGACGAGGTCGTGAAACAGCGGCTCGTCGCCGCCGCGCCCGAGGCCGCGGGCTTCGTGCTCGAGGCGGCGGCGAAGTTGCGCCGGCACCTCGCCGAGCGCTACGACGAGGACCCCCAGATCGTGCTCACCGACGAGCGCTACGGGTTCATCGCCGGGATCGTGCGCGAGGTGCAGCGCGCCGACGCGCGCCGACGCGTCGACGTCTCGCGCAACATCGACCTCGTGCTGACGCACCGCTTCCTCGGGTTCCCGATCTTTCTCTTCTTCATCTGGGCCATGTTCCAGCTCACCTTCACCCTGGGCGAGGCCCCCGTCGCCTGGATCGAGGACGGGGTGGGGTGGGCGGCGGAGGCCGCCGCGGCCCTGCTCCCCGCGGGTCCGCTGCAGGGGCTGATCGTGGACGGCGTCATCGCCGGGGTGGGCAGCGTGCTCAAATTCCTGCCGAACATCCTGATCCTCTTCTTCTGCATCGCGCTCTTCGAGGACACCGGCTACATGGCGCGCACGGCCTTTCTGATGGACCGGATCATGCATCTGATCGGGCTGCACGGGAAGTCGTTCATCCCCATGCTCATGGGGTTCGGCTGCAACGTCCCCGCGGTCATGGCCGCCCGCACGCTCGAGAGCCCGCGGGACCGGATCCTCACCATTCTCATCACCCCGTTCATGTCCTGCTCGGCCAAGCTCCCCGTCTACGTCGTCCTCGCCGGCGCCTTCTTCGGCGAACGGGCGGGGAGCGTGATCTTCGCGCTCTACCTTCTGGGGATCCTGCTTTCGATCCTGACCGGGCGCCTGCTGCGTTCGACCCTGCTCGCGGGCGCGGACGCCCCCTTCGTCATGGAACTCCCCCCCTACCGCATGCCGATGGTGAAGAGCCTGCTCATCCACATGTGGGACCGCAGCCGGATCTTCCTGCGCAAGATGGGCAACGTCATCCTCGTCGGCTCGGTGGTCGTCTGGGTGCTCTCCTCGTTCCCGCAGGTCCCGGTCGAGGGGCCGGCGGCGGGAGGCTCCCCGCCGGCGGAGGCGGCCGGGCATGCGGGGGAGGCGCGCGGGGCGCAGATTCGGGAATCCTGGCTGGGAAGGATCGGCCGCGCGGTGGAGCCGCTCTTCGCCCCCCTCGGGATCGACTGGCGCGGCGCGGTGGCGCTGCTCTCCGGCTTCATCGCCAAGGAGATCGTGGTGAGCACCCTCGGGGTGCTGCACGCCGTGGGTGAGGCGTCCGAGAGCGGGGGCGACCTCGAGCGGGCGCTTCTTTCCTCGGGCATGAGCCCGCTCTCGGGCCTCTCGATGATGGTCTTCGTGCTCCTCTACCTCCCCTGCCTCGCCACCGTGAGCGCGATCCGCCGGGAGACCGGATCCACGAAGTGGATGCTCTTCAGCATCGGCTACAACACCTCCGTCGCCTGGCTCGTCTCGTTCGCCGTCTACCAGGGCGGCCGCCTGCTCGGCTACGCCTGAGCGCGGGCGCAGCGCCGCGGCCGGGCGCGATCCGAAAGGCGAGGGCCAGGGGATGACGTTCACGAGCACGTTCACCGAAATCGCCGCGATCCTCGCCCTGGCCGCGGCCTTCGGGGCGCTCGGCCTGCTCTTGCGTCAGCCCCAGATCATCATGTTTTTGGCCGCGGGGATCGCCGCCGGCCCGGCCGGCCTGGGGATCGTGGCGAGCCACCCCCAGATCGAGCTGCTCGCCCAAATCGGCATCGCGCTTCTCCTTTTCATCGTCGGGTTGCGGCTCGACCTCGAGCTCATCCGCACGACGGGTCCGGTTGCGCTCGCGACCGGGCTGGGCCAGATCGTCTTCACCTCGGTCATCGGCTGGGGGATCGCCCTCGGCCTCGGCATGGAGCCGCTGCCGGCGGCCTACGTGGCCGTGGCGCTCACCTTCTCGAGCACGATCATCATCGTCAAGCTCCTCTCCGACAAGAAGGAGATCGACTCGCTCCACGGCCGCATCGCCGTCGGGTTTTTGATCGTCCAGGACATCGCCGCCGTGCTCGCCCTCGTGGGGTTGACGACGATCGGCTCGCCGCTCTCCGCCGATCAGCCCCCGGGGGCGGCCGCCGCCCGCGTGCTCGTCGCCGGCCTGGGGCTGCTCGCCTTCACGGGGCTGGCGATGCGCTTTCTTCTGCCGCCGCTGCTCCGGCGGCTTTCGGCCTCCCCCGAGCTGCTGAACGTGTTCGCCGTGACCTGGGCGGTCTTTCTCGGGGCCGCCAGCGATACGCTCCATTTCACCAAGGAAGTCGGCGCCTTTCTCGCCGGGGTCTCGCTCGCCTCCACCCCCTTTCGGGATGCGATCGGCGCGCGGCTGACCGGGGTGCGCGACTTTCTTCTGCTCTTCTTCTTCATCGACCTCGGCGCACGCTTGGACTGGAGCACGGTCGGCGCACAGCTCGGAGCGGCGATGGTCTTCTCGGTCTTCGTGCTCGCGGGAAACCCGCTGGTCGTGCTCGCGATCATGGGCTGGATGGGCTACCGGCGGCGGACGGGCTTTCTCGCCGGCCTCACGGTCGCGCAGATCAGCGAGTTTTCGCTCATCGTCGCCGCCGCGGGGTTGCAGCTCGGGCACATCCCGCGCGAGACGATGGGCCTGATCACGGTCGTGGGCGTGGTGACGATTTTCGCCTCCACCTACATGATCCTCTACTCCGAGCCGCTCTACCGGCTGTTTTCGAGGCCGTTGCGCGTCTTCGAGCGGCGGCATCCCCACCGCGAGTCCCCCGGGGGGGAGACCGGGCAGGCGCGCGGCGTCGACGTGATCCTCTTCGGGGCCGGAACCTACGGGAGGGCCGTGGCCGAGCACCTGCTCGCGCGGGGAAACCGCCTGCTTGCCGTGGATTTCGACCCCCGGGCGATCGAGACGATGCGGGCGCGCGGCGCGGCGGTGCTCTACGGCGATCTGGGCGACCCCGAGCTCCTGGACGGCCTTCCCCTGGAAGAGGCCCGCTGGATCGTGAGCACCGTGCGCAGCCGGGAGCTCAGCCTCGCGCTCGTGGATCTCCTCACGCGCCGCCCCTTCACGGGAAGGATCGCGCTCACGGCCACCGGCCCCGAGGAAGCCCGGCGCTACGAGGAGGCCGGGGCCCACGTGGTTTTCCGGCCTTTCGTCGACGCCGCCGAGCAGGCGGCCGACGCGCTCACCCACGCGATGGAGGTGTTCCCGCGGGGGATCGATTGGCCGATCGGTTTCCGCGAAATCCGCTTGCGCTCCGGCTCGGTCTTCGCCGGCCGCCCGGTGCGGGAGGTGCCGCTGCGGGCCGAAACCGGGACCTCGATCCTCGCCGTGAGCCGCGCCGGGCGGGTGATCTACGACCCGGATCCCGGCTTCCGCCTCTTTCCCGGCGATCGTCTCGTGGTGGTGGGCCCGCCGGGGGGGCTGCGGGCGGCCGAAGAGCTGCTCGGGCGGGCGGAGGCGGCGGCCCCGCCGCCGGAGGAGGGGGAGTTCGTCGTCGAGGAGATCCCCGTCCCCTGCGACAGCGATCTCGTCGGCCGCAGCCTGGCCGAGATCCGTTTCCGCCAGCGCTACGCGGTCACGGTGGTCGGCATCCGCCGGGGGACGCGGAAGATCCTCTTCCCCGCGGCGGCGGAAGCGATCGCGGCCGAGGACCGGCTCGTGGTCCTCGGCCGCCGGGAGGCCGTCGCGCGCCTCCGCCGGGAGTGCCCGCTCGGGGCGCGCTGAAGGGGTCCGCGGGTCAGGCCGGGGTCCGGCGGGCCTTGATTTCCCAGTCTTCGACGGCTTCGCGCTCTTCGATCTCCTCCCAGCCGCAGATCATGGCCCGGGTGTGCGCCGTGAGGCTGTGGCCGGTCGTGATCATGTAGAGATGGACGACGAGGAAGGAGAGAATCGCGAACGCCCCCGCCAGGTGCACGGCCGCGATCACCGGGAGCGACAGCCACCCCAGGCCCCAGTCCCCCCACGAGTTGTAGCTCCAGTAGAGAAACCCGCTGGCCATCTGGATCGGCAGCAGAAAGGCGGCCAGGCCGAGATAGACCAGGCGCTGCAGGGGGTTGTGCTTGGCCTCCTTGCGTTTGGGCACGGGGTGCGGCTCGCCGCGGAAGATGCCGAAGAGGTAGTAGCGGATCACGGCGAAGAGCTTGCGCGTGGTGGGGACGTACTGGCGCCACTCGCCCGTGGTGAAGACCCAGAAGACGAAGAAGGCGAAGGCGACCAGCCAGAAGAGGCCGGCGTAGTTGTGGATTTCATAGGCCCGCTTGAAGCCCAGCCAGGCAAAGAGGCCGTGGGTTTCGAACCCCGTGACGAGCAGAATCAGGATCAGGCCGCTCTGCAGCCAGTGCCAGAAGCGCTCGTAGCGGGTGTAGAGATAGACGTTCACCATCCGGCAGGCGTTCCCCGTTTCGGCGTTCATCGATCAACCCTCCTTGCGGCGGCGGCTCACCGCCCGGCCGATGCCGTGCACCACCACCCCGGCGAGCGAGCCGAGCACCGTCGCCCAGCCGAGCACCTCGATGACCCGGTTTCCGTCCCGGCCCGGGAGATAGACGCCGGCGATGCCGGCCATGCGGCCGTTTTCGCGGGTGTGGCACTCGTTGCAGGCGACCGCCCGCTCCTTGGGGGCGACCATGTGCGTGGTCGGGAAGACGTAGGTGGTTTCAAGGAAGTCGAACTCCCCGCTGAAGGGCAGCCCCGCCCGCCGCATCCCGCTCTCGATCGCCGCCCGCCAGTCGTACTTCTGCCAGTAGGCGTCCGAGCCCGGCGGGCCGAAGAGATGCGGCACGAGCAGCGTCTTGTGGACCGTGTCGTAGGGTTGCTTGCCCGCATGCACCTTGAAGGGGGCGATGCGGGAGTTGGGGTCCTGCGGGCTGCCGACCGGCCAGTTGAGGGCGACCGGCCGGCTGGGGTCGACCGCGTCCTTGAGCGAGACGGCGTCGATCGTGCCGTTGTACCAGAAGTAGGTCGGCCGCACGTTTTTCTCCCACACGAAATCCCCCTTCTGCGTGTCGTAGACGGGGAAGCCGAGCGGCCCCTTTTCCTTGTAGGGTTTGCCGTCCTTCATCCGGCCCGCCGTCGACCAGTCCCAGCGCATTTTCGTGGGCAGCACCCGGGCGAACTCGGGGATGTGGCAGCTCTGGCAGGCGACCTTGTCGGTGTGGTCGTTCGCCTTGACCCCCGCCTTGTGCGGCGTGGCGGTGTGGCAGGACTCGCAGGTGATCCGCGGCGTCAGGTCGTCGCGGGTGAGCGGGGTGCGCTCCGTCGCCGCCGGGGTCGAGTAGATGCGGCCCGCCACCTGGTGGGCGCGCGTCGTGTGGCAGCGGGTGCAGTCGAAGTTCTTGCCGTCGACCCCCATGTGGACGTCGAGGGCGCGGTTCGGCTTGTGCATCGAGGAGTCGAGGTCCCCGTGCTTCACCGCGTCGCCGCCGCCGCCGTAAAAGTGGCACACGCCGCAGTTGTCGCGCGTGGGCCGGCCGACGCTCTGGGCCACCCGATTCCAGTCGGGGGGCTCGTAGGTCTTGCCGTCGCCGGGGAAGACGGTCGGCTTGGCGGCCGGGTTGCCGGCGCCGGCGGGGAACTTCTTGTAGGTCCCGGTGCGCTCGTGGCAGACGAGGCAGTCCACCTTCGTGGGGTCGCTGAAGTCGAAGGTGTTGTCCTTCCAGCCGTAGCCGATGTGGCAGGAGGTGCAGCGCGGCTCGTTGCTGTGGATGCTCACGCAGTAGTTGTTCACCGTGAGCGCCCCCTTGCCCATCGGCTTCTCCGGGGGAGAGGCGGGGTCGACCCAGGTCCAGTGGATGGTGCGGTGGATCTGGGCGGCGGCCTCGGTGTGGCAGCTCAGGCAGGCGCGCGTCACCTCCGGGCCCGAGGAGAACGGCTGCTTGAGCGCCTCGTGCTTCGAGTGGTCCGAGGTGATCCACCGCTGGGGACCGCGCGTCGCCTGCTGGGCCATTTCGCGGCCCGGAGCCGGGGGCGGGCCCCCCGCCGTCGGGTCGGGGGCGGCCTGGGCGGCAAGGCCCGACAGCCAGAGGAACGCGGCCGCCCAAACAGGGAGGTTTCCTCGAAAACGCATGACATCCTCCATCACGCCGAAAACGGTCTCATCGGGATCGCCGGAAGTGCGGTAAACGCCGTTGCCGGGTACCGACGCCTTGCTTATGGGTCTACAGGCAAAAGGGGTGCCAGCCTGGGTCGCAGCTCCGAAGGCCGGTTACAAGAGTTCCAACCCTCCGTTATCGCGACTGATCCGTGGCTTTCGAGCGTCGGAACGAGCCGGCTGCGGCAGCGTTTTTGTTAACGATTTGTTAAGCTATTGCTTCGGGTGTTAACAGTTTCCTTAACAGCGGTGATCGCTCAGCCCTCGAAGGACAGGAAAGGCTTCGGTGAGCGGCCGTCGATCCCCGGGCGGTTGTGCTCCCAGTCGAGGATGCGGCAGCCGTCGTTTTCGTCCGAAGGGGCGTGGCACTGGATCAGGGGCATGGCGGGGTCGCCGACGATCGACTGGAAATCGAACATTTGGGCCCGCTCGCGGGGAAGATCGCTCATTTCGAGAAGGTGGACGAGGTAGATGCGGCATTCGCCCTCGAAGAAGTCGGTCTTCTCGCGGGCTTCCCGGATGCGCTCGCGGAATTTTTCGATGGCCGCCTCGCGGCTTCCGGCCTCGATCAGCAGATGGAACTCCCCGTGTCGGCGTTCCACCTCTTTTTTCTTCTGCTGGTTGACCGTGTGCAGGAACTTTCCGATGTAGATCATTCGCGGGTCGACCTTTCAGCGTTTTCGGGCGTCCGGGACGCGGTGCCCGGCTGGCGGCCCCGATCCGGGGGGCGGTCGTAGATCTTCAGCGTGTACGGGCAGGGCCCGGCGAACGCCCGAGTCTCCGTGAGCGTGAAATCCCCTGGAATCTCCGGGAAAAAAACGTCGCCTTCGACCTTCAGGGGGATCTCCGTGAGGTAGATCCGGTCGGCGAGCGGCAGCGCCCGGCGGAAGAGCTCCGCCCCGCCGATGACGAACACCTCGGACTCCTGCTGCGGCCGGAGCGCAAGCGCCTGCTCGAGGCTCTCCGCCCGCAGGCAGCCTTCGGGGCGGTAGGCCGGGTTGCGGCTGACCACGATGTTCAGTCGGCCGGGCAGCGGGCGGCCGATGTCCTCGAAGGTCTTGCGGCCCATGATGAGCGTGTGCCCGTAGGTGATGCGCCGGAAGAGCCTTTGTTCTCCGGGGACTTTCCACGGGATGGTCCCGGCGCGGCCGATGACCCCCCCCTCGGCGACGGCGGCGATGAGCGAGAGGCGCATGGAGCGATCCGCAGGGCGGCGGGGATGGGCGGGCGCAGGCCCCTTTCCGCAGTCTTCGGCCCCCGGTCCCGGTGCTATACCAGGGGACGCGGGCTGTCAAGGCAGGGGGAAAGTCGTTGAAGCCGCGGGCCCCCTGGGCTATGATCGATCTCGTCAGATCCACCGCCCGGCAGGGCCCTCGAGGCCGTCCCCCCTTGCGGGTGCAAGAGGGCTGCCGCGCGGCAGCGCAAGCCGCCGATGAACGCCACCCGATCGCCGCAGACGGACATTCCGGGCAGTGCCGGGCAGACCATCGGCCGGGCGACACGCATCGGGATCGGCGTGAATTTCGCCCTGGCCGTGTTCAAGCTGGGTGCCGGGGTCGCCGGCGAGAGCCAGGCGGTCCTGGCCGACGGGGTCGAGGCCCTGCTCGATGTCTTCACCGCGGCCCTGGTCTACGCCGGCGCACGCCTCTGGACCCGTCCCCCCGACGAGGGGCACCCCCACGGCCACGGGCGGCTGGAAACGCTCTTCGCCATCGGCATCGGCCTCTCGCTCGTGCTCGCGGCGGTCGGCATCGGCTGGCGGGCGCTGACGACGCTCCAGGAGCCCCATGCGGAGCCGCCGGGCTGGATCGCGGCCGCCGCCGCCTTCGCCTCGATCGTGGGCAAGGAGGCGCTCTACCGCTGGACGGTCGCCCTCGGCCGGAGAGTCCGCAGCATCGCCCTCGTGGCGGCCGCCTGGCATTACCGCTCCGACGCCCTGAGTTCCATCCCCGTTCTCGTCGCCGTGAGCGGGGCGATCCTCTTCCCCTCGTGGACCTTCCTCGACCATCTCGGGGCGGTCGTGGTTTCGGCGTTCATCCTGCATGCCGCTTTCCAGATCACGTGGCCCCGGCTGAAGGATCTGATCGACGCCGGCGCCCCGCCGGAGATCCGCAGCCGGATCCAGGCCCTCGCCGCCGCGCATCCCGGCGTGATCCAGGTCCACGGGGTGCGCACGCGTTCCATCGGCTCCGCCCTCCAGGTCGATCTGCATCTCGTCGTGGAAGGGACCCTCACGGTGCGCGAAGGCCACGCCATCGCCGAGGGGGTCGAAGATCGCCTGGTGCGCGAGATCGACGACGTGGTCGATGTCACCGTGCACATCGAACCCCCCGAAGAGGCGCAGCCGGCCCCCGGCGATTTGGCCGCCACCCCCAACGCGGGAGCTCGGAGATGAAAGAGAAACGGGAGCGATCTTTTCTGCCCTTGCTTGCGGTGCTCGTCGCCGCGGCGATCGGGGTGTTCCTCTGGCTGTTGCTCGGCCCCTGGCAGGAGCGGCGCGTCCAGGAGGCGCGCCAGCAGGAGAGCCGGCAGTGGCGGGAGCAGACCGAGGCGCTCACACGGCGGCTGGGCGAACTCGAGCAGCAGCTCCAGGCCGCGCGCGAAGAGACCCCCGCGGAGGGCCGCCTCCGCGAGGTCTTCGGGGAAAGCGCCGCCCCCCCCCCGCCCGGGCGGCCGCCCGCACCGGAGGACATCGAAGCGCGCGTGCTGGCCTTCTTCCGCTACCTGGACGGCCGCGATTACGTGCAGGCCTATCAGCTGGAAGGCGGCACCTACGGGGAGTACCTGCGCGCGCTCGAGGCGCTCTCCGCTCAGCCCCCCCGCGTGACCCGCGAGACCGACTCGCTCTACGACCTTTTGCGCAACACGGCCTATTTCTACCGCGTGCTCGGCAAGAAGCGCATCCAGCTCGCCTCCGAGATCCTGCGCCGCGAGACCGATGTGCTCGAGTCCGCCCTCGAGGCCTTTTTCGCCTGGTTTCTGTACGGCCCGGACCGGCTGCGGGGCCGGCCGGAATTCTCCGTTCTCTACGACTACGCAAGCTACCTCACGGAGACCTTCGGCGGGCGGAGCTATCTCCTGCGCCGCGAGCCGCGCCTGCGGATCCTTCTCCAGTACTACAGCATCCAGATTTTCGACCGCGCCAACGACCGGCAGCTGAACCGCAACGGGATCGACATCCGCCCCCTGATCGCCGCCACGAGGGCGGAGCTGCGGAGCCACCGCGGACTGTTGCACGCGCGGGTCTATCTCGCCGAGCTCGAGCGGCTGGCGCGGAAATACGGAGGCTGAGCGCTTTCGCCATGATCCTCAAGGAGCACGAATACATCCGCCAGACGCTCGAGCGCTACACGAACTGCCCCCTCGAGGAGTTCTGCGAATTCGTCCTGATCACGAATTTCCGCCGCTACGTTCAGCGCTTCCAGGAGAAGACGGGGGGGCGTTTTTCGGAGGGCAACTTCCGCCTCGTGAACGCCCCGGAGGCGAACTGCACGATGATCGATTTCGGGATCGGCTCCCCGCAGGCGGCCCTCGTCATCAACTGCCTCGCCTACCTCGACCGCCTGAAGGCGGTGATCATGCTCGGCATGTGCGGCGGGATCGACGACACGCTCGACACCGGCCGTTTTCTCGTGCCCTCGGCGGCGATCCGCGGCGAGGGCACGAGCCGTCATTACCTCCCCCCCGAGTTCCCGGCCATCCCGGCCTCCTCGGTCAACCTCTACTGCATCGGCGCGGTGCGCAAGAAGGGCCTCACCCCCCACTGCGGGATCGTCTACACGACGGACCGCCGGCTCTGGGAATTCGACGCCGAGTTCGTCGACTACCTGCGCCGGCGGCGCATCCTGGCGATCGAGATGGAGCTGGCGACCCTCTTCACCGTGGCCTACCGCTACGAGGTGCCGATCGGCTCGATCATGCTGGTTTCCGACATGCCCCTGCAGCGCCGGGGGATCAAGGACAAGCGCCTTGCCGAGGAGATCTTCGCCCGCTACACCGACACCCACCTCGAGATCGGCATGGAGGCCGTCTCGCAGCTCGCCGCGAACTGGAACCGGGTCGCCCGCAGGCTCTCCTCCGAGTGGTGACCCCCCGCCCGGACGGTTGGCAGATCCTTCGGCGATGATTACTCCTATCCGCAAACCGGCACGACGGGGCCGGGCGAAGGAAATCCCAGGCCGCGGAACGATCGATGACCCGAAGGCGCTTTCTCGACACGCTGTTCTCCTCCTGGAAGGCGGCCTTCGCCCTCTCGCTGCTCTCCCCCGCGGCCCGGGCCGCCGCTCTTTCGAGGGGGGCCGGGGAAGACGCCCCCCCGCTTCACTACCGGCCGCTCGGCGGCAGAAGCCTGCGGGAGATCGCCCGTCGCCGGGAGCACCACGGCGCCGGCCGCTTCGTGAACCCCGTGGGGCTCGACCGCTCGGGAAGGCTGCTCCAGCTGCTCTCCTGGAAGCTCTTCCACCGCAACCCCTTCGCCGAGGAGATCGCCCTGCAGCGGGAGCGGCCGATCCGGCTCGACCCCGCGGCCTTCGCCGCACGCCGGGGGCTCACCCTCACCCTGCTCAAGCACGCGAGCCTCTTCCTCCACGACGAGGGGTTCCACATCCTGCTCGACCCGGTCTTCTCCCGGCCCTTCTGGTTCATGCGCGACTACACGCCGCTCGACTTCGACCCGGCCCGCCTGCCGGCCCCGGACCTCGTCCTTTTGTCGCACGGCCATTTCGACCACCTCGACCTCGCCTCCCTCCGGCGCCTGCCGCCCGGGACGACGGTGCTCTGCCCGCCGGGCTACGAGGCGCTGCTCGACGAGGCGGGGCTCTCCCGGCGCGTCGTTCTCGACTGGTATGACTCCTGGAGCGACGGGCGGCGCGAGGTGGTCTTTCTCCCCGCCAACCACTGGAGCCTGCGCAACCCCCTGGAGGGCCCCAACCTCGGGCTCTGGGGGTCGTTTCTCGTGCGTACGGCCGCCGGTCCCGCGGTTTTCCTCTCGGGGGACACCGCCTACTTCGACGGCTTCGAGCAGATCGGCGCCGAGTTTGCGATCGACCTCGCCGTCTTCAACGTCGGCGCCTACGAGCCGCGGTGGTTCATGGCCCCGAGCCACATCGACCCCGCCGAGACCGTCTGTGCCTTCCGGGAACTCGGGGCGCGGCGGCTGCTCGTCGCGCACTGGGGGACCTTCCAGCTGGGCGACGAGCCGGTCGAGGCCCCGCCGCGGCGCGTGGCCGAGGAGGCGAAGCGGGTCGGCCTGCAGGCGCAGTTCGTCGACTGGAAGCACGGGGAGACGGTCGCGTTCTGAACGGAGAACGCGTCTCCCGGAAAGGAGAAGACCATGCGTTTGCAGGGTGCCGCCGTTTTCGTCCTGCTGTGCGCCGCCGGCCTCGCGTCCGCCCAGGGGGGCACCGGGCTCAAGATTGCGGGGAAACCCTGGGGGAGCCCGCTCTCCGACTTCGAGGGGCTTCTCCCGGTGGGGGAGCGGAGCCGCGTCGCCTACTTCGTGCATCCCGGGCGGGCCTACCGGCTGCTCGGCGTGCAGCCTCGCGAGCTGATCTACGGCTTTTTCGACGATCGCCTCTTTGCGGTCTATGCCGGGCTGGAGGGGGTCGACGATTTCGGCACCGTACGGCGTGAACTCCAGGAAAAGCTGGGCCTTCCCCGGATCAGCATGCAGGCGAGGGGGGCGCTCACGGTCTACGCCTGGAAGAGCGGGGATACCCGCTTCAAGCTCAAACACTACGAGGAATCCGGCGTGCTGAAACTCTCCCTCTACCACGCAGAGCTCGCGCGGCAGGCGAACGAGGCGCTGCAGCGGGATCTGGAGGAGGAGCCGCCGGAGCCGGTCTTCCCCCTGAGCCCGACCCGACGGCGCGAGGCCGTCGATCTCCTGGAGTGGTCGACGCGCTGAGAGGCTTCGGGCGCTTTCCCGCCCGAAAGAAACCAGCCCCTCGGTCCCGTCCCCGCATCCCCCCCGGAGCCCGTCCCGGCGGACCCGGCGGCAATGACGGCTCGACGCCGGCCCCCCCCGCCGAGGGGGGGGATGAAAGAATCCTTGCCTTGGCCGGGGCTCCCTGATAAAATGAGGCTACGCAACCTCCTTTCCCGCGAGCCGGGAGGTGTGCCATGGATGTGCGGGTCTGCGGGATCCTCGTCGTCGTCCTGGCTCCGTTCGCGGGGGCTGCGCTCTGCGGCATTCTGGGCCGCTCGCCGTCGGGAAGGCGCGCCGTCGTGCTCACCACGGGCGGCGTCGTCATGCTGGCGGCGCTTTCGCTTTTGGGCGAAGTCCCCTTCCGCCTCGAAATCCCCGCCGTTCTCCACGCCCCGCTGGAGATCGCCTTTTTCGCCGCCGACGCCGTGCTCCTTGCCGCCTTTCTCTATATCGGGGCGAAATACCGTCATGCCGCGATCCTCGTCCTTTCGTTTCTCCAGGCGGCGGGGCTCCTCGTCTTCAAGGGCTTTCTCGCCCGCTCCGCGGGGCCTCCCGGGGGGGTCGTCTGCGATGCGTTGGCGCTGTTGCTCGTGCTCATCGTCTCCGTCGTGGGCTCGCTGATCTGCTTCCAGGCGCTGCCCTACATGGACAACCACGAACGCCATTATCGGGTCTCCCCCTCGCGACAGCCTCGGTTTTTCGCCATCCTGCTCCTCTTTCTGGGGGCCATGAACGGCTTCGTCCTCTTCAACGATCTCGGTTCCCTCTACGTCTTTTTCGAGCTGACGACCCTCTGCTCGTTTCTGCTGATCGGCCACGACCGCACCCATGTCGCCGTGAAAAACGCGCTGCGCGCCCTGTGGATGAACAGCGTGGGCGGCCTGGCCTTCGCGCTGGGCATGATCGAGGCCTACCGCTCCGCGGGGACGCTCGATCTCGCCCAGGCGCTCGCCGCCCCGCGTCTCGAGGGCGACGCCATCTATTTCGTCGCCCTCGCGCTTTTCGGGCTGGCCTGCCTGGTCAAGTCGGCGCAATTCCCCTTCCAAGGCTGGCTGCTCGGGGCGATGGTGGCGCCCACCCCGGTCTCCGCCCTGCTCCACTCGAGCACCATGGTGAAGATCGGGGTCTATTTCCTGTTGCGGCTGGCCCCGGGCTTTCCGGGCACGTTTCTCGGGCAGGCGCTTGCGCTCGCCGGGGCCTTCGGGTTCCTGGCGGCGGCGGCACTCGCCGTGGGCCAGAGCAACGGCAAGAAGGTGCTCGCCTATTCGACGATCAGCAACCTGGGTCTCATGTTCGCCTGCATCGGGGTGAACACGGGAAGCGCCCTGCTCGCCGCCACCCTGCTCCTCACCTTCCACGCGGTCCTGAAGGCGATGCTGTTCTTGAGCGTGGGGGCGATCGAGCAGCATATCGAGAGCCGCGATATCGAGGACATGCGCGGCCTCTACGCCGCGATGCCGCTCACCGCGATGATCACCCTGGCCGGGGTGGTGATGATGATCTTTCCGCCCTTCGGCGTGCTGCTCGGCAAGTGGATGGCGATCGAGGCGGCGGCCAGGCACCTTCCCGCCGTGGTGATGATCGCGCTCGGCAGCGCGCTCACCGTCCTCTACTGGGCGCGCTGGGCGGGGACCCTCCTGAGCGACCCCTTGGGGACCCGGTTTCACGCCGAGCGCCAACCCCTGCTGACCTGGCTCGCCCTGGGTTCGCTCTGCCTGGGGACGGCCGCGCTCAGTGTCGCCGCCCCCTGGCTCGTCGAGGGGGGGATGGCCTCCATCGGGCAGCCCGCCGATGAGACGGCCTACACCGTCGTGCGCGGGGGGCTCGAGAGCGCGAGCGGGTCCTTCGCCGTGCTGCCGCTTTCGCTCGCGGCCGCCTGCGGGCTCCTTCTCTCCGCCCTGGCCCTGCGGCGCGCCTCCCGGGCGCGGCCGGTCCCGCCGTATCTCAGCGGGCTGCAGACGGGCGAGGCGGCGGTGTTTCGCGGGCCGATGCAGCAGCCGGTGCGGGTGGCAGCGCGCAACTATTACCTGGACACGCTTTTCGGCGAGGAGCGCCTCAACCCGTGGGTCAACTTCGGGGGGGCGATTCTGCTCACGCTCATCCTGGGAGGGGTCCTGTGACGGCCGGCGCCCTCTTCGTGATCGTCGCCCTGGCGGCCGGGCTGGGGATCGGGGTGATCTCGGCGGGCTTCGACCGCATTCTGACCGCCCGCCTGCAATCCCGCGTCGGCCCCCCCCTGCTGCAGCCCGTCTACGACGTGGTGAAGCTCGCCCTCAAGGAGCCGCTCATCGTGAACGCCTGGCAGGCGTTCTGCGCCTGTACCACGCTCGCCGCGGCGATCCTCGCCTGGGTCCTCTTCTTCCTGCAATCGGACCTCCTGCTCGTCTTCTTCGTCCAGGCCGTCGGCGCCGTCTTCCTGGTCGTCGGCGCGCTGGCCGCGGCTTCCCCTTACAGCCACATCGGGGCGCACCGGGAGTTGCTGCAGATGCTCGCCTACGAGCCGCTGCTCATCCTCGTCTTCATCGGGATGTATCTCGAAACCGGAAGTTTCCGGCTCGAGGCCCTCTTCGCCTGGCCCAAGCCGCTCCTGCTGCGGCTGCCCTTCCTCTTCCTGGTGCTCGCCTTCGCCCTGATCGTCAAGATGCGCAAGTCCCCCTTTGACCTCTCCAGCTGCCACCACGCCCACCAGGAACTCGTGCGCGGGGTCTTGACCGACTATTCGGGGCCGCTGCTTGCGCTCGCCGAGGTCGCGCACTGGTTCGAGGTGGCGTTGATCCTCGGACTCTTCACCCTCTTCTGGCCCGATGGGGGGGTCGGCCGCTTCCTGTTGCCCGTGGCGGCCTGGCTGGGGGTCATCGCCGTGGACAACCTGACCTCGCGCGCGAACTGGCGCTGGATGCTCGGCTGCGCCTGGGGCCTGGGCCTCGGGCTGGCGATCGTGAACCTCGTCTGGATCCGGTAGGAGGCGACATGCGGGCGCTCAGGCGGTTCATCGACCGGATGCGCGCGAAATCGCCCTGGCTGCTGCATTTCGACTGCGGCAGCTGCAACGGCTGCGACATCGAAATCCTGGCCTGCCTGACCCCGCTCTACGACGTGGAGCGCTTCGGCGTCGTCCACCAGGGCAACCCGCTGCACGCCGATCTCCTGGTCGCGAGCGGGACCGTCAACCCGCGCAACCGCAAGGTGCTCGAAAACCTCTACGCGCAGATGCCGGCGCCGAAGGTGGTCGTCGCGGTCGGCGCCTGCGGCCTCTCCGGCGGCGTCTTTCGTGATGCGTACAACGTGGTGGGCGGCATCGACCGGGTGATCCCCGTGGACGTCTACGTGCCGGGATGCCCCCCCCGGCCCGAGGCGATCATCGACGGCGTCGTCCTGGGCCTCCAGAAAATCGCCCGCGGCGGGGAGGGGAGGTGAGCCGTGCAGGAGGCGACGCGTGCGATCACGCTGGAGTCGCTTTTGGCCGAGGTCGCCCGCCTCAAGGCCGAGGGCTGGCGCTTCGTCACCCTGACCGCAAGCGAACTCGACGCCGAACGGCTCGAGCTGCTCTACCATTTCGACCGCGAGCTCCGCTTGCAGCACCTGCGGGCGGCGGTTGCGAAAACGGCCGAGGTGCCGAGCATCTCGCCGGTCTTCTTCGCCGCCGCGCTGGTCGAAAACGAGGTCCAGGACCTCTTCGGGCTGCGCTTCACGGGGCTGCTCCTCGATTTCCGCGGACGCCTCTACCTCGAGGAAGAGAGCCCGATGCCCCCCTTCTGCCGGCGGGGACGCGAGGCGGAAGCCCCTCGCGGCGGCGGGGGGAGCGAAGCGCCGGGAGGTGAGTCGTGCGCCACACGGTGATCCCCTTCGGGCCGCAGCACCCGGTATTGCCCGAGCCGATCCACCTCCAGCTCACGATCCGCGAGGAGCGCGTGATCGAAGCCCGGCCTGCGCTCGGCTTCGTGCACCGGGGGCTCGAGCGGCTGGTCGAGTCCCGCGACATCGCGCAGATGGTCCAGGTCGTCGAGCGGGTCTGCGGGATCTGTTCCATGATCCATGCCCACTGTTTCTGCATGGGGGTCGAGGCGCTGCTCGGCATCGAAGCCCCCCCGCGCGCCCAGGTGCTGCGGGTGATGTGGTCCGAGCTGCACCGCGTGCAGAGCCATCTTCTCTGGTTGGGGCTTTTCGCCGACTGCCTCGGGTTCGAGAGCCTCTTCATGCAGTTCTGGCGCATCCGCGAGCGGATCCTCGATCTCAGCGAGGCGACGGCCGGAAACCGGGTGATCGTCTCGGTGAACGTGATCGGGGGGGTGCGCCGCGACCCCGACGACGCCCAGCTCGCCTGGATGTCGGCCGAGATCGACCGCATCGAGGAGGACCTCCGGCGGCTCGAGCCCGCGACCCTCGACGACCCGACCGTCCGTCGGCGCACGGTCGGCAAGGGGGTGCTCTCCCGCGCCCAGGCCTGGGAGCTCGGTGCCGTCGGCCCCACGGCGCGCGCGAGCGGGATCGCGGAAGACATCCGGCTGACGAAATACGCGGCCTACGGCCGGCTCTACTTCGAGCCCGTGGTCGAAACCGACGGCGACAGCCACGCACGGCTGCGGGTGCGCTTCCGCGAGGCGCTGGCCAGCCTCGATCTCGTGCGGCGCGCGATCCGACTCCTGCCCGCCGGCGAGGTGCGGTTGAAGTTGAAGGAGCCGCCCGCGCCGCACGGGGAAACCGTCGTCCGCGTCGAGCAGCCGCGGGGGGAGCTCGTGTACTACCTCAAGGGAAGCGGCGAAAAGCGCCTGGACCGCGTGCGCATCCGCACCCCCACCTTCGCGAACCTGCCGGCGCTGCTCGTGATGCTGCCCGGCGTGAGTCTCTCCGATGTCCCGGTCGTGACGCTGTCGATCGACCCGTGCATCAGCTGCACCGAGCGATAGCAGGAGGCCCGGCCCCATGTTCGAGCTCGCCCCCGTCATCCTGAGGAACCTGCTCCGCGGGCCGGCGACGCGGCGCTACCCGCTCGTCACGCGCGAGCCCTTTCCCCGCGCCCGCGGCGAGATCGAAAACGAGATCTCCCGGTGCACCCTCTGCGGGCTCTGCGCCCGGCGCTGCCCGGCGCGCTGCCTCGAGGTGGAGCCCCAGTCCGGCCGCTGGCGCTGGGACCCCTTCGTGTGCGTCTACTGCGGAGTCTGCGTCGAGACCTGCCCGGCGCACAGCCTTCGGCAGAAAGAAACCGGGCGCCGCCCGGCGACCTCCCGCGAAACCGTCCTCCTGCAGGGGGAGCCCCGCCGCCGCGGCGGGGGAGCGCGGCCCGCTCCGCCTCCCGACGCCCCGGCCCGCGAGCGGCCCTAAAACGCCATGCCGACGCTGAAATGAACCACGGCCCGCTCCTCGTCGCGCCGGGGAGCCGAAACCCCGTCCGCACGCGGAGCGCCGGCACCGTCTCGGCGGCGAGCGGCAGGAAGAGGCGGCATCCCGCCGTGAGCCGCGTGAAGGTGACCTCGCTGCCGATGACCGTGTCGGAGTGCTCGACGGCGGCGAAGCCCGCCAGGCCGCGGGAGGGGAAGAACCGGTCGTCCCGCGTGTCCCAGGCGAGCTGCGCCCGCAGGGAGGAGGTGCCGCAGGAGCCGCGGCCCTCGGGTTCCCCCTCGGCGTCGGAGAGATCCGTAAGCCGCGTGCGGCGAAGCGCCGAACCGGCGGTCGCGGTCAGGCCCGGGGCGAGGGGAGAGGAGAAGGACAACCCGATTTCGGCCCCGTTGCGGGTGAAGGAAGGCTCCTCGCGGCGTCCTCCCGCCCGGTGCAGGTCCGCCCGCCAGAGGCTCTCGAGGAAGCGCGGGTCGGCGAGGCCCGCCGCCAGCCGCTGCGCTTTGAGCGAGGCCGAGGTCTCGAGCGAGGCGGGGCGCCGCCCGCTGCCGGCCGACGGCGGGAAGGCCGCTTTCCCCCGCGAAGCGCAGCTCGGCCCCCTCGAGGTCGAGCCGGCCCCGGAGCCGCCCCGGCGAACCGGAGACCTCCCCGCGAACCGCGAGGCGGCCGCCCTTCGGCCGGGGGAGATCCCCGAGCCGCGGCAGCCGGGAGAGATCCTCCAGGCGGAGAAACCCTCGCAAATCCGCCTCCGCTGCGGCGGCGGGGTCTCCCCTCCCGAAAGGCACGCTCCCGGCGGCCTCCAGAGCCCCCATCCCCGGGGCCTCGGCGGCGAGACGGCCGATCCGGAGCATCCCCCCGGCCCAGGCGGCCTCGAAGAAGGCTTCGCCCGCCGGCGAGCCGGAGACGAGGGCGATCTCGCGGACCGCCCCGCGGATTACCATCCGGGGGGCCCTGCGGTCGGCCCGCGGCGAGGATCTCGCCTGCGATTCCCGAGAGCGCAAACGGCAGAAGCGGGAACAGGGGGCTCCCCTTTCACAGCCTGCCCTCCCCCAGCCGCAGGCGCGCCTCGAAGGTCCCCTCCGGCGCGCAGACCCCGTCGAGGAGGATCCGTCCCGGTGAGCCTTCGGCTTCGAGGCCCTCGAGCCGCAGGCGGCCGTCCGGCGTCCGTCGCAAGAGGGCCGGCCGGGCGAGCGCGAGGCGGAACCCCCCGCCTTCGAGCCCCAGGCGCTCGAGAGTCGCTTCCTGCCGGCGGGCGTCCCGGCGGGAGGCTGCCCGCAGCTCTCCGAGCGGGGTCCGGCCGCCCACGATTTCGATTTCCCCCGTATCCCCCCGACTCGCGCCGCGGGCGTGGAACTCCTCCCACTCGAGCGCGGCGGTGCGCAGCGTCTCGAGGCGGATTTCGCCCTCGATCTGCGGCCGCGAGCGAGACCCCGCCGGCGAAGGAGGCCTCGAGGCCCGGGTTGCGGAGGAGGAACGCCGCCCTCCCGACGTGAAGGGCGGGAAGGGCGGGCGGGAGAACCCAGGAGTTCGATCCGGAGCCCCCGTCGCCGTCGGTCGGCGCGGAAGGCAGAGAGACGGCGGCGTTCAGGGCTTCGATGTCGATCGCGGCGGAAGCGACGAAGGCGGCGGATCCGCCGGGGGAGAGCAGGGCAAGCGGCCGGTAGCGGAGCACGAGACGCTCGGCCGCCACCTCGACGGCGGGGCCTTCGGGCCGTTCGGCGTGCAGACGGAGATCATGGAACTCGAGGCCGTGCAGCCAGGAGCCGCGCACGGCGCCGACTTCGAGTTCGACCCCCCCGGGAATCCCGGGCCGCGTCCTGGAGACGCGCGATGAAGCCCGGGGCGAGCAGGCGGTTCCGCGGCAGGTAGAGCGTCGCCCCCGCGATCAGCACGATCGCCAAGAGGACGCCCCGACCGGCCGCGAAGCGTTTCAACGGGAAAGGCCGCCTTCGGCCCTCAGATCATTTCGATGGCGCAGGCCATGGAGACGCCGCCGCCGCCGCAGAGGGTGGCGAGGCCCAGGGTTTTCCCGCGCTTTTTCATGGCGTGGATCAGGGTCACGATGATGCGCGCGCCGGTCGCGCCCACGGGGTGGCCGAGGCCGATCCCGGAGCCGTTCACGTTGGTGATCTCGCGGTCGAGGCCGAGTTCCCGCTCGACCGCCAGGTACTGGGCGGCGAAGGCCTCGTTCACCTCGATCAGCTCGAAGTCGGAAAGCGCGAGCCCGCCGCGGGCGAGCAGGTTGCGGACCGCCGGCACGGGGGACAGGCCCATCACCGAGGGGTGGCAGGCGCCGCGGCCGACCGCGCGGATGCGGGCCAGCGGCCGGATGCCCAGCGCTCTCGCCTTCTCGGCCGACAGAAGCAGCAGCGCGGCGGCCCCGTCGTTGATGCCGCTCGAGTTGCCCGCCGTCACCTTGCCGATTTCGGGCACGAACGCCGGCGGGAGGCGTCGCAGCTGGTCCAGGGTGATCCCCGGCCGGAAATGCTCGTCGCGCTCGAAGACGACCGGGTCGCCCTTGCGCTGGGGGATCACGACCGGCACGATTTCCTCCCGGAAATCGCCCTCGCGGGTCGCGCGCTCGACGTTGCGGTGGCTTCGCAGCGCGACCTCGTCCATGTCCTCGCGGCTGATGCCGTAATGCTGGGCGACGAATTCGGCGGTCAGCCCCATGATGTAGGGCTTTCCCTTGTAGAGGCTGAGCGGCGGCTTCGAGGCGTCGACCGGGCCGCTTTCGGGGTGCGGGATGAGGTGCGAGCCGCAGTGCAGGCCGCGGGTGATGTTGTCGACGAATTCGTGATCCTGAAGGCGGCAGCCCCAGCGGGCGCCGAACACCGAATAGGGGGCCCCCGACATGTGCTCGGCCCCTCCGGCGAGCACGACGTCCGCCATGCCGGCCTGGATCATCGCCATCCCCGAGACCGCGGCCTCCATGCCCGAGATGCAGACGCGGTTGATCGTGGCCGCGGTCACGGTCTCGGGGATCCCGGCGAGGAGGGCGCCGATGCGGGTCATGTTCATGCTGTCGACCGGCTCGAGGCAGCAGCCGAACCGCACGTCGTCGATCAGGGCGGGATCGATGCCCGCGCGCTCGACGGCGCCCTTCATGGCGACGGCGGCGATCCGGGTCACGTGGAGGTCGCGCAGGCTTCCCCCGAAGGCTCCGATGGCGGTGCGGCATGCGCTGGCGATGACGACGTCCTTCATGGTGCGTCTCCTTTCCGATGGAGGTGGAGGGCTTCCTTTCCCCGACGCCGAGGAAAGCGCCTGCCGGATGCTCAAAGGTTGGAACCGCGAAGCGATCCCGCTCCGTCTGCCGCCCGGGAGGACGGCCCCCCGTGCCGCGGCGTTGCCTGGGTCAGCGGCAGCGGAAGGGGACGAAGTGGTGGAAACAGAAGCCGGCCGGGTCGCCCCAGGGGCGGCCCGTTTCGCCGATGCAGCGGGCGACCATCTGCCGGGAGGCGTCCTCGTAGTCGGGCCGCTTTTCCTCCTCCCGCTTGCAGGCCGCGCAAATGACCCCGTCGTCGAAGACCGAGAGGATCCGTTCCTCCTTCGACCCGAACTCCTTGCCGCAGCGCGTGCAGGAGATGCTGCAGGCCAGGGCCTTTTCCCACGTCTCGTTTGCGCTCATGGCGGTCTCCCGAAGGTTGATGAACGGCTTGCCGCTTGGGGCGCCCCCCCTCTTTATCATGACCGGCGGCCGATTTCAAAAACCCCTCGGGGAGGAAAACGGCCGCCGGAGGGGGTTTGACGCGCGTCCCCGGCCGGGATAGAGAAGGAGGGCTGATGCCCGCCCGGGGGATCCTGCCTGCCTTGCGGAACCCGGGGCGTGGAGCGGGGGCATCGATCGGCCACGCGGCGACGAAAGGGCTTGCACCATGGAAACACGCTGGGTCTATCGCTTCGACGAACTGGACGAGGTGAAAAAGCGGGTCGGCGACCGCCGGGACGCCGTGCTCGGGCTGCTCGGCGGCAAGGGGGCCAACCTCGCCGAGATGGTGCGCCTCGGGATTCCCGTCCCGCCGGGGTTCACGATCACCACCGAGGCCTGCAACCACTACCTCGCCCGCGGCGGCCTGTTCCCGGAGGGCATGTGGGACCAGGCGATCGAGGCGCTCGAGGCGGTCGAGAAGAAGACCGGGAAAGGCTTCGGCGACGAGAAGAACCCCCTGCTCGTCTCCTGCCGCTCCGGGGCGAAGTTTTCCATGCCGGGCATGATGGACACGGTGCTCAACATCGGCCTCAACGAGGCGACCTGCCGCGGCATGATCGCCCTCACCGGGAACCCCCGCTTCGTGCTCGATTCCTACCGCCGCTTGATCCAGATGTTCGGCAGCGTCGTCATGCAGATCCCCGACGAGCCCTTCGAGGAGGTGCTCCTGCAGGCCCGGCGTCGGGCGGGGGTGGCGAGCGACTCCGAGCTCTCCGCCGCGGATCTCGAGGGGGTGACCGCCGAGTTCCTGCGGATCTTCCGGCGGCTCGCCAACCGCGATTTCCCCGCCGAGCCCTACGAGCAGCTGCGCATGGCCACGGCCGCCGTATTCGAGAGCTGGAACGGCAGGCGCGCCGTGGACTACCGCAACGCGGCCGGCATCCCCCACGACCTCGGCACCGCGGTGACCGTGGTCGCCATGGTCTTCGGCAATCTCGGCGAGGACAGCGCCACCGGGGTCGCCATGACCCGCAACGGCACGACGGGGGAGAAGGAACTCGAGGGCGACTACCTGACCAACGCCCAGGGCGAGGATGTCGTGGCCGGCATCCGCATGACCCGGGACCTGCGCCAGCTCGCCCGCGAAATGCCCGAGGCCTGGCTCGAGCTGCAGCGGATCGCCCGGCGGCTCGAGGAGCACTACCGGGACATGCAGGACATCGAGTTCACGATCGAGCGCGGCCGGCTCTGGATGCTCCAGACCCGCAGCGCCAAGCGCACCGCCCAGGCCGCCGTGCGCGTGGCCGTGGACATGGTCGCCGAGGGGTTGATCGACCGCGAGGAGGCCGTGCTCCGGGTCGCCCCCGAACAGATCGATTATTTTCTCCACCCCCAGTTTTCGCCCGCGGCCAAGCAGGAGGCCCGTCAGGCCGGGCGGATGCTCGCCCGGGGGTTGAACGTCTCGCCGGGGGCCGCCGTGGGGCTCGTGGCTTTCGACGCCGACGTGGCCGAAGCCTGGGGCAAGGAGGGCAAGAAACCGGTGATCATGGTGCGGCCGGAGACCAAGCCCGACGACGTCCACGGCATGCTCGCCGCCCAGGGGATCCTCACCAGCCGGGGCGGGCGCACGAGCCACGCCGCGCTGGTCGCGCGCCAGTTCGGCAAGCCGGCCGTCGTCGGCGTCTCCGCGCTCGAGATCGATTTGGGGGAGCGGCAGATGAAGGTCGGCGAGACCGTGATCAAGGAGGGCGAGTGGATCTCGATCGACGGCACCGCGGGCGAGGTCTACCTGGGCAAGGTCGACACCATGGTCCCCGACATCCACGACCCCTGGCTGCTGCGCCTGCTCGCCTGGGCCGACGAGCTGCGCCGGCTCGGCGTGCGCGCCAACGCCGACTACCCCCGCGACGCCCGGCGGGCCCGCGAGTACGGGGCGGAAGGGATCGGCCTCTGCCGCACCGAGCACATGTTCTTCGAGCCCGAACGGCTGGCGCTTTTCCAGAAGATGATCATGGCCGAGCTGCCGAGCGATCGCCGCGAGGCGCTCGAGGGGCTGCTGCCCTTTCAGCGGGAAGACTTCGCCGGTCTCTTCCGGGCGATGCCGGGCCTGCCGGTCGTGATCCGCCTGATCGACCCGCCGCTACACGAGTTTCTGCCGAACATCAGCGATTTGCAGCTCGAGCTGACCGATCTCAAGCTCCGGCTGCGCCAGGCGCCGACCCTCGCCGACCTCGACCGCCTGCTCGAGGAGATCCGCCTGAAGGAGGACCTGCTGCGGCGGGCCCGGGCGCTGCACGAGTCCAACCCCATGTTGGGCCTGCGCGGCGTGCGGCTCGGCATCATGATCCCCGAACTCACCCGCATGCAGGTGCGTGCGATCTTCGAGGCGGCCTGCCAGGTCGCCGCCGAGGGGATCGCCGTCCACCCCGAAGTCATGATCCCGCTGACGAGCCACGCGGAGGAACTCAAGCGTCAGCGCCGCGAGCTCGAAGCCGAAGCCCGGAGGGTGATGGAGGAGCAGCGGATCACGGTCCCCTACCGCTTCGGCACGATGATCGAAATCCCCCGCGCGGCGTTGACCGCAGGCAGCATCGCCGAGCATGCGGAGTTCTTCTCCTTCGGGACCAACGACCTCACCCAGACGACCTTCGGCATCTCGCGGGACGACGCCGAGACGAGCTTTCTCGTCCCTTACCTGGCGGCCGGGATCCTTCCCGAAAACCCCTTTGCGACGCTCGACGCCGAGGGGGTCGGCGAACTCATGCGTCTGGCGGTGGAGCGGGCGCGCCGGGTCAAGCCCGATCTCGTCTGCGGCATCTGCGGCGAACACGGCGGCGACCCCGCCTCGATCGCCCTGTGCCACCGGCTGGGGCTCGATTATGTCTCCTGCTCCCCCTTCCGGGTGCCGATCGCGCGGCTGGCCGCAGCCCATGCCGCGCTGCGCGAGAAGGGCCGCGCCTGAGGGGCCCGCCTGCCCCGGCCGGAGGGCGGCGCGTCCCGTGAGACATCTCTGTCCTGCAAAGGGGGGGGACAGCCGGGGCGGAAGGCGGGTTCGACACTGCCGACGGCTCCGCCGCGGGGCGGGGAGGCGAAAGGGGGGGAGAGTGTCTCGGATGGATGCCGCGGCGGCCGGGGAAAACAAAGACCGGGATCGTGATAACCCTGCGAGTTTTCTTGCAACAGATTCGATTCTCGGCCGTCCCCAGACCATGGCATGATTCTTGATTACCGCCTCCCGAAAGCCGCCGCGGGGCGGTGTGGGTTCAGGCGGTCCCCCGGCCCGAAATCAAAGGAGGAAAAGAAGATGAGCAAGACCGAGAAGAACCTCAAGGAAGCCTTTGCCGGTGAGTCCCAGGCCAACCGCAAGTACCTCGCCTTCGCCCAGAAGGCCCAGACCGAGGGTTACCCCCAGGTCGCCAAGCTCTTCCGGGCGGCGGCCGAGGCCGAGACGGTGCACGCCCACACCCACCTGCGCACGCTGAAGGGGGTGCGCAGCACGCTCGAGAACCTGAAAGAGGCGCTGGGCGGGGAGACCTACGAGTTCCAGTCGATGTATCCCCCCATGATCGAGGAGGCGAAGGCCGAGGGCGACGAGGCGGCCGTGCGCACCTTCACCTACGCGAACGAGGTGGAAAAGGTGCACGCCGCCCTCTACCAGAAGGCGATCGAGAACCTCGGAAAACCCCAGGAGGAGTTCGATTACTGGGTCTGCTCGGTCTGCGGCTACACCTGCGAAAAGGACGCCCCCGAGGAGTGCCCGGTCTGCAAAGCGAAGAAAAAAGCCTTCTTCCGCGTGAGCTGAAACCCGCCCTCCCGGCCGGCCCGCCGCCCCGGGGGCGCGGCGGGCCGGAAGCCCACCTCCCCATCCTGCACCCGCCGCCTTGCGGAGAAGCCTCAAGTCCGCACTCCCCGCGGGCGATACAGGATACCGACTCTCGGGATGAGGAGGATCGCGAATCATGGCGGCATCGTTTTCGGTCGGCTCCCGGCTGCGCCTGGGCTTCGCCCTGGCGGCCCTGATCCCCGTCGCCCTCTCCGCCTTCACCTACCACGGCGCGCGGCAAAACGACCTCACGGTCGAGGAACTCGTGTTCCGGCGCGTGCCCGCCCTGGAGAGCCTGTTTCTCGTCAAGGAGCAGGCCGAGTTCGCCCAGGCGGCGCTGCGCACGCTCGCCATCGCCGGCCTGCCGCCGGAGATGCGAAAACGGCAGTTTGACAACCTGCGCGCCTGCCGGGCGAAAATGAAGGAGGCTATTTCCGCCTACCAGGGGCTTTCGCGTACGCCCGAAGAGGAGGAACGCTGGCAGGCGTTCCTTTCGGCCTGGCACGCCTGGGACGGAGAGGTCGGCCAGGCCCTCGAGGCCGCGCTGCGCATCGAGGAGCGGGTTCAAGCCTACGAAAAAAGCGACCGCAGCCGCAGGACCTCCTACCTCGAGGCGCTCGGGGCGCTCAAGGAGGCGGCGCTTCTCGCCGCGGTATCCTTCAAGACCCAGGTCCAGGAGTGGAAAAACATCCTCATCTCCGGAAACGATCCCGAGCAATTCCGGCGCCGGCTGACCCTCTTCGAGCAGGAGGAGCAGGCGGTGCGGAGGACCCTCGAGGATGCCGCGCAGCTCGTCGCCGAGCTCGGGCTCGACCCCGAGCCCGTGCGGCGCACCCTCGACCAGCACGCCGAGGCGGGGGCGAAATACCGCGAGGGCCTCCGGCAGTTCGACACCGGGGACCCCGAAACCGGGAAAAAGGTCGACCGTCTCGTGCGCGGGGCCGATCGCGGGCCGACGCTCGCCATGCTGCAGCTGAATGAAATGATCGACCAGGTGCGGCTCCAGGCCGAAGGCCTCTACGGGAACCTCCGGCAGAGGCTTCTCGGCCCCGTGACCGAAACACGACGCGCCGCGAACGCCGCGCTTGAGCCGCTGCTGAAGAGCATCCGGGAGAACGCGGCGGCCGCCGGCGTCGAGGCCGAGGCGCTGGCGAATCGGCTGCGCTGGGCGGCCGTGGCGGCCGGCTCGGCCGGTCTGGGGCTGGCCGTGATCCTGGGCTTTTGGCTTACGCGTTCGATCACGGGTGCGCTGCGCCGGGTGATAGCGGGGCTTTCGGAGGGGGCCGAGGAGGTGGCCTCGGCGGCGGGTCAGGTCTCGGGTGCGGCGCAGTCGTTGGCGGAGGGTTCGAGCGAGCAGGCGGCCTCGATCGAGGAGACGTCGAGTTCGCTGGAGGAGATGTCATCGATGACGCGGCGCAACGCGGACAATGCGAAGGAGGCGAACCGGCTGATGGGGGAGGCGCGGCAGGTGGTGTCGGCGGCGAACGAGCAGATGGGTCGCCTTACGGAGTCGATGGGGGAGATCACGCGGGCGAGCGAGGAGACTTCGAAGATCATC
>JBBFLI020000046.1:0-28064 GCA_037481615.2 Desulfobacterales bacterium
GTCCAGGGGCGCCGGCAGGCGAAGGGGCGTGGCGCTCTGCCGGCTTCTCCGCCTTAGCCTCGGCCATAGGCCGTTTCGCCTCCGTGGGCTTTATGGCGGCTGCCGCCGCAGCGGGAGCAGCCCTGCGCTCGACCTCAAGCGGAAGCTCGCCTTGCGTTCCAAACAGGTCCCGCCTGAAGCTAAATTCGGCGGGGTCGGGATTCACCAGCTCGGTATCCTCGGGGCGGATCGCAAGCGGCTCCGGCTCGGCCAAGGCGATACCCATCCGGCGGACGATCTTCCGGTAGGCTTTGTCCATCATGCCCTCAGCCGCCTGGTATGCCTCCCGGAAAAACTGCGCCCGCGTCGCCTCGCGCATCGCGGCGTTGAAGTCGTCCTTCGCCATCTGCTCGGCAACCCGGAGCTGCGCCTGCTTGTAGAGGACCTTCAGCGCCTCGACCTGCTCGGGGGTCGCATGCTTTCCGAAGAGGATTGCGTGCTCGGTGTCGGTGAAGGTCTCCGGGATCTCGCCTCCGATCTCGCGCCGCACCGATGCGGCGAGAGCCTCGTCTTCTTCCAGGTTGACCGGCATCCCGTCGAGCGTCCGCGCGGATTCGACCACAATCTCGCGGTCGTCGAAGACGACGTAGTTCCAGAACGCTTCCGTCGCGTCCTTCGGCTTCTGGATGCGCGTCCCGGACGGATACTTGATGCCGTCGATCCCGGCGCGGAGCAGGAACAGGGACGCCTCGCGTTCGGTCCAGAATTGCGCGGAAAGCGCCTGGTAAAGCGCACCGCCTACCCACTCGTCCCAGAAAACAACCTGCGGCGTTTCGCCGGCCTCGATTGACTCTATGATTTTGGTGATTCCGCGCCGCTCATTGCCCATGTGCTGCGGCAGTTTTTCTGCTTCGGCCTTGATCTTATCGAGTTGCTCTTTTGTCGGTTTCTCATACCAGAGCAGATAGTCGTATTGGTCGGGGGTCTTCCCCTTGTGCAGGGTTACTTCGTAGATGAATTGACTCCCCGGCTCAGGGGGAAGGATTTCAGCCTCTGGATGCTTCTCAAGATAATTGAGCGCAGCGCTGATTTCTTCGACCCGGCGTTCAGCGCGAATCTTGTTATAGAGCAGTCCTGTGTCAGCCTTACCGCCTGCGTCCTCTATGTAGCGATTTGCCCTATCCAGTTCCTTTTTCGCGGGCCCTAAAAGCTCCCGGTAATGCTTGACTGCATCTTCCCTGCTTCTCCATTTTCCGAGCTTGTAGTTCCAATAAAGGTCAACCTCCAGGGTATTGACCGCAAAACGCTCCTCGGCTGACGGCTCATATTCGCCCTGCGCCCATTCTTGCGTAAAGTTCCACCGGGCCGTCTTTGCTTTTTCTCCAAGTCTTGCATAGCACTCGGCAACGGGGATCCCGTCCGTGAAGTAGAGGCCCCAGCCGAATACCTGCGAGCCCTCCCCACTTCCGATGTGGTCTACATTGAAGCGCGCAAACTTGTGCTTGGACCCGTGGAGAGCCTTGATCTGGGCTTCGAGGTCTTCGGGGAGTTTCTTGTATTCGCGCTCTAACTCAAGCGCGCGGTCGATGAGGCTGAGCGCGTGCTTGCGGTAGCGGAGGTTTGCGTTCCGGGCGATCTCGGCAGCTGCGATCTTGTAGGCGCGCGCAGCCCAGCCCTTCAGGTCGTCGTATTCCTTTGATGCGTCCTCGAAGGCAGCATCGCTGTCGAAGTCCTCGCGCTTCGGCCGCGCCCCAAGGCCCTCGTAAATGTCCGCGATCCGGTCGGCCCACTCCGGAAAAGCCTCCGCGATGTAGTCATGGACGGAATCCGTGTCGATGATAGCGTCCGGTGGGTTGCCCTGCGCGAGCAGGTCCAGGAAGTCCTGGCTTTCGAGCGCATCCTCCAGGAGCGCGTCCTCGATCTTCTTCCGCTCGGCAGGATCCCAGATCCGGCTCTTGGCGACCGCTGAGCCGCGATGCTGCGGATTGACCAGATCCTTTTCCTGCCGACGAACGGAAGCGAGAACGTCCTCGGCCTCGGCCACAGCAGCCGTCTCATCGGCTGCGACACGCTCTATCAAACCGTATTTCGGGTTCTCCGGGTTGGATTCCGGGGTTTTCCCCTCCACGTCCTCGCGCCGGACAAGGATCTCCTGCCCTGGGGCCACCGTGATCTCGGTCCCATCCTTCAGCACAACACCAAAGGGGTCCTTCTCGACCACCTGGTAGAAGTCCCAGCCCTCCGGGGCCTTACGGTCAATCACCGCAAAGCGCCGACCCTCCGGCAGCTCGTCTGCGGCCATGCGGACGTAATCGCCAGGCGGCGGCTCCTCGGGCTCGTATTCGGCCTCTCGGCGAAGCCTCCGCTCCTCTTCGGTCAGGTGCCGCTCCTGCTTCTCAGCCCCAAGCAGCTCGGGATGCTTCGAGCGCCGGAGGGCTCCGGGGACCGCAAGCACATCGAGCAGGTTCTCGTCCTGCCTGAGCCAACCCTCGTCGCGCAGGATCATCTCGGCCACGTCGAGCTTCTCGCCCGTCTTCTTCGCGAGAAACTTGACCGCGGTCGGCATCGCCTTCAGCTCGCCCTTGTAGTGCATGAAGTTGATCCCGCCCATCTGGCGGATCCGGCCGCGAAGCGTGGTCGCCTCCTTGTAGCGGCGCTGCCTTACTTTCCGGCCTGCGGGTTGTTTCTGCTCGGACTCGGCTGCGGCGGGCTGTTCCTTGGCCTCCGGGGGCTGCTCTTCGGCTACCTGGGCCTTTACGGGGGCTGGTTCTGCCGGAGCCTCGGTCTTCGCCTCGGCTGGAGTTTCAGCCGTTTCTGCCTTCGGCTCCTCGGCGCGCTTTTTCGCGCGCTCGGCCTCCTGCTTTCTGAACTGCTCCGTCTGCGCTACCCCCTCGATGAACGCATCCGAGCGCGAAACGCGGTCGAAGAGGTCCTTTGCCTCGGTATTGTAGCCCTCGTGGAAGAGGTCGATGATCGCCTCTTCTGCGGATCGGTATTGCGTATCGCCGGAGAATCCCTTCTCGTCCCAGAAGGTCGCTTGCCACATCCCAGGCCGCTTCGTCGATTTGGCGATGATGACGCCCTTCGGTGACTCTTCGCTCGTTCCTTCTTTGCGGAGGACGATCGGGGCCTCGGCGTTCTCGGCCTGGTGCCGCACAAGGAAGTCCCGCGCACGCTCCTCGCGCGCACGGCGCTCCGCAAGAATCCGGTCGAAGGCTGTCACCTTCGCGGCGGGCGCTTGTGGGGCCTCGGCATGAGCAGCCTCGGTCGTCACGCCGGAGGCCGGCGCAACGGGCTGCGCTGCCGTCACCTGCGGAGCGGCTGCGGGAGGCTTGGCCGCCGCACGCTCGCGCCTTGCCATCTCAGCGAAGGTCTCGGCGATTGCGTCTTGGACTGCATCAAGCTGCGCGAACCGCTCTTTCGGGACGTTCTTCTGCTTCGCGAAGTATTCGCGGATCTTCTTCAAGAGATCGACGACGATCCGGGCAAGCGAGCGCGTGGTCTCGATGTCTTTCTGGGCGAGCGCCCTCCAGAACGTCGGATCCGTGAAGCGGCTCCCGACGTAATCTGCGAGATACTCCTCGCGCGTTAGCGCCTCGGACGGCGCAAGCATCCTCAGCCCAGCCTTCACGCGGGCGTTGTTCAGGTCGTTCAGCCACCGCGAGAAGCCCTCGTCCTCTTCGCTCACAGCCCCGATCAGCCGGTCATAGAGGTCGCGGTGCTGCCGGCGCATCGAGTGAACCGTCTCGTGCCCGAAGACCTCCAGATAGGGGTCCTGCGCCCGCTCGTTCACCCAGATCGTGTCCGTCTCCGGCTGGTAGAAGCCGTTCACGGTGTCGGCGTGCCCATCCCCGCGGAAGAATAGCACGCGCCGGCCGAAGGCTTGTCCGACCTTCTGGACTGCAAGCCGCTGCGGATGCGGCGTGGACGCCTGGATCGTCACCTCTCCAGGCTTCCTGCCAAACTTCGCAGCAAGCCACGCGCCGGTTTTCTCCTCCTCGCCCTCGTCGGGGCGGATGTAGCCTTCGCGGGCTGCACTCTCAATCTCGACCGCCTGCTTCGCCGCAAACTCGATCGCCCTGCGGGCCTGCGTCCCGGCGGGAACCTGCTCGGCAACAGCCAGGATGTCCTCGGACGAGAGAACCCCCTGGTCCACCTTCCGAACCATGTCATCGACGATCGTGCGGATCGCCTCGGAGCGTTTCTTATCCTCGTCCTGAAAGGCGATCGGCTGAACGAGCTGGGCGGGCTGTGGGGCTGTAGGCGCAGCCTCATCGACCGGCTTAACCTCTTCCACAGCCTCAGCAGCTTGCGCCCCTTCCTTTCCCTTGCCGATCCGCTCCTCGATCTTCGCGACCCCGCCGGCAAGCGGGCCCATGATCGCCGTGTTGATGACGACCTGCGGCAAGACCTCGGAAAGCGCCTCGCTGAAGGTCGGGATGCTGTCCCGCAGCCCGCGCTCGTATTCGATTTTTGCCTGCTCGTATTGCGTCCAAGTCTCGGTCAGGGCCTCCTCGGTCAGCATCGCCGCCGCCTTCCCGACGGGGACCCCGAGCCTTGTTGCCACCTGGAGGCCGGCGCTTTTCGCAATCTGCCCCTTGATCCGGTCAAGCGTCGCTTTGGTCAGGACCTTCTCGGCCGTCTTGGATCCGGCGCGGGCGATCCCAAGTGTGAGCATGTTTCCGACCGTCTCGGGGAACGCCTCCCAGAATCCATACCACTCGGCGTCCTCGGCCACGTCCTTCAGGATCTCGCGCCACTCGCGCTCAAGTTCCGGTGTGATGACCTTGGGATTCCCCTTCATCTGGAGCCAGGCGCGCTGGAGCTGCTCCAGAAACTCGTCCTTGGTCGCCTGGGACGAGAATGTCGCTCCGGCCGCAAACCCAGAGGCAACGCCGGCCGCCGGCCCGGCTAGCATCCCGACGGCCCCCGCCCCGATCACCGCGATCATGTTGGCGACGCTGTAGGCGATGTTCTTCGCCGCATCGTCCGCATCCCCAAGCGTCACCTTCTGCCCGGTGAAGGGCATCGTGAACCAGGTCTTTTCCTTCTCTCCGGGCTGGAGCTTGGATGCCTTCTCGCCTTCGAGCCGGTTCTCCTCGATCCAGCGGTCAAGCCAGGTCTTCTGCTCGACGGTCCGCTTGCCGCCACGCATCGCCCGGCTGATCGTCTCAGGGATGTAGTCGGCTACAATCGAGGGAACACGCTGTGCCAAAATGGCAAGGCCACGGAGGAAGTTTCCGCCCTCTTCGTCGGCCGGGGCTTGCTTTGCTGCCTCCCAGAGCGCCTTCGCTGCTGTGTAGGGCTTTGCATCCGAGACCTTCAGCCCCTCGTCCCATGCCTTGAGCAGCTCGTCGGCAGACGCCTCGGGAGCAGCGCCTTGGGGCTTGGTTCGGCCCTCGGCCTTGGCGCGCTCGTAGCCTATCAGAGAGGCAGGCGTAGGCTCTTCGTACGGCCGCGTGGACCGAGTGCCGGCGGTCGGCGCGGGTTGTGAAATAGGCTGTGAAACGGGAGCAGCCGCAGGAGCGGTCTTCGGCTCAGGGCGGAAAGACGGCTCGGGCCACGCGCCGGCTGGCTCGATGTCGTAGCCTTCCTCATCTTCGCCGCGCTGCGCTTGGTTCCATTCGCGGAACGCCTTCTCCTCGAAAGCATCACGCTCAACGGAGCGATCTTCTTCCTCGTCAAGCTCCGGCTCTTCGGCCTCGTTCCACAGGCTTGCAAGCTCGTCCATTATTCGACCCTCTCCAAAACCTCGACGTGCCCGTCGGCAAACTTGCCGAGCAGCCGTCCGCTCGCCTTGTGGTAGCGCACCTCGACCGGAGCGCCGGCCTGCGGCCGCTTAAACTTGAAGCCGCCCATCTCGATCAGCTTTGGAAGCTCGACCCGAAACTTCTTCCTCTGCGGGGACTCGGCAGGAGCCTCGGTCGGCGCTTCGACAAAAGCTTCGGCCTGCGGTTGGATAGAGGCTTCGCCGGCACCTGTTTCTTCGGGCTGCGCCTCGTCCGGCGACGGCAGCTTCTTTCTCACCTGTCCTGGGCCTGGAGGCTCGGGAGGCGTCCAGCGCTCATGCGCTGCGGCCATCTCGTCAGGGGCGACCCTCTGGTAAAACTCCTTCTGCTTCTTTTCGCGGTAGACCGGATCGCGCTTCATGAGGAGCGCCTCTTTCTCTCGGCGCGTCGCGGCAAGCTGTTCGCCAAGCTGTTTGTATTCCTCAGCCACAGCGCCGGCGAGTTCCGGTGTTCCGGCCTCGGCCGCCTTGGTCACGATTTCACTCATGCGCTTTAGGATCATGCGCTCGTCCTGCTGGACCCTGGACAGGCGCGCCGCCTCGTCCTTTTGCTCGGTCCTCGTCTCTCTCCGCTGCTCTCGCTGCCTCTTGAGATCGGCCTCGGCCATCTTCTGGAAGTCGTCGAAGCGGCTCATCATCCATTTGTAGGAGTCGATCTTCGCCCTCTTCTCGCTTTCCACGCGGTCCTTGATAAACGCACGGTATCGTTTCAGCTCCTCAAGCCAGACCTTCTTCTGCTCGGGGCTGAGGCGATCACGGTCTGCCCAGATCGCCTGCCCGCGGAAGATCTTCTCGAAGAGCTTCGGCATGTCCTCGGCGGTCGCCCGGTCGATCTCTTTCTGCGCGTCGATCATGTAAGGGTTGCCTCCGATTTGCCGGAAAACCGTCTGCTCAAAGGCAAGCCTTGCCTGCGGCGATAGGATGTCCTCGGGGCGCTCGATTCTGAATCCGCCGGGAAGTTCGGCTCCGCCTCCACGGTAAGGCGGAGGTCCAGGCTCTCCAGGTCCGGGCCGCGCCGGCTGCTGCCCAGGGGCCCGCTGTTCCACAGCCGACTCGTCTCCTTCACGAGGAACCTGGATCGGGACTCCTCCGTAGCGGGCAAGCGTCACCTCCTGCTCCGCCTTGGCAAGGCCGGGGAACATCATGTAAGGCTTGATGTTCGTCGGCTTGAGTTCGACCTCTTCGGCCGGCTTCCCGGTTCCTTTGTAGAGGACCACCTCGTCCCGCTCGGGAGCCGCCTCATACTCCGGGCCGCGATCCTCGTAGTCCCGAAGCTCCTCGTCCGTTGCAAAGCGGAGTTTCATCGCTCACCTCACGGTTAGGCGTTCCACCAGTCGAGACGCCCGAATCCCTTCATGCTCGCCTCGGCCCATTGCCGGTCGAAGGACGGCTCGGGGCTCCGGCCGCCCATCGTTCCGAAGGGGCTCATTCGATAAACCCAGTCGGAGCCGAGCCCGCCCTCGCCGCCTTCCCCGGTCGAGACCTGTGTCGTCTTGGTCGCCGAGGCGAGATACTCATTGAACGCCTTATTGTAGCTGTCCATCAGGCGCTCGACCTGAGTCCGCCAGTTGAGCTGCCGCTGCTGGTTCTCAACGGCAAGCTCCTGCATGTGCTCCTGGCGAGCCTGCTGCTGCGCGCCGCCGAGGACCTTCTCAAGGCCAGCACCGTATCCCTGGAGCGCCTCGCGGAGCGTCATGCGCCGGACGTTCGGGTTCTCGTAGGTCTGGATCGCCGCCCGCTGCACAGCCTCGCGCAAGCTGCGGATCCCAGGGGCCGCAGCCTTCTGGGCAAGGGCCGCCATCGCCCGCTTGTCGGGCTTCGCAAACTCAAGCGTCGGTAGCTCCGGGGCCTGCGGGCGCGGCTGCGTGAATTGAACCGAGCTGACAGATGTCCTCGTCCCGCCGCCGGCACCACCACCCCCTCGCGAGCGGTAGCTCCCGCCCTGCATCCCCCAGCTCGGGGTCAGGCTCCAGTCGTTCGGGCCAGGGCCCCATACGGTCAGGTAGCCTGCCGCGTCATAGCGCGGATAAATCCCGGTTTGCTTCGTCTTGTCGCTCGGGCTGTAGTATCCAGGCTCATAAAGATCGAGATAGCTGCTCATGCGCCTACTCCTTTTCTTCCCCAGCGCAGCGCCTCCGGCGCGGCGGGGCCATTCTCGGTCCGAGGCGCGCCGCAGCTCGCCTCATCTTGCGCCGGAGGTTGTCTTCTGGCTTTATGCTCCCGGCAAGTTCTTTGCTGTCGTCTATAACCGACCTGGCTACAGCAGATAGGCCCTCAAACTGTTCTTCTAGTGTTTTTTCAGATAACTCCTCGTAGCCGCAATTTATCATGTCTGGGCATTGCCACATGGTTTTCCATTCCCCGCCGATCTGGTTGCGCGGGTTGCTATTCACAACCACCAACTGCATGGCATTGCCACATTGCTTGCATCGTGGGTAACTCTTTTTTGCATCGTAATAATCAATCTCAACACGCTTCAAAAACTCATGGGCCTTAATCCTTTGTTCGCGGAAATAGCCATCCATATAATCTATAAACTCGCCATGCGTAACACCGCTTGATTTCATCTGCTTTAGAAGGACAACGATCTCCTGTAATCTCCCGTGATGAAACTGGTCGATGACCCACATTAAAAAATCTTCTTTACTCATCTCCCTCATGGGCATTCCCATTCGTATCTCAGGCGGCTAACAACGCAGTAGCAAAAATACCAAGATGGGCCTCCGTCTTCGCATAGCCCAGAGCATCCATAAATCGACCCAGAATAGCAGTATTTTTGCAGCTTACAATTGAACGCAGGTTCAACGCACTCATCGCAGCCAAATGTCGCGCTGCACCCATAAACTGTATTGGTGCATAATGACTGACATTCTCCGCAAACCGGCCTTCCTCCGCAGTTTGTCCAGTCAATGGCGCGGTTTACTTGTGTGATCCTGATCCCGCCGACGGTTCTTTTTGTGTTGAACAACCTCCAGTTCACAAGGTCAATTTCAGTTATTGGGTCAGAAAGCCCTGGTATATCGCATTGAAACGGCGTTATTTGCCATGAGCCTGACGTGCTCCTGATCGCGCCTTGTGTTGTCCTCCCGCAAGCGTCGGTTACTGTGATATTTGCTGTTCCGCAGAACCCGCTCCCGAGCGTTAGAATGTTAGCTCTCGTTTTTGTTTTAGAATATGTAAGCGAGCAATTGTTGCCGGTTAATGACCACGTGAACGACGGGACTCCCTTTTGTTCTACAAGATAAATTGTCAATGAGTTTGGAGGCTCGACAATTTCTGGGTTGCGAGAGCTATCCCATTCTGGGCCGACGGTAGCGTCACATGGCGAAATGAGCACCTCGGCCGAGCAGCTCCGGCCGCTTACAAGCTCCGCAACAACCGCCGCCTGGATGAAAGATTGCCAAGGGTTAGGCCCATAGCCCTCCAAACTCCCCTTTGCACGAATCGACACCAGGCACTTGCGCGGGCCACCAATTTTACGGCAAGCGTTCAGCTCCGAGACTGTCGTCAAAAGTTCGATCGGCCCATGCGGCACGAGCCGAACAAGCGAATCGCCTTCGTAGACGTGGAAATAGGCCCATGCCGTCTCGCCTGGAGTCAGCACGAAGGGCTCGAACCTTGGCGGCCAGAAGAGGCAGCCCGTCGTCGGCTCGATCGGCGGCGGAGGCGGCCAGTAGGGCCACGTCGTCGGCGGGCCCCAGGGGTCAACCGGCTCATCCGGCGGAAACACCGGATCAAACGGCGGGAAGAGCGGGGGGTCCCAGCCGAAGAAGAAATGCTCCATCTCCGGGTAGTCGATGTCGTCGAAGTAGGGCTTCTTGTCCTCCGAATGTGGCCTTCGACCGTAGCGCGCAACGAAGGCATCCGTCCGCATCCGCATCTGGTCGAAATGCGGCTTGTCGGACACATAGGGCCTGCGCCCGTGTTCGCGGCCGGCGTCTTTTTTGGGGCGATCGACCATTGCACTAAGTCAGCGTGATGATCCCGTCATCGTGCCATCGGATGAAGAAGCTCTGGTTCGAACAGCTCTTGTCAGATCCGAAGTCGATGCAGGCGACAAGCCGGTTCGCCGTGGCCGAATAGATCACCCCATAGCGCGCTGTGAACGTCGCCTCGCTCCACTCGGCATCGTTTGCGTCAAACTTGACTGTCGAGCCGCTCCTCGACCAAACGACGCTCTGTAACGTCACCCCTCCGGTCACATAGCCGTTGCCGTTCGCAAGCTCGTGCGTGTTGACCTGCGAAGGGGTCGTGTGCTCCGCGTTCGGCGTGTAGGTGTTCGCAAGGAGCATCACCTTGAAGGTGTCGCTATCGAGCTTGATCGTCCCCTTGCCAATATCCTCGCGGAAGTTGTTGTAGATGATGCTAGGCATGATGCGTTCTCCTCAATTTGTCGCTGACGCCTTGATCTTTGGCTTTGTTCCGCGAACGCGCATTGAGGCAACCGAATACGGGGCCAGCATGACGCTCGCCTGCTTTAGCGAGAAAGAAGCCGAAAGGGCTGCATGGACGACAGCCTCTTGCGCGCTGCCGGAGAATGCGCTGAGAAGCGAGAGGGCCATCGAGAGAGCGGAGCTGAGCACAACGCTGACCTCTGTGCTGATCGTGACAAGTTGGTCATTTAGCCCCTTCGCCGTCGCCTTGATCCATGCCGCCGAGCGGGCCACCTTCGAGATCCGAAACTCGTGGCACGGGCCCTTGAAGTTTTCGCTTGAGGCGTATCGACCGCCGCAGATGAAGACGCTTTTTGCTGTGTTGTGGGAGATAGGCCCGGAGTAGTTCGAGTCGCTTGCCGCAAGCGACCCATCCGGGTTGTAGATCCGCATGACGGATCCGTCGAATGACCCGGCAAGATACTGCTCTACGTTAGCGGAAAATGTGTTTGGCGACACAAGAGACCTTAGCGTCCCATTGATGCAGCAAGAAAACTGCCACTTCCAGTTTGTTCCTTCTCTCTGCAGGCCCCACGAGATATATGGAGCCGTTGACTGATTGAAATCCTTTTGCATCATTGTCATATTTGTTGGAGGTGAAGCGTCTGGGTTGATATATGCTTCAAGAGTAATTGCCTCCGTAAAATCGAACAGCGAATTTGCGCCGAGGCTGATCCGCTCGTTTGTCCCGTCAGGATTGATCTGGTGCATTCCTTTCGTTGTCCACGCCTTGGCATAGTCCGCGCGCTCCATGTTGCCGTGCGTCCCGTGGAGCTGGTTCGTCGTGCTGTCCAAGAACCCGTTGGACGCGCCAAGGTCTGTTGCGCTCAGGTGGTGAACGGCGACAAAGTTGCCGTCCCAGACGTATTTCGCAGCGTCGCTGCCGGGGAACCCGACATTCGGGTTCTCGTCTTTTGCCGGGTCATAGTAGAGGTAAAGCGTCGTATCGGCGCTTGCGGAGATTGAAGGTATTTTCGCGTAGAGCAGCCCAAGCATCCTGGCGGGATGAAACGATGCGATTTCGACCGGGCACTCCGTCTCCCCATCATCGGTTGTCACCGCGATTTTCCTCGGCCGGCCGTGGTAAAGATTCAAAACGTCGGTCGATGAGAGGGCTGTTGAGAAAATCCGAAAGTCCGCAATCTGGCCGACAAACTGCTTTGCCCCCGTTGCGCCAAGACCGATGATCCCATTTTGGACATTTAGAGACGCATAAGGCGTCCCGTTATAGACCACCGCGCCGTTGATATAGGCGGTCAGGACGCGGTTGTTGAAAGACAAAACAACATGGTGCCACCTGTTGTTGTTGAGCGGATAGCAATCGAAGGCGACCGTCGAGCCCCCCTGGCTCCAGATTGCAGGAATGAGGCTTGTGTTGAGCAGAAAGATGATGCAGTTGAAATTGACAGCAGTATCGCCGACGGCAAGAATGTCGCGGTCAACGCCGCCGCTCGCCGTCTTCATCCAGAAAGAGAGCGTGAATGTCGTGCCGAGGGTCGGGCAGCTGCTCGACAGCGCGCGCGCCGTCCCGTCGAAGTCCATCACCTTGCCCCAGAGGCCGTCCTGCGAGCTTGCTCCGCCGCCCTGCGGCGCAAGCGGCCTTGAACCTGCGGAGTCCTTGAAGTTGCTGCCGTCGAGGTCGCCCTTATACCAGTCAAGCAGGTTTGAGATCGTAACCGTGTCCTGCGGGTCGAGCTTCTTGAAAATGTCGGTTGCGTCGAAAGCGCTCTTCCCCGCCCCGTAGCGCAAGAAAATGGGGAGGGGATAGTTTGTGAGGGCGGAGTCAATCTGGCTTGAATCGACCTTGATCGTGTAGCGGTTTGTCCAGCCCGAAAGCCAACCCATCGCAATCTCCTCAGCCGATCATCGGCCGGATCGCAAACTTGATCTGCTGCCGGAAATCCACGTTCCCGCCGGCAGACGGCGAGTAATACTGGCCCCAGACCGTCACCAGGCGGTAGGTGATCGCATCCTCAAAGACCGCGAGATCGTTTCCTGACAGCGCGATGACGTTCGCGTCGGCCGGGTTTGAGACCGTGACTTCGCTGCGGTTGTTGACAACGTTTCCGGCCATGTCGGTCAGCTTCCACTTGAGCGAAGCGGGCGTCACCTTGTTCCCCTGCTCGTCGAACAGCTCAACCGTGATGAAATAGCTCGACCGCTCTTCGGCCGGCGTCTGGATCACGTTCATCGCCGCCGCTCCTTTTTGATCTCGACAAACTCGCTTCTGACGGGAACGAGGAGCGCGGAACGTGTGGTGATCCGCTCCTCGACCATTTTTGTCTCGCAGACAAAGAACTGCCGCATCCAAGGCTTCGTGATGTCGCCGGAAAGCCCGCTCGGCTTATTCTTCCCACGCTGCGCCTCATCCTTGCGGTCGCTCATCTCTCCTCCCACAGGGACACGCGGAAGCCTGCGTCGAGAAGGAACATTTCCTCGTCGGCCGTCGCGTTTTTGAATACCAGCTCGATTGCCTGCCCGACCACGTTCAGGTTGAAGTAGTGGCGCCGGTATCCCTCTCCCGGTTGCTCAGCCTCCATCGGCAGGATCTTCGCTGCGCGCATGACGTCGTTTTCGTAGATTTCGAGCTTGATTGAGCCCCTATCTTGGGCCTTGCCGCGGACAACCAGCCTCTGGAGTGCGATGATCTGCCCTCGGTAATTGAGGACAATCCCAAGCTCGCTCTCGATCGGCTCGCCGTCGTCGTCCTGCCCCGTGTTCAACAGGTAGATGCGCCCGTTGTGGTGGCCGCCTCCTACCTGGACGAGCGGAGACGCCCCGGACGACCCTGGCTCGACGTTCGTCATGCAAGAGATCGGGACTGCCGGCGTGTCGAAGCTCCAGGTCTTCGTCACCAGGTCGTAGACCGGGAAGACGTTCGGGGCCGTTGCCTGCGCCCCGGAGACCAGCCCAAGCCGCAACACATTTGCCGTCGCGTCGTGCTGGAGCCACATCTGGTCTTCGTAGCCGCGCCGGATGCACTCGGGCCGGGCTGGGTCGAAATAATTCTGGATGTCATCCGAGATGATGCTGACTGTCCGGCCGTCGATCGCGCAAACCCCGTAGCGCGAGAGGCAGAAAGCGAGCGTCTTGATCGTCTCGTCTGTCGCTGTCGCCGTTAGCACGCCGTCCACCACGGCAACCGATTTCGCGTTCATCGCCCCGATCCGCGAAGACAGCACGATCTTTCCGAAGGTGCTCGGGCTGTAGCCCTCAAAAAGCGTGATGCAGCCGCCCTCTTCGCCAAGCTCCTCCTGCCAGACGAGAAGCTCGTTATAGAACTTCTGCATGGCGACGATACGGTTCCGCCGGCCGTCGCCCGCCTGGAGGATCCCGAAATCGGCCCCGTTCAGGATCATCGGGCTGTCTTTTGCCGAGACGTAGATGTAGGATCCGTAGCGGTCAAAAGAGTAGACTGCGCGGTCCTTCCAAGCGGCGACGCAGTAGCCGTTTCCGAGGTCGCCTATGTCAAAGAACGGCATCCCCTGGATCGCAACCACCGTGTCGGCCGAGATCGCCGAGCCCCAGACGATCTCATACCAGTAGGCGAGAAACTGGCTGGTATCGAACTGTCGCGGCTGTGCGGGCTTCCGAGGGAAGGTGAGCCAGCCGGCGCGGCTCATGCCGGACGTCCCGTCATTCACCGTGCCGACCGATTGCCAGGAGGACCCGTCCCAGTATTTGAGGCTGGTAAGCGTCGTCCCCGCTGCGTTCGGTGTCGCCCCGGGGTCAATGTAGATCCCCTCCACCGGGTCGGTGAAGGCAACGTAGATCTTCTTGCCGGCTGCAAGGTTGTCGAGGTCAACCGCGCCCGCCGCGTAGGTATCCCAGTTGTTGTTGCCCTCGACCCTGACCTCTACCCCGTATTGCGGCACCCCATCCCAGACGTTCTGGATCGGCTGCCACGGGGCCGTGTAGCGCGCCTCGGAGACCCTGACGGTCGAGGAGAGCGCAGCCGACCACGAGAGCCGATACCAGAAGCCAGGAGCCCCGAAGCAGTATTTGGGGATCTCGTCGGTCGGCTTGGTCCAGGAGATCGTTCCGCTCTGGGAAAGACTCTTGCCTGAAGCAGCCGTGCCGTCTGAAAGGTTCGAGGCGTCCGCCCAGGTTCCATCGCTTTTCCGGTATTTGACAGTAAGCGCAGCAGTATTCGCGTTCGCCTGCGATACGGTCAGCATCAGCCGGTTTGCCGGCACCATCGTCCGCACGAAGACCACATCGGTCGAGGCAAGCGCATCGAGGACCGCGGCTGTCGAGGCGTCCTCGTCTGTCACCTCGACCGTGAAATCGCGCCCGCCTGTCGGAACGTCCCCCGGTGATCCGGTGTGGGTCCAGAACCCGGAAACAGGGGCGGAGTCTCCGGGAAAAATCTGGTGCCGATCCCGTCCGTTTGCGAACAGAAGAACGTCTTTGAGTGTCGCCCAGGAGGCCGGCACCTGGTTCGCTGAGCCGTCGAAGACCTGCGATCCGAAGGCCCCGGTGGAGACGGACGGCGGCTCGGCTGATGCTTCGAGAACATCCCCGTCGCTCATCTGCGCGTAGAGGTGCCGCTCCGCCCCGTAGGCGGCCTTTCTGAACTGGTAGAGGGAAAGGACCGTATTGTTCCCGTCCGCCGTCGCGTGCTGGCGCTTCATGCCCTTCCTCTGCGAGAGGCCGGGATGCTCGTTTCGCAGGTTCTTCATCCGCGAGAAGCGCCCGAACTCCAAAACGGGCTTTTCGACCGCGGTGATGACCCCGCCCCGCAGGGGAACGGCGCTATCTTCGGTAAGCCGCCTCACGAGAACGCCTCCCATGCACCGTCATCGTGCGAGACGAAGATGGTCTCCCAGTTGGTCGGAGTCTTCGGCGCAGCGAAGGTGGAGATCGTCTGCCGCAGCATCTCCTGGTAGTCGCGGATCTCGGCAGGCGAGGGTTTCTCTGGAGAAGCCGGATGCGTCTTGCAGCGGATCACAGCCCGAGGGGCAATCAGGTTGTGCGCCCACTCGGGGATGTCGGGGACGAGCCCATACCAGGAGCCGACGGAATGGGCGGAGGCGACCGTCGCCACGCGGGCCGCTGTGTAGCTCTGGATCGTCTCAACGGCGTCCTCGGAGACGATCTCGATCAGCATTCCATCGTAGTAAGAGGCGACTTTCTTTGCCGCCTCATCAAGCGTGATCGTGTAGGGCGAGGTGATTGATGCGCCGTCAATCACGCCGTGGTGGATCTCACGCGGCCGGCGAAGGTAGGCGAGCGTGTAGAGGGAGTCCGGCTGGTTCGAGTCGATGACGATCCGGTTTCCCTTGAAGTAGTAGCGGAGCTTCGATCCCCACTCTGGACGGCGCGCGCGCTCGGGAACCCCGATCCCGGCCCCGCGGGTCCCGTCGGGGTTTCGGATCTCAAGCAGCCGCCCGAAATTGACCGGGAGCGCAATTTCGCCTCCGGCCGTGGCGACAGTTTCGACCACGAGGAACTCCTCGGGGATGCGCTGCGCGAGAAGCGAATAAATTTCGAGGATTGCGTCGTTGATCGCCTTCAGAATGAAGGCGTTTTGGAAGGCACCGCTGGTATCCTGCCCCTGGACGTAGGCCGGGCCGCCCTCGTTGAGGGCGACCCGGACCTGCGAGACAAGCTCGTAGGCGTTCTGGTAGGTCGGCATCCGAGAGTCTCCATGGTGGCGTCCTCCCTACGCCGCGGAGGCTTCCGATTCCGTCGAAACCGGGCACTCCGTCCCGTAGAGCCGGACCCACTTCTCGGCGATGACCCGCTTCACCTCCGCCGGGAACTCCTCGATCTCGGACAGGTTCTTCCGAACCCACTTGTCGAACATCGGGGGCCCGATCGCCTTGATCTTGCGGATCATCGCCTCGTTGGCGTAGTGCGGAGCCTCCTGCCCCGCGTCTTCCTCATCGGGCACAGCGCCTGCGTCCTGAGCGCCGGATGCGACCGCGAGGACCTGCGATTTCAGCTCGCCGACCAGGCGCGTCAGCTCGTAGACCTGCCGCTGGAGAGCGGAGATCGTATGCTCTTTGGCGGCAAGCTCCTCGGCGACCGTGGATTGCGCCTCGTTCGTGAACTCGTCCTTGCTGCTCATCGGCTCATAGAGCTTGATCCCCAGGCGCTTCGCCGCAGCCTTCACCTCGGGCGTCGGCTGGATGTAGGGGAGCCTCCGCTGCTGCTGCGCGTCGTTCAGTTGGTTAAAGTCCATGACCTGCTTTCGCCAGAACTCGATATTCCGGCGGCGGCCGATCTCGGCCTTCTTCAGCTCGCCCTCTCCCTCGTCCCCGTATTCCAGGGAGACAAGCCCGCGGGGCCCGAGGACGTTCAGCAGGTGCCGGCCGCGGGCGTCGTCCACGCGGATCTTGTGCCCGGGCTTCGGCGCAGGCGGGATCACCACCTCTTCGCCGATGTATTGAGCGCGCATCTCCTCGTCGGTCGGGTTGAACAGCACGATTGCCATCTCCGGTTCTCCTTTCGTTCTTCCTTTCGCGGGTCGGTCATGCCGGCCCGGCGGAGGAAAAGACAATGCCTCTTGGCCTCAATGCGATCCGGCGGAACGGCATCCGCTTCCCGCCGGGGTTGTGGTCTATTTTTGCAATAGCGCGCGAGAGCTGGAGCCGGTCGTCCTTGGTCAGGTCCCGGATCATCTCGGCCCTCTTCCGCGCACGGTATTCGCGGTCCTCCTCCATGTATTTCGCGACCTGACGAATCCTGTCCTTGAGCGGAACGCGGTGGAGGTCCCCCTCCTGGAGCCTCGTGATGTCGCGCATGTCGGGCCGCCTGAAGCCGCCGTCCTCGTCCTCGACGAGAAGCACGGGAACAGGCTGCCCGACCGCGCGGCGGTAGGTGATGACGAAATGCCCGTGAGATGCCTCGTAGTGGCATCCGAGGTTCGGATCGAGCCGCCTCAACTCTCTTAAGAAACCTGGGTCTGCGTTATACATTCCGCCATCCTTGCGTGGAGGCGGGCCGGCGAGGGAGGAGGTGGCCCCCGCCGGCCCTATGGGAGAGGAGGCAGACCGCCCGGCGGCTTGCCTCCGCCGAGCGCATTAGGTGGTAGAGAAAGCTACACTCCCGACGTTCGTGATGACCAGCCAGCGCGTGAGGCTGATAGCGATCAGGTCGAGCGCCTTGTTCGCCCCAAACGTCGCCGTGTTGTTCGTTCCGTCGAAGGTGCACCCGGTTCCGCACTTCACGGTTACGGACTGGTTCGCCGCGGAGCAAACGAGGGCGACACGCTGCCCTACCTTTGAGGGCGTGAATCCGGTGATCGCGACCGCCCCGGTTGCGCCGTTTAGGACGTGGATTTTCTGGATTCCGCCGTTGTCGGCAAACGCCCCGCCGGCGTTGTTCCATTGCCGGACGTCGGCAAGCAGGTCGTTTTTAACGCCCGCCGGGATGGTCGTGACAATCAGATCTTTTAGGCTATTGTCGAGGTTGCGGTATTTAATCATCTTGCGGTCTCCTCAGTTTTCCCCGCCATGCGGCGGATACTTGGCTTGGCGGCGGCGGGGTGTCTGTCGGGCGCACCCTCCAGCGTAAAGCACCCCGCCGCCGCGCTTTCCCCCTTGTCGGGCGTCCGGCCTACGCCTTCGGGGAAATTACTCCGTCAGGTCCTTGAGCAGGGTAAGGCAGTTTCTCTGCTCGCATCCGAGGTTCGTGTAGATGCGGAGGAACTGGTCCCACTCGTCGTAGCCCTGGCGCTGGTGAATCTGCTGGTCGAGGTTCCCCCATCCGAGCGGGGTCATCTCGTATTTCTGGATCGCCCCATCGGGCTCGAAGAAGACGCAGCCCGGAGGAAGATCCGGGTCGATCACCATCTTGACCGCCCCGTCGCCGCCGGCGAAGGTAAGCGTCTCGTAGCCGCCGCGAAGCTCCGTCGGCTGGAACCGCACGTCGGGCATGAGCAGGTTCGCATACTTGCGGCGCTGCCCGAGGCCCATGCGGATCGTCTTCACGATCTTCCCGCTTCTCACGCGCGTCTGGTCGAGCGCCTGGAGCATCAGCTCAAGGGTCAGGTCGCGGGCAACACCCGAGTTGCCGAGGATGTTCGCCTTCCATTGCGGATAGTCGGCGACCGTAATCCCCTCGAACACCGCAAGCAGCGTCCCGTCGTCGTAGATCCCCTCCAGGCCCGTCATCTCGACCGGCGTGTTGGTCGTCGCGTGCACGGCCTGGCGAGCGCCGATCCGCACCCCGACCGCCCCGCTCGGAACCGGATCGGTCGTGATAGAGTAGCTTCGGGCGGCGATGATCGGATGATTCGCCTTGTAGGTGCCGTCGTTCGGCTCCATCTCGGCGGTCTTCCCGTTGTAGTCCACGGAGGCGACACGAGAAGCAACGCTCGACTGGTCGATGTTCGCCCCATCGTAGAAGTCGAGGATCATCCCCGGAACGAGCCGCGAGACACCAAGGGCGTTGTTGCAGGTGATCGTCCAGGTCGAGGTCCCGGAGGTCGTGACGGCATCGGATGCGGCCGAGAGCTGGCAGAGCTTCCCGAACCCGTCGCCGCAGCTCTGGCGGTTGAGGTCGTTGATGAGGCTCTGGTAGATGTCGTCCACGGCGTCGGAGAGCCCGTCCACGAACGCCGCGATGTCGCCCTTGGCCGCCTCGATCGCGGGCCCGGTCAGCCGGAGTGCTCCGTAGATGTATTTCGGGACGATGACCCCCTGGTCGTATTTGCCGGCCAGAGGATCGGGAAGCGGCTCGCTCTCGCGCCGGGCGCCGACGCCCTGGGCGCGCGCATAACGGACACCGAAGTAGTAGCCGAGGCCGCGCGGCTTCCGCTCACTCTTCGGGAACTGGTTGTAGGTGGTGCGCTCGTCGGCGAACTGCGCCGCGAGCCCCGCGCCGTAAACCCGCTTCAGGGTATCGGCAATCGCATCGAGATCGTGGAAATCGATAGGCATCTTTCAAATCTCCTATGTCTCGGCGCGGTCTTTGAGCCGGCAACTATCCCTTGCGGCCGAAAAGCGCCGCAAGCGACTGGTGCGCGAGCTTCCGCGCCTCGGAAAGCGTTTTCGGTTTGGCCTCGCCGGGAAGCGGCGCGGCCTGCTGCCCTGACGGCGGAGGAACCTTCGGGATCTCCGCCTTGCCCGCACGGTAGCGCCGGATGACCGCCTGCTCAAAGTCCTTGACCATCTTCGCGCCCCAGGTCTTCCACGCCTTCCGCACAGCCGCACGGTCCTCGATGTCGATGTCATTCACGGGGCTTTCGACCCCCATGAACGCCTCGACAAAGGGCCGATAGTCTTCGGGGATGCTCTCGTCCGCCTGGATCGCCTGCCGCACGGTGCGGTAATACGCCTCGACCGCGCGTTTAGCGCTCTCAGCCCGCTTCTGCTCCTTGGCCGACTTCATGCGCTCGCTTTCGATCGCAGCCAGCTCGCGCTCAAGACGCTCAATCGTTTGCTCGGGCGTCTCCTGCTCTTTGAGCTTCTCGCGCTGGGCACGCGCCCACTCCCGGCGGAACTTCTGCATCTCCTTGTGGTTTTGCAGGATCTCCTCCAGATCCTCGCCAGCAAGCTTCTCACGCAGCCCGGCGAGGTTGTCGAGGAAGTCCTTCAGCTCTTCCGGGCTGTCCAGCCCGTATTTGTCGAGGATCGCCTCGATCTCCTTCGAGGTCTCGGGCCTGCCGGCCGCATTGCTCACGGCCTGAGCGCCCTTATCCTCTGCGCCCGCACCCTTCGCCGCGGATCCATCGGGAGAAGGCTTTGCGCCCTCCTGCCCTTCCGGCGCAGCCTCTTTCACCGCCCCGGAAACGCCGGCCCCGGCCTTCGCCGCCATGTCCACAGCCGTCGCGTCAAACACGCTCATCTCATCCTCCCGTCCGCCCGCTCATCGAAAGGCCACAAGACCTCTCGTTGGCGGGCATATAAACGTCCAGTATTACTCGGCATCCTCTCCAGGCCAGCCGAGCGAAAGATGCGTGATTTGCAGCCCGATCGACTTATTCTTCCCCCCGGCTTCCGTCTCACCAACCGAAGTCGAGGTCACCTTGGCGCGGGCGGCGAGCATAACCTCGTCGCCCGCGTCATAGTCGGAAGGGCTAATGCCCAGCAGATCGACCGCCTCGTTTTCGAGGTGCAGCGTCAAACCCCAGGGGTATTTCGGGGCCTCTGGCTCGGCGACCAACATGTTCTTCCGCAGCCTGTTTGCAGCCTTTTTCGAGAGCCGCATGGAGACCATCTTCATCGCTTGGCCTTCCTCTCTTCGCCGAAAATTGTCGCGTTGGTTGCGTAAAAGGTAAACGTTCTGTTGCACCTGTTTTTTTCACGCCTCCACAGGCAGCCCCTCTGCCGGCATCGCCGGTGCGCCGCGGGCAGCACCCCTGGCCGCCTCGATCTCGGCTGCCTGTGCCGCTGCAGCCTGTGCCGCTTTTTCGCTTTCAACGCGCATCGCCTCGCGGTGCGATTTTGCGTGCATGATCATCGCATCGCGAACAACAGCCGGAAGAGCGGCGAAATCCGGCGACACGATGAACCGCCGGTGCGTCTCGTAGTGGACCGCGTGGTTGTCGAACTCGAACATGGGGTCGTCTTCGACCACGACCGGTTCTTCCGCACCAGGAAGCCAGAGCCCGGCAAAGAGGCCCTCGACCACCTCGATCTCCATCAGCGAGCCGTCCGGGACCGGCACACGCACAAGCTTCACTCCGCCCTCTTGCCGGAGATTCGAGCACAACTCGTTTTCGCGCTGGGCGCGCTGCATGTCGGCAGAAGACCTGTCCCGCACTCCTCCGAGGCCGACCCGCCGCAGCACCTCGGAGCGAAGCTCGGGGTCGATCGGTGAGTTGACGTTGAAAACCCCCTCGGAGACCATCTTGAGCAAGAGGTTCGTCTGCCCTACCCGCGTCGAGGCGACCCCGGATGCGATCTCGATCCGCACGTCCGTATTCCCGCGGATGTCGGCCCCGCGGAACCGGTAGATCTTGTGCCTGGATCCCGTGTCCGGGATCTTGATCAGGCGCTCCTCGGTGTAGGCTTCCTGCGCGACAAGGAGCTGCTTTCTCTTGACGCGCTTGATCGACCTGAAAAACCGCCGCACGTCGGGCAGGTGCCCCTGCTCGGCCGCATCGCGCAGGATGTCCACCATGACACCTGATGCCTGCGCGGAGGGCGCAGAGCCCCGCAGCACGTGCTTCGGGTCGCCAGCCGCATCCTGAGCAACCGCCATGTGGATTGCGCGCTCGTCCAAGACTTGGGGCGGAAGCGGGATCCCGCGGCCGATCTCAGGCTTCTGCCCGCCTGCCGTGAACGGATCGTATTGCAACACGACCACCCCTTGGCCGTAGCGCGTAAGACGCTTCAATTCGAGGCCGGTCGGGGCGAGAACGATCGGCTTTCCGATCCCCTTCCTGTTGATCGCAAGCTCGCGGTCGATTTCGTTGACCGCCACTTGTGGGGAAATGAGGTCGTTGACGCCCGGGTCGCTCCAGAACCGGCCGGGGACGAAGTGGTAGTGGAAATCGGTCAGGCTCCAGTCCCAGGAGCCGTCTTTCGCCGTGGGAATCGGAAGGCGCTCATGCTCGCAGACGATCACGTCTCCTACCATCGCTGCGTAGTATCCCCGCGGATGCTCACGCGAGGGCCTGATCTCGACCTCCTTGAACACCACCAGGTCGTCATCCGCGCTGTCCCACCGGGAGAGGTCGAGCCCGTCCCCCTTCCACGGGGAGACCTGCGCGACGAGGGTCGCAAGGCGCTTCTCGAACTCGACCTCGAGCGCGCTCTCCGACGGAACCTTGACCTTGAAAGTGTCCTCGACCCACTCGCGGGGCCGGAGCGTCTTCAGGCCGATGAAGCGTTTTCGCTGGAGCGTGTCCCCGTAGAGATCCACCATGACGGAGAACGGGTTGACGCACGCCGAGCGGACGGACCCTGTGCTGATCGGGTCGCCTGATTTGTCGAAGGCCCAGCCGTCGTCCTCCGTCGAAAGAATGGTCCGGTCGAAGGCCGTCCCGCAGAGGATCATCCAGATCGCGATCTTCTCGCGCTCGTCCAGGTGCTCTTCGTCGTTTGCCGTCTCAAGCCACCGCAGAAACAGCTCTCCCATCTCGGCCGCATCGCGGTCTTCCTGGTCCTCGGAGTTGGGCGCGATCGTGACCGTGAAGTCCTTGTTGAGGATCAATGACTTCATCGACCGCACATAATCGCGGATCATGTTTGAGACGGGGGTCGGAGCGTAGCGGGTGGCGGAGATGCGGCGGAAGGTGTGTTGCCCGGAGGCCCACTCAAACCATTGCTCGCCCAGGTAGAAGAGGATGTTTCGCAGCCATACGCGGTGGAGCGGCTGCATGAGCGCGCGGGCCTGCTCGGAGAAAAGCTTGTCGAAGATCCCGCGGAGCTTTGCCTCATCCATCCGTTTTGCCATCCCGCACCCCCCGGCGGTCGCGCTTTGCCGGCCGCCATCCGTGGTCGATTGCGTTCAGAAGCCTCGCCTGCGCCTTGGCGTTGCGAAGTGTCATCTTGCGCCCCTTGACCCCTCCTGGGGTCCGAACCGTGTAGCCGCCCTCTTCCTTCTCGATCGTCGCCGGCATGGTTCCCTCTCCTTCAGGCCACGGGCATCCCGCCGTCCTCGCGGCGGGCTTCCTCGTCTTCTTCTCCCTCAGCGTCCTGCTCGGGCTGACGTTTCATGTAGCTCATGATGTGTTTCCAGTTCGCGGGAAGGGCTCGCTGGGCGTTTGCGTATTCCGTCAAGTCCCGCGCCATCAGGCGATTCAAGAGGTCCTGCTCGCGGGCGAGCATCCGGTTGATCGTGCGGGAGTGCCGGATCTCCTGGAAGGCGAACGCAGCGATCAGGACCACGTAGGATGCGGCCACCACAAAGCCGATCACGAACTCTTCCGCCGGAGTCAGGCCCATTCCTCCTCTTCCTCCTTCTGGCGCTCCAAAATCTCGTCCAGCTCCCGCCACACGGCACGCTGCTCGCGCGGGAGAATCGCCCTTTCGGCCTCTTTCCTCTCCTTGCGCCCGATCTCAACGAAAGCCGCCTGAGACACACCCTTCGCCCGGGCCATGACCACGTGGCAGGCCGAATCGAAGGCGTGCAGCTCCTGCTCTTCGTCCAGATACTCCGGGCGCTCATCGTCGTAGACGAGGCTCTGGATCGTGCGGATGAAGTGCTTGCAGGATTCGTAGACGACGAGCATCGGGCGCTTCGCCGGATCCCGGGGAAGCGCAATCCGCTCCCGGAAGGCCCGGAGCTTCGCCTCGCGCGAAGGGTCCCCGGGCCGAAGCGCAAGCCCTTTGTCTCGGAAGACCTCCGCCGTGGACGGACCCTGCCCTCCGCCCATGTAGCCGGGCTTCTTGTTCCAGCAATCCGGGCCGGCAAGCCGCACGATAGGCCGGCCCCAAATCCCCATCTTCGCCTCGCGCTCGATGATCCCGTCTGCAATCTCGGAGTCGGTCAGCCGCAGACCCTCGTTGTCGCCAGGAGCCCCGCCCATGCCATACCACTCGGCAAAGCCGTAGAGCCGGTCCTCGGAATCAACCCACCACCACATGACCGAGAACGGAACCCCGAAGCCCCAGTCGAAGGTCATGTAGAGCGGCACGTGCGGCGGCGGGGCTGGAAGCTCGCCGTCGCGGATGATGTGCCTTGAGGTTAACTGGAACGCCTGCCCGATGAAAACGTCCCAGTCGCCCTCAAGCCAGGCGCGCCGGAGCGCAGGATCCTGGATCGATGCAAGCCGCGCTGCATACTTTGGGTCGTTCTCAACGAGAACCCTGTTGTCGGAGAGAAAGCTCTGGATGAAAACCCGCGACAGCCCAGCTTCGTCACGGAAGACCGTCCCCGGGGGCAAGCCCTCGCGCCCAAGGCGGAAATAGCTCTTCACCTGCGCGTGTCCCGGGCCTCCGGGGTTGCCGGTGCAGAAGATGTGCGTGGGGACGCCGGCGGGGCTCCGGTTTGCAGCGCGGAGCTTGTCCATGAGTTTCGCAAACCACGGGAAGTTAGTCGCCTCGTCCACGCCGATCTCTGGATACTGGTGCCCCTGGATGTCGTCCGCTTGCTCAAGCCTCTGGAAGGCAAACAGCGAAACCGTCGCCCCGTTCTTGAAGCGGATGTAGTTCGGCTGCGTCTCCCCACCCACGCGTTCGGCCGGAAGCCCGCGAGCGATCAGCTCGTCCCATTGCCGGCGCATGTCGTTTAGGTCCTTGTAGCGCCTGCGGACAATTAGGCCGTTCCAGTCACGGCCATATTTTTCGACCCCGCGCAGGTGGCGCCCGATGATCGTCGAGCTGTTGTGGGTAACGATGTAACCCTCGGCAATGTAGAGGCTTGAGGGGTGGGCAACCGAGATGCAGACGGTCTCCCCCTCCCCTGCCCGCTCGATTCGCTCGATGTAGCGGGCCATGGACTGGAAGGTTTTCCCCTCGACGAGCTTGCGCTTTCTCGGGAGTGAAAAGGCGAGCGCGTTTTCCTCGAATTTGAGCCGCAGGCTAAAGGCCGGCTGCCCGTTCCGCCGTTCTCCCCGGTAGGTGTAAACGGGGCTTTTCTTCCGCACGGTCACGACCGCGCCGAGAGACCAGGCAAGCTCGCGGACGTTCTCCGCAAGTTCCGGCGAAACGGTGCAGTAGTAGGCTTCTCCGTCGTCTTCCGCCCAGCCGTCCGTGTCCATCAGGCCGCGCAGAAGCTCCCACCTCTCATCCACCGTCCCGTAGAGGTAGATGCGCGGAATAAACTTTTCGCCGGCAAGCTTGCCCCTCAGTCCAAGAAGGTTGAGCCGCTCGGAAACGCGACCGCCATCCACCACCCGATATTCCACGCAGCCGTTTTCTTCGCGCAAGGTTGCAAGCCCACCTTCGTCGAGCAGCGATTCGACCTTCTCGGCCACTTCCCGATCCGGGGTCGAAAATCTCACGCCTCCACACGCGAGTGCCCCATTCCCCAGCAGCACCCCCAAGACGTAGGGGCGGATCACGTCCCGCTTCACGAAATTGCCGGGCCCGCTCAGCATACCCGCCACGTTGAAGGCAACGGGCTTGGTCACGGGGATAGCAAAGCGGCGTCCCCCGCCCACGAATCTTACAAGCTCGGCCATGGAATACTTCCGGGCGGCACGCCCGCCGGTGAGTTTCCGGTTTGCCTCCTTTCGCATCTTGTTCGCTCGCCAGCCGAACCAGAGGTGATCCCCATCCACGTCTATCGCAACGCCGTCGGAGAGGTGGCAGCGGTATATCGGTTGCCGCCCGCGATGATGCACGGCGAGAACATGCGTTACGGAACCGTCAACGGCGCAGACCTTATCCCCGATCTGTAGATTGCCGATCGCTTTCCAGCCGAAGGGGGTCAGAACGTTCGTCGTCGCCGCCAGCCCTTTGCCCCCGCCCCGGCTTCCGCCGAAAAGTATTTCATCTGCCGGGCAGGTCAGAGCCAGAAACTGCGGCCCGGGCTGTGGCGCCCAGAAGCTCATGCCGCCCGCTCCTCCGCGCCGCGGTAAACGGCCGCCGCCCCGCGCTCGGCAAGCGTCTTTGCCGCGATCCTCTGCCACTCGTCAAGCGAAAGATCCTCTGTCGGAAGTCCGACCAGCTTCACGGCCGCCTCGGCCATTCCGCGCTGGAGGTTGTCGGTCGCAAACAGCCCGTGGTGTTTGGCAAGCAGCTCCGCTGCGCGCAGCTTGTCGGCGAGCTTGTATTCGCAAGTCTCGCCGCCGGTCGCCCTGCGGACGAGCTTGAAAGCCGCCACCGCGGCCGCAGTCTCCCGCGGCAAGGCATCCGGCGGGACCGCACGCCCGCCGTCAAAGAGCGTCCTCGGATCTGCCCGCAGCACCAAGGTCACGGTCTCGAGCACCTCCTCAGGGCTTGCGATCGTCGAGCGCAAAGCTCTCCGCTCGCGGATCCGGCGCATCTCCTCCTGGACCACCGGGCAATCGAGCATCCTGTGCGCCACGCCCTGGGCCGTCGTCCGGCTGTATCCGGCCGCGACAGCCGAGCCGACGGCGTTCATGTAGGTCTTGGTCCCGAAGGCGAGATAATGCCTTGCGAACGCACGCCGCATCTCAACAGACGATCGCTTCGCTAGCTTTATCTGGCGCTTCGCACTTGCCCTTGTCGTCTTCCGCCCACGCATCGCTTCCTCCTCGCGCGATCACAGGGAAGACCTTTGGCCGCGCAAAGCGGATCCTCGGTCTCAGTCTTCGTCCTCTTCGATCCGCTTGAGCATCCGTCCGCGCCGAACGCCCTCACCGAAATAACCCTTGTAGAGGCCCTTTTCGCGCCGCTTGCGCTCCTCTTCCTCGCGGCGCTTGCGCTCCTCCTCAGTCTCTTCAGTCTCATCGGGCGGCTCCTCATCGGTGCCCGCGCGTTTCTTCCTTCCCCAGAACAACTCCCTAAGCTTCATAGTCCCATCTCCTCCCGGAGCTCCTTCCGGAAGCGCTCGAGGTCGAAGGCCCGACCCGGGCAGGTCTTTTTCTGGTCAAACTCGCGGTGGCCGAAGATGTTCTTCGCCGGGATCGCAAACCTCCGGCACAGCCAAGCGACGAGCTTAATGCCCCTCTCCCATTGCGCCGGCGGAGGCGTATTCTCATCAAAGGCCCCGACGAAGCAGACGCCGATCGAGTCGTAGTTCTGGCCGGCAGCGTGCGCCCCTGTCTCGTCAGGCCAGCGGCCCATCAGGACCTCGTAGTCCTCGCCGACAAGCTCGATCCCGAAATGGTAGCCAATGTCGCGCCAGCCGTTTATCTGCTTGTGGTAACGGCGGATTGCGCCCCAGTCGGAGACGCGCCCGTCCGGCGTCGCCGAGCAATGCAGGATGATCCTGGCCGGCACCATGCGCGTCGTCACGGATAGACCTCCTCGCCGCAGACGGGTTCGTAGGTGGAGAAGAAAACCTCGGCATCGCAGGTCGAAAGCCTACCCGCCGCGTTACGCAGGATCATCGCGCCCCAGCGGACAAGCTCGCTTCCCCAGTCGTGCTTGATCACAAGCCCGTCGTCGCTCAAAGCGACCGGGATCGGCGCACAGAAGTCGATCACCTCCTGCACGTTCTGCGTGTTCGCCCGGATCGCCTCGACGGTCAGCCCGCCATCTTTGCGCCAGAGCCGAATCCCCATTCCTTCACCCCCAGAATTTGCACACGAAGTAGCCGACCACTCCGCCCAGGCAGAAGCCGAATGCAGCAAAGAACACGAGCGCAATCAGGACCGCCGAGCGCTCTTCCCCAATCTCCTCGATCACCTGATCGCCACCCTCGATCCGAACCATGTCGAGATCACCCCCTCGGCCGAGATCCGCACGCCGTCCTGGTTTTCGATCCACCCGGCCGCGATCCCCCAGAGAATCAGGAACGAGACCACCACTCCAGCGGGCCGGATGATTGCCCGCGTATTGTTAACCCAGCGGGCCGTCTCCCCGATCACGTCGCGGTTGAAGAAGTCCTTCTCGGCTGCTTTCAGCCTGGCGAGCGCGTCGATGTAGGCGCCGAGCACGTCGGGCTTGGTCGTCGCAAGGGCCGAGATCGTCGCCTCCGGCGTGTCGCGTTCGCTCTTGACGAATCTCTTCTTGAGAAAATCAAACGCCGGCGGGATCACAATGCCGCCGAGCACGGCGATCAGGTCGAGAAGCGGCACCATCTCCGGATCCTCCCCTCTCAGCGCGTGACCGCCCAGAGGGCCGCGCAGAGGACGACGAAGGCGAAAAGCCCCCAGCCCACGCGCCAGTTCCGCTCGAACCAGCTCCTCGTCTCGCCGATCATCTTCGCCGCCTCGCGCATGGCCTTAACGCGCTCGGCCTCGATCAGGTCTTTGATTTCCTGGGACAGGTTCCTCAGTTCCTCGCTCATCAGTCCTCCTCGCGTTCCCGGAATCTTTCGTGCCCGTTGACCAGCCGGTCGATCCGGCGGGCGAGCTCGCGCAAGTCCCGGCTGGTGTCGAGCCGCAGTTGCTT
>JBBFLI020000047.1:0-26664 GCA_037481615.2 Desulfobacterales bacterium
CAGCGCCGGCTCGGGGAGGCGCTCGACGGCGAGCCCCGCGCGGCGGGCCTCGCGGGCGATCCGCGCGGCCAGGCGTGCCGGCGGCTTTTCGTTCGCGGGGAGATTCACCCAGTCGCGGGCGAGCAGCTGCGCCCCGCAGGCGGCCTCGACCTCGGCGGCGATCCGGCGCGCGCCGGGGACCGCCTCCGGCCGGACCAGCAGACGCAGCGCGGAGAGCGGCTCGGCCTCGCGTTCGCGGCGTTCCCGGTCGACGCGGTGGTTGCCGAGAAAAGCCCCCTCGAGCAGGGCCCGCCAAGGTTCCTCGCCGGCGGCCAGGGGCCCCCGCTCCGGAGCCGCGATCGAAAGCCCCCGACGCTTCATCTGTTGCGCCCGACGGGCGGCGCGCCCGGCCGCCTGGCGCAGGGTTTCGCCTTCGACGCGGCCCGCTGCGCCGAGACCCCGGAGGATCACCCGCCGCGCGCCCACTTCCGGCGGCTCGATCAGGACGATCTCCTCGTCGCGGCGGCCGCCGAACTCCTCGAGCCTGCGCGCGCGGGACAGAAGCGCGAGGAGCCGCGCGTCGCCGTAGAGCTCTTCGCTGCCCTCGCAGGCGAGCACGAGGAGCGCGTCGTCCGTCTTGCGGGCGAAGGCGGCCTGTCCGACGGTGATCATGGCGTCCGTTTTCCGGCCGGGAGACCGGGGGGGAGGCGTCCTCCCGGGAGTGAGGCGGTGTCGTTCGATGCCCCTTATATCCAGAGCCCGGATCGGCTGTCAACGCGCGCAACGGCGGCTCAGGCGTGAAGGAGGGATTTGAGGCGCGTGATCCGGCCCCAATCGAAGGGCCCCCGGCGGCAGGGCATCACGGCGTTGTTGGTGAAGAGGGGGTCGGAGGCGAGATCGTAGCGCGATGCGGCGCAGGCCTGCGGCCAGAGGGCGGTCCCGGGGATGGGCGAGTACCACGCGATCACGGGGAGGAGCCCGGCCTCCTTCACGACCTCGATCGAGGTGACCAGGTCCTCCTCGCGCTCCCCCGGCAGGCCCGCCAGCAGGTAGGCGCCGGCCTCCGGCGGCCGGTATCCCGCCTCGCGCAGGGACCGGGCCGCGCGGTGAAATTCCGCGGCGTCGAGCTTGCGGTCCAGGCCCCCCCGCCGGGCGAAGTCGGCGGTCTCGACCCCGAGCCGCACCGTCACGAAACCCGCACGGCGGAGCTGCCGTGCCGTCTCCCGCGTGATGCCGCGGGCGTGGAGCGCGTTCGGGGTGTGCAGGCGGACGGGAAGACCGGCCGCGGCGATCGCCTCGAGCACCGCCGGGCCGTGCCCCTCGGGGGAGGCGAGGAAGGCGTCGTCGTAGAGCACGAAGTCGGTCACCCCGAAGCCGCGGTGCCAGCGGCGGATCTCGGAGATCACCGATCGGGGCGAGCGCAGGCTCCGGCCGGGCTCGAGGATGCGGGCCGCGCAGTAGGCGCAGGCGAAAGGGCAACCGCGTGAGGTGCGCAGGGCGACGGCGGGGATGTGCCGCTCGAGATCGAAGGCGGGGAGGGGGGCGGCGTCGGGGTCGTCGCCGTCCGCCTTCCCGGCGAGGGGAAAGCCGGTCAAGGCCTCGATCGCGCGGTAGAGCAGACCCTCGGCCGGCCCGGGGAAGACCCGGTCCGCGCCGGAGCGGCGCGCGGCGTGGTCGAAACACAGCGTGGCATAGATGCCGCCCAGCCAGACGGGGACCCCGGGGAAGACGGCGCGCAGGCGGCGAATCGTCTCCTGCACCCCCGGGTACCAGTAGGTCATGCCCGAGCCGACGAGCACGAGATCCGGCCGGGGGAGCGCGACGAGCGCCTCGTGGAACCAGGCCGGCTCGATCCCGTAGCGCGCAAAGCGCCGGGGCACGTCCGGGAAGAGGGCGGGGGTGGGCAGCGGCGTGCGCAGGAAGGCGCCGCGGCCGTCGGCCTTGCGGGGCAGCCTCGACGGAAGCCGCGGGTGGAAGCGGTCGAGGCAGTCGACCCAGCTCACCCGCAGCCCCCCCGCGCGGAGGCGGCCGGCGATCCCGAGCAGCCCGAGGGGACGGGCCCAGAAGTCGTAGGCGGCGAAGTCGTGAATCCAGGGGTTCACGAGCAGGACATGGGGCACGTCAGGCGGCACGGCCGGGCAGCCCCCGCGGCGGCGGGGTCAATCCTCTTCGTCGTCGGCGAAATAGGCCATGGAGGTTTTTTTCAGCTCCTCGCGGCTGAAGAGCAGGAGATAGTCGGAGACGCCGCCCGCCTCGGCCATGCGCTCGGCGGTGCGGCGGCAAGCCTCCTCGTCGTCGGCGTGGATCATCGTGTAGAGGTTGTAGGGCCAAGGGGGGAGCGGGTTGCGGCGGTAGCAATGGGAGACTTCGCGGAAGGAGGCGAAAAGGCGGCCCACCTCCTCGATGCGTTCCTCGGGGACCCGCCAGGCGCCCATGGCGTTCGCGCGGTAGCCGCTCTGCTGGTGACGGAGGGTCGCCCCGAAGCGGCGGATGAGCCCCCGGGCGATCAGCCCGCGCAGGGTCTCGAGGAAGACTTCCTCGGAGAGGCCCGTCTCCCGGGCGAGCTCGAGGAAGGGCCGCTCGGCAACCGGGATGTCGCCGCCCAGGGCGGCGATCACCTTCTTTTCGGTTTCGCTCAACATGACGCGGGCGGCCCGGGGTCGCTTTGGAAGCCGCCGCCGGCGGCCTCGGGAAAGAGCCGGCGGATGTCCGCCGGGTCGGGGCGGCAGAGGCCGCGGTCGGTGATCAGCCCGGTGATCAGCCGGGCCGGGGTGACGTCGAAGGCGAAGTTCGCCGCCGGGGTTTCCGCGGGGCAGATCCGGACCCGGGCCCTCCCGCGCCCGTCCCAGCCCTCCACCCAGCGGACCTCCTCGGGGTCCCGCTCCTCGATCGGGATGCCGGCGACGCCGTCGGTGAGCGACCAGTCGAAGCTGCTCGCCGGGAGCGCGACGTAGAAGGGCACGCCGTTGTCGGCCGCGGCGAGGGCCTTGAGGTAGGTCCCGATCTTGTTCGCCGCATCCCCCGCCGCCGTGGTGCGGTCGGTGCCGACGATCACGAGGTCGACCCGGCCGCGCTGCATCAGGTGGCCGGCCGCGTTGTCGGGGATCAGGGTGTGGGGGATCCCCGCCCGGGCGAGCTCCCAGGCCGTGAGGCGGGCTCCCTGGTTCAGGGGCCGCGTTTCGTCCACCCAGACGTGGAGGGCGATGCCGGCTTCCCGCGCGGCGTAGAGGGGGGCGGTTGCGGTTCCGTACTCGACGCAGGCGAGGCGGCCGGCGTTGCAGTGGGTGAGCACGTTCACCGGCGCTCCGCCCCGCTCGGCCGAGAGCTTCCGGAGCAGGGGCAGCCCGTGTTCCCCGATCCGGCGGCAGGCCTCGATCTCCTCGCGCTCGATCGCGGCGGCCTCGGCCGCGGCGAGACGCGTGCGTCCCTCCCGGTCATCCGCCGCAAGCGCCGCGCGGAGCACGCGTTCGACCGCCGCCCGGAGGTTGACGGCCGTCGGCCGCGCGGCGGCGATCCCGGCCGCCGCCTCCTCGAGGCCGCGGCGGCCTTCGGGCCCGGAGGGCGCCCCGCGCGCGGCGAGCCACACGCCCCAGGCGCCGGTCACCCCGATCAGGGGGGCGCCGCGCACGGTGAGCGTACGCACCGCCGCGATCACCTCGGAGGGCGTGCGCAGCTCCCGGAAAACCGTTTCGTGCGGCAGACGGCGCTGGTCGAGCACGACGAGGCGCCCCGCTTCCTCCTCGCAGCGGATCGGGCGCGTCCGGTGAGCCTCCGCGCTCATCCCCGTTTCACACCTTGGCGAGCGCGAAATCGGTCTGCACCTCCCCGAGGAGCACGTGGCGGCGGAAGACCTGGCGCATGCGGTTGGCGTCCATGTGCTGGTAGACGATCGGCTCCTCCCCCAGGACTTCGACCGTCACGTTGGGCTCGCTGCTGCACATGCCCATGCAGCCGGAGGTGACCACCCGGATGTCGGTGCGACCGGCCTCGGCCATTTCCTCCATCAGGGCGGCCATGACCGCGCGCGCCCCGGCGGCGATGCCGCAGGTGCCCATGTGCACGGTGATCTTGACGCGGGCCGTCCCGTGGCGCAGGGCGGTCGCCTGGAGGGTTCGTTCCTTGATCTGCCGCAGATCGTCAACGGTCAACTTGGGCATCGGGGTCCTCCTCTTCGCCCGGGGCGGATCGCAGCAGCTGGTCGCGCAGCCAGCGGGCCACCGCCTCGGCCACGGCCGGCTCCGAGGGGTCCAGTCCCTCCCCCGCCGCGCGCAGCTCGCGCGTATCCAGGGCGATTTCCCGCTCCTCTATCCTGTGGCGGTAAACAAAGTCAACCGCCGGGTAGCCCGCGATCAGCGTGGCGACCGTCGCCGCGACGTCCCCCAGGGGGGCCCGGTCGATGTGGTGATAGCGGAACCGGGCGGTGACCTCGGTGCCCTTTCCCGGCGTGCTGCGGACCGTCATCCCGCCGCCCGCCCTCCGGGCCGCGGCGGCCAGCAGCGAAAGCCCGAGCCCCACGCGCCGCGTCGTGCGCGAAGTGACGAAAGGGTCTTCGAGGCGTCGGAGCTTCTCCTCGGGGAGCCCCGGACCGTCGTCGGCGACGCGGATCGTGAGACGATCCTCGGCCGGCGACTCCTCGACCGTGATCGAGACCCGCCGCGCGCCGGCGGTGACGGCGTTTTCGGCGAGATCGAGCAGGTGCAGGGAGAGCTCGCGCACGGGACCCGCCTCCTCAGTCATCCAGGAGACCGCGGCCGTCCTCGGCGCGCAGGGCGAGCCGCAGCTCCTCGAGGCTCGGGGCCGCCAGGCGGAGCCGCATCCGGGCGCGGCCGATGTCGGCCAGCGTGTGGGCGTCGGAGGCGGTGATGCAGGGCAGGGCGCCGATTGCGGGGAAACGGGATCTCGCCTCGCCGCGGGGCACGCGCCAGGAGACCTCGACCGCGTCGAAGGCGGGCTCCTGCGGGATGAACCCCAGCTGGTTCAGGATGCCGTGGGCGGGGCGGTCGACGTGCGCGGCGATGGTGAGACCGGAGAGCCCCCGGGTGCGGCGCACGATCTCGGCCAGGCCCCAGCGCGTCGCCCCGATGAGCAGCCGCGGGTTTTCCCCCAACACCTCGTCGTTTTCGTCGGCGACGACCTGCCAGCCGAAGAGTTCGGGGCGGTTTTCCCCCTCGAGCCCTTCGTAGACCCAGGCCTGCAGGGCGAGCCCGGCGTCGAGCTCGGGGAAGAGGGCGAGCACGTGGACCTCTTCCCTCGAGCAGACCTCGAGGCCGGCCAGCACGGTGACTCCCTCGCGGCGGCCGGCGCGCTGCAGGGCGCCTGCGTTTTCGCAGCTGTTGTGGTCGCAGACGGCGATCAGATCGAGGCCGGCCTCGCGCGCGCGTCGGATGATCCGCGCGGGGCTCATCTCCCATTCCCCGCAGGGGGAGAGGCAGCTGTGGATGTGGAGATCGGCCGCAAAGGTTTGCAGCACGGCGGCAGCCCCCCCGCCCGGCTATGCGGGGTCGTTCCGGCCGATCCCCAGCTCCCAGAGGCGGCCGGCGAGCGTGTAGGCCGACTCGGGCGAGGTGAAGAGCGGGATGCCTTCCTCCTCGGCCTTGTGCGCGGTGTCGGGGTCGGGCTCCCGCCCGCTCGTGATGACCACGGCCGCCATCTCGCGCAGGAGCGCCACGGCGATGATGTTCAGATGCCCCTGGACGGTCAGCCAGAGGCAGCCCGGAGGCGCCTTGGCCATCACGTCGCTCAGCAGATCGCCGCAGTAGCCGCCGCGGACCTCGCGTTCCAGGCCGCGTGCGCCCGCGACCGCCTTCCAGCCCATCCGGGCGCTCAGTTCAGCGACTTTCATCTCTCCTCCCCCGGCCCCGGCTTTCGCGCGTGCCGGCCGACAGCCACACGCAATCGGCGCGTTCGGCCAGGCCGCGCACGACATCCTCGGCGAAGGTCGGGCAGTCCGGGGCGCCGCAGGCCCCGCAGCCGTAGCCCGGAAGCTCTCCGAGCAGGCGCTCGATTTCCGCCGCCTGCGCCAGGGTGAGCGGCGGCTTGCGGTCGGCGAAGATCTCGGCGAGCGCGAGCGGGCTCTGATCGGGGCGGAAGCGCCCCCGGTCGTAGAGCTTGAGGATGCTCTGGCGGGGGATGCGGCGGCCCAGCCCGTAGATGTGGATCATGCGGTGGATGTTGCTCTTGGCGAGGTACTTGTCGGCCGCGTTCAGGACTCCGCCGAGGCAACCCTCGCGGCAGGTGCGCAGCTCGAAGTACTCGACGTCGCGGAAGAGACCCATCTCGATCTTGCTCAGGTAGGCGGTCGTCTCCTGCATCCCCGAGACGGCCATCGAGGCCTCGATGCGCATGGTGGCGATTTCCCCGCCCGACATCGCCACGAGCGAGGCGTTGCCGGTGGTGCAGGTTTCGAACTCGAAGCCCTCCCGGCCGAAGGGCTCGGCCTCGGCGACCGCCTCCTCGACGGCCCGGCGCAGGGCGGGGTAGAGCTCGTTGATGCCGATCGAGACCTCGGTCAGGCGGACGGCGTGTGCCCCCGGCGGCGTCCGGGTCGCCCCCATCGTCGGGCAGGGGTTGATGTAGTAGAGCACCACGGGCCGCCCGCGCGCGGCGACCCGCGGCAGAAGCGTTTCGCGCACCTCGCGGGCCATGAGCGCGACCGGCCGCAGCACGGGGAGCACGTGGGCGAGCAGCCGCGGGAACTTGAAAGCGATCAGCCGCACCACGGCCGGGCAGACCGGGGAGATCAACGGCCAGGGGGCCTCGCCGGCGGTGCGGTTGCGGCGGATGAACTCGGCGGCCGCGAACTGGAACATCTCGAGAAAGATCGAGCTGTCGACCGTGTGGTGGAAGCCGAGCCGCCGCAGGGCCTTGAGCACGTCGCGCGGCATGACGTTCGGAAACTGGGCGTAGAGGACGGGCGAGACGAGCGCGATCGCCGTGTGCCCCGCGCCGATGCCCTCGACCGGGTGCACGGCGGCCGTGATCGCCCCGGCCGCGCACGCCGCGATGCAGGCCCCGCAGCCGATGCAGCGGTCGACGAGGCAGAGGGACTTCCGGCCGCGGATGCGGATCGCCTTGGTGGGGCAGACCTTGAGGCAGGAGGCGCATCCCTGACAGCGCTCGGGGTGAAAGCGCACATACAGGGTTTCCCGGACGGGGGGGCTCACGGGGCCTTCTCCTGCGGCGGCCGGCGGTGAAAGACCATCCGCGCCCGTGTCCCGCGGCCGGGTGCGGAGTCGATCTCGAGCTCGTCGGCGTGGCTCTTCATGTTGGGCAGCCCCATCCCGGCGCCGAAGCCCATCTCGCGCGCCGTCTCGTCGGCCGTGGAATAGCCCGGCTGCATGGCGAGTTCGATGTCCGCGATACCGGCTCCCGCGTCGCGGACCTCGACCACGATGCGATCTTCGGACAACGCCATTTCCAGTTCCCCGTCGCCGCCGTGGATCACCGCGTTCATCTCGGCCTCGTAGCTGCAGATCGCGACACGGCGGATGAGGCCGGGATCGAGCCGCATCGCCTTGAGCATGGCCTGGACCTGGACGGAGGCTTCGCCCGCGTGCAGAAAATCGCGCGCGCGGAGGGGATAGCGTTTCGTCACCAGGGTCATGGGGCGATGCGGCGTCAGGGGGGGCGTCCGCGATGGCGGGCCCCTCAGCGCCGGCCGTCCAGTCCGGTCATGCCGCAGGCGTGGAGCCGGCCGCAGCAGACGAAGAGCGAAAGCGGGCTCGCGTAGACCGGCAGCCTCTCCGCGCGCGCCAGCTCGATCGTCTCCGGTGGGGGCGTCTTGCCCCGCACGAAGACGACGGCGGCGACACCGGCGATCTTCGCCGTGCGGACGGTCTGGATGGAGGTGAGCCCGGTCAGCAGCAGGATCCCGTCGGTCGGCCGCGCGAGAACGTCGCTCATCAGGTCGCTTCCCGCGCAGCGGGTGATCTCCAGCCCGCGGTGATCCTCTTCCGTGAGCGGCACGGCCTCGAGCTCGCGCACGATCTCGGAGAGCTTCATGGCTCCTCTCCCGGCGGGGAAGGCAAGGCGAAGCCACGGCCCGGGATGTCTCTCCCCCGGAAGACCCGCGGCGGGCAGGATCGCGTCGAGGCACCACTATAGAAAGCGGGGCCCGCGGCTGTCAAGAACGCCGGCTGCGGCGAAGCGGAAGCCGCCGCCGGATCCGGCCGGCCGTCTCCTCCACCCGCGCCATCGCCGCCGCGAGGTCGAAAGACAGCAGCCGCCCCCCCTCCACGATGCGCCGGCCGCCGACCAGCACCGTGTGCACGTCCGCGCCGCGCGCGGCGTAGACGACGGCCGAGACCGGGTCGTGGAGCGGGGTCAGGTGGGGGAGGCGGGTTTCGAGCAGGACGAGGTCGGCCAGCTTTCCGGGCTCGATCGAGCCGATCTCGGCCGCCAGGCCGAGCGCGCGCGCCCCGCCGCGCGTGGCGAGAGCGAGCGCCTGCGCGGCGGAGACCGCCGTGGGGTCGAGCCGCGCCGCCTTGTGGATCTTCGCCGCGAGATCCATCGCCCCGAAGAGATCGAGGTCGTTGTTGCTCGCGCTGCCGTCGGTGCCCAGGCCCACGGGGATCCCCCGGGCGAGCATCTCCGGGAGCGGGGCGATCCCCGAGGCGAGCTTGAGGTTGCTCTCGGGGTTGTGGGAAACCGCGCTCCCGGAGCCGGCGATGACCGTGAGATCGGCCTCGTCCACCCAGACCGCGTGGTGCAACAGGGTTTTTCCGTCGAGCACGCCGGCCCGGTCGAGGAAGGCGATCGGGGTCAACCCGTGGCGCTCGAGGCTCTCCTGCCGCTCGCGGCGGGTCTCCGCGGCGTGGACCTGGAAGAGGAGGCCCCGTTCCCTGCACAGGCGTTTTGCGCCGGAGAGCGTCTCCGCGGAGCAGCTGTAGGGGGCGTGGCAGAAGACCGAAGGGTGGATGCGCGGCGAGCGGCCCTGCCAGCGGTCGCAGAAAGCCTCGGCCGCGGCGAGGTTCCCGGCGGGGTCCGGGACTCCGGGCGCCGGGTGATCGATCACCCCCTGGCCGATCACCGCCCGCAGGCCGGAGGCGAGCACGGCCTCGGCCACGGCGTCGGCGAAAAAGTAGCCGTCACAGCAGCTCGTCGTTCCCGAGAGGGCGAGCTCGGCGCAGCCGAGGAGCGCGCCCGCGTAAACGGTCTCGGGGTCGATGATCAGGCGCTCGGCGGGAAAGATGAAGTCATGCAGCCAGCGTTCGAGGGGGAGGTCGTCGGCGAGCCCCCGGAAGAGCGTCATCGGGAGATGCGTGTGGGCGTTGACCAGCCCCGGCAGGAGAATCCTTCCGGCGGCGTCGAGCCGTTCGGCGGTGTCCGCAGGCGCGGTTTCCGCCGTCCCGCCGAGAGCGAGGATGCGGCCGCCCTGCACCGCGACCCAGCCCTCCGGGATCACCTGCCCCGCCGCGTCGCAGGTCAGCACCCGCGCGCGGGTGATCAGGAGGTCGCAGGCGGTCACGGCCCGGCTCCGCCCGGTTTGCGGGCGCTCTGGCGGACGGCGTCGGCCAGCCGACGCACCCCCTCCATCGCCTCCTCGACGTCGAACGTTTCGATGCGGCCGCCCTCCATGAGCACCCGGCCTTCGACCACCGTGCAGACCACATCGCTGCCGCGAGCGGCATAGACGAGCTGCGAGGCCGGCCGGTAGAGGGGGACCAGGTGCGGCCGGCGGGTGTCGACCACGATCAGGTCCGCGCGTTTCCCCGCCTCGAGGGTCCCGGTCGTCTCCCCGAGGCCGATCGCCCGCGCGCCTTCGCGGGTCGCCATGGCGAGCACCGTTTCGGCGTCCATCACGGCCGGGTCGAGCGTCTTCCCCTTGTGCACCTTGGCGACGGTGTCCATCTCACGGAAGAGATCGAGATCGTTGTTGCTCGCCGCCCCGTCGGTGCCGATCCCCACGCGGAGCCCCCGGGCGAGCATCCGCGGCACGGGCGCGATCCCCGAGGCGAGCTTGAGGTTGCTCTCGGCGTTGTGGGCGACCGCCGCCCCGCGGGCCGCCAGGCGCTCGATGTCGCCCTCTTCCACCCAGACGCAGTGACAGGCGAGGAGATTCGGCCCCAGAATCCCCAGGCGCTCGAGGTGTTCGACCGGGGAGACCCCGTAGCGCGCGCGCACCGTCGCGACCTCGCCGGCCGTTTCCGACAGGTGGGTGACGAGCGGCAAGCCGTGCCGTTCGGCCAGGCGGGCGGCGCGCACGAGAAGCTCCGGGGCGCAGAGGTAGGTGGAGTGCGGCTCGACGGCGACCGTGATCCGAGGGTCGCCGCGCCACGCGGAGATCAGGCGCTCGGTGAAGGCGAAGCCGTTTTCGATCCCGCCGTAGTGCGGCGAGGGGAAGTCGAAGAGGACCTCGCCCACGACCGCGCGCAGGCCGGCCTCGTGGGCGGCGCGGGCGACGGCGTCCTCGAAGAGGTACATGTCGCAGAAGGTCGTGGTGCCCGAGAGGATCATCTCGGCGCAGGCGAGGAGCGCCCCGCGGTAGACCCTCTCGCCCGTGAGCGCGGCCTCGGCCGGGAAGATGTGCTCGTGCAGCCAGCGCTCGAGGGGCAGATCGTCGGCGAGCCCCCGGAAGAGGGTCATCGCGGCGTGGGTGTGCACGTTCACGAGCCCGGGGAGGATGATGCCGCCGCGGGCGTCGATGCGGCGGGCGGGGCGATATCGGGGGAGAAGGTCGGCGGTTTCGCCCACCTCGAGGATCCGCCCGCCCTGCACGGCGACGGCGCCGTCTGCGAAGCGGCGGTTCTCCCGGTCGAGGGTGAGCAGGAGCCCGCCGGCCACGAGGAGGTCAATCGGCCGGGCCATCATCCCTCAGCCGGCGCGCGAGCGCCTCGAGCAGCAGCGCAAGCCGCGGCTCGGCGGCGCGGGCTGCGGCGAGGATCTCGGCCATCGTGGAGCGACGCGGGCGGTCGGGGTCGTGGACGTTGGTGATGACCGAGATGCCGCACAGCCGCATCCCGCCGTGCACGGCGGCGATCGCCTCCTGGACGGTCGAGAACCCGACGGCCTCGGCCCCGATCCGCTGCAGCCAGCGCACCTCGGCGGGGGTCTCGAGCGCCGGGCCGCGCAGGCCGGCATAGACGCCGCCCTTGAGGTCCACGCCGACCTCCCGCGCGCACGCGCGGGCCAGGCGCACGAGTCCCCGGTCCCAGGCGAAGGCCATGTCGGGGAAGCGCGGGCCCCAGGCCTCCTCGTTCGGCCCGAGGAGCGGGTTTTCGCCCGTCAGGTTGATGTGGTCGACGATGGCGAACAGGTCGCCCGGGGAGAGATCGGGCCGAAGCCCGCCGGCGGCGTTCGTGAGAATCAAACGGCGCACCCCGAGCTCCTGGAGCACGCGCACGGGGAAGGCGACCTCCGCCGCGCGGTAGCCCTCGTAGAGGTGCACCCGCCCCTGGAGCAGCCACAGCGGAAGACCGGCGAGCCGGCCCGCGGCGAGGCGGCCGGAGTGGCTTTCGACCGTGGTCGCGGGAAAGTGGGGCAACTCCCGGAAATCCACGGCCTCCGGACGCTCGAGGCGCTCGAGGAGGCCGCCCAGACCGGTGCCGGTGACGACGGCCGTTTCGGCGCGGGTCGAAAACCTGCGCCGCACGGCCCCCGCCGCCTCCAGGGCCTTGTCGCGCGTGGGCATGGGGCGGAGCCTCCTGTGTCCCGCGATCGGTGGATTTCGGTGACCAGCGCGTTTATAGTAAACTCTTTGCGCTCCGACGGTCAAGGCGCGGGGAGGGCTGCAGCCCGCTGTTTCCGTTTGACAATCCGCGGGGTCTGTGAAATAGGAAATGCCTTCCGCGCCGTGGAAGGCTTCCGTTTTCGCAAAGGAGAATCCCGCGTATGCCCGCCCCGCCGCACCCCGAGCACCCGGACATCACCCCGGAAATGTGGGAGAAGATCGATGCCGTCATCGCGCGCCACCGCGGGGTCGCCGGCTCGGTGATCGCCGTGTTGCGGGAATGCCAGGATGTCGTGGGCTATCTTCCCGTCGTGCTGATCGACGCCGTCGCCTCCGGCTTGAACCTGCCGCGAAGCGATGTCTTCGGGGTCGCCTCCTTCTACTCGCTCTTCTCGCTCAAGCCCAAGGGGCGCAACCTGATCAAGGTGTGCATGGGCACCGCCTGTTACGTGAAAGGGATCAAGGAGGTGATCACCCGCATCGAGGCCCGATTCCAGGTCGCCCCGGGCGGCACCTCCGCGGACCGGCGTTTTTCCCTCGAGGCCGTGCGTTGCCTCGGGGCCTGCGGGCTCGCCCCGGTCATGGTGGTGAACAGCGACACCTTCGGGGACATGAAGGCCGACCGCGTGATCGAGGTGCTCGAGCCCTACAAGTGAGCCGGGCGGGCGAAGCGTCATGAAAATTTCGGAAATCCGGGACATTCTGAAGGCGGAGGTGCTCGCCGGCGAGGACCAGCTCGACACCGTCGTCACCGGCGGGGGCGGCGCCGACCTGATGGCCGATGTGCTCTCGGCGGTCGCCAAGGGGGCGGTGCTGCTCACGGGGTTGACCACCGAGCAGGTCCTGCGCACCGCGCGCGTGGCCGGAGTGGCCTGCGTCGTCTTCGTGCGCGGCAAGCGGCCCGATCAGCCGGTGATCGAGCTCGCCCGCTCCTACCGGCTGCCCCTTCTGCTCACGAAATATTCGCTTTTCGTCGCCAGCGGCAGGCTCTACATGAACGGGCTGCGGGGCCTCGACGGCTCCTGGTAGGCGCGCAGCCTCTTTTCCCGCCCAACGGACAGGCGCGCAACGGAGAGGGGATGGAAAAGGTCAGAACCCAGCTCATGCTCTGCGGGGGGACCGGCTGCCGGGCGAACCGCAGCGAGGCGTTTCACCAAGCCCTGCAGCAGGAACTCGAAAAACGCGGGCTTGCCGAGGAGATCAAGATCATCGAGACCGGATGCAACGGCTTCTGCGCCGTCGGCCCGGTGATGCTCGTCCAGCCCGAGGGCATTTTCTACCAGAAGCTCACCCCCGAGATCGTCCCCCACCTCGTCGAGGAGCATTTCCTGAAGGGTCGGCCGGTCAAGAAACTCTTCTACGTCGAGCCCGCCTCCAAGGAGACCATCCCCAAGATGGAGTCGATCCCTTTCTTCGCGCACCAGATGTTCTGGGTGATGCGCAACAAGGGGGTGATCGACCCCGAGGTGATCGACGAGTACATCGCGCGCGACGGCTATTTCGCCGCAGCCAAGGCGCTGCGCGAGATGACCCCCGAGCAGATCATCGAGGAGGTGAAGATCTCGGGCCTGCGCGGCCGGGGCGGGGCGGGCTTCCCCACGGGGATCAAGTGGGAGTTCGCCCGAAAAAGCCCCGGGGCCGTCAAGTACGTCCTGTGCAACGCCGACGAGGGCGACCCCGGCGCCTTCATGGACCGCAGCGTGCTCGAGGCCGACCCTCACGCCGTGCTCGAGGGGATGATCATCGCCGCGCGCGCGATCGACGCGCACCAGGGGTACATCTACGTGCGCACCGAGTATCCGCTCGCCATCCGGCGCCTGGAGATCGCGATCCGCCAGGCGCGGGAATACGGCCTGCTCGGCAAGGACATCCTGGGCACGGGCTTCGATTTCGACATCGACATCTACCAGGGGGCCGGCGCCTTCGTCTGCGGCGAGGAAACGGCGCTCATGCGCTCGATCGAGGGCAAGCGCGGCATGCCGCGGCCGCGGCCGCCCTTTCCGGCGGTGAAGGGCTTGTGGGAAAAGCCGACCGTCCTCAACAACGTGGAGACGCTCGCCAACATCCCGCTGATCATCCAACACGGCGGACGCTGGTTCGCCTCCGTCGGCACCGAGGGCAGCAAGGGCACCAAGGTCTTCGCCCTCTCGGGGGACGTGAACAACATCGGCCTCGTCGAGGTCCCCATGGGGACGAGCCTGCGGCGGCTGATCTTCGACATCGGGGGCGGCATCCCGCGCAAGAAGAAGTTCAAGGCCGTGCAGCTGGGGGGGCCCTCCGGGGGCTGCGTGCCCGAGCAGTACCTCGACATCCCCGTCGACTACGAGGAAATCGCCAAGGTGGGCGCCATCATGGGCTCGGGCGGCGTGATCGTCATGGACCACGAGACCTGCATGGTGGACATGGCGCGCTTCTTCATGGACTTCGTGCAGGACGAATCCTGCGGCAAGTGCACGCCCTGCCGCGAGGGGACGCGCCGGCTGCTCGAGATCCTGGAGAAGCTCTGCGAGGGCCGCGGCGAGCCGGCCGACCTCGAAACGCTCGAAGAGCTCTCCCACATCATCAAGGAGTCCTCCCTGTGCGGCCTCGGCCAGACCGGGCCCAACCCCGTGCTCTCGACCCTGCGCTACTTCCGCTCCGAGTACGAGGCGCACATCTTCGAGAAACGCTGCCCCGCCAAGCGCTGTGTCGCGCTGCTCAAGTTCGAGATCGACCCCGAGGTCTGCACGCAGTGCGGGCTCTGCTTCAAGGCCTGCCCCGCCGGGGCGATCGCCTGGAAGAAGAAGGAGCCCGCGCGCATCGACAAGGAGAAGTGCATCCGCTGCATGACCTGTTTCGAGAAGTGCCGCTTCGACGCGATCTCCTGAAGCGCGGGCCGTCCCCTCAATGCGCCGTCCCCCCCGGATCCGGGGAGGGACGTCCCCGCGGGAAGAGATCCTCGATCGCCCTTCCCGCGATCTTGGCGAGGCAATCGGCGAGCGCCTCGGCCTCGGATTCCCCCACCCCCTGGAATTCCTGACGGGCGATCAGGTTCACGAGGTTCGGGGCGGCGACGAACCGCCCGGCGAGCCTTCCGTGCAGCGCCTCGTGGACGTCGATGTAGACGAGACGGCCGTTGCGGATGAGGTTGTAGCGGCTGACCCGGGTCAGGATGTCGCGGGCGTCCAGGTGCTCTGCGAGCGGGTTCTCCGGTTTCACGGGCGGTCCTCCTCCAGGGTGAATCGCAGCGGAAAGCCGCTTTCGCGCGCCGCCTCGTGGGCCCGGGCGACACGGGTTTCGGCGAACTCGAGGGGGTAGATGCCGCAGAGGGCGATCCCGTGGTGGTGGGCCTGCCACATGAGGGCGGCGGCCTCTTCCTCGGGCTTCTGGAAGAAGGTGACCAGCACGGCGACGACGAACTCCCGGGGCGTGAAATCGTCGTTGTGCAGAAACACGCGGTAGAGCGGAGGCTCGGTCACCTCCGTATCCTGTGCGATTTCCTCCTCGAGGAGACGATCGGGATCCCCGCCGCTCATGACCCGTACCTCGCCCGGGGCGAACCCCCCGGGGTTTTCGGCCTTTCTTTCCCGGCCCGCTCCTGATACAATGGTTTTCAGCTCGCCGCGCACCGGTCTTACGGCCGGGAAATCGCCGCAGGGGGACGAGATGACCGAGATCGTAGTCCCCGTCGAGGGGGAGGAGGCGCTCTTCCGTTGCCCGCAATGCGGCGGGAAGCGGACCTTCAACCCGGCCGCCTTCGGCAACCCCCCGCCGCGGCGGTTCCGCCTGCGCTGCGGCTGCGGCGCCGAGGCGATCGCCCGCCTCGAAATGCGGCGTTCCTACCGCAAGGAAGTCGATCTTCCCGGCGTCTACGTACATTATGTGGACGGCCGCCCCCAAGGCAAGGGGCCGATGCGCGTGCGTGACCTCTCGACGAGCGGCATGAAGCTTTTCATCGAAAGCCGGGAGACCTTCACGCCGGGGGATCTCCTCAAGGTTTCCTTTCATCTCGACGACGCCACGCGCAGCCGCCTCGAGAAAAAGCTGATCGTGCGCAACGTGAACCCGCCTTATGTCGGAGCCGAATTCGCCCCCACCGAAGCCCTCGACAAGGCCCTCGGATTCTACCTGCGCCGCTGAGCCCCGCCGCTGCCCCTGGGCCGCGGGCCACCCGCTCCTGAGCGCCTACCACGACACGGAGTGGGGGGTTCCGCTGATGGACGAGCGCCGCCTCTTCGAGTTTCTCGTGCTCGAGGGCGCCCAGGCGGGGTTGAGCTGGCTGACCGTCCTCAAGAAACGCGAGGCCTACCGACGCGCCTTCGCGGGGTTTTCGGCCGAGCGCGTGGCGCGCTTCACGGAAGCCGATGTGCGCCGGCTGCTCGTCGACCCCGGCCTCGTGCGCAACCGCGCCAAGATCGAGGCGGCGATCGCGAACGCCCGCGCGGTTCTCTCCATCCGCGAGGCGTGCGGCTCCTTCGGGGCCTTTCTGTGGCGCTTCGCAGGCGGCGCCCCCCGGGTGAACCGCTTCCGGCGACCGGAAGAAGTCCCCGCGCAGACCCCGGAGTCGGCGGCCCTGAGCCGCGAGCTCCGGCGTCGCGGGGTGCGCTTCTTCGGGCCCGTCATCGCCTACGCCTTCATGCAGGCGACCGGGATGGTGAACGACCACCTGACGGGCTGCTTCCGCCACGCGGCGCTCGCCGCTCAATCCCCCATCTTCGCCATGTAGTCGTCGTAGAGGGTCTCGAGCGCGAGCTTGTGCTTCGCCTCTTCCTGGCAGAGCACCTGGAAGATTTTCTTCGCCTCGGCCGTCTCCGCTTGGCGCAGGAACTCGTTGTAGAGCTTGAGCGCCTTTTCCTCGCGCTTCATCGCCAGCAGGAGGATTTCGTTGTAGGCCATGCCCGGGCGGTATTCGACCTCGACGGCGAAGTCGCTTCTCTTGATGTCCTTGATCCACCTGAGCGGGTAATCCCGCACGGCCTCGGCGGTGCCCCGGCTCTTGAACTCGAGGAGCAGCCTTTCGTGTCTGCCCTCTTCGCGGGCGAACTCCGTGAACATCTCGCGGGCGCCCGAGAAGCTCTCCTCTTTGGCTAGCCGCGAATAGAACTGCACCGCCTCCTTCTCCTTCGCGATCGCGAAATCGAGAATGTCATCGAGGCTCGTGAAATGCATGGCCACCCTCCTTTGCGGGTTGAGGGGATGGGGCCCGGCGGGACAGCCGCAGAACGCGGCCCCCTTTCGCGCTTAGCAGGAATTCTGCAGGCGATCAAGGCGCCGTTTCCCCGCTCTTCGCGGCAACCGCCCTGCGCCGGAAAACCCCACAACCCGCGTCGCAGAACCCTACGGCGGGGTAATCACCCGAATCGCCGGGAAGATCCTTTCCCATCCGCCTCGCCGGAGGACCCGGGGTGCCGCGGAAGGCCACAGCCGGTCGGATCCGGGATGCATGCCGCTCACCCCCGGATCTCCTGCTTTTTCCTGTGAATCCGGGCGGTTGGTTTTTCGGCCGCGCTCCGGCACGAGACTTGCCCAGAGGGATGGCAATTCAGCGAAAGGAGAGGGGCCATGACCGAGAAGGGCAAAGCGGAACAGGAAAAGGCGCAGGTCAAGAGGGAAACCGTGGGCTACGGTTCGACCTACGTTCGCCCGGGTGTTTCGCCGGCCGAGCGCTCCGGCATCGACACCGTGCTCGGAGGGCGGGCCTACCGGGTCCGGCCGGACCAGAAGGCGCGGACGGAGGCGCCCTGCCTCTGGATGGCCTCGGGGGTCGCGAAGTTCAAGCCCTGCACGAATTTCTACGACTGCCCGACCTGCGCCTTCGACCGGGCCATGGGGGAGCGGGCGCGGTCGGGGAAACATCCCGACTGGCGCGAGCCCCTGCGCCGTCAACCGCCGCAGGGGAGGCTTTGCCGGCACACGATCACCGGACGCATCGCCGGGCGGAGGTGCGCCTACGATTACGCCTGCGGAACCTGCGATTTCGACCAGCTCTACGAGGAGGTCCTCTGTGCGCGGTATCCCGCCGGGCCTCGGGCGGTCGAGCGGATCCGCGGCTTTGCCGTGCCCCTCGATCACCACTTTCACGCCGGCCACACCTGGGCGCGGGTCGAGGCGGGAGGGGCGGTGCGGATCGGGCTGGACGACTTCGCGCTGCGCCTCTTCGGCGCGGCCGACGGCTACGAGCTCCCGCTCTGCGGCGAAGCGCTGACCGCGGGCCGGCCGGCCCTCGAGATCCGCCGCGGGGGAAATTGCGCCGCGGCTCCCGCCCCGGTTTCGGCGGTGGTCGTGGAGTCGAACCCGCGGGTGCGGGAAACGCCCGCGCTGGCGCGCCGGGATCCTTACGGCGAGGGGTGGCTGCTCCTGGTCCGCCCGCCGGATCCGAAGAAAGCCCTCGAACCCCTGCTCTTCGCCGACGGCGTGGTCGAGTGGTTGACCGCCGACGTCGGCCGGCTCGAGCGCCTGATCGAGGAGACGGCCGGGCCGCTTGCCGCGGACGGAGGCCTCCTCGGGGAGGACATCTACGGCGCGCTCCCCGGGCTCGGCTGGGAGCGGCTGGCGGCCGAGTTCCTGCGCTGCTGAGGGAGGGGCGCCATGGCGCGGGAAAACCTCGAGGGCACCGCGGTCCGCCCGTGTCTGTGGATGCAGGCCGGGGTGGTGCCGCGAAAGGACTGCCGCCTCTCGTATCGCTGCGCCGGTTGCCCCTTCGACCGGGCGCTCCGGCGGGTTGCGGAAGAGAACCGGAAGTCGCGGCTGAAGGGAGAGCGGCCCTGCGGACGGCGGGGGGCGATCGAAGCCTGGCAGGACCGCCTGCGGCGGCTCCCCGCCCGGCTGCGGCCCTGCGTCCACCATCTCGCCGGGCGCATCCCCTTCCGGGCCTGCACCGCGGATTATCTATGCCGCCGCTGCGAGTTCGACCAGTATTTCGCCGAGGAGTTCCGGGTCGAAACGGTGCCGGTCGCGGTGGCCGAGCTTGCCGTCGAGGGGCTGCGCATTCCCCAGGGCTTTTACCTCCACCCCGCGCACGTGTGGCTCGAGCCGGGGGAGGGGGGCGAGGTGCGCCTCGGTCTGGACGATTTCGCCTGGAGGCTTCTTTCCCCCGAGCAAATCGCGGCGCCGCGGGCGGGGGAACGGCTGGAGCGCGGCCGCCCCGCTTTCCGCGCCCGGCGCGGAAACCGGGAAATCCCTTTCCCTTCGCCCGTGGACGGGGTCGTCACCGCGGTGAACCCGGCGGTGCGCGAGAGGTCGGGGAAGGGGGAGGCGGACCCCTACGATGCCGACTGGGTCCTCACGGCCCAGGCCGCGGGGCTGCCCGCTGCGCTCGGCCGGCTCGAGGTGGGGGAGGCCGCAGCCCGACACCTCGCCGCCGATTGCCGTCGCCTTTCGTCGTTTCTCGCCGAGCGCGGGGGCCTTCTTGCCGCGGACGGGGGGCTTCTCGACTGGCGGGTGGCGCCGTCGGTGGTGGAGGCGCTCTGGGAAGATCTCGGGGGGCTCTTTTTTCCCCCGCGTCCGGAAAAGAAAAGGGCCCGCCTCGCGGCAGACCCTTTTCGGATGAGGCGATGCGGGAATTCGCCTACCGGATCATCTTCCGGCTGAACGCCGCCAACCCGAGCAGACCCGCACCCAGGAGAATCATCGTCGTGGGCTCGGGAACAGGCACCGGCCGCCCTTCTGTGACCGGGATTTCCGGATTGGGCTGTACGCTGGGCTCAGGATTCGTCTCCGGAACCGGATTTTCCGTGATCAGGGCGAGAAGCTCGTTTTGATCCGTGCCTGCACTCTGTTCTTCGTCCTTTTGGACATCCTGGGAGACGATGACGAGTGTTTCAAAGTTGGCGCTCGTCGAGCCCTTCGAGAACACCTCGTCGGTGTTCACCGCCGCAATGCGCGAACCGCCCTTTCCTCCGCCCCCCCCGAAGAGCCAGAAGAACGCCTGGCTTTCTGCGGAGAAGCCCAATAACACAACTGACATCACCAAGACTGCCGCCGTTTTCTTCAACTTTCCCTTTCCCCCTTTCAATCGATTTGAGATCCTTTTCACTTTTCCCGGATACCCGGGAAAGGGCTTTGACCTTGGAATCCTGCAAATTCCATACACACGAATCGAAAATTTACGAAAATATCGAAAAATCAATAGGTAATAAAAATCAAGGCGATGATCGAAACGGGAAGAATCGGCAAATCGATTCCAAGGATTATGGATTAAAGGTAATAAGAGTAGATAGGTTAAAACTCAGTGCAGCCGGCGGCCGCAGCCGCGGAAGATGTCGTTGTCGAGGCGCACCTCGACCCGGGACTCGAAGCGTTCCCCGCTCATCGTGTCGATGCACTCGAGCTGCTCGAGCAGCACGACCAGCCGGTGCTTCCCCAGGGCCGCCGTGTAGCGCAGCCTTCCCGGCCCCGGCCCGGTCTCGCGCCGGGCGTTGGGAAAGCTGTAATAGTGCTCGCCGTGCATCGCCACGAGATCGATCGTCGCGGACTCCCGACCCTCGCGGATTTCCATGTGCCAGCCGGGCTCGTTGCCCACGGCGCGGAAATCGACCCCGTTCCAGCGCGCATCCTCCCAGACCGCGCGCTGCGGGTTGCTCCGGCAGCGTTGGGGGGGGCGGCCTTCGAGTTCGACAAACGCCTCGTCCCCCTTCTGCCAGAAGAGGTTCTTCCCGTCGGCGTACTTCGCCCCGGAGGCGGCCGGGGTTTCGCGCAAAAAAAGCTCGCTTTCCCCGAAGCGCAGGCGCACCCCGTCGCCCTCGTGGCGCAGGGCGAAGGCTTCCTCCGGGCATTCGAAGAAATGGGTCGGCGGGGGGGCGTTGCGGAAGGTGGCGACGGCCGGGACGAGGGGGATCTCCACCGTCTCGCCGTGGCCGTGGGTGAGAACCGGGACCGGCCGCCGGGTCGCCCAGTGGGTCCCCCCCCGGGCATCCGTGATCCGCGCCCGTAGCGCATAGTGGCGCTTCGGGTCGATCCCGGTCGGGTCGTAGGGCAACTCGAAGGCGATCGGCACTTGACCCGGTGCGGGAAAACTCGTTTCGCGAAGCAGCACCGCGGAGGTGGCTTTCCCCCGCTGCTCGACGAGCGAGACGGTCACGATCGCCCCCGGCGGGAGCGCAATCCGCATGGGGTAGGTGAGGCGGCCGCGGAGCGCGGGCTTGGGCCCGGGATCCCCCGCCGTCGGGGTCGGCATGCGGCAAGCGCCCGCCGCCGCGGCGGCGAGGAAGATGACCGCCAGCAGGGCGCATCTTTTCCCCTTCATGAACCCTCCTTTCCGCTTGGCGGAGGCGATGATCGTTCTTATCCTCCCGGCTTCGAAAAGAAAAGCCTGTCCCCGAAAGGAGCGGCCAAGGCGCCATGCAGCCTCTCGATCGATATACCGCGGATCTCGAATTCACCCTCCGCTGGCAAAAAGACGGGGTCCTCCACACCGAGCGTCTCTTTGCCCCGCGGGTCAACTTCTGGCGCGATCTTCTCCCGCCGGGGGTTCTCGAGGCGCTCGCCGCCGACCCCGGCCGGCGCACCGTGCGGCGCACCGTCGCCCCCGGCGAGCTCCTCCCGCCGTACCGGGAAGAGAATCTTCACCGTCTCCCGATCAGCGATTTCCGCGGCACCCTCGCCGACGGCGGCGCGCTCGTGCCCCGCCGCGGCCGCTTCTACCCCCGCGGCCTGCTCCGCGGCCTGCCCGGCGTCTTCCCCCAGAACGTCCTTCCCTTCCGCTGCCTCGAGGTCGGGCCCGAGGGCCTGCTCGCCGACCTGAACCACCCGCTCGCCGGGATCGCCCTCGAGCTGGAGGTGGCCGTGGACGGTCTCACGAGGAAATCCGGCGAGCGCGGCGGGACGTCCGTCGACTGGGCCGAGCGGCTGCTCGACGGCCCCGGCATGCAGGCGCGTGCCGGGGGGCGGCCGACCGACTTTTTCACCGCGGGGGCCTTCTCCCGGCCGGACGAACGGCAGGATGCGCTCTTTTACCGCAAACCGCGCCTCGTCGCCCATCTCGACGCCCGTGCCTTGGTCGAGGTCCAGCGCCTCTACGGACGCCTGCTCCCGCCAGGCGGCCGGGTGCTCGATCTCATGGGGAGCTGGATCTCGCACCTGCCCCCGGAGCTGCCCCCCGCCGAGCTCGTGGTCCTCGGGCTGAACGAGGCGGAACTCGCCGCCAACCCGCGGGCGGACCGGCGTGTCGTTCACGACCTGAACGCCGACCCGCAGCTTCCTTTCGATCCCCTCTCCTTCGATGCCGTGATCTCCACGGTTTCCTTCGAATACCTCGTGCGGCCCCGTGAGGTCTTCGCCCAAGTCGCCCGCATCCTGAGGCCGGGCGGGATCTTCGTCCAGGTCTTCTCCAACCGCTTCTTTCCCCCCAAGGCCGTGCGCCTTTGGACGGAGCTCCACGAGTTCGAGCGCATGGGGCTCGTCCTTGAAGTTTTCCGCGATTCGGGGGAATATGGCGAACTTGAAACCTTTTCCTTGCGCGGCCTGCCCCGACCCGCGGACGACCGCCACGCGGGGGCGACGCCTTTTTCCGACCCCCTCTACGCCGTCTGGGGGAAAAAGAACGCGTCCGGGGGCGCGCCGCCGCGAAGGGGGATGCCCCGGTGACGGACGCTGAAGCGCCTCTCGAACCGATCGTTTGCGCCCGCAACCTGACCCGCATCTATCCCCTGGGGTCCGGGACCGTGACCGGCGTCGAGGGGGTGAACCTCGACATCGCCCGCGGCGAATTCGTCGTGCTCAAGGGACCGAGCGGCTCGGGGAAGAGCACGCTGCTCGCCCTGCTCGCCGGGCTCGACGCGCCGAGCGCGGGCGAGCTCACCGTGGCCGGCCGGCGGCTTTCGGGGCGGCCGCCGGGGGATCTCACGCGCTTTCGCCGCGAGGCGGTCGGGATGGTCTTTCAGTCTTTCAACCTGTTGCCGACCCTGAACGTGCTCGAGAACGTCTGCCTGCCGGCGCTCCTGGCCGGCCGCGACGAACGCGAGGCGCGCCGCAGGGCGGAGGAACTCCTCGAGCGTCTGGGGCTCTCCGGCCGCGCCCGCCACCCGGCGGACCGGCTTTCCGGGGGGGAGATGCAGCGGGTCGCCATCGCCCGGGCAGTCATCAACGGGCCGGCCCTGGTGCTGGCCGACGAGCCGACGGGCAACCTCGACAGCAAAAACGGTACGGCGGTGATCGAACTGCTCGCCCGGTTGAACCGCGAGGACGGGGTCACCGTGCTCCTCGCCACCCACAGCGATCTCGCCGACGGGGTCGCCACGCGCACCCTCAGCATCCGGGACGGAGCGCTCGTTTCCCCCCCATGCGGCGCCTGATCTCTTTCCTCCGCCTCTTCGCCGGCTTCAGCCTGCGCCACGCGATGCGCCACGGCGGCCGCACCGTGGCCGTGGTCCTGGGCATCGCCCTGGGGGCCGCCGTCTTCACGAGCGTGCGCCTGGCGGTGCACGCCTCGATCGCCAGCTTCACGCGCAGCATGGACTTCTTCGCCGGGAGCGCCGACCGCGTGGTCGTCCGGCCCGGGGGGCTCCTGCCCGAGGAAACCCTTGCGCGCTTCTATACCCACCCCGCGGTGCGCGATTACAGCGTGCTCTCGACCACCTACGTGCGGCGCGAAGGCGGGGGGGCGGAGCCGTTCCTGCTGATCGGGATCGACCCGCTCCTCGACCGCGGCTTCCGCAGCTGGCGCATCGAGGGCGGGGGGGCGCAGGCGGTCGAGGCCTGGCTCGACCTCCTGCGCGAGCCCCACACGATCCTTCTCACCGCGCCGCTCGCGCGCGAGCTCGGGGCGCAAACCGGCGCAGGGCTTGCGCTCGAGCACACAAGCCGCACGGCAAACTTCCGGGTCACGGGGCTGCTCGCGCCCCTGGGGCTCGCCCTCGTCGAGGGCGGGCGCGTGGGGATCGTCGACATCGCGACCTTCCAGGAGCTGACCGGGCTCCACGGCCGGGTGGACCGGATCGACCTGAAATTTCGCCGCGGCGTCACCCCCGAGGAGATCGAGGCGCTCGCGCGCGAGCTCCCGGCCGATCTCCAGCTGCAATCCCCCTCGGCCGCGCGCGAGAGCGGCACGGCGATGATCCGCGCCTACCAGCTCAACCTCTCGGTGCTGAGCTTCGCCTCGCTCTTCGTCGGCATGTTTCTCGTCTACAGCCTGGTCGCCCTGAACGTCGCCGCGCGGCGCCGGGAGCTTGCCATCCTGCGCGCCCTCGGGGCCGCGCCGCGCACGCTCTTCCGGATCTTTCTCGCCGAAGGCGCACTCCTCGGGCTGCTCGGCTGGCTGCTCGCCCTCCCGATCGGTTCCGTTCTCGTGCGCTACCTGCTCGAGGCCGTCAGCCGCACGATCACGACCCTCTTCGTCCGCGTGCGCGTGGAGGAGCTCGTCTTGAGCACCGCCGAACTCGCCGTCAGCTTCGCGGTGACGCTCGGCACCTCGCTGGTCGCCGCCTGGCAGCCGGCCCACGAGGCGATGCGCGTCTCGCCGCGCGAGGCCATGGACATGATCGCGCCGGAGGAGAGGCGCCGGGAGAGCGCCCGCTCCGCCGCACTCCTCGCGCTCGGCTGCCTTGCGGCCTGCGCCGCCCTTCTCCCGCTGCCGCCGACGGGGGGCGTCCCGCTTGCCGGCTATCTCGCGGTGCTGCTCCTCTTTCTCGGCTTCGCCCTGCTCTCGCCTCTCCTGCTCGAGCGCCTCGCCGCCGGGCTGGACGGCAGCCTCCCCCGCCTGGCCGGACCGCCGGCGCTCCTCGCCGGGCGCGCGGTGCGGCAGGGGGCCGTGCGCACGGCCGTTTCGGTCGGGGCGCTGATCACGGCCGTCGCCCTTTTCACCGCGCTCGTGATCATGGTGCACAGCTTCCGCCGCACCGTCGAGATCTGGGTGCGCCAGACCGTGAGCGGGGATCTCTTCGTGACCGCGAAGATGGGGCAGGTGAACCGTTTCCGCTTTCCCATCCCCGAGGAGATCGTCTCCGAGCTCCCCCGCCTCGCCGCAGGCTTCGACCTCGTGGAAAGCCGGCGCTTTCTGCTCGAGCGCGGCAATTTCCCCTACGAGTTCGAGGCCATGGGGATGGAGACCTTCTTCCGCCACGGGGATTTCCTCTGGCTCGAGGGCGATCCGGAGACGCTCCGGCCGCGGGTCGCATCCGGCGAAGGGGTGCTCGTCTCGGAGGTCTTCGCCGCGCGCACCGGCCGGAGACCCGGGGATCGCTTCCAAGCCCGCATCGAGGGTTCGCTCGTCGATCTGCCGATCCTGGGGGTGGTGCGCGACTACCGCACCGACGGCGGGATCGTCTTCTACTCCCACCGGCACTTCAAGGAGCGTTTTCACGACCCCCGCTGGAGCGGGGTGCGCTTCTTTTTCCGCGACCCGCCGGCGGACCCCGAAGCCGAACTCGCCCGCCTGCGCGGCGCGATCGTCGCGGCCTGGGGCGACCGGCTCGATCTGATCGGCGGCCGGGAGCTGCGCGGGGCCGTGCTCCGGATCTTCGACGAAACCTTCGCCGTGACGACGGTCCTGCTCGTCATCGCGCTCGCCGTGGCCGCGCTCGGGATCGCCACGACCCTGACGGTCCTCGTGCTCGAGCGCTCGCGGCAGCTGAACACGATCCTCGCCGTCGGCGGAAGCCCGCGGCAGATCCGGGCGATGATCTTCTGGGAGGCGGCCTTTCTCGTGGTCGTCGGCGAGGGCGCGGGGCTTGCCTGCGGCTTTCTGCTGTCGGGGGCGTTGATCCAGGTCATCAATCGCCAGTCCTTCGGCTGGACCTTCCTCTACACCGTCGACTGGTCGAGCCTTGGGCTTTCGCTCCCCCTGATCCTCGCCGCGGCACTCGGCGCCGCGCTGCCCGCGGTGCGCGCCGCTTTCCGGCAGCCGCCCGCCGCCCTGCTCCGGCAGCGGTGATCCGGGCCGGGCGGGGAGGAAAGAAGGATGGCCGATGGGCGACCCAGGAGGTGAGGCCGGAATGCGAAAGCGGGGGGTTCTCGGGTTTGCGGGGTGTATCGCGGGGGTACTCTGGCTTGCGGCCGCCTTCGGGGGAGAAGCGCCCGGCCGGGGTTTCCTCGCCGTGACCGGGCCCTGCGGTTTCGAATTCCCCCGGGACCATGCGCCGCACCCGGGGTTTCGCACCGAGTGGTGGTACTACACCGGAAACCTCAAGACCGAGGCCGGCAGGCGCTTCGGCTACCAGCTCACCTTCTTCCGCTACCAGCTCACCCCCTTCGGGGGTTCGGCCGCCTGGCCGGACCCGCCCTCGGCCTGGCGCACGCGCCAGATCTACTCGGCCCACGCCGCGCTTTCGGATCTCTCGGCCCGGCGCCATCTCCAGGCCGAGCGGATCGGGCGAAACGCGCTCGGGATCGCGGGCTGGCTCCAGTACGGGCAGGACATCACGCTCTACCACCGCGGCTGGAGCATCGTGATCTTCCCCGACCGCCACAAGCTTCAGGCCGCCGACGAGGAGTTCGCCTTCGCCCTCGAATTGAAGCCTGCAAAACCGCCCGTCTTCCACGGCCGGGACGGCTACAGCCGCAAGGGCTCGACCCCGGAGCGCGCCAGCTGCTACTATTCCTTCAGCCGTCTCGAAACCCAGGGGACCGTCACCCTCGGCGGGAAAACCCTCGCCGTCCAGGGGCAGAGCTGGATGGACCACGAGTACGGCACGGCTCCGCTCGAAGAGGGGATCGTGGGCTGGGACTGGTTCAGCCTCCAGCTCTCCGACCAGAGCGAATTCATGCTCTACCTGCTGCGCCGCGAGGACGGCAGCCTCGCGGACGCCTCGAGCGGCTCCTACATCGATTCCCAGGGGACGAAACGCCACCTCGAGTCCGGCTACTTCGTAGTCGAAGCCCTCGACTCCTGGAAAAGCCCGCGCTCGGGGGCGGTCTATCCCGCGAGCTGGCGGATCCGCATCCCGCTGCTCGGGATCGACCTGCTCGTCAAGTCGAATCTCGCCGATCAGGAGATGCACACCGCCGGGACCACCGGGGTCGTCTACTGGGAGGGGAGCGTTTCGGCGCGCGGCACCAAGGGCGGCGGTCCGGTCGAGGGGGTGGGGTTCGTGGAGCTGACGGGC
>JBBFLI020000048.1:0-25945 GCA_037481615.2 Desulfobacterales bacterium
CATGTGGCGCGAGTGGGGGCTCAAGGTCCGCATCCGCTACGACGCCGACCAGTTTTCGCGCGACGACGTCGCCAACCTCATCGCCCGCGCCGGCGTGCAATGCGGCCTCGGCGAAGGCCGGCCATTCAGCCGAATGAGCAACGGCATGGGCTACGGAACCTTCGAGATCGAAAAGATCGAATAGCAATGGGCAAGCCCGCGCCTGCCACGGATCGGCTCGCAACGGCAGGCTTGGCGAGGCGTGGCCAGGCCCGGCAAGGCTGGGCAAGGCAGGCGGGGCTGGGAAGCGATGGGCCCGGAGTGGCAGGCTCGGCCGGCCGGCGCTTTCCCCGGATCGGCAGGCTTGCAAGGGCTTGGCGCGAAAGCTCTCGGAGCGGCAGGATCGCCGGGGCTCGGCATCGCTTGGCGCGACTGACCCCGGCAAAATGACAAAAATTCCCCACAAATTGCGGAATTAACGCTACACAACAGAAATCACAGGAAAAAAACGATGAGCCGGATCAAAGAAATCATCCTCCGCCAAACCTGGACCACCAAAGACGAAATCGAATTCATCCGCAAACTCGGCATGAACAACCCAGCACAGCGCAAGACAAAACTCCTGCGCTACCTCAAAGCCCTCGAAACCCGAACACGCTGGGACTCAATCGACCGCGAAGACGTCATCGACTGCATCAGCCGCGAAATCCAAACCTGCGGCATGGAAGGAAAGACCTCATGCTTTGCCCACGCTGCGGCAACGAAAAACTGACCGTCATCCGCAAACTCCCAGAACGCGACGACGCAGACGCTCGCATCCGCCTCTGCGAATCATGCGGCGCAATCGTCCACACCACCGAGAGCATCACCGCCGTTGTCCCGACCCTCAACGGCAAAACCAAAGAGGGAAAATAACAAACCTGCCAGAAACAACAGAAACGCCGAAAATACCAGAAACACCAAAAACACCGTAAATCGCTTGCCAAAACAAGACCTTGCGCCGGATAATTTGCACCTGAAAGAGGGCCTGCTCCCCTCATCACCTCCTGAACCGCCGGCCCCCGGCCCCACTCCCTCCCCCAAAAACGCACCACCGGGGGCCGGCAACCAGGAGAAAAAAAATGCCGGCGAAAGGCCAAAAGAAAAACTACTACGAGCCCTATAAGCTCAAGAAAACCAAGGCGAAGCTCCTCAAGCTCGCCAACATGGGGCTGACCGTCGAGCAGATCGCCGTCGCCTGCGACATCGCCGAGAGAACGCTCCAATACTGGAAAAAACAACATCCGACCTTCGCCAAAGAATTCGACGAGGCCCTGAAACACCCCACAGAAAGAGTCAGGGCCGCTCTCTTCCAGCGCGCAATCGGCTATTCGCACCCGGAGGAAAAAGTCGTCATCCAAAACGGCAAGCCCGTCATCGTAACGGTTACAAAGCATTATCCGCCAGATACCGCCGCCTGCCAGCATTGGCTCGCCGTCTACAGGCCGGAAGAGTGGATCCCGAAGGTCAAGGCGGAACTCTCCGGCAACCTCATCGTGCAGACGATCGACTATGCCAGCGCAAGCAAAGACCCTTCGCCTGCCTCATAGGTTCGAGCCGCGGGCCTACCAGCTCCCGGTCCTCTCCGCCATGGATCGCGGGATCAAGCGCGCCGTCCTCGTCTGGCACCGCCGCGCCGGCAAGGACAAGACCGCCTTCAACTACCTCGTCAAACGCGCCGTCGAGCGCGTCGGCAACTACTACTACTATTTCCCAACCTTCAACCAGGGCCGCAAAATCCTCTGGGAGGGCATCGACAAGGACGGCCTCAAGACCCTCGAGCACGTCCCGAAACCCCTCATCGCCAAGAAGAACGACGCCGAGATGCGCCTCGAGCTCGCAAACGGCTCGAACATCCGCGTCATCGGAACCGACCGCTCCGAGGTCGTCGGCCCCAACCCCGTTGGCTGCGTCTTCTCGGAATACTCCCTTCAGGACCCGAACGCCTGGAACCTCGTCCGCCCGATCCTCCTCGAAAACGACGGCTGGGCGATCTTCTGCTACACGCCCCGCGGCATGAATCACGGCTACGACCTCTGGCAGACCGCCCAGGCCAACCCGAAAGACTGGTTCTGCCAACTGCTCACGATCGACGACACCCGCGACCACGCCGGAAACCCCATCATCACCCGCGAACAATACGAGGCCGAAATCCGCGACGGCATGGAGGAAGACCTCGCCCGGCAGGAATTCTACTGCTCCTGGAAGGCCCCGCGCACCGGCGCGATCTACGCGCGCATCCTCGAGGAGATCGACCAGGCCAAGCAGATCGGAAACGTCCCCTGGGACCCCTCCCTCCCCGTGCATACCGCCTGGGACCTCGGCATGGACGACGCGACCGCCATCTGGTTCGTCCAGCCGGCCGGGCGGGAAACCAGGCTCATCGACTACTACGAGAACAGCGGCGTCGGCATCGAGCACTACGCAAAGATCGTCTCCGAGAAGCCCTACACCTACGGCCGGCACTTCGCCCCGCACGACATCGAGGTCCGCGAGCTCGGCACCGGCACCAGCCGCAAAGAGACCGCAGCCCGCCTCGGGCTCAAATTCGACATCGCCCCACGCCTGTCGCCGGCCGACGGCATCCAGGCCGTGCGCGTCATGCTGCGCTCGACCTGGATCGACACCCAGAAATGCTCCCGCGGGCTGCATGCGCTCCGCAGCTATCACTACCGCTACGACGAGAAGCGCCGCGTCTTCTCGAGCGAGCCCGATCACGACTGGAGCAGCCACGCGGCCGATGCGCTCCGCTACTTCGCAACCGCATACCCGCGGTTCGTCGAGGCCACGAAATGGACGCCAAAGATCAAGACCGCGAAGACCTGGATGGCCGCCTGACCGAAGGCCAGGACCTCATCGCCCGCGTCCGCCGCTGGCGGCGCGAGGCAAGCGCCTACCACCAGGCGTTTGTCCAGCACGCGATCCGGGCCCGCGACTTCTACGACGGCGACCAATGGGACCCGCAGGACAAGCAGCAGCTCGCCGACGAGGGCCGGCCCGCGCTCACGATCAACCTCGTCCGCCCGCAGATCGACCTCGCAAGCGGCATCCAGCGGCAGGAAAAGATCGATCTCAAATTCATCGGCCGCACCAAGGACGACGCCCCCGTCGCCGAGGCGATGACCAAGGTCGTCAAATACGTCTGCGACCGCAACGACTTCGAAATGCGCCAGGGCGACGTCTTCCTGGACGGCGTGATCACCGGCCGCGGCTGGTTCGTCGTCGAGATGCACTACCGCGACGACTTCCTGAACGGCGAAATCGCCATCCGCCAGGAGCCCCCCGAGGACGTCATCATCCCCCGCGGCGTCGAGCGCGACCTCTCCGATTGCCCCTGGCTGCTCCGCATCAAGCGGATCCCGCTCGCCGCCGCCCGCAGGCTCTGGCCGAAGCACAAGGACGACTTCAAGATCCTCTCCGAGATCGCCGAGGCCCAGCGCGACAACGAGCCCGGAGGCGACTACGGCAAGGGCTCGGACGCCGTGCCGGCCGGCGCTTCCGACGTCTCCCCCTACGGCCACGACGCCGTGGAGGTGATCGAGGCGTTCTGGGAGGACTACGAGCCGGTCCTGCTCCTGATCGACGAGATCCGCGGGACCGTCGAGGCGGTCAAAGACGAACGCCGGGCGCGCGAGGCCGCCCGCATGATCGAGACGATCCGCCTGGTCGAACGCACCCGCCGCGTCATCCGCTGCGCCCGCATCACGGGCTCGACCGTGCTCGAGGGCCCGATCACGATGCCCGACGGCCGCTATCCCCTGATCCCGTTCTTCTGCTTCCGGGGCCGCAAGGGCGATTACGGCATCGTCAAGAACGCGATCGACCCGCAACAGGAAGTGAACAAGCGCCGCTCGCAGGCCCTCCACATCATCAACACCTCAGCCAACTCGGGCTGGATCACCGACGACCCGGAACTCCTCGAGCAACTGACCGAATTCGGCTCCAGGCCCGGCATGGGAGCCCTCAAGAAGGCCGGCACGACCTATGAGCGGATTCTGCCGACCCCGATGCCCGCGGCCGTGATGCAGATGGAGCAGCAGAGCCGCGACGACATCAAGGCGATCACCGGGATCAACTCCGACCTCCTCGGGATCCGCGAGGCAACGCAATCCGGTGTTGCGATCGATCTGCGAATGCGCCAGGGGCTGACCGTCATCGCCGCGATCTTCGACAACTACCGGCTCGCGCTCCGCGAGGTGGCCCGGCGCGTTGCCGCCCGCATCGTCGCCTACATGCCCGAAGACGAGATCGCCCGGATACTCGGCGAAGAGGCGACCCCGGAGCTCGTCCGGCAGGTCAAATCGTTCGACGCGCTCCGCTATGACCTCGTGGCCGCGCAATCCCCGAGCACCCCCTCGATCCGCATGAGCAACTTCCTGATGCTGATGGAGATGAAGAAAACGGGGGTCCCGATCCCGGACGAGGCGATTGTCGAGGCGAGCGATTTGCCCGGCAAGGAAAAGATCCTCGAGAAGCTGGCGCAGCCCGCGCCGAAAATGCCGCTCCCCCCCGGCCTCGGGGGTCCACCTCCTTCCCCCGGGGCCGCTCTGGCGCCGGGGGGAGGGCCGACGCCTCCCGGCCTTCCCCCCGGCTTCCCGCCGCCCGCAGCAGGCGGCATGGGCAACGCGTAACCGAAAGGCGCACCGATGACCGAACAGGCACAAGACAGCACGACCGAAAAGAACCTCGAGGCCGAACTGTCCGACTTCGAGACCGACGACGAGCCGGAAGATTCTGCCGCACCGCCCTCCAACGCCGGGCAGGCCGCAGACGGCCACCCGGCGGCCAAGCAGCCGGCTGCGGAGCCGAGCGAACTGGACAAGCTCCGCGAGCAGGTCGAGAACTACAAGAAGGCGCTGATCGAGGAGCGCGCCAAACGGCAGGAAGCGCAACGCTTCCTCGAGCACCAGATCTTTCAGGCGCGCTTCAACGCGAACCGGCCTCAAGAGGCCGTCCCGCAGAAGGCCGACGACTACGGCAAAGACGACCTCGACGAGACGATTGCACCTCTCGTCAAGCCCGTCCTGGAAAAAGAGATCACGCCGCTATCCCAGGAAATGCGGATGCTCAAGGCGCAGCTCTGCGAACAGCAGGCCCGCCTCCGGCACCAGGACTATGATCAGGTCGTCGCCAAGGTGCTTCCGGTCATCCAGCAGGACCCGAACATGCACCAGCTCTTTCTCGCCGCGCAGGACCCCGCGGAATTCGCCTACAACATGGGGCGGATGCTGACGATCGATGAGCAGATTGCCGCAGCCCGCGAAGAGGGCAGGCGGCAGGCGCTCGCCGAGCTCCAGGGCAAGCTCTCCGGCGCGGCGAAGCCTCCGCAGGGCCTCTCCGGGGCCGCCACCGCCGGCACCGGCGGAGGAGCGGCAAAAGACCTCGACACGATTTCCGTCGAGGAAGCAGCGAAGCTCTCCCCCGAGGAGTGGGCGAAACTCCCGCAGAAGACCCGGGACCGCCTCCTCGGCCTCGTCTGAATCGGGCAGGGCCACCCGTAAAAGCCCAGGTTTCTCTCGGGCCGGCACCCCGTAAAAGCCGACTTGTTCGGGCGACACCCCCGTTAGCGGTCAAACCGGATTCGGCGCGGTCCGTTACCCCGCGAGGCTTCAACCCGAACCCAACACTTCGACGCCAACGGGAGGAACCGAACCATGGCAGACACCATCGGCCCGGCCCAGAAACAGCTCTGGGCGAAAGAAACCTGGATGGCCGCCATCCAGCAGATCTTCTTCTACAAATTCTTCAGCAAGGGAAACGGCGACTACAACGCCGCCATCTTCTACACCGACGAACTCAAGCGCGAGAAGGGCGGGAAATACAACATTTCCCTCCTCACCCCGCTCATGGGCGAGGGCGTCGAGGACGACGCGATCCTCGAGGGAAATGAAGAGGCGATGGTCTACTACGACGTCGGCCTCGACCTCAAGGAATACGCCCATGCCGTGCGCCTCAAGGGGCGTCTCACCGAGCAGAAGGTCGCGGTCAACATGCGGAAGGATGCCAAGGCGGCCCTGTCCGACTGGCTCGCCCGCAAGATCGACCGGACCTTTGTCGAAGCGCTCTCCGCCAGCCCCAGCACGAACCGCGTGCTCTACGGCGGGGATGCGACCTCGACCGCGACGATCGACAGCGCGGATACCTTCTCGACCAGCCTCATCTCCCGCGCCAAGCGCAAGGCGCAGCTCGCCACGATCGGCGGGGCCGAAGCGAAGATCCGGCCGCTCAAGATCAACGGCAAGGATCATTACCTCTGCCTCGTCCACCCCTACCAGGCCAAAGCCCTCAAGGGCGAGTCCGCCTGGCAGCAGGCCCAGCGCGAGGCCAACATCCGCGGGGATGCAAACCCGATCTTCTCCGGTGCGCTCGGGATGTGGGACGGCGTGATCATCTACGAATACGAGCGCATCAAGACCTACTCGACCTGGGGCTCGGGCGGGAACCTCACCGGGGCCCGCGCGCTGTTCCTCGGAGCCCAGGCCGGCGCGCTTGCCGTCGCCAAGGGGGCCACCTGGGACGAGAAGACCTTCGACTACAACCGCAAGGCCGGCTTTGCGATCTCGGTCATCGCCGCGATCGCCAAGCCCAAATTCAACAACGAGGACTACGCGGTCATCGCGCTGGACACCTACATCGCGGTTGACTGATGACGCCTGAACCCGGCCGGGGGACGCTGATCCCTCGGCCGGCCAAACCCTCTGGAGGATCGAAGCAATGGCAGCCTACGAGAGCACCAAGATCACCACCAAGGCCCCGCCGCGTGCCGGTCTCGGCATTACCGCCGTCGGGGCGACCGGAACGATCCGGCTCGCCTGCATCTACTCGCTCGAACTGTAACCCACAGGCCCGGCGGCTCGGAGACGACCCGGGCCGCCGGCACGACACCAGAGGAAATGACGATGCTCCTCGAATACTACGGGCCGAAGCCGCGGAAGGTCGTCGATCGGTTCTGGGGCAAGGTTTATGTCTTCGAACCGTTCTGCGAGGTGGACGATGACGACGCCAAGGTTTTACTTGCCGAGTGCAAGGACATTTTTCGATTGCCCACCCCCGGAGCGCCGGAAGCAGAACCGCCCGAGCCTGTTCCGCAGGGTCTTCGACCGCCGGAAGACGGAGAAGCTGAAAGCCCGCGCATTTTTGCGTCGCGCCGCGGCCGGCCGCCCAGACGGAGGGGATGAAATGAGCGATCTCCAGACGCTCACCTACGGCGGGGGAGCGGGATTGCTTACCTCCGTCTTTACGATGCTCCTGACCATGTTCGGCTTCCATAAGCGCCTCGAGCGCCTGGAGCAAGAGAAGGTCTCGCGCGAGATCCATGAGATGTGCTCGACCGGGATCATCGCCCAGCTTGCAGACCTGCGGAAGCGCACCGAGGACGCCGACCGCGAGATGCGCGATTCGCTCCGCGCCGAAATCAAGCAACTGCGGCTCGACACCAGCCGGGACTTGCGCGAGCTCGCCCGCCGGATCGACCGGCTGGTCAACGGGCACGAGCGCTACGATCACGAAAGAGAGGGAAACGAATGAGCGAGGAACTGAAGAACCTGTCCCAGGAGATCCGAGCCCTGATCGAGGCCGAGCGCCAGAAGGCGATCAAGGAGACGATTGCCCGCGTGGACCAGGCGCGGAACTGGTTCGCCCGCAAATGGTGGCTCGGCTGGACGCTGCTCGGCTTCGTCGTCGGCTGCGCGGTCCTCTGGGGGATCACGCGATGAGCATCCTGTCTGCGATCCCCGTGATCGGGGAGATCGTCCAGGAGGGGATCTCGATCATCAAGCGGATGATCCCCGACAAGGACAAGCAGCTCGAGGCCGAGCTCGCTCTTCGCACGCTTGCGCTCCAGGCGGAGCAGCGGCTCCGGGAGCAAGAGCACGCCGAGAAGATGGGCCAGATCGAGATCAACAAGCTCGAGGCCCAGAGCGCAGACCCCTACGTCCGCCGCGCCAGGCCGACGACCCTCTGGATCTGCAACGCGGCGCTCGCCTACGTCTTCATCCTGCATCCGCTGCTCTCCTGGGCGGCGGCGACCTGGAAGCCCGACCTCAAGCCGCCGACGCTGCCGGATGCGGAATATCTCTTCATCGTGCTCGGCGCGCTGCTCGGGTTCGGAGGGTTCCGATCGTGGGAGAAATGGAAAGGAATCACCCGATAGACGCTGCCGCAGGAGACCCGTATGCGGCATTTGATGAGGAGAACGATCTCCGCGGGGGAGCCGTGCTCGTTACAATCGCTGTGCTCGCAACGCTCGGCTTCTGCCTGGGCGGCCTGATCGGCTACGCCGTCTGCAAATTCCTGGGGTGAAGACATGACCATCTGGCAGATGATCGCAAAGAGCGGACAGGGCCCGAGGTTCGAGGCGATCCGCGTCAACACGCAAAATGTCCAGGAGGTCCTGGACTTCTGCTATCCGACCGCCGTCGCCATGAGCGACAGCGGGCTTGTGCTCCTGCACGACTGGGGAAACGAGCTTGCCCGCTGGGGAAGCTGGATCCTCAAAGAGGACTCCGGCCGACTCCGCACCGCAGACAACGAAGTCTTTCTGAACGCCTTCGAGCCCGTGCTGGAGGTCTATCCATGACGACGCGCATGGTGCCGGCCAGGATCATCCTGCATTGCTCGGCGACCCCGGACGGGCGCGTCTCCGACTGGGGCGCGATCCGCCGCTACCACAAGCAGGTGAACGGCTGGAGGGACATCGGCTATCACTTCGGGATCGAGCTGGTCGGCGAGGACTACGAGGTCCTGATGGGGCGCTGGCCCGACGAGACCGGGGCGCACGCGGCCGGGCAGAACTACGACTCGATCGGCGTCTGCTTCGTCGGTGCCTTCGACGAGAACCCTCCGCCCGCTGAACAATGGCAGAAGGGCATCAAGCTCGTCGCCTGGCTGTGCCGTCGGTTTGCGATCCCGGCAAAGAACATCTTCGGCCACCGCGAGTTTGAACCGCGCAAGACCTGCCCGGGGCGCGCTTTCGACCTCGAGCGCTTCCGGGCCGACCTCCGAAAGGAAATGGGGCTGTGAACGCGCTCGCTCTGGTCAACACGGTCCTCAAAGAGCTGCGGCAGCCGACCGTTACGACGCTCGTCGGCGCGAACCAATACACGCAGAACGTGCTCTCGGCCCTGAATGCGATCGCCGAAGAACAGGCCGCCGCGCATGTCTGGCCGGCTCTCGAGAAGGTCCAGCAGATCACGATGGTTCAGGGGACGCAAAGCTACAACCTGGCCGCCGACTTCGGCAAAATCCTCGGCCCGCCCTACATGAACAGCCCCTCGATGCGGATGCTGCCGATCCTGGGCGCGCGCGAGTGGAGCGCCGAGACCCTGGGCGATACCCGCCAGGGGACCCCGTTCGTCTGCCACCTCGAGGCCGGAAAGCTCTGGCTCTGGTATGTGCCCGACGCCGCGCACGACAACAAGACTCTGTTCCTGCGCTACCAGAAGCGGCCGGCAGCCCTCAGCCTGGATACCGACACGACCGAGCTCGCAGACGGCATCCTGATCGCCGGCGCGGTCGCCCGCGTCAAGATGATGGACGGCGACGTCACCCCGGCCGACATCGAGCGCTACCGCCTCGAGGCGCACACCCAGCTTGTCGAGACGGCTCGGCAGACGCCGCGCTTCGTCCGATACCGGGACTTCTGACCCATGCCGAAGATCCTGCAATTCCCAACCCCCAAGGGGCTGAACGCCGCGGACGATCCGATCTCCATGAGCCCGGACTTCTTCCCGGTGTTCAAGAACGCGGCGATCAACGAGGATGGCCTCTGGGCGAAGCGGCCGGGATACGTCCAGCACGGGGAGACGATCTCGAGCGGGGCCACGATCGAAAGCCTGCTCCTGTTCCGCAAGCGCGACGGGACTCAGCTCCTCTTCGCCGCGGCCGGAGGCGAACTCCTGCGGCTCAACACCGATGGCACCTGGACCGTGATCCGCTCCGGGCTCGGCTCGAACCGGCTCTCGGGGGCGACGTTCAATGACCGGCTGGTCATCTTCAACGGCGTCAATCTCCCGTTCTGGACCGACGGCGAGACCTGGGGCGAGCTCGCCAACCTCTGCACCGACTGGGCCTATGGGGACGTTCCCCGCTACGTCATCACCTTCAAGGGACGGCTCTTCGCCGGCGGCCGGCCCGGGGCGCGGCAGATGATCTACTACTCCGCGCTCCAGGACATGAACGACTGGGTTTCGGCGAACAATGCCGGCTACATCGATCTCTCGATGCAGGCCGCGATCGCCTCCGGGGCCGTAACCGGGCTTGCGGTCTGGGAAGGCTACCTCGTCTTCCTCATGGCCGATGAGTGCTTCGTCTGGGACTGGGTTTCGCCGCAGACGCAGGGGCTGGTCAAGGTCTTCCCGGTCGGCGCCCCCTACGGGTTCCCGGTCGGATTCGGGGCCGATCTGCTCTTCGCCTCCCGGCTCGGGATCAAGAGCCTCACGCGCTCGGCCAAGACGGGCGAGCTCAACATCGGCAACGTCTCCGAGAAGATCGAGCCCCTGGTTCTCGCGCGGATGAAGACGGGGACGGTGCGCTCGGCGGCGATCTTTCCGCTGATGCGGCTCGTCCTGTTCCACATGCCGCCCTCGATCCTGGTCTACGACTACGCCCGGGGGGCCTGGTATGAGTGGACCGGCATCGATGCCGCCTCGATGCTGGTTGTGGACTACGATCTCTTCATCGGCGGCTCCGGCGGCAAGCTCTACCGCATGGACGGAAGCGCAACGAGCGACGCCGGAACCGCGATCGACTACCAGGTAGAAACCCCCTGGCTCCGGCTGGGCAAGATCATGAACTACAAGAAACCGCTCTGGCTGCGGGCGATCCTTGGCGAGGGCGCGCTCGGGGCGCTGCGGATCGTCGAGCAGGTCGATTTCGCAAGCTACACCGTGACCGACCAGACGCTGACGGCGATCTCCGGGGCCTACTGGCGCAGCGCGAAATGGCGCGAGGCCACCTGGCGCGGCCGGCGCGCCGAGGCGGTTACGATCCCGCTCTACGGGCGAGGCAAGGCGCTGAAATTCCTATTCCGGCACAACGAACTAAACAAGCCCTTTGCGATCGCTGCTGTGGAGCTCGTCTACAACGAGGCCGGGTTCCGGCCCTGAGACACGGAGGGAAAGAGAAAATGTTCGGACTCGATTTCATCCTTGCCGCTGCGGTCTCCAGCCTGCTCTCGGCTGGGATCGGGATGGGGATGTCGCAACTGAACAAGCCGAAAATCCCCAAACCGCCGCCTCCGCCGAACTACTCGAGCCCGGAGGGGATCCAGCGCTGGAACCCGGCGACGAACACCTACGAGTGGATCCCGACGCCGCTCACGCCGGAGCAGGAAGCGCAGAAGAAGACCCGCGAAGAGAAGATCGCCGCGCTCGAGGCTGGCCTGAACCAGACCGAGCCCGAGCGGATCGCCGAATGGGACAACTTCGAGCGCGCCTACCGGGAGCGGATGCTTGCGCCGCTGACGCAGCAGTATGAGCAGGCCAAGCGCAACCTCGAGGAGTCCTTCGCGGCGCGCGGGCTGACGGGCTCGAGGGCCCACGTGGACGCGCTTGCCGAGCTCGAGCGCGACTGGCAGGCGACGCTGACCAACGTCCAGAACCAGGCCGTGCAGGCCCGCGAGCAGCTTGCCCAGCAGGATTTCCAGAACCGGCTGGCGATGCTCGAGGCCCTGCGCGGCGGGAAAAGCCTCGAGGAGGCGCAGGCGATCCGGCAGCAGGGGCTCGCGCAGCAGGGCACCTCCCAGGCGGCGGCGATCAATAACGCGAACTGGCAGGCGGCCATGCAGGGCGCGATGGCCCGCTGGGCGAACACCCAGCAGGGGCTCATGGGCGGATTGCAGATGGGCGGAAATCTCGCGCTGCTCTACGGGCTCGGCCAGATGCAGCAGAAGACCCCGCAGGTCAAGCAGCCGACCGCATCGCTTTCGGCCTACATGCAGCCTGCGAACCTCGCCTCGATGTGGAGCACCGGCACGACCAAGCTGATCCCGTATCAGCCCGCTTGGTGATGGAGGGAAAAGACCATGGCAAGCATTGTCAGCCTCTTGGCACCCGGGGGAGGAACGAAGAAATCGTCTTCCCCGTCCTGGCCCGGCGGATCTCCGCCTTCGAGTTATTACCGGGCGATGAGCCTCCAGACGCAGATCCCGCTCGTGGCGCAATCGTTTTCGCACGCTTCGCAGAACCCCTACGACTGGAGCAAGCCGTTCATGGGGCTCGCGCTCGGCCGGATGATGGGCGAATACTCCTCGGCGCTCCAGCAGACCGGTCAGGACGTGGCGGAGGCCCAGGCCGGCATCCGGCAGAAGTGGGCGCAGGCGCTCCAGGCCGACCCGGATCTCGTCAAGAACCCGGCGAAGCTGATCCAGACCGCGATGCAGATCGATCCCGACTTCATCGATCGGTTCAAGTTGGCGCTCGAGACCTCGAAGCTCGCCCACGAGACGAGCCGGATCGAGGAGCTGACGCCTGCGGAGAAGGCTCTCAAGGAAGCGCAGACGTTCCAGGCCGGCGCGAGCGGCTACGAGCACTTGGCCGGGGCCGGGCTCAAGACCGAGCAGGCGGCGACCGCCGGCGCGCTGCGCGGCCCCGAGGTGCGGCTCAAGGGGGCCCAGGCGGGGAAATACGAGGCCGAGGCCGAGAAGACCCGGGCCGAGATCCCGCTGCTCGGGCGCGAATCGAAATACCGCGTGCCGGCCTCCACCTACGGCACGGTCAAGGATGCGCTGATCGCGCATTTCTGGCCGCTCGCCCAGAAGAACATCCCGCCCGAGCTCCAGGCGAACGCCTCGATGCTGCTCTCCGACCCGATGACGGGCGCGCCGAACGAGGCAAAGGTCCGGGCATTCCTGCCGACTGAGATGCAGCGCCAGTATGACACGATCAAGATGCAGGCCGAGAAGAACGTCGCCGCCGGCATGGCCCCGCAAGAGGCCGTTCTCGAGGCGATGAAGGCGGCCGGAGTTTCCGGGGTCCCGAGCTTCCGGCCGCCGGTGCAATTCAAATGAGGGCTTGAGCGATGCCTGTCCCGCGGTCCGTCTTCGAGCAGGTCCAGCAATTCGAGGCGCAAGGCTATAGTCCTTCGGACATCCTCGACGGCCTGGAGCGGTCGAACAAGTATGCCGATCTGGGACGGCAGGTGCGGCTGTTCCGCACCCAGGGGCGGACGGACGATGAGATTCTGGCCGGGCTCAAGGCGTCCTACACGCCGGAGCCGCCGGGCTGGCTCGAGCGCGCCGGCCAGACGGTCGCGGAGAAAGTCTCCGGGGTCCCCGGCGCCGGTCTCGGGGAGGCCGCAGAGGCCGTCAGGACGGCCTTCCGGCCCGCCGAAATCGGGCGATCGCTGGTGGGGGCGGGGGAGACTGCGGCCTCGCTCTTGACATCGCTCTATGGGCTTCCTGCGAGCGGTATCGCGGGCCTTGCGGCGATGCCTTTCGGGGGCCTCGAGGGCGCGCAGAAGGCGATCGAGGCCACGCAGCGGGCGCTCATCTACCAGCCGCATACCGAACGCGGGCAGCAGATCGCTGAGAAGGTCTTCTACCCCTTCGAGCTCCTGCACCGTGCCGGCGGAGCGGTCGGCGAAAAGACCCTCGAGGCGACCGGGAGCCCCGCATTGGCTGCCGCCGCGGCGACGGCGACCGAGGCCGGACCGCTCTTCGCGTTGCCCTGGCTCAAAGGACGGATCGCCCCCAAGGCTCCACGGCCGGCCTGGGAAGCTCCTGCCGGGGCGACGGAATACGCCGGCCCCGGAGCCGGGCCCCACGCGCAGCGGGTCAGCGTCGCCGACCTCTACGGGATGCGCTCGCGCGCCCCGGAGGCCCCGGTCATGGAGGGCGAGGTCGTCGGCCAGACGTTCGGCCCGAGGATCGCCCCGCGGGCCGAAGCCCTGCCGCCGCCGAGACCGGGGCTTCCTGCCCCCGAGGTGGTCTACCCGGAACCGCTCGCGCAGATCAATCTTCCGGCGCTCTATGCGAAAGGGGGTGAACTCCGTGCCCGAAGCCTACGAACGGATGAGGGACGCTATCTATCGAAGGCTCCTCAAGAAGGGCGTCTCGCCCTCGAGGGCCCTGAAGTCGGCGAAGCGGCTGGCCGCGGCTATCTACAACTCCCGGAGAAAACCGGGCCAGAAGCCGGTCGGCAGGAGTTTCGACTGATCCCTGAAAAAACCACGACGCGCCAGCCCACCGCAGACTTCAAGCAGCTCTACAGGCAGGCGAAAGAATCGCTGCCGGAATTCGAGCAGCTATCTCAGGGGATCGCGCAAGAGACCGGAGGCGAGCTCGTCTTGCGTCCTGGGGGCGTCAAGAGCCTCCAGCGCGCCTTTGAGAAGGGCATCAAGGAAAAATACGGCGAGCATGACAAGGTGACCGATCTCCTCGCCTCGACGATCGTCTTCGAGACGCCGGAGCAGGCGGCAGCCGCGTTCCGGGCCGTCAAAGAGATGCCGGAGACCGTCATCGCCAAAGACCGCTTTGCGAAGCCGACGGACTCAGGCTACCGCGATTATTACCTGCTGATGAAATTGCCGAAGAGCGGACTGCTCGCGGAAATGCAGATCACGACGAAGCCGCTCTACCTGGCAAAAGAAAAATTCGGAGGGCACAAACTCTACGAGATCGAGCGGAAGCTGTTGCAGGAAGGGATCAACACGCCGGAGAAGCAGCGGCAGTATGACGCTGTAATTGCGGCGCAGCGTGCGCTCTACGAGATGGCGGCCAACGCGCGCTCGGCGGCCAGCTTCATCGAGGGCGTGAGATCATCCAAGTCGGTCGTGGACTTATACAACACGTTATACGCCGCGCCTGGGTCCGTGATCTCGCCCTTGAGGCTTCCCGAGGTCTCATCGACCATGAAGACCCTGCCGTCGGAATCCACGGCATACAGGTCGGCTTCGCAACTGAGGACCACCGGGGGAGAGAGCCTGAAGCGCGAAAGAACCAATTTCGCTGTTTCCGGGGAAAATGCCATTTCCACCACCTCCGACCCTACTATAGCACAACCGGCGGCCGGGATCAACAGGATTCGAGGGCCCGAAGCCTTCAGCCCAGCACCGGGCGCGGTCGAGATCCCGCTGGATCGGATCGTCCCGCGGGAGGTCCCGGATGCCGCGAAATTGTCCCGTGCCGAGGCATTGATCGACAAGGCGCTCGCCGGCACCGGGCCGAAGCGCAGGCCCGTATTCCTGCACGAGAACGCAGACGGGACCTTGACGCCGATTGACGGCAATACGACGGTCCACGCCCTGCGCGCCCGCGGGGCGGATTCGGTGCTCGGCGTCGTCGTCTCCTCGAGCGCCAAGCAACCGGCATCGGAATTCGCCAGGGCGAGAGAGGTCGCAGCCCCGAAGCCTCTGCCGGAGCGCCCGGCGCTGCCGGAGTCCTTCGCCGAGGACATCCCGCGCGAGGTCGCTGTTCGCGCCTATGAGCGGATCAGCCACAGCCCGGAGCAGCGGGCGCGGGAATCGATCGACAGCTACACGAGGCACCTCGAGACATTCCGCAAGCGCCTGGCGGACGAGGCGAAGACGCCGGAGGCCGCCCTCGAGGCCGAGCGGCTGTTTGCCGAATACCGCCAGGGCTACCGCGACCGGACGCTGAAGCTCCTCGAGATGCAATCGAAGATCGCAAGCCCGGGGATCGTCGGGCCGGCGCGGTTCCCGGCGGAGCGGATGCGGAAGCTCGAGACCGCGCTCATCAAGGAATCGAGGGCCGTCGAGGGATGGGTCAGACGAGAGCAGCGGAAAATCCTCGACCGCCTCGAGGAGTTGCAACCGGCCCCGGAGCCGGCCCCGGAGCCGGCGAGGACCCGCACCACGCGGCGCAAGCCGGCCCCGATCGAGGAGCCTCAGCCGCCCCAGGCCCCGGAACCCTCACCTCCGCCGGCGGCAAAGCAGCCCTGGGAAATGACGCGCAGGGAGTGGATCGACGAATGGGACAAGAACCGCGCGGAGACCTTCGACACCCGAAACAAGCGTAGCGGGGCCGCCGCCTCGATCGCGCGGATCCAGCGCGGCGAATTCCTCAACTACGGGCTGAAGGGCGAAAAGACCGCGGTCGGCTACGAGCGGCCGGATCATCGGCAGATCGTCGAGAAGGCGCTCCGGGAAGGCAAGCCGGTTCCCCAGGAGGTCTTGAGAGATTATCCCGATCTGCTCAAGGCCAAGGAGCCGGTCATCGAACGGCCCGCGGCCAGGCGGGAGCCCTCGATCGACCGCGCTGCGGCCAAGCGCGAAAAGGATTACCTGATCGCGGAGATCGACCGGGCGATCAAAGAGGTCGAGAAACAGGGCGTGCGCTCGAAGGCCGAGCTGCTTGATCCGGGCGACGATCCGCTCCGCGCCCCGGAATGGGCGCGCGAGCGCTGGGGAAACGACCCGCAGGCGCAGCGAATGGGAGCGCTGCGGGAGAACATCAAGAACTTCGGCGTGTTCGAGATCAAGGCCCCGAGCGGAGCGGTCTTCAACATCGTCCGGCACCCCGAATCGCTCCGCAAGGCGCGGGACCTCATCGCCAAGCACTATCCCGTGACCGAGACGTCCTACGAGCCCTTCAAGACGCCGAGCATCCGCGGAGGCGGGCACCCGCTCAAGACCGGCTTCGACGGCTGGGCCTACATGGAGGGGTTCCAGCCGCGCAAGGTCAAGGAACTCCCGGGCATCGAAGCTCCGAAAGGCGCAGACCCTCCGCCGCTCTTCTACGAGCAGACCCCGGACGGGGTGATATTCACGCAAGGGCATTATGCGGTCAAGCTGCCGCCCGGGGAGAAGGTCCCCGCCGGCTCCGAGCCACCGCAGGGCAAGATCGAGCTCGGGCGCTTCCTGAAGCGCTGGAAGGCGACCGATCCGCTCGATTACGTCGGGGAGGTCTATGTCGGCATCGGGCCCGATTCGAAGGCCCCGACGTGGGTCCACCTGGCCGGGAGAAAGGCCGGGCGCTATCTGTTGGATTCCGACTATGTGAACGCGGTCTTGACGAGGCACCCCGAGGCGAAGCCGTTCGCAGAACCGAGGTCTGATGTCGTCGTCTTCAAGGTCGGCAGAGAACCCGTTGCGGTCATCGCACGGGTGAAACCTAGGAAGCAAGGCATTGCCGGCGAGACGATGGAGCGGATGGCCCAGGCCGAAAAGCGGCGCGACATCACGGTCAAGGACATCCTGGACAACGAGCAGGGGTTCCTCGATCTCGGACCGGTCTTCGAGGCGGTCGGCCGCGGGCTGAAGCGGGCCTATGCCGCAGCCGAGGAGTTTTTCGATCCCTTCATCCGGCTGCCGAAGAAAGAGCGCTACCTCGAGGAGCGCTACAAGACCTTCGGCTCGATCGCTCGTGTCGAGCGGATCGTCGAGCGCGTCTTCGAGCGGACGCGCAAACTGGACGAGGCTACACGGCAGGGGATTTTCCGCTACCTGGACGGCAAGCCCGTTTCGCTTCCGCCAGAGGCCCAGCGGCTCGCCGACACGCTGCGGGCCGTGAACAACCTGGTCGGCGAAGCGCTCGTCCGGCGCGGTATCCTCTCCCGCGAAGCCTTCGAGGCGCACAAGAATCAATACGTCCGCTATCTCTACCTCAAGCACGTCCTGGGCGACAAATTCGACATGGGCGGCCGGGCCGGCAAGCTCGATCTCTCCTACATCAAGCGGCGCAAGGACCTGACCGACGAGCAGCGCCGGGCGATCGGGCTGATCGAGGACGTCTCGATCGCCGAGCCCTACGGGCTTTCCAAGAGCCTGACCGACATCGCCAAACACGACTTCTACGAGAAGATCGCCGGCGACCCCGAGTGGGTCTGGGAGCCCTCCGTAATCGAGGCCGGCGACGTGAGGGTCTTCCGGGACATCGCTTCGGCCTACCGGATGAAATCGAGGCTGGCTCGCCAGCAACAGGACGTGCAGGTCGAGCCGAACCCGTCCGGGCCGGGCTACATCCTGCGGCACGACGGGGGCCCGCTCGATGGCGAGCCGCTGCGGTTCAAGATGGGGATCGAGGCGGCGAAGAAGGATCTCGAGGCCCAGCGGCGGATCGCGCGCGAAGTCCAGACGCCCGAGGTCATGGAACGTCTCGACCGGCTCGAGCGGGCGATCGAGCTCGCCGAGCGCGAGGCCGGCAAGGCTACGGCGGATTTCGTCGCGCTTCCCGACGCGCCGGCCTACGGGCCGCTCCGCGGGGCCTACGTCCGAAAAGAGATCGCCCGGGACATCGCGCCGTTTCTTGGCCGGCTGAACGACGAGATCCACGGCTCGCGGATCATGAACAAGGTGCTCGACACCTTCGAGGCCGGGATGACCGCGTTCAAGGTCTCCAAGACGGCGCTGAACGTTCCGACGGCCGCGCGCAACGTCTACTCGAACTTCGTCCAGCTCAACATGAGCGGCATCCCCTGGTATGACGTCCCGCGCTACATGGTGCGGGCTGCCGAGGAGATGCGCTCGAAGGGCCGCTACTACCAGGAAGGTTTCCGAAACGGGCTCTTCAAGACGAACTGGACCGAGGCCGAGATCGGCGAAGTGCTCGCCACGTTCCGGCAGATGGAAGGCGGGGCGCTCGAGACCGTGATCGGCAAGATGAAGGATCTGGCGAAATACTACGGGAAGATCGACGACTTCTTCAAGCTCGCCAAATTCATCGAGCAGCGCGAGGCCGGTGTTCCGGTCGGCAAGGCCGTGATCCAGGCCCAGAAGTGGGGCATGGATTACTCGATCGCGCATCCGTCGATCAAGATGGCCCGGCGGTTCGTCTCGCCCTTCGTCAGCTACACCTACAAGATCACGCCGCTGATCCTCGAGGCGCTGCGCCGTCGGCCCTGGGTGGTGGCGAAATACGCGCTCGCCCCTTATGCGATGTTCGAGCTCGCCAGGGCGACGCTCGACCTGACGGAGGAGGATTTCCAGCGGCTGCGGCGGATGCTGCCGAGCTACGTCAAGGACAATCCGACCTATGCGGTGTTGCCGTGGAAGAGCCCCGAGGGGAACCTGCAATGGGTGAACATCGGCTATTTCTTCCCCTGGGCGTCGCACTACGAGATGATCCGCGCGCTCAAGACGGGCGACACGCGCGAGATGACGCAACTGATCGGGAACCCCTATCTTGATATTCTCTGGAGTTTGAAGTCCGGGACCGACCGGGATCCGCCGCGGGATTCGTTCACCGGGCAGCCGATCTACAATGAGCTCGACGACCCGACGGACAAGGCGCTCAAGCTCGCCGAGTGGCTTTACAACAAATGGGCCCCGACGATGCTCACGCGGCAGGGGGCGCTCGGCTACACCGTGCGGGCGATCACCGGCGAGAAGGACCGCTACGGCCGGCAGACGACCCCGGAGCAGGCAGCGGCCCGCTGGGTGGGCGTGAACATCGTGGCCCCGACGCCAATGCAGGCGGCAGTCGAGAAGCGGGCGCAGGTCGCACAGCTCAAGTCCGAGATGATGCGGGCGCTGCGGGACCCCAATCTCGACTGGCGGAAGAAAGAAGCGATCATCAGGAATTTCGCAGACAAGCTCAGAGAACTGGGAGAATGACCGATGACCACGCTCTCGAGGCTCTACAACTTCGGAAACGACTACATCGCCAACCAGCCGATCGACGACCAGAAGATGGACGCCGAGCTGAATCAGCTCGTCTCCGGGCACAACGACCAGGAGGGGCGGATTGCGACGCTCGAGGGCGCGGTCGTGAAGAAGGACGGCTCGGTCCTGATGACCGGGCCGCTGCGCTGGGACGAATCCGGGGATGAATTCATCCGGCTGCCGCGGCTGAACGAGACGCAGCGCGACAACCTCACCAGCCCGACGGCCGGCATGGTGATCTACAACACGACGGCCAGCCGGTTCCAGCTCTACACCGGATCCGTCTGGGCGGATCTGCTCTCGGCGGTTGCGGCGGTCATGAAGACGGCGACGCCGGCCTTGCGGATGATCGGGACCGAATCGGGCGCGAAGGATTTCCGGCTGGTCGAGAGCGCCGGCAGTCTCATCTTCCAGGTGAACACGGGGACCGAGGCGAGCCCGACTTGGACGGAACTCTTTCGGATCCGGGCCGACGCGACGCTCAAGACCATCGCGCTCTCGACGGGGCAGACCCGCAAGCTGACCAAGGTCTCGGCCTCGAGTTACAACGTCGTCGATGACGACGACATCATCCTGCTCGATGCCACCTCGAACAACATCACGGTCACGCTTCAGGCCGTCTCCGGGCGGAACGGCCGGGCGTTGACCTTCAAACGGACCGACGGCTCGTCGAACACGGTCTCGATCCAGCGCACCGGCTCGGACACGATCGACGGGGGGACGAGCGTTTCGCTTTCGACCTACGCGAACCGCTACCTCGTGGCCGACGAGGCTTCCTCGATGTGGCGGACGTTCTCCTGATGATGCGGCCGGCGCATGAAAAACTCCCCCTTCCACCTGCTGCAATGGCAGTATGACCTCCTCGGCGGGCAGGAGATCGAGCAGCCGGTCTGTGGTGCGTTGGACGGGGCGGTCTACGTCTGCCAGGGGGGAAAGATCACCATTCCGCAGGCGGCCGGCGGGGGCCGCGTGCGTCATTTCCGGGGGGCCTGGGACAAGTCCGTAGAATTCACCTGGGACGGCTATTGGGCGCTTCCTCGAGGCAATCCGACGAACTATTTCACCGGCGGGACGGTCGAGAACGAGGCGGACCAGACGGTCATCACACTCGGGACGGATCCGGGCGACGGCGCCGAGCTCCAGGTCTACTATTATTTCGCCACGGGGCAGACCTTCGCCCCGAAGACGCCGATCGAAGCCTATCCCTGTTTCATCCCCTGCCGCCAGGGGGCGAAGGCGAAGTTTTCCTCCGCGCCGGATGCCGATCAATGGATCGCGCTCGCCATGCTCGAGGCGCGGGCCCGCTGGGACGACTTCAAGCGCTGCTACGGCTGGAGCATCATCGAGAGCCTGAAAGCCTTCGGGCAATCCCCGGATCAATCGATCATTGATAATTTCAATCGAGACCCTTCGCGCGTGCGGGACGAGGGGCATTGGACGTTTTCGGGCTCTTCGGCCGGCAGCTCGATCACGCCTGCGATCACCGAGGACGGGCAGCTCCGGCTGATCGCGGACGTGAAGGATGGAGGATGGGGTTATTTCGGCTGGGGGATGCCGATCTTCATCCCGGACCAGGCCACGATGCTCAAGGTCCTATTCAAGGGCCGCGCGAGCGGGCTTCCTCTGAGGTTTGCGATCAATACGAGGGTAGACGGGGCCTATGACTTGAGCCGGACCTACTACGCCGGCGTCGTGGACGATTCCGAGAACTGGCGGCTGCTCGAGCTCGACTGGCCGCAATGGTCGAAGATCGACCGGCTGATCTGGGACGGCGAGCGAATCGACTGGCCGATCTGGTGGATCGACAAATACTATAATTCCGGGTGGACGAACGCGGAGATCAGCAAACACTACGCGGGATGGGTCGAAGACGGATACCGGCACCACCAGGCGTTGCGCCTGGACATGGTTCACGTCATTGCCAAAAAGCCGAACTGGGAACGGGTGGCGCTGACGATGCCTTTCTCGCAGGAAATCTTTTCCGGGACCGCCGGGATCTCGTTCGGCTGCCGCTGGATTCAGAGCCCGCGATACGGCGTTCATTATCTGACGGTCGATCTTGTGTCTGAGTATGCACCCCATACAGATCAACTGTGGCAATCGAAGACGATTTACGCCGAAGAGTTAGCGAACTGGAAACGGATCAATCTGCTGTGGAGCGATTTCTTTTATATCCCGCCGATGGTGCCTGTGGGGCCTGTGAATCAACTGCGCTTCACGTTCCACTATGCTGGCAGTATCCAGGGGTCATCGACGATCTGGCAGGACAGCTCGACCGCGCTGCTCGATGATTTCAACTGGATCCCGCTCGGGAAGACGACGCACGAGCGCGAAACGCTCAAGCAATACTTGGAGGATTGACCGATGGCGATCACGCTGAAGAACAAGAACTTTGCCATGAGCCGGCTGGCGTCTGCGATCACGAATTCGGCGACGTCCTTGGAGGTGCTGACGGGACAAGGAGCGTTGTTCCCGTCTTCGGGGCAGTTTCGCGCGGTGATCTGGTCTGCCTCTTATGACAGCCCGGTCAAGGATGCGAACCGCGAGATCGTTACACTTCAGCTTTCCTCCGGGGACACCTTCACGGCAACGCGGGGGCAAGAGGGAACCACGGCGCGGAGCTGGTCGGCGAACGATTACGTCGCGCACGTCATCACGGCGGGAAAGATCGACGAGATCGAGGCCGAGGTCAATGCGAAAGCGGATTCGTCTTCCGTGACCAGCGCGCTTGCCGGCAAGGCAGACAAGGTGAGCGGCGCGACGGCGAACCGGGTGGCGAAGCTCGATTCGAACGGCAATCTCGCGCAGGCGGGCTTTCTGGATTCGGACGTCGTAGTCAAAACGGGTTCTCCGTCCTTGGGTGATGGTCTGGTTTTCAATGGCAGCCTCTGGGTGCCGACGCCGACATCGAACCCGAACTTGCTCATCAACGGCGGCCTACAAATTTGGCAACGAAATTTCAATCCAAACGTTACCATTTCTAACGCTGGTGCTAGTTTTACTGCTGACAGGTTTATTGTTCTTTTTTCAGCTAATGGTGGCGCTATTAAGTACACAAAGGATACTGGTCCATCTAATTTTCCTGCCGTTGCTATCGAGTGTGCGACAGCGAAGACATCGCTTGCTGGTGCGGATTTTTTGTCGTTTGATTACAGATTAGAGGGGTATGATTTTGCTCATATTTGCGGTAGAAATGCTGTATTGAGTTTTTGGGTGAAGAGCACGCTTGCTGGCACTTATTATGCTTCGTTTTATGTTTCTGGCTCGTCGGCGCTGTCTTATGTTGCGCCGTTTGTTGTGAACTCTACTAATACCTGGGAGTATAAGCAAATTTCCTTTCCTGTTACTACAAGTGGTTCGCCAGATTTAACCACCGAAATCGGTATGGTGATACGGTTGTGCTTGGCCTCTGGTTCAGACTACCATACCAGTACATTTTATAGTTGGTTAAATGGTAACAAGTTGTGTGGTTCAAATCAGGTTAATCTATTTTCTTCGACTAGCAATAAGTGTTGGTTTGCGATGCTTAAATTGGAATTGGGGAATGTTGCGACCCCATTTTCGCCTGTTTCCATACAGCAAGAGTATGCGAAGTGTTGCCGGTATTATGAGAAAAGTTATTTGCACAACGCCAACCCCGGCTCGGTGACGGATAGCGGCCGGTGCATTGGTACGGCCGTGATAAATAATGATTATTTTCATCAAGCCTTCAGTGTGAGAAAGCGAGCTGCGCCGACCATCGTCCTGTATTCACCGACAACCGGCACCAGCGGTGTGTACAGGAATGCTTCTACTGGAGCAGACCAAGCTCCATCTTCGACTGCCTCGTCTGAGACAAGTTTTTCATTCTCGTCGGTCGCTTCGGCCGGTCATATCATTGTTTTTCAATGGGCCGCCAATGCGGAGATGTAACTATGGAATGGTGGGAGAAGAAAAAAGAGGAATGGAGAAAGTTGTGCAATGAGTGGGGGGCCTCCTCTTGGAAGCGGCGTCTGCGTCTGCTGGAGAATTTGATTGATGACCCGGTGGATGATTTGAAGCACAAGATCCACGGGGCGAAGATCTTCGGGGTGCGGATCTATCTCCCGCGATGGCTGATGCGCGGCGCGGGGCGACGCGAAGAATAGATGCTCGGCTGTGAGCTATACGGCAGCGTCCTTTACGGAAGCCAGATCGCGCCTCCTGGCGTCGTGATCGTCGCAGCTTGGAGCGTAGAAGCCGACCTCTATGGTGCCGTCGTCTATGGGACGGCGCGGATGGAGGTCGAGCATCATGAGCTCGGCGGCCGCTACGTCTACGTCCTCCAGATCGACGCGCCGCCGACCGGGAAAATCGACTGGCTCTTCGACGACGTGATGCTGGATGCTTCGGTTCTGGACGAGTGGGACGGATGCGTCCGGTTCAGCTATCAATGGACGGAGCAGGGCCCGGTTCTCTGGCGCGGCCCGATGTATTCGGGCTATCAATGCCCGCCGGCCTGGGAACTCGCCGGGGAGCATGAGATCGCGGCGAAGCTGATGGCGTTTCTGCGGAAGGCGCAAGAGGTCTACGCGGAGCGCTACGCGGCCGATCCGGGGCCGTTTATGCCGGTCTGGGTGCCGCTCGCGCAGGAGAACCCGGCGGAGTATGGCGGGGAGGTGCGGACCTGGGGATGGGCCGGCCCGGACGTCAACACGAACTGGGCAGGGTTCCAGTATCGGGCGCTCGCAGCCTCCGCGCACTACTATTATCTCACAGGCTCGGCGGACGCGAGGACGGTCCTGGACAACTGGGTCTCGTGGCTTTCAACGCGGATCCTCGATGACGTGGCCGGGGGCTGGCGGCTTCCGAGCGATTTCGTCAAGAACTCGGCCTCGATCGAATACAACTACTTCAGCCCGGATTTCCATGCGCTGGTCGTCCAGGCGATGATCTTCAAATACTGGCGGGACGGGGACCCGGCCTGCCTGCTCTGGGCGCGGAGGCTGCTCGACGACCTCGAGGGCCGGCAGCGAGATGACGGGCTTTTCCCGATGAGCTCTGGCGAGGTCTACCTGTTCCACCAGGGCGAGGTCGGGAAGGCTCTGGGGATGCTGCTGAACGGCCGGACGGGCGGAATCGTGGCCTATGAGCTCCGGGCTGGCCCTGGGGATCGGGCGGCCTTCGAAAAGCTCGTCTCCGGGCTTCTCGGCGCGCGTGGGCGGGCGAAGCCGTGCGCGCTCGACTTCGACGACTGGCTGCCGCTTCACCACTTCTACGACGTGGCGCAGCAGCTATCGGAAAAGATCTGGGTCGGGAACACCTGCGGGACGAGCGAGGGGATCGGATCGCTTTTGATGCTGGCGCTCGACTGGGCGCTCTACTCGGGAGATAAGACATGGTTCAAAAAAATGGCCCGGTTCCTGAACCAGGAGCTCGGGCTGTTTGTGACCGACTAAATGGGTGCAACAAATATCAATCTTCTTTTTCTTTTCTTCGTTGTTTTATTTTCAGTAATGGTAATGTAAACGGAGGAAGATCCATTCGTGTTGTCATGCTTTGAATAATCTCGCGCCAATATGGCCAACAATTGAAAAGTGGATTTATGTTGCAGAAAGATTCAAGTTCCTTTATTGAAATATTACTTGCCCCTGGAAATAGATATTTAATAACAAATGATGCCTCTATATTTACTAACACTTTGGTTTCATCTTCTGCTGGCCTTCCCGTGAATTTAAAGCTAACTTTGGCATAAAAAAAATCATCATCTTTTTCAAGCAATTTGCTTGATGTGGACAAATCAATTTTTATCTCTTTATACGCTAACGCGTCATCTGATCTGCTAGAAGCGCACTCAAAAAGAGTAACCGATAGAATTTCGGCTTTTTCTGTGACTCGCTTAAGAGCGTCAAATTCTTCTTTTTGTCTGTCAATTTCCATTAATCTAAACTTTATTTTTGTACTTTAATTTTATTTCTAAGCTGCAATTTTCTCAGAGTCAAAAGTGCAAGATTGGTAATCATCGGCGTTCGTTTTAAAATTGTAATAGCTTCTATAATTGTTTTTCGGTAGTGGATAGTTGTAAGTTTCAAAGTCAATAAACTTTCCAGTTTCAGCATGATCTTTTTTAACAAAACTTATAACGACCCGGCAGTCTATTGCAACCGCGATATCTGCAATAGTTCGAAGTGTGAGATTCCTTGCTCCATTCAAAAGTTGGGAAATATAACCTTTCGTTTTATTAAGCCTCCTCGCGAGATCAGATCTGCTAATATTATCTTCTTTAAGCTGCTTGCAAATTTTTTCAGTAACATCGAGAATGAGTTGCTCCTGTTTAAATATTCTATAAAAATCTTTATCTTCCAGATAAGTCTCAAGAACCGTTTTCTTATTCATTTTTTAATACCTCTAC
>JBBFLI020000049.1:0-22538 GCA_037481615.2 Desulfobacterales bacterium
TTCGATTCCCATGCACTTCCGCCATTTTCATTCCCGCCGCACCCGTTCTTCTTCCCCCGAAAGCCCCGCGAGGAAGGCGCGCACGTTTTCGCCGAGGACGGCATGGTTGTAGCCGCCCTCGAGCAGCGCAAAGCACCCCGCCCCGAGCCTTCCCGCCGCCTCGCGGACCATCCCGCCGATCGCGCGGTAATCCTCGGTGAGCAGCAGCCCGCCCCAGTCCTCGAGATGGTTGTCGAAGCCCGCCGAAACGCCGATCACGTCCGCCTCTGCGCGGGCAAGGGTGCGTTCGATCTCCTCGAGGTATGAGCCGCGACCGGCCGCGGCCGGGTTGTGGATCGAGACCCCCGGCCGGGAGCCGAGGATGTTCTCCGTCCCGTCCCCGTAATGCAGGTCGAAGTCGAGGATGTGCACCCGGCGGGCGAGCCCGCGCGCGGCAAGGGCCAGGACGGCGACGGCCATGTTGTTGAAGAAGCAAAACCCCCAGCAGGAGTCGCGCGAGGCGTGGTGCCCGGGCGGCCGGATGGCGGCGAAACAGGGCTCGCTCATCCCGATCTCGGCCGCGCGGATCGCCCCGCCCGCGGCGAGCGCGGCGATCTCGTAGAGGCCGAGCCGACGGATGCTTTCGATGTGGGCGGCGCTGTGGGCGCGCAGAAGATCCTCCTGCCCGGCCGCCTCGGGCTCGACCCACTCGACCTCCGGCCCGAGGCCCGCAAGCGCCGCCTCCATCCGTCCGGCGGCGGCCGCGGGGTCGGAGGTGTAGACGGCGTGGAACGCGGGGTGAAACACGACCTTCATCTCTTCCCTTCCTTTCAGCTTCGTTTCTCCAGCCGGGCCACGGCCTCGATGTGAAAGGTGTGCGGAAAGAGGTCGACGGGCTGGACTTCGAGGACCTCGTATTTTTCCTGAAGCAGGCTGAGATCGCGGGCGAGCGTCGCCGGGTTGCAGGAGACGTAGACGATCCGCTGCGGGGAAAGCCGCAGGAGCTCGCGCACCACCTCCTTCGCCATGCCCACGCGCGGCGGGTCGGCGATCACCACCGCGGGAGCCTCCTTGAGCCGGGCGAGCCCCTCGAGGATATCCCCCGCATGGAAGCGGCAGTTTTGGATGCCGTTCAGACGGCAGTTGCGCACGGCGTCCCGGACGGCGCCGGCGACGATCTCGATTCCCAAAACCCGGCGGCAGCGCTCGGCCAAAAAGACGGGGATGGTCCCCGTCCCGCTGTAGAGATCGACCACGGTCTCCCCGCCGTCCAGGCGCGCAAAGTCGCGCACCGTCTCGTAGAGCCGCTCGGCGCCGTTGGTGTTCGTCTGGAAAAACGAGTTCGCCGAGATCTCGAAGACGAAGCGGCCGATGCGCTCGCGCAGCGTTCGTTCCCCGCGCAGGGGGTGCTCGATCTCGCCGACCGCGATCCCCGCCCGGCGCGCGGTGACGTTGTTCACCACGGAGGCGATTTCGGGGAATGCCGCGGCGAGCCTTTCGGCGACCGAAGGCAGAAGCTTTGGGTCCGCCGCCGCGGTGACGAGATTCACCATCCAGGCGCCGGAGGAAACGGCGTTTCGCAGGACCGCGAAGCGCCAGAACCCCTCATGGCTCTTCAGCCCGTAGGGCGGTCTGCCCGAAGAGAGCATCAGGCGGCGGATCTCCGCCAGGATCCGGTTTCCGGTATCGGGCTGCAGCAGGCAGGCTTCGGTATCGAGCACCTTGTCGAAGGTCCCCGGAACGTGCAGCCCCAGAGCGAAGTTGCGGTCGATCTCCGGGTCGTCCATCTCCGCGGGCAGAAGCCAGCGCCGGTCGCTGCAGGTGAACTCCATCTTGTTGCGGTAGGCGAACACGCGGGGGGAGGCGATCGCAGGGTGGACCGGCACCCCCTTCAGCCCGCCGATGTGGGCGAGTGCTTCGGCCACATGCCGCCGCTTGTATTCGAGCTGTTTCTCGTAGGCGAGAAACTGCCAGCTGCAGCCGCCGCAGACCCCGCTGTAGCGGCAAGGGGCGGCGATGCGATCCGGGGAGGCGGAGAGCACCTCGAGCAGGCTCCCTTCGGCGAAGGACTTCTTCCGCCGCACGATCGCCAGCCGCACCCGGTCGCCGGGAACGGCCTGGCTGACGAAAACGGCGAGCCCGTCCCAGCGGAAGATCCCCCGGCCGCCGTAAGCGATACCGGTGATCTCGGCTTCGAGAACGATGTGGCGTTTCCGGGACATCGCGTCTATAGAGTAGGAAACTTGAGCCCGCCCCGCAACCGGCGCGAAAACCCTTCTCTGCGATGGAAGACCCCATGCCGATCCCCGTCCGCTTCGAAGTCGACGGCCTCCTCCTCCGGGGGGATCTCCATCTGCCCGAGACGGCCGCGCGGCCCCCGCTCGTCATCGGCTCCCACGGCTTGCTGAGCGACCGCTCCTCCCCCAAGCAGACCGCGCTCGCCCGCGCATGCAACGAGGCCGGTATCGCTTACCTGCGCTTCGACCACCGCGGCTGCGGGGAAAGCGAAGGGATCCTCGCCTCCCCCGCCTTGCTGGACGAGCGCTGCCGGGATTTGCGCGCGGCGATCGGGACGATGCGCCGTCGCGAGGGGTTGGGCGGGCGGCTCGGGCTCTTCGGAAGCAGCATGGGCGGAGCGGTCTGCCTCAAGACCGCGGCGAGCGAGGCGGTCGACGCCCTCGTCCTCTACGCGCCCCCCCTCCGCTCCGCCCCCTTGCGGGCCGCCGCCCGTCGTCCCGGCGTCGACCCCGAGTGGAGGCGCCAATCCGAACTGCTGGGGGCGGACTTCGATCTCGCCCCCCTGCTCGGCCGCATCCACCACGTCCTCGTCCTCCACGGCGACGCCGACGCGGTCGTCCCCTGGGAGCACGGCCGGGAGGTGGTGAACTCCGCGCTGCCGCCGAAGCGCCTGGTCGTTCTGCCCGGTGGCGACCACGCCCTCGGCGACCCCCGGCACCAGGAGCTTTTTCTCCACGAGAGCGTGCGCTGGCTGAAAGAGCATCTACTGCCCGAGGGATAGCTCCTCGCCGGCGAAGAGGATCCGGCGGATGCGCCGCAGGCTTTCGGGAATCTCCTCCGGGCCGCCCTCGAGCACGAGAAGACTCGCCTCGGCCCCGGGGCTGAGCCTTCCGCCGCCGAAGCCGCAGAGCTCGGCCCCGACCGCGGTCGCCGCCGCCACGGCCTCGCCGACCGGGAAACCGGCTTCCATGATGAGCCGCATCTCTTCCCCGACGGCATCCCCGTGGACGACCCCCGGGCTTCCGGCATCCGTGCCCAGGGCCACCTTCACGCCCAGGGCCCGCGCGCGGCGGAGCTGTTCGATCTGGTGATCGAGCGTGCGCCGGGCGACCTCGGCCTCGCGGGAGCCCGAAGGGGCCCGCTCGGCGCAGGCGTGCAGGGGGACGAGGGTCGGCACCCAGAAAACGGCGGCATCGGCCAAGGCCGCAAGGTTCTCGCCCCCCATGAAGAAGCCGTGTTCGATCGAGTGCACGCCTGCTCGGACGGCGCAGGCCACGGGCTCGACGCCGTTGGCGTGCACCATCACCGAAAGCCCGCGGAGCGCCGACGCGCGCACGAGGGCGGAGAGTTCCCCCGCGCCGAACTGCGGGCGGGTTTCACGGCCGAACTCGACGAGACTGTTCAGCCCGGAGTTCACGACCTTGACCGTCTGCCGCCCCTCGGCGTCCCTCTCCATCCGGGCGGCGGGGGAGACCCCCGGGGGGAGGGCCTGCCCGAGGATCACGCCGTAGCGTCCGGGCCGGTAAAAAGCCTTGCCGGCCGACAAAACGCGCAGGGGCGCGTTCGCCCCCGCCCGCCGGGCGAGGGAAAGCCCGAGGCCGTCCGCATCGCCTGCGTCCCGCACGGCGAAGACGCCGCGGCTGATCAGCCTCCGGACGTTTTGCCGCAGGCGCGCCTCGGCCGCGGCTGGAGGCGGAAGGGTCCCTCCGGGCGCAAGGCCGTCGAAGGCGAGGTGCACGTGGCTGTCGACGAGCGGCGGGATGACGGTGCAATCGCGGCAGTCGAGAACGCCGCCCTCCGCCGGCGGCAAGGGCTCAAACGGCTTGAACCCGCGGATCGCCCGCAGGCGGCCCTCGGCGATCTCAAGGCGGACGTTTCGCTGCGGGGGGCCTCCCGAGCCGTCGATCAGCCAGCCGGCGAACAGGGTGAACCGCCCGCCCTTTCCGGAAGCCACGGCGCTCCTACCCCTCCTCGAGCGGCATCCCCGCGAGCGCCCGGCGCAGGAGGTCGAGCGCCTTGAAGGCGAAAACGGTCTTGTTCCGCGAGCGCAGGTCGTAGTTCAGCCGGAAGCGATGAGCCTGCGGGCTCGAGGCGGGACCGCACAGGCCGATGCACACGGTCCCCACGGGCTTTTCCGCGCTCCCGCCGGATGGCCCCGCGATCCCGGTGGTGGAAAGCCCCCAGGAGGCGGCCAAGGACCGCCGGGCCCCTTCGGCCATCTCGCGCGCGGTCTCCTCGTGCACGGCCCCATGGCGGTCGAGCGTCAGCGGGGAAACCCCGAGAAGAGCCGTCTTCGCCTCGTTCGCGTAAGCGACGACACCGCCCCGGAACCAGGCCGAGCTGCCCGGGATTTCGGTCAGGAGGTGGGAGAGAAAACCGCCGGTGCAGCTCTCGGCCACGGCGAGGCTTTGCCGGGCCTCGCTCAGCCGCCGCCCCACGACCTCGGCCAAGGTCGCGTCGTCTTCGCTGAAGACGACCGACCCCAAGGCCTGCCGCGCCCAGGCCGCCGCCTGCTCGAGGACCTCGCGCACCGCGTGCTCCGCTTTCCCTGCGGCGTAGAGCTTGACCTGGATCACCGGGAAATGGGCGCGCAACCCCAGCCGCACCCCCGGGACCGCGGCGGAAATGCCCTCCAACCGGTCGCCCACGCGCGACTCGGTCATCCCGAAACAGGAGAGCGTGCGCACGAGGCGGTAGTCGCGCCGTCCGCCCACGGCCGCGGCGATCCGCGGCAGCACCTCCGCGGAGAGCATGCGCCGCATTTCGTGGGGGACGCCGGGCAGGAAGAAGAAGCGGCAGCGGCCGATCGTGAGCGCAAAACCCGGCGCCGTACCGACGGGGTTGGGGAGCATCTCGGCCCCCGCGGGCAAATAGGCCTGTTTGCGGTTGGAGGGGTTGAGCGGGCGGCCGCGGCGGCGGAAGAATTCCTCGAGGGCGGCGAGCGCGCGCGGCTCGAGAGTCAGCCGCACCCCGACGGCGGCGGCCGCCGCCTCGGCCGAGAGGTCGTCCACCGTGGGGCCCAGTCCCCCGGTCACCACGCAAAAGTCGGCCCGCTCTCCCACCTCACGGAAGACCTCGACCAGCCGCGCCCGGTCGTCGCCCAGCCCGTGGAGGCGCACGACCTCGATGCCGGTTTCTTCGAGTCGTGCGGCGATGTGGGCCGAGTTCGTGTCGGCGAGGGCCCCGGTGCGGATTTCCTCTCCCGTGGCGATGATTTCGGCGATCATGGGAAGAAGGGCCGGCCGGGGTCTTCAGCCGGCGGGCTCGAGAACGAACATGGAGGGGGTGACCGGAACTCCGGCCCAGTAGCGCTCGACGACGAGGACGAGGGCGTTTTCGCGATCGTCGGCCACCCGCACGCGGAGCGGAACGCGATAGCCGTCCACCTTCTGCATCTCGAGAAACTGCACGAGCAGCACGAGCCGCCCGGAGGCGTCGTAGAACTGGGTTTCGCGCACCTCGGTCCGCTCCTCGTCCAGAAAAAGCGCCTGGCGGCTGCCGTCGGCGGCCGAAAGGAGCAAGAGGTGGCCCGGGCCGGTGCCGATCGGGTGGAAGCGCTCGACCCGCTCCGCCCGCAGGGGAGTGCGGCCCCGCAACAGGGCGAGAATGTCGCTGGCGGCAAGCGGCAGCGCGAGCACGCGCGAAAAATCCGGGTCCCCCGAGCGGATCTTGCGCACCGGCGCTCCGGGGGCCGTCGCTTCCTGGAAGTAAAAGGTCTCGCCGTCGCCGGCCAGGCGGAGGGCGGGAAACCCCGAGGCGAAGAGGACGAGGCTCAGGCGCCGCGGCTCGGAGCCGATCCAGGCGATGCGGTCATCCATCTGGACCCGGCCCTCGCGTCGAACCGTGAGGCGCCCGATCCCCTTGCAGGTGACCAGCGTCTCGTTGGTCTTGCGGATGGCCGCGAGAACGGCTTCGGCCTCGCGGAGGACCGCCGGATCGGTCAGCGGGGGCCCGGGAAAGGGCTCGGGACGTTCCTGGAGCGCCGCGCAGGCGGACAGGGCGAAGGCCGCGGCCGCAAGCAGAACCGATCGCATCCCGCCGCCGAAGGTGGATCTCTTTTTCCCCGGCTTCCCGCTCACAGCCGACCCTCCCGGAGGCGCCGGATTTTCATCTGCAGATCCTCCTTTTCCTTCTGCTTGTCCGGGTCGGCCTCTTTCTCCGGGGCCTTCTGCCGGATCTCCATCGATTTCTGGTAGTAGCGCAGGGCGTTCGGCCGGTCGCCGAGCTTGAGGTAGGCGTCCCCGACGTGCTCCAGGATGACGGGGTCGTCCTTGACGAGCTCGGAGGCCTTCTTGAGGGTGTGCAGCGCCTTTTCGTACTCGCCCTTCTTGTAATAAACCCATCCCAGGCTGTCGGTGATGTAGCCGTCGTCCGGCTTGTGCTTGAGGGCCTCGAGGATCAGCCGCTCGGCTTCCTCGAGGTGGATCCCGAGATCGGCATACGTGTAGCCCAGGTAGTTCAGCGCCGCCGCATCCTTCGGGTCGAGTTCGATCGCCCGTTTCATGGCCTCGATGGCGGCCTCCTTGTTCTTCATCTTGTCGTGGACGACGCCCAGCCGGAAATGGAAGCGCGCATTCTTCTCGTCCTGGGCGACCGCCTGCTGGAGGAGCTCGAGGGCCTCCTCGAATTGCCGCGCCTCCTCGTGGAGGGTGGCGAGGTAGTATTTCAAATCGGCGTTCTGCGGCTGGGAGCGGACCAGCCCGGCCAGATGCGCGCGCGCCTCCTCGCCCTTGCCCTGCTCCTGGAGGATGAAGGCGATGTGCACCGAGGCGTCCTGGTGAAAACGCGATGCCGGCGTCACGCGGCGGAAGGCCTCGAGCGCCTCCCCGTGGCGCTTCATCCCGAAGAGACAGAAGCCCCGCAGGTGGTGCAGATCGGGCTGCTCGGGAGCCCCCTGCAGCATGCCCTCGAGGAGAAAGAGGCTTTCCTCGAACCGCCGGGGATCGACCCACCCCTGGATGAGATGGAGGATGATCTCGAATTCGCCGCGGCTGCGCTCGCCCAGGCGCCGCAGGATCGCCTGCGCCTCGGCCGTCTCGCCCGCCGCCCGGTGAAGGAGCGCCGCTTCGAGGAGGGCACGCCCGTTGTCCCGGTCGCGCTCGAGGATCTCGCGGACCACCCGCGCCGCCTCCCCGCCCCTGTCGGCCTCGCGCGCGATTTTCAGCAGCTCGAAGAGCGGCTCGGTGCTCTCGGGGTCGACCTGGGCGCTGCGGCGGAAGGCGGCCGCGGCCGCGGCCGGTTTGCCGCGGGCGAGATGCAGTCGGCCGAGGAGGAAGTGACCGGTGTAGGATTCCGGGAACAGCTCGACCATGCGTTGGAGAACCCGCTCTGCCCCATCGAGATCCCCCCGCTCGAGGTGGAGGTTCGCCGCTGCGGCATGGACCTGCTCCTGCTTCGGGTCGAGCCGCAAGACGGCCTCGTAGAGCTCGAGCGCCTCGGCCGTCTTCTTCTGCGACTGCAGGATCCCGGCCTGGAGGATCAGCCCCGCGGCGTCTTCGGGGTGGCGCAAGCGTAGCTCTTCCAAAACGGCGAGCGCCTGGCCCTCCTCCTTGTTCTGCAAGTGGAGCGTCGCCAGCTCGCGCCGGAGGAAGGCGGAGTCGGGCTCCGCGGCGATCGCCTCGCGCAGCAGGACAATGGCGCGATCCAGGCGTCCGGCCCGGCGCTCGCCCTGGGCGGCGAGAAAGTAATAATAGGCGTTCTCCGGCCGGGGGGCGATCTCGCCGATCACCTCCGCGGTCGAAACCGCAGGCGCCGGGGGCGGCGCCTGGGGCGGCGAGGCGCAGCCGGAAAAGAGGAATCCTCCGGCGACGAGCGACAGGAGCAGTCTGGGTGCAGGCTTCATGGGGGCGATTCCCGGCTTGCGGGCGGAAGGCTCCGGACGGGAACAGAGGTCATTCCGCTCCGGAATCTTCCGAGTAGGATGCGAAATCGGGGAGCTCGTTTTTGAAGAACTCGCGCATCTTGCGGATGATGTTTTTCTCGATCTGCCGCACCCGCTCGCGCGAGATGCCGTAGCGGTCCCCGATCTCCTGGAGGGTGACGGGGTTGTCGGAGAAAATGCGCAGCTCGAAGATCTCGATCTCCCGCGGCGTCATCCGCTTGCGGAACTCGTTGATCTTGTTGTGCAGCAGCAGCTCGATCTCCTTTTTCGAGACCTGCTCCTCGACCGATTCCATCTCCGTGCTGACGAACTCGATGCGCTCGGTGTCGGAGTCGTTCTTCACCGGGGCGTCGAGCGAGACGTCCCAGCCGTCGAGCCGCTGGTCCATGTCGACCACCTCCCGCTCCGAGACCCCGAGGCGTTCGGAGAGGAGTTTTGGTTTGGGGTCGAAGCCCTGCTCGATCAGGCGGTGCTTTTCCTTCTTCAGCTTGAAGAACAGTTTGCGCTGGCCCTGGGTGGTCCCGATCTTGACCAGGCGCCAGTTGTCCATGATGAATTTCAGGATGTAAGCCTTGATCCAGAAGGAGGCGTAATAGGAAAACTTGACGTTCTTGTAAGGGTCGAACTTCTTGACCGCCTGCATCAACCCGATGTTGCCCTCCTGGATCAGATCGAGCAGGTTCTGCATCCACACCCGCTGGAATTCGAGGGCGATCTTGACCACGAGCCTCAGGTTCGCCGTGACGAGCGCGTAGGCCGCCTCCTTGTCGCCCTGCTCCTTCACCCGGATGCCGAGCTCGCGTTCCTCCTCTCGGGTGAGCAGCCGGTACTTGCTGATCTCGGAGAGGTAGCGCTGCAGGGGGTCGAACTTGACGAGCGCCTTTTCGTTGTCCTCGGCGGCGGAAGGGGCCTTGGTCGGGGCCGGGGCGGGCGAGGAAGCGGAATCGAGCTCCGGGGCCGGCGCGGCTTCTTCGGCGGCGGCCGCCGCGGCGGCGGTCTCCGGGGCCGACGGCCTCTCTTCGGGAGCCGTCGGCGAAAAGGCCGTCCGCTCTTCCTGCGGTGCGGGCCCGGGTGCGGGGGGCTTCGCTTTCCGCCGTGCGTCGGCCTGCGTCGCGCGCGGGGGGACGGCGGCCGGCCGCTTCGGCTTCGCGCCGGATGCGGGCCGCCTGCCGGGGGCCTTTTCCGCGGGCGCCCGCCGGGCGGCCGGCTTGCGCGCCTCGGTCTTCTCGGTCTTCTTCCCCGCCGCCGGGGCCGGCTTTCGGGCGGCGGGCTGCGAGCGGGCGGAGGAGGGTTTCCGCCCCTTTCCTGCGGCGGAAACCCGGGAAGAGCCTTGGGTTTTGCTGGATTTCTTCTTCATGAGGCGACTTGCCTGCCCGCTGGACGCACGCCTTGCGGTGTGCTACACGACGAACCCGGGCGCCTGTAGCTCAGCTGGATAGAGCAACGGACTTCTAATCCGTAGGCCGGGGGTTCGAATCCCTCCAGGCGCGCCACCTGAGCCGGCTGTGAACCACGGTCTCCCTTATACAAAAGGGGCGCCGTGGAGTTCAACCGAAATCTGAAACCGACCTGCCGATGAACGCGATCCTCGACGCCCTCCGCCTCGTCAGCGTGCTCCTCGGCGCGGCGATCCTGGGCAACTGGTTCCTCGCCGAGGTGCGGGCCGCCCGTCGGCGCGGTCGACCCTGGTACGCGGCCTACCTTTCGGCCCCGGGCTTGCTCATCCTCGCCGCTCTCGCCTTCCCGATCCTCTGGTGGCTCATCCGCCGATAGCGGCGGGCGGGCAACCGAGGCTGCGCGGAGGATAACCCGCCGTTTTCCCAAACGAACCGAAATGGACAGGCGGCCCGGGACCATCGTCGCCCTCGGGCCCGCCGCTCGCCGGGGGGAAGGACCCGCAACCGGCGATCCCCCCTTCCTGCGGCCGGCCGCTCAAGCCGTCCCCCCGAACGGCCGATGGTCTTCCCGAGGAAAAGCCCTGCGGTGTACCCCCCGTGCTGAGGAGGATGTCCCGTGGCCGAGAGCCGTCTTGTGTTTCTCGAGAACATCGAGTGGTTCGACGAAAGCGGCAAGCAGCTCGTGCAGCGCATACCCGCCGAGGGGTCGGCGGAAATCAAGTGGGGCGCCCAGCTCACGGTGCGCGAAAGCCAGGCCGCGGTCTTCTTTTACAAGGGCAAGGCCGTGGGCGCCTTCGGACCGGGTCGGCACACCCTGCGCACGGGGAACATCCCGCTGCTCACGAAGCTCCTGAGCGTCCCCTGGGCGCTCGACAGCCCTCTGCGCGCCGAGATCTACTTCGTCAACCTCAAGGTCTTCACGAACCTCAAGTGGGGGACCCGCGACCCGGTCGCCTTCCGTGACGCCGAGCTGGGCCTGGTGAGGCTGCGGGCCTTCGGCGTCTTCAATCTGCAGGTCACGCAGCCGGTGCTCTTCATCAACAGCCTGGTCGGCACCCAGGGGGCCTTCACGACCGAGGAGGTCGAGGAATACCTGAACCGGGTGATCGTCTCGCGCCTGAACGATTACCTCGGGGAAAAGCTCGACACGCTCCTCAACCTGCCCTCACGCTACGAGGAGATCTCCTCCGGGCTGGCGAAGCGGCTCGAGGAGGATTTCAGCCGTTTCGGGATCCGCCTGGAGGCGCTCTACGTGAACGCCATCACCCCGCCCCCCGAAGTGCAGCAGGCGATCGACGACCGCAGCCGCATGGGAGCCTTCCAGGATCTCGAGCGCCTCATGCAGCTCAAGGCGGCGATGGCCATGGAGAAGGCCGCCTCCGCCGGGGGAGGGGCCGGATCGGGCATGGGGACCGCTCTCGGGCTGATGCTGCCGGCGATGTTCGCGCAGTTTTTCGCACCCGGCAGGTCCCCCTCCGGCCCGGTCCCCGCCCCCCCGCCTCCGGCCGCCGCGGTCTGCCCGGAGTGCAAAAGCCCCGTCGCCGCCGACGCGAAATTCTGTCCCCAGTGCGGGCACCAGCTCGTGGTGTTCGACCGCTGCGCCCGCTGCGGCAAGAACCTCACCCCGGCGGCGCGCTTCTGCCCGCGCTGCGGGCTGGAGCAGGCGGCGGCGCCGCAGAAGAGGTACTGCCCCCACTGCGGGGCGGAGAACCTCGCCGATTCCGTCTACTGCAACGACTGCGGGGAAAAGCTTTGAATGCCCGGGCTCACGATCGAAACGGCCTGTCCCCAGTGCGGAGCCCCGGCCGAGCTCGAGGAAACCGAACGCCTGGTCACTTGCCCCTTCTGCCGGGTGAAATCCTTTCTCGTCAGCCGGGACGGCTTCCGCTATCTTCTGCCGGCGAAATCGCCGCGGCGGGCTGATCTCGTCTACGTCCCCTACTGGCGCTTCAAGGGGCTCTTCTTTTCCTTCCGGCCGGCCGGGGTGGAACACCGCTTCGTCGATGTGAGCGAGATCGCCCTCGAGCTGCCCCCCCTGCCGCGCTCGCTCGGGCTGCGCCCCCAGGGGCTGCGGCTGCGCTTTCTCACACCCCAGGCCGAAGGGCGCTTTCTTCCCCCGGCGCAGACCTTCGGCGGCGCGATGGCCGCCTTCCTGGGCCGCCGGCGCAAGCCCGGCGAACGTCCCCCTCTTTTCACCGCCCACATCGGCGAGTCGACGGGGTTGCTCTACGCCCCCGTCGGCGTCGACGGCCCCTTCCTCGTCGATGGGGTTCTCGACCGCCCCTTGCACATCCGCACCCCACCGGAGCTGCGCTCGCTTCCCGCCGAAGGGCTCCGGCCGGCGGCCGGCGTGATCTTTCTCCCCGCCCTCTGCCCCGACTGCGGCTGGGATCTGGAAGGCGCCCCCCAGGCGCTCGCCCTGCATTGCCGCAATTGCGAAAGTTCCTGGATCCCCTCCGGCGAGCGCCTGACGCGGGTCACCTCCTGCTGCGCTGCAGGCGGCGACGCGGGGTCGTTTTTTCTCCCCTTCTGGGAGATCGGCGGCGAGCTGCGCGGAATCGAGCTCCGCACGCGTGCCGATCTCGCCCGCGCCGCGAACCTGCCGGTCGCGCCGCGGAGAGAGTGGGAGCAGGAGGACTTCCGCTTCTGGGTGCCGGCGTTCAAGATCCGCGCCGGGAATTTCCTGCAATTGGCGAACGCCCTCACCCTGAACCCGCCGACCGGGCGCCTCGAGCCTCGCCTGCCGGGGCCGCGATATCACCCGGTGACCCTGCCCGTCGAGGAAGCCTGCGAGAGCCTGCGGCTGATCCTCGCCGCCTTTCTTCGCCCGCGAAAGGATCTCCCGGAGCGGCTCGCAGGCATCGAAATCCACGCCGAGCGTTTCCGCCTCGCCTGGCTCCCCTTCCGGGAAACCGCGCACGACTGGGTGCAGCCCGAGGCGGCGATCACGGTCAACCGCAACATCCTCGGGTTGTCGGCGAATCTCTGAGTGGGGGCCGGGGGCTTTCAGGAGACCCAGGGGATGAGATCGGCGGGGGCCGGGCAGAGAAGGCGCGCCCCGGCTTCGAGGAGCTCTTCCGCGCCGCGGTAGCCCCAGAGGGCTCCCACGGGATAAAGGCCCGCCGCGGCGGCCGCCTGCATGTCGACGGCGCTGTCGCCCAAGAGGAAGGCTTGCCCCGGGGCGACCCCCAGCGCGGCGAGCAGCTCGCGGGCGCCTGCAGGGTCGGGCTTGCGCGGGCGCCCGGGGAGCGCCCCGCAGACGACGCCGAAGCCCTCTCCCGGGAGCAGGCATTCGAGGAGGCGGCGCGCCGCCTCCTCGGGTTTGTTCGTGAGCACGGCGAGTTCCATCCCCGCCCCGCGACAGGCCGAGAGCAGCTCGCGCACACCCGGGAAGGGGCGGGTGCGCTCGAGGCAACGCCGATCGTATTCCTCGCGCATCTCGCGCACCCGTGCGGCGAGGGCATCCGGCGGCGGAAGCGGCCGGGGAAGCGCGCGGCGGACCAAGGCCTCGATCCCCTCCCCGATGAATCCCCGGTAGGCGCTCACGGGGTGCGCCGGCAGGCCGTGGCGGCGGAGAACGCGGTTCATCGCCCCGGCCAGATCCTCCAGGGTGTCGAGCAGCGTCCCGTCGAGATCGAAGATCGCCGCCCGGAACCGCATCGGCTCGCTCCGCGTCAGACGAGACCCTGGTCGAGGAGCGCCCGCACCACCTTGAGGAAGCCTGCGATGTTCGCGCCGGCCGGGATGTTCCCGGGACGGCCGTAGCGCTCCGCCGCCTCGAGGCAGGTCCGGTGGATGTTCTTCATCACCGCCTGCAGCCGCCGGTCGACCTCTTCCCGGGTCCAGGTGAGCCGCATGCTGTTCTGGGCCATCTCCAGCCCGGAGACGACCACCCCGCCGGCGTTGGCCGCCTTGCCCGGGGCGTAGGCCACGCCGCGCTCCTCGAAGAGGCGCACCGCCTCCCGCGTGGAGGCCATGGAAGCCCCCTCGACCACCAAGCCGACGCCGTTGGCCGTGAGGTGTTCGGCATCCTGCCGCTGGATCTCGTTTTCGGTCGCGCAGGGGAAGGCACACTCGGCCGGGATCTTCCAGAGCGGGTTGTGGTCGAGGCGAAGGTCGCGCTCGAGGTAGACCGCCTGGGAGTACTTGTCGACGTACTCACCGATCCGCGCCCGCCGGATGTTCTTCAGGCGCTTGATGAACTCGATCTTGTCGCGGTCGAAGCCCTCCTCGTCGTAGATCGCCCCGCTCGAATCCGAGAGGCTGACCACTTTCGCGCCGAGCTCGACCAGCTTTTCGGCGGTGTGCTGGGCCACGTTTCCGGCCCCCGAGACGAGGCAGACCTTGCCCGCGATGCCCTGCCCGCGCGCGGCGAGCATCTCGCAGGCGAAGTAGACGACCCCGTAGCCCGCCGCTTCCCGCCGCAGCACGCTTCCGCCCCAGTCGAGGCTTTTCCCCGTGAAGGAGCCGCTGAACTCGTTTCGCAGCTTGCGGTACATGCCGAAGAGGAATCCCACCTCGCGGGCGCCCACGCCGATATCCCCCTCCGGGATGTCGGTGTGGGGCCCGATGTGGCGGAAGAGTTCGGAGACGAAACTCTGGCAGAAGCGCATGATCTCCGTGTCCGACTTGCCCTTGGGGTCGAAATCGGAGCCGCCGTGGGCGCCCCCCATGTTGAGCGGGGTGAGGGCGTTCTTGAAGACGTTTTCGAGGGCGAGCGACTTCAGGATACCGAGCGTCACCGAGGGGTGGAAGCGGATCCCCCCCTTGTAGGGCCCGATCGCGCTGCTCATCTCGACGCGATAGCCGCGGTGGACATGGAACTGCTGCCGGTCGTCCATCCAGGGGACGCGGAAGAGGATCGTCCGCTCGGGCTCGAAGAGCCGCTCGAGGATGGCGTTGCGGCGGTACTCGGGGTGGCGCTCCAGCACGGGGGCGACCGCGTCGAGCACCTCCTGCACCGCCTGGTGGAACTCCTTTTCCCCGGGGTCGCGTGCGGTGAGTTTTCGCAGGATGTCCGACATGGGAGATCTCCTTTCCGGGAACCCGCCGCGCGGGGCTCAGCCGTCGATGATGGACAGGGCCTCTTCGCGGAACGCATCCATGACATAGGGAATACCCGTGACCCGGGCGCACTCCTCGGTGAGCGAGACGAGATCGCGGCGCTCGATGTAGCGCACGGCCCAGCTCCGCGTCCCGGCCATGAGCTGCTGGAGCCCCACCCGGATCTTGTCGGTCGCGTTGTAGATGCCGATCGCCCCCAGCGGGAACCGTTCCACCTCGGCGCCGTATTTCTCCCGCAGGAGCTCGTAGTTCATGAAAATCTCCTCCTTGGTCATGCCGTAACGGGAGACCGATTTGGGGAGGCCCTCGTCCTCCCCGCGGAGCCATTTCTCGGCGTTCTTGCCCACCATCCCGGGGATCATGAGCGCCCGGCCCATGCACACCGCCTTGCAGTAGGGCGAGCCCAGGGCGAGCGCTTTGAACACATGGTCCTCGGAGGAAAACCCGCCGGCGAAGGCGATGTCGGGCACGCGACGCCCCGAGCGGGCCAGCCGCTCGCAGAGTTCCCAGGCCATGGAATGGAGATAAAGCGAGGGGATCCCCCACTCGGCCATCATGCGCCAGGGGCTCATGCCCGTCCCGCCGGGGGCGCCGTCGATGGTCAACAGATCGATCCCGGCGTCGCTCGACCAGCGGATCGCCATGGCGAGCTCCCGCATGGGGTAGGCGCCGGTCTTGAGCGTCACCCGCTTCGCCCCCAGCCGCCGCAGGCGCTCCACCTCGCGCGCGAAACCCTCGGCGTCGATGAAGCCGAGCCGGGAATGGCGCTCGAACTGCTTGAGGGGACCGGCCTTGAAAGCCGCCTGGTTCGCCGGCAGTTCGGGGTCGGGGGTGACGATGTAGCCGCGCTTCTTCAGCTCGATCGCCCGGCTGAGCGAGTTCACCTTGATCTCGCCGCCGATGCACTTGGCCCCCTGCCCCCACTTGAGCTCGATCGTCTCGACCCCGAGCTTTTCGATCGCGTACTCGGCCACCCCCAGTCGGGTGTCCTCCACGTTCATCTGCACCAGGATGTCGCCCCAGCCTTCATGGTAGCGCCGGTATTCGCGGATGCGCCGGTCCATCTCGGGGGATTTGACGATCCGTCCGGCGGCGTTCAGCTCGAGTTCGGGGTCGATGCCGCAGACGTTTTCGCCGCAGACGATGCTGATGCCGCTGATCGCCGCGCCCACCGCGAAGTGCTCCCAGTTCTTGCGCGCGATGTCCGTGCTGCCGAGCGCCCCGGTGAAGATGGGGATCTTCATGCGCACCTTGTGCTGAAGCCCGAACTCGGTCTCCGTGTTCACGTTGGGGAAGGTGGCCGCATCGGGGTCCGCCGCCACCCCCTTTGCGCCGAAAGCGTAGCCGAGGATGTTGAGGTGCGAGTAGTCCACGGGGTAGTCCTTGTCGGCCCCCGCGGTCACGCTGCCGAATGGCTCCGGGTAGAGCACTTCGCGCCCGCGGAACGTGGCGCGAAAGAGATCGCAGTTGCCGCGGCAGCCGTCGATGCATCGGCTGCAGATCCCGGATTGGGGGACGACGTTGCGGGAGCGGTTGGCGGTCTGCAGGGCCTCGTTGGCATTGGGGCGATGGAGGTTCATCTCGGATCTCCTTTCTGTGGCGCGACGCGGCAGAGGCGCCCCCCGGGGGGAAATCCCTCGAAGGTCGACCCCGGTTGAGGCGTCGTCTTCTGCGGCGTGAGCGATCGCAGGGCGGGCATCGGGCCGGGGAGCGGCAAGCGCGTCACCGGCCGCGCCCCGCGTTGTAGAACCGCACCCGGGTCCTTGTCAATTCCGCAAAACGCCCCGCGCCGGGCAAAAAGGGGCGATCCGCTGGAATCGGGACCCCGTTCGTGCTACCCAGAAGCCCGCAGGCGCCGATGGAGTCCGCCCCCGACCGCGCCCTGCGATCGAAACCATGGGAACCGCCCCCCCCCTTTCGTCGTTGATCGATCGTTACCTGGAGCATCTCCTGGTCGAAAAGGGCCTTTCCCCAGCCACCCTCTCCGCCTACGGCTCGGATCTGCGCCGCTATGCCGATTTCCTCGCCGCCGGCGGGGTGTCCACCGTCTCCGGGGAGGATACCGCCCGCCTGCTGCAGTACCTGATCCACCTGCGCGCCGAGGGGCTGAGCGCCCGCTCGCGCGCCCGGCACCTGGTCTCGCTGCGCGCGTTCTACCGTTTTCTGCTCCGGGAAGGGGTCCTCGCCGCCGATCCCACGGCGCGGCTCGACTCGCCGCACACCCCCCTGAGGTTGCCGGATACGCTCAGCCGGGCCGAGGTCGAACGGTTGCTCAACGCGCCGGGCAACCGTCGGGCCGCCGACCTGAGGGATGGGGCCATGATCGAGCTCCTCTACGCCGCGGGGCTGCGCGTCTCGGAGCTCGTCTCCCTGCGGCTTCAGGACATCGATCTCGAGGCGGGCTTCGTGCGCGTGCTCGGCAAGGGCTCGAAGGAGCGGCTCGTGCCGATCGGCACCCCCGCGCGGGAGAAGATCCGCCTCTACCTCGAACAGGCGCGAGGGCGATTGCTCAAGGGCCGGGTGAGCCCCTTTCTCTTCGTCGCCCGGGCCGGCCGACCGCTCAGCCGCCAGGGGTTCTGGAAACGGCTCCAGGCTTACGCCCGTGCCGCGGGGATCGAGCGGCGCACCACCCCCCACAGCCTGCGGCACTCGTTTGCCACCCACCTGCTGGAAGGCGGCGCCGACCTGCGCACCGTGCAGATCCTCCTCGGACACGCGGACATCGCCACCACCCAGATCTATACCCACGTCAGCCGCGAGCGGCTGAAGGAATTGCACCGCCGCCATCACCCGCGGGGTTGAGCGGCAGGCAAGGCGCCTTGACAGCCCCGCAGGCTTTCCCTAAGAGGAACGGACTGCGCCGTCCCCCCCCCCCCGCCGCCCAGGCCCCGGGGCGGCGGGCCGCCGAGAGCCCTATGCCCGCAAACGCCGCTGCAGCAGATCTCACCGCCCGTTTCCGACCCGTGGGTGCCGAACCGGAGCCCCTCGAGGCGGGCGCCCTCGGCCGATTGCTTCTCGAAACCACACGCCCCCTTTTCGTCGTGCGCCGCGGGGAGCGGCTCTTCATCGCCTGCTCGGGCGCGGTCACCCTCGCCCCCGCCTCGGAAGGCGGAAGCGAGGGCCTGCCGCTGGTCGCCTGGATCCCCCCCCTGCACCCCGCGTCCCTCGGCGACCCGGCTTTCCGCGCCGCCTACGGTCTGCGCTACGCCTACGTGGTCGGCGAGATGGCGAACGCCATCACCTCGGTGCGCATGGTCCAGGAGGCCGGGGGCGCCGGGATGATCGGGTTCTTCGGTGCCGGCGGCCTGCCCCCCGCGGAGGTCGAAGAGGCGATCGACGCTCTGCAGCGCACGCATCCGCGGATTCCCTTCGGGGTCAACCTGATCCACAGCCCCGGCAACCCGGAGTTGGAATACCGCCTGGCGGAGATCTTTCTCGCCCGCGGCGTCACGGTCGCCAGCGCCTCGGCGTTCGTCGAGCCGACCCCCGCCCTCAGCCTCTTCCGGCTGCGGGGCATTCACCGCCGCCCCGATGGAAGCGTCGTCTGCCCCAACCGCCTGATCGCCAAGGTCTCCCGCGTCGAAGTGGCGCGGCGGTTTCTCGCGCCGCCCCCCGCGCGTCATCTCGAGCTCCTGGTGCGCCGGGGGGCCCTGGGGCCCCAGGAGGCCGAACTCGCCGTCCACGTGCCGCTCGCCGAGGATCTCACCGCCGAGGCCGACTCCGGGGGACACACGGACAACCGGCCGGCCATCGCGCTGTTCCCCACGATTCTCGCCCTGCGCGACGACTGCCGCCGCGAGCACGGCTACGCCCACCTGCCCCGGGTCGGCCTGGCCGGAGGCATCGCCACCCCGCTTTCGGCGGCCGCCGCCTTCGCCATGGGCGCGGCTTTCGTGCTGGCGGGCTCCGTACACCAGGGCTGCGTCGAGGCGGGGACTTCCGAGGCGGTTTGCCGCCTGCTCGCCGAGGCCGGGCAGGCCGACGTCGCCATGGCCCCCTCGGCCGACATGTTCGAACTCGGGGTCAAGGTCCAGGTGCTCAAGCGCGGCACGATGTTCCCCCAGCGCGCCGCCCGCCTCTACGAACTCTTCACCGCGCATGAGCGCTGGGAGGAGATCCCCGAACGGCAGCGGGCGATTCTCGAAAAGGATTTCTTCCGCCGCTCCTTCGAAGAGGAGTGGGAGGCGACCCGCGTCTTCTTCCGCGAACGGGATCCGCGGCAGATCGAGAGCGCCGAACGCAACCCGCGGCACAAGATGGCGCTCGTCTTTCGATCCTACCTGGGGCGCTCCTCGCACTGGGCGATCGAAGGCGAACCCTCACGGCGCATGGATTACCAGATCTGGTGCGGACCGGCGATGGGCGCCTTCAACCAGTGGGCGAAGGGAAGCTTTCTCGAGGACCCCGCCGAGCGACGCACCGTCACCGTGGCGGCGAACCTCCTGTTCGGGGCCGCCGTGGCCGTGCGCACTTCCTGGTTGCGCAGCCAGGGGGTCCTTGTACCGCCCGAGGCCGCGGCCCTGCGGCCGCTCCGGCTCGACCGGATAGAAGCTTTGCTGGGGCCAGGCTCGTTCACCCCGGCCGGGACGCCCGGAGAGTTGCCATCCGGGGGCGGATCGGTTAAAGGGTAATGTTTCCAGCTTGATCCCGGCGCACGGCCTGCAGCTGGACCCTCCCGGAGGCGCAGGGGGGAGATCGAATTTGAGGTGACCCGCACGGTGAATCGCCGCCCCGCCGCCATCGTGGGCATGGGATGCTTTTTCCCGCAATCGCCCGGGTTGAAAGCCTACCTCCGGCTTCTGGTCAACGGTCGCGACGCCGTGGGCGAAGTCCCCCCCACCCACTGGTCGCGCGAGGACTACTTCGATCCCGACCCCCGCGCGCGCGACCGCGTCTATTGCGCCCGCGGCGGGTTTCTTACCCCCGTCGACTTCGACCCCACCGCCTTCGGCATCCCGCCGGCTCTGCTCGAGGCGACCGACACCTCCCAGCTGCTCGCGCTGCTCGCCGCCCGAGCGGCCCTCGCCGACATGGGGCTGCCCTACAATCCCGCGCGGACGAGCGTGATCCTCGGGGTCACGGGCACCCAGGAGCTGGTGATCCCCCTCAGCTCCCGCCTCGGCTTTCCCCGCTGGCGTCGGGCCCTCGCCGCGGCGGGGATCCCCGACCAGACCGCCGCGGAGGTGATCCGCCGCATCTCCGACTCCTACGTCGAGTGGCAGGAGAACTCCTTCCCCGGCCTGCTCGGCAACGTGGTCGCCGGGCGCATCAGCAACCGCCTGAATCTCGGAGGCACGAACTGCGTGGTCGACGCCGCCTGTGCGAGCTCGCTCGCCGCCGTGCACATGGCGCTGCTCGAGCTCGACTCCGGCCGCTGCGATCTCGCCATCACCGGCGGGGTCGACACGCTCAACGACATCTTCATGCACATGTGTTTCGCCAAGACCCAGGTCCTCTCGCCGACGGGGGACGCCCGGCCCTTCTCCCGGCAGGCCGACGGGACGGTGCTCGGCGAAGGGGTGGGGATCGTCGTCTTGAAGCGCCTCGAGGACGCCGAGCGCGACGGGAACCAAATCTACGCCGTGCTGCGGGGGCTCGGTTCCTCGAGCGACGGCCGCTCGCAGAGCATCTACGCGCCGCGCCGCGAGGGCCAGGTCGAGGCGCTGCGCGCCGCCTATGCCGAGGCCGGGGTCGAACCCGCCACCGTGGGCCTGATCGAGGCCCACGGCACGGGGACGCGGGTGGGCGACCGGGTGGAGTTCGAGGCCCTCTGCGAGGTGTTCAAGGGCGCGGGGGCCGCTTCCGGCCGCTGTGCGCTCGGCTCCGTGAAATCCATGATCGGCCACACCAAGGCGGCGGCGGGAGTGGCCGGTCTGATCAAGACCGCGCTCGCGCTGCACCATCGCGTGCTGTTCCCCACCCTCAAGGCCGAAGACCCGGACCCCGCCCTGAACGTCGCGTCCTCCCCTTTCCACCTCTGCGGCCGCGCCCGCCCGTGGTTCTCCCGCACCGACGCCCCGCGCCGCGCCGGGGTGAGCGCCTTCGGCTTCGGCGGGAGCAATTTCCATGCGGTCCTCGAGGAACACGGCCCATCCCGACGGGAGATCGCCTGGGACGGCTCCGTGCAGATCTTCTCCCTTTCGGCGGAGTCCCGCGCGGAGATTCTGAACCGGCTCGACGCGTTGGCGGCAGACAAGAGCCTCTCCGCTCCCGGGGAGGCCTGGTCCCGGCTCGCCGCCCGAACGCGCCTCCGGTTCGATCCGCGCGCCGCCTGCCGCCTGCTCTTTCCCGCCTCCGACGCGCAGGAGGCGCGCGAGCGGCTCGCGGCCGCCCGCGAGCGGCTCGCCCGGGAACCCGCCCCGGGCGATCCCGCCGATCGGGGCGTTTACTACGGGGAGGGGGCGGCGGCGGGTGCGCTCGCCGTGGTCTTCCCCGGGCAGGGAAGCCAGTACCCGGACATGGGCCGCGAACTCGTCCTGCGTTTTCCGGAAGCCTTCGAGACGATCGAGACCGCCCAGCGGGTGCTCGGCCTCGAGCCCCCGCTGGGGGATCTGCTCTACCCCCCGCATCCGCCCGGCCGCGCCGACGAGGAGCGGCTCCAGGCGAACGATCTCGCCCAACCCGCGATCGGCGCGGCGAGTCTCGCCCTCTGGAAGGCCCTGCGCGCCTTCGGGCTGTCGCCTGCCGCCGCAGCCGGTCACAGCTTCGGCGAGCTGACGGCGCTCTGCGCTGCGGGCCGGCTCGACGAGGAGGTTTTCTTCGCTCTGGCCCGCTCCCGCGGGAGGGCGATGGCGCAGGCCCCGCCGGGGTCCATGGCGGCCGTCTTCGCCCCGCTCGCCGCGGTCGACAGGGCGGTCTCCGAAGCCGGCCTGCCCGTCGTGGTCGCCAACCGCAACGCCCCGCGGCAGGCGGTGGTTTCCGGACCGCCGGAGGCCGTGGCGCAGTTGGCCGAAACCTTCGGCCGCCTCGGGGTGCGGGTGATGCCTCTGCCGGTGGGGGGGGCCTTTCACAGCCCGCTCATGGCCGAGGCGAGCCGGACTTTCGCCGCGGCCCTGGAACGCGCCGCTTTCGCTCCGGCCGCGATTCCCGTCTTCTCCGGTCAGACGAGAGCGCCTTTTCCCCCCGAGGCGGAAGCCGTCCGCCGGCTCCTCGCCGAACAGATGCTCTCCCCGATCGATTTCGTCGGCCTGATCGAGGCGATGTACGCCGGCGGCGTCCGCACCTTCGTGGAAATCGGCCCCCGGGCCGTTCTCTCCCGGCTGGTCGCCGAAATCCTCGCCGGGCGGCCGCACGAGGCCATCCCCCTGGATTCCTCCTCCGGGCGGAAACCGGCGCTTCTCGACCTGGCGACCGCCCTCTGCCGCATCGGCGCCCTGGGTCACCCGTTGAACTTGGCCCTGTGGGACCCGGAGGCGCCGGAAGTCTCCTCGGCCGGCCGCATGTGCATTCCGATCTGCGGGGCGAACCTCGGCCCTTCCGCCGACCGCGCAGGCGACCCTCCCCTGCCGCCGGCGACCCCGCAGCGCCCGACGGCCGATGCCGACCAGAACCCGCAGGCTCATCGAGAGCCGATCCCGGATTCCTTCCGTCTTCGAGAAACGCCCATGGCAAAACCATCCTCTACTTCCCCGGCAACCCGACCTGCGGAAGAATTCCGAAGCCCGCTCGAAGAGGGTCTCGAGGCCATTCGCAGGATCCACGAACAAACGGCCCAGGCCCACGAAAAGTTCCTGGACCTCCAGCGCGAGACGACCCGGGCGCTGATGGAGCTGATCCGCGGCTCGGCCGCCGGCCTGCCGGCCATCGCGTCCGCCGGCCTTCCCGAGACATCCCCTGGGGCCCCGGACATCCCCGCGCGCCCCCCGCTCGTCTCCGCCCCCCGGGATCCCCTTGCCATCCCCGCCGCAGGGGAAAACCGCCCCTCACCGGCGCCCGCCCCGGCCCCGGAGACCCGCGCCGCCGCGACGCAAACCGCCGCC
>JBBFLI020000050.1:0-19285 GCA_037481615.2 Desulfobacterales bacterium
CCGCCCCCCCCCCCCGCCCTCGGGGGCTTGCCGGATCGCGCCGGCCGAATTATGAATCCGCGGTCGAGGGGGGGGCTGCGATGGGGGATTCCAGTCGGGCGCGGTTTCTTGCGGCGGAGGCGGGTGCGATCCACAAGCCGGGGCGGGGTCGCATCCGCATCGCGCTGCTGTACCCCAACCGCTATGCGGTGGGGATGTCGAACCTGGGCTTCCAGACGGTCTACCGCCTGCTGAACGCCTTCGAGGACGTGGTCTGTGAGCGGGCGTTTCTGCCCGAGGAGGACGATCCCCTCGACGCCCCGCTGCGCACCTTGGAGTCCGGTCACCCTGTCGCCGCAGCGGAGGTGGTCGCCTTCTCGCTCTCCTTCGAAAGCGACGCCCTGAACCTCCTTGCGCTGCTCGCGCAGGCGGGGCTGCCGCTGCGGGCCGCCGACCGCGACGCCTCCCACCCGCTCGTGGTCTGCGGCGGCATCGCCTGCAGCCTGAATCCCGAGGCGATCGCCCCCTTCATCGACGCCTTCCTCCTCGGCGAGGCCGAGTGCACCGTGCCGGCCTTCGTGGAGGCCCTGCGCGCGGAAAAGGAGCGCCGGCCGCTCCTGCGGCGGCTCGCGCGCAGCGTGCCGGGGGCCTACGTCCCCTCCTTCTACCGCGTAATCCACGACCCGGCGGGTCCGATCGCCCGCCGTGAACCGCTGGAAGCGGGGGTCCCGGAGCGGATCGGCTACCCGCTTCCGGCGACCCTCACGAACCACACCACCGCGAGTGCCATCCTCACTCCGCACACGACCTTCGGTCGCACCGTGCTCCTCGAGACGGGCCGCGGCTGCAGCCGCGGCTGCCGCTTCTGCAGCGCAGGCTTCATCTACCGTCCCCCCCGGATGCAGTCGGAGGAGAACCTCGTGCGGGCCGTGTCCGCGGCGGCCCGGGTCGTGCCGCAGGTCGGGCTCGTGGGCGCGGCCGTCTCCGACCACCCTGCGCTCGACGCTCTCTGCCGTCGCTTCGCCCCCTGCGGGGTGCGCTTCTCCTTCAGCTCGCTCCGGGCCGACACGCTCAGCCCGGAGCGTCTGGCGGCGCTCCGGGCGAGCGGCGTGAAAACGGCCACCCTCGCCCCCGAGGCGGGAAGCGAGCGGCTGCGCCGGGTCATCCGCAAGGGGCTGAGCGAGGAGCAGATCCTCTCCGCGGCAGGCGATCTCGTCGCCGCGGGGATCCCCCATCTCAAGCTCTACTTCATGGTCGGGCTGCCGACCGAGACCCGGGAGGATGCGGCGGCCATCGTGGAACTCGTCAAGCGCGTCCGCCACGCGTTTCTCCGCGCCAGCCGCGGCCGCGGCGCGATCGGCACCCTGACCGTCAGCGTGAACTCCTTCGTCCCCAAGCCCGTCACCCCGTTCCAGTGGGCGCCGATGGCCGAGACGGCCGAGCTCAAAACCCGCATCGGGCTCCTCAAGCGGGAACTCCGGCGCATCCCCAACGTCCGCGTGCACGCCGACGTCCCGCGCTGGGCCTACCTGCAGGCCCTGCTCGCCCGCGGCGATCGGCGCGTGGGAGAGCTTCTGCAGCGCGTCCACGCCGCGGGGGGCAACTGGAACGCGGTGCTGCGGCAATCGCTGCTCAACCCCGACTGGTTCGTCCTGCGCGAACGCCCGCCGGAGGAGATCCTGCCCTGGGATTTCATCGATCACCCCGTTTCCCGGTCGTTCCTGCGGCAGGAATACGAGCGGGCGATGGCCGGCCGCGACGGCCCGCCCTGCCGCCCGGAGGAAGGCGCGTGCGACGTCTGCGGGGCCTGCGGCGCTCTGCGCACGCAGGGGCAAAAGGCCGGCCCCGGCCTAGCGGATCGGGGGCGCGGCTGAGGCGGCCGCCTCGAGCCCGGCGATCAGCCCGGCCATGTCGGAGGGCAGCGGGCACTCGAAGGCGAGGCGTTTTCCGGTCGCCGGGTGATCGAAAGCGATCCGGAAGGCATGGAGCATCTGCCGCGGGGCGGAAGCCAGGATCGCGCCGAGAGGCCCGGCGGAGGCCCTCGCCGCGCGTCGCCGGCCGTATACCGGATCCCCCACGACGGGGTGCCCCACGGCCGAGAGATGAACCCGGATCTGGTGGGTCCGCCCCGTGACGAGGCGCAACTCGAGCAGGCTCGCCTCCCCGCCCCAGGAGCGCCGGATGTCCCAGGCGGTCTCGGCCGGCCGGGGTTTGCGGCTGCGGACGCTCATCTTCTTCCGGTCGACGGGATCGCGGCCGATCGGCAGCCGGATCACCCCTTCCGTTGCGGACGGAACACCATGGACGAGGGCGAGGTAGCGCTTTTCCACGCTGCGGCGTTGGAACTGCGCGGCGAGCCGCTCGAGGCTCCGGGCGTCCTTGGCCGCCACCAGAGCCCCCGAGGTCTCCTTGTCCAGGCGATGGACGATCCCGGGGCGCAGCTCGCCGGCGAGCGCCCCCAGAGCGGGGCAGTGGTGGAGCAGGGCGTGGACGAGGGTCCCTGAATCGTGGCCCGGCGCCGGGTGCACGACCATCCCCGGCGGTTTGCACAGGACGAGCAGGCCTTCGTCCTCGTAAAGGATCTCGAGGGGGATGGGCTCGGGTTGGACTGCTGCCGGCCGGGGCGGCGGAAGCGTTCCGGCCACGCTCTCGCCGGCCTTGAGGCGGTAGCTCGGCTTGCGCGGGCGGCCGCCCACCTCGACCCGGCCGGTCTCGATCAACTCGGCGGCGTAGGAGCGGGAGCACTCCGGCAGGCGATCGGCCAGAAAGGAATCGAGGCGCCGCCCGGCCGCCCCGGGTTCGACCGTGAAGCGGAAGGCGCCCTCGGCCTCCATGGTCCGCGCGGCGCCGAGGCTGTCAGGCCGCCTCCGGGGAGAAGAGGGATTCGATCTCGGTGATGATCGTCTTCTCGTCGGTCTTCTTCGCCCGCGACAGCTCCTTCACGAGCAGCACCTGGGCGGTGTCGTAGAGCTTGCGCTCGCCGAAGGAGAGGTCCTTCGTCATCTTCAGCCGGAAGAGATCGCGGAAGACCTCGGCCACGTCGTAGAGGGAACCGGTCTTGATCTTGTCCATGTATTCGCGGTAGCGCCGGTTCCAGGTCTGGTTGTCGTTGGCGAGATCCCGCTTGGTTTTCATCACCGCGTAGACCTTGGGAATCTCCTTGGCGTCGATCAGGTTGCGCAGCCCCACCGTTTCCGCGTTGTGCGTGGGGATCATGATCGTCATGCCGTTTTCGAGCACCCGCAGGATGTAGAAGTCGTGTTTTTCCCCGTTGACGACGCGGCTTTCGACCGCCTGGATCTGCCCCACACCGTGGGCGGGATAGACGGCGAGGTCCCCCACCCGGAAACGGGACTTCTTGGGTTTGGGGGCCGTGCGATCGGATCCGGTTTTGCTCGCTTTTCCTGCCGGTTTGCCTGCCATGACTGCCACCTGCTCTTCGGGGGGTGATGGAGACCGGCTTGCGCCGGGGGAAAATGACGTAAATTTTGCTTACCACAATCCTCTCGCGGAAGCAACAAAAAAGGGATTGGCGCCTTGCGGCGCCAATCCCGAGGGAAACCGGACTTCGCGTCCGCGGGTCCCGGCTACATGATGAAGGGCACGAGCAGCAGGGCCACGACGTTCAGGATCTTGATCATGGGGTTGACGGCCGGGCCGGCGGTATCCTTGTAGGGGTCGCCGACGGTGTCCCCGGTCACGGCGGCCTTGTGGGCGTCGCTGCCCTTGCCGCCGAGGTGGCCGTCTTCAATGTATTTCTTGGCGTTGTCCCAGGCCGCCCCGCCCGTCGTCATCGAGATGGCGACGAAGAGGCCGGTCACGATGCTGCCGATCAGCAGCCCGCCGAGGGCGATCTTGCCGAGGATCAGCCCCACGAGGATGGGAGCCACCACGGGCAGCAGCGCCGGGATCATCATCTCCTTCAGGGCGAACTTGGTCACGATGTCGACGCAGGCCGCGTAATCCGGCTTCCCGGTCCCCTCCATGATGCCGGGGATCTCGCGGAACTGCCGGCGCACCTCCTCGACCACCGCTCCGCCCGCCTTGCCGACGGCCATCATGGCGATCGAGGCGAACAGATAGGGCAGAAGGCCGCCGATGAAGAGGCCGATGATCACGTGCACGTCGCTCAGGTCGAACTTGAGCTCCGCCGTGCCGCCGTGCAGCACGAACTCCTGGGTGTAGGCGGCGAAGAGGACGAGGGCGGCGAGCCCGGCCGAGCCGATCGCGTAGCCCTTGGTCACGGCCTTCGTGGTGTTGCCGACCGCATCGAGCGGGTCGGTGACCGCGCGCACGGAGTCCTCGAGTTCGGCCATCTCGGCGATCCCGCCGGCGTTGTCGGTGATGGGCCCGTAGGCGTCGACGGCGATGACCATGCCGGTCATCGAGAGCATGGCCATGGCGGCCATGGCGATGCCGTAGAGGCCGGCGAAGTAATAGGCGAGGCCGATCGCCAGGCAGATCACGAGCACCGGCGCCGCGGTGGCCTGCATGCTGAGGGCCAGCCCGGCGATGATGTTCGTCGCGTGGCCGGTGGTCGAGGCGTTGGCGACCCCCTTCACGGGGCCGTACTTGCCCGTGTAGTACTCGGTGATGACGACGATGACGACCGTGAGGATCAGGCCGACGAGGCTGGCGAGGTAGATGTTCATGCCGCTGATCGGCTTGCCGTCGAGGGCGAGCCCGGCGATCATGTTCTGGGAGGCGAAGAAGAAGCCGATCGCGGCCAGAATGGCGCTCCCGAACATGCCCTTGTAGAGGGCGCCCATGATGTACTCGTTCTTGCCCAGCCGCACGAAGAAAACGGCGATGATCGAGGCCACGATGGAGATGGCGCCCAGGACGAGCGGGAACTCGGTCGCGATGGCGACCTTCGGGAAGAGGAGGTTCCCGAGCAGCATCGCCGCCACGGCCGTCACGGCGTAGGTCTCGAAGAGGTCGGCCGCCATGCCGGCGCAGTCGCCCACGTTGTCGCCCACGTTGTCGGCGATCACCGCCGGGTTCCGCGGGTCATCCTCGGGGATGCCGGCTTCCACCTTGCCCACGAGATCGGCGCCCACGTCGGCGCCCTTGGTGAAGATCCCGCCGCCCAGCCGGGCGAAGATCGAAATGAGGCTTCCGCCGAAGCCGAGGGCGACGAGGGCGATCACCGCGTCGCGGCTCGAGTGGCCGAGCTGCAGCATCACGTAGTAGTAGCCGGCGACCGCCGTCAGCGCGAGACCCGCGACCATCATCCCGGTCACGGAGCCGCCGCGGAAGGCGAGCTGCAGGGCGGCGTTCAGGCCCTTGCGCGCCGCCTCGGCCACGCGGACGTTGGCGATGACCGAAACCCGCATGCCGATGTAGCCGGCGAGATAGGAAGCCACCGCCCCGACCAGGAAGCCGAAGGCGGTCGAAAGCTTCATGGTGACGGCGATGATGATGAAGATGACGATGCCGGCAACCCCGACGCTCTTCAGCTGGCGATTCAGGTAGGCGATGGCCCCCTCGGCGATGGCGCCCGAGATCTGCCGCATGCGATCGTTTCCGGCCGGCGCGCTCTTCACCGTTCCGGCGACGATGATCGCGTACAGCACCCCCACGATTCCGACGAAGGTACAGATCAACGGTAGGTAATTCATCCTCTCCTCCCTCCATTCCCAGGTTCAGACTGACCGCAAGGCGGTTTGGGGTTGAACTGGTTCATGCCGCTCCGGACTCCCTTGCTCAGAATCGTCGTCACCGCGTCCTTGGCCCGCTCGATCACCCCGGGGAGGGCTTCACGCTCCTCGGCGCTGAAGGGCTCCAGCACGTAGTCGGCCACCGGCCGGTTCCCCAGATGCTCGCGGCCGATGCCGACCCGCACACGGACGAAATCCCCGTGGCCGAAGGCCTCGATGAGCGAGCGGACGCCGTTGTGCCCGCCATGCCCTCCTTTCGCTTTGATTTGCAACCTGCCGAACTCCAGGTCGATGTCGTCGTGGACCACCACCACCGCCTCGGGGCCCCCGATGCGGTAGAAATCGGCCAGACGGCGCGCAGGGGGGCCGCTCCTGTTCATGAACTCGAGCGGCTTGGCGAGAACGACCTCCACCCCCTCGATTCGGCCGCGGCCGCAGGCCGCACCGAAATTCTCCCGCCCGAGATCGATCCCGAACTCCTCGGCCAGCCGGTCGACGACCCGGAAGCCGATGTTGTGCCGCGTCGCCGCGTAACGCGGACCCGGGTTTCCCAGCCCGAGGACCAGGCGCAGGCCGTCGGACGGCATCGGGGCCCCGGGTCAGGCCTTGTCGGAGGGTTCTTCGGCCTTCTCGGCCGCGCCGGCCTCTTCGCCGGGGGTCTCGGCTTCCGCGGCCGGGGCCGCCGGGGCGGCCTCGGCCTTCGGGCTGACGATCGTGATCACGGTGTAATTCACCCCCGGCGGCAGCTCCACCCCGTCGGGAAGGGGGAGATCACGCACGTGCAGGGTCTCGCCGATGCCGAGAGGGGTCACGTCCACCTCGAGCCGGTCGGGGATCTGCCGCGGCAGGCAGAGCACCTCGACCTCGCGCTCGATGATCTGCAGCATGCCGCCCAGCTCCTCGCCCTTGGCCTTGCCTTGCGGAACGAGCGGAATGCGCACCCGCAGCTTGCGGTTGAGGTCGATCTCGTAGAAGTCGACGTGCAGGAACCGCCCCGTGACCGGGTGGGTCTGCAGCTCCTTGATGACGGCGAGGTGCGACCCCCCTGCCCCGTTCTGCAGGTTGAGGGCGAAGATGGTCCGGCCGATGTTCCCCTTCTGAAACGCATGCTCCAGATCCCGGGCGGAAACGGCGATCGGCCGCGGTGCGGAGCCGGGCCCGTAGAGAATCGCCGGAACCTGCCCGCTCTGCCGCAAGCGGCGGGCGGGACCGTTGCCGCGAACCGTGCGAGGCACGGCGGTCAATTCGATCTGTTCCAATGCAAGACCCTCCTTTGTTGAAAACCCTCCGGGTGCCGCGGCACCCGGGCGATGGCGACGCCTTCAGACGAAGAGCGAAGTGACCGAGTCCCCGCGGTGGCTGCGGATGATCGCCTCGCCCACGAGCGCGGCGATCGAAAGGACGCTGATCTTGTCGCAGGCGCGGGCATCCTCCTTCAAGGGGATGGTATCGGTGACGACCACGCTCTTGAGCGGCGAGCGGCGGATGCGCTCCACGGCCTGCCCCGAGAGCACCGGATGCGCACAACAGGCGTGGACTTCCCGGGCCCGCGCCCGGATGAGCGCCTCGGCCGCCTCGACGAGGGTGCCGGCCGTGTCGACCATGTCGTCGAGAATCACGGCCACCTTTCCCTCCACGTTGCCGATGACGGCCATGGCTTTCGCCTGGTTGGGGGCCGAGCGGCGCTTGTCGATGATCGCCAGATCCGCGTCCAGGCGCTTGGCGAAAGCGCGGGCGCGCTCCACCCCGCCGGCATCCGGGGACACGATGACGAGGTTCCCGTCGAAAATGCGACGAATGTAGTCGATCAGGACGGGCGCCGCAAACAGATTGTCCACCGGGATGTTGAAGAAACCCTGGATCTGCCCGGCGTGCAGGTCCATCGTGATCAAGCGGTTGGCTCCGGCCACGGTCAGCATGTCGGCCACGAGCTTGGCGCTGATCGGGACCCGGGGGGCGACTTTCTTGTCCTGGCGGGCATAGCCGTAGTAGGGCATCACCGCCGTGATCCGCCGCACCGAGGAGCGCTTGAAGGCGTCGATCATCAGCAGGAGTTCGACGAGGTTGTCGTTGACCGGCGCGCAGGTCGACTGCACCACGTAGACGTCCCGCGAACGCACGTTTTCGTGGATCTCGATCTGAATCTCGCCGTCGCTGAACGTCGTGACCTTCGCCCCGCCGAGGGGCAGCTGCAGATACTCGCAGATCTTCTGGGCGAGCGGGCGGTTCGAGTTGCCGGCGAAAATGAAGATGTCGTTCTGCTTCATGCGGTCCTCGCCTGTCGGCCTTTCCCTCCCCCGGGGCGCCGGAAGAGCCGGCCCGGCGCCGGAGCGTTGGCTGGGGCGGGAGGATTCGAACCTCCGAATGCAGGAACCAAAATCCTGTGTCTTACCGCTTGACGACGCCCCAGAAAAACCAAGCGCCGCGCCCCGCAGGCGCTGCGGCGCGACCCCGCCGGAAGAGGATCCGGCGCCGCCTCATTTCTCCTCGATCACCGCAGCGGCGCTCGGCAGCAGATCGACACAAAAAAAACGCCATCCCGGATGGCGGGGCAGGGCGCGCGCCGCGCTCGCCGCCGCTTCCCGCCGGGCGAAAAGCCCGAAGACGCTCGGCCCGCTGCCGCTCATGAGCGCCCCCTCGGCGCCGAGATCGAGCAGCAGGCCCTTCAGGCGGCGGAGCTCGGGGTGCCGGTCCAGCGTCACCGTTTCCAGATCGTTCCAGAGATGCCGGGCCGGCGAGAACACGGTGTTTTCGAAATGGGCCCTTGTAGGCCGTTTTTCCGCTTTTGTCAATTCCAAATTCAATTTTTGGTAAACCATTCGAGTGGATACGCCGTAGGGGGGCGTCACGACGAGGGCGGTGAAGGCGGCCGGCCCCGGGTACGGCTCGAGCTCGTCGCCGATCCCCGAGGCGAGCGCCGGCGGCCCGAAGAGGAAAAAGGGGACGTCGGCCCCCAGGCTGCGGCCGATCTCCCGCAGGCGCCCGGGGGCGAGAGGGTTTCCGTACAGCCGGTTCAGCCCCTCGAGCACGCCGGCCGCGTTGCTGCTCCCCCCCCCCCAGACCGGCCGCCACCGGGATCCGTTTTTCCAGCCGGATCTCGATGCCGGCCGGGCGGCCGGCGGCCTCGAAAAAGCGGAGCGCTGCAGCGGCGACGAGATTGCCGCCGTCGGTCGGCAGCCGCGGGTCGGAGCAGGAGAGCCGCACGCCGGCCGGGATGGGGCGGAGCCAGAGCTCGTCGTAGATGCCGACCCCGCAGAGGAGGCTGAAGATCTCGTGGTATCCGTCCGGCCGGCGGCCGACGACATGCAGAAAGAGGTTCACCTTGGCCGGGCACAGAATGCGCAGCGCCATCGCCGCCGCCTCCCCCCGGCCGGGTTCAACCTTTCTGTTTCACATAGAGAATCCGCAGGTCGTAGAGGATGCTCTTGAGCATCGTCTCCTCTTCGGCGGTGAGGTTTCCGGCGGTCTTTTCCTGGATCAGGCTCAGGAGGTCGATCGTCTGCTTGGCCATCGGCAGATTGGCCTCCGCCTTGCCGGTCGTCGGGTCCTCGATCACCCCCAGGTGCACGAGGGCGGAGGCGTTGAGCGAGGCGATGAAGGTGGGGAAGGTGATCTGCGGCAGGGGCGGCGCCTCTTTGCGGGCCTCCCGCGCCCCGGGGGCCGACCCCCCGGGCTCCCCGCCCTGCTCCGGGCGCTTTTCCTCGCGGCCCTCGGGCCGTGCCTCCGCAGCCGTCTGGCCTTCCGGGGAAAACGCGCGGCGGTCTTTCACGACAAAGCCTTTTTCCTCTGCGGCCATGGCGCCCCTCCTGGATGATCGTGCCCTTTTGACGGGGTTATTGTTGTCGGCATCCCTTGCGCTGTCAAGCCTGTCAGGCCTCAATCGGATTTCTCGGCCGGGCTCACCCGGCCGAAGGCATATTTGCTGACCAGCGCCTCGATATCGAGCGGGGGCTCGGTTTCGACGATCGTGTCGCCGGGCCGGAGGATGCGGTCGCTTCCGCCCGGTGAGAGCTGGATGTACTTGTCGCCGAGCAGCCCGGCGGTCTTCACCGAGGCGATGACGTCCTCGCCCAGCGTGATCCCCTCGCGGATGCGCAGGCGGACGAGCGCCGTGAGATCCCGCGGGTCGAGGGCGATCGCGTCCACGCGGCCCACCTGCACCCCCGCAATTTCCACCTGGGCCCCCACCTTCAGGCCGGTGACCGAGGTGAAGCGGGCGTTCAGCGGATAATATTTTTCCCCCATCACCTCGACTTCACCCAGACGGAAGGTGAGGTAGCCCACGCAGACGATGCCCAGAAGCACGAAGAGGCCGACGCCGAGTTCAACCGACGATTGACGCATAGACGATTCCTCTCCCCGAAGCGCAAACGCGCTAGGCACGCGATTCGTACAGCACGAAACTCCCCTCGAGCGCCTCCGCGACCAGGTCGTCCAGATCGGAACTCGGGGCGGCCTGGGCGACCCCGGCGCTGACCGCGTAGCGGAAGGCGGCCTGCCCCCCCGGTGTGTCGAGCAGGGGGTGGCCCTCGAGGGAGCGCGAGATCTTCCGGCAGAACTGCATCGCCTGCTGCCGGTTCGTGTCCGGCAGCAGCACCATGATCTTGTTGATGTCGAAGCGGAAACAGGTGTCGGTGATGTAGGTGTTCTGGGTCACGTGGTTGGCGAAGAGCTTGAACACCTCCTGGCCCGCCTCGTGCCCCCCGATGCGCTCGGTCCCCCCGCGGCTTTCGACCGCCAGCAGCACGATCGAGAAGGGGATCTCGTGCCGCTGCAGGCGGATCATCTCCTGGAGCAGCCGCTTCTGGCCGATCGGATGCGAGTCGACCCCGGTCAGATCGTCCCGCGGGCTCTCCAGCCCTTCGATGAAGGCGCGCACCTCGGGGTCCGCCGCGCGCTGGATCTCCTCGGGCGTTCCCTCGAAGCGGATCCGGCCCCCGTCGATCATCGCCACACGCTGGGCGATGAAGAAGATGTCGGGGATCTCGTGGCTGACCACGACCCCGGTAAAGCCGTAGCGCTGCTGGTACTCGAGGATCATGCTGTGCACCGCGTTCTTGCGGATCGGGTCGAGCCCGGTGGTGGGCTCGTCGAAGAGCACGATTTCGGGCTCGGTCACGAGCGCGCGGGCGAGCGCGACGCGCTTTTTCATCCCGCCGGAGAGCTGCGAGGGGTATTTCTCCTCGACATCGTCGAGGTCGAGCTGGCGCAGTTTTTCCCGCACCCGCCGCGCGATCTCCGCCGGCCGTCCCTCCCGCCGCTCGGTGAGCGGAAGGGCGACGTTTTCGAAGACGGTGAGGAAGTCGAAGAGGGCCGTGTCCTGGAAGACGTAGCTGAACTTGCGCTTGAGGGCGCGCTTTTCCGCGGCCGAGCGTTCGGCGCGGCTGCGACCCTCGATGAGGATCTCGCCCGCGTCCGGCTCGAAGAGCCCGATGATGTGCTTGAGCAACACGCTCTTCCCCGATCCGCTCTTGCCGATGACGGCGGTGATCTCCCCGCGGTAGATCTTGAGGTCGACCCCGTCGAGGACCCGGGTCGACCCCAGGGTCTTCTGCACGTTTCGCAGCTCGATCAGGGGGGCGTCCATGGGGGCTACATGAGAAAGGTGGTCAGCACGTAGTCGGCGACCAGGATGAGGACGCAGGAAATGACCACCGCCGAGGTCGTCGAAAGGCTCACCCCCTTGGCGCCGAACTCGGCGCGGGTGTGGGTGTAGTAGCCCTGGAAGCAGCAGATGCCGACCACGATCACGGCGAAGACGAGCGACTTGATGAACCCGCCGACGATGTCGGCCATCTCAACGCTCGACTGCGCGCGGGAGAAGTAGAAGGCCGGGTTCACCCCGAGGAGGACGGACCCCGAGAGATAGCCGCCGTAGAGGCCCACGACGTCGAAGAGCGCCGTGAGCAGCGGAAAGCAGACCAGGGCGGCCGCAATGCGCGGGCTGATGAGGTAGCGCATGGGGTCGATGTCCATGGTCTTCAGGGCGTCGATCTGCTCGGAGATGCGCATGATCCCGATTTCGGCCGCCATGGCCGATCCGGCCCGGGCGATCACCATGATGGCCGTCAGCACCGGCCCCATCTCGCGCACGAGCGAGAGGGCGACCGCCGAGCCCAGCGCCGAGGTGGAGCCGTATTTCACCAGGGCGTAATAGCCCTGGAGGCCGAGAACCATCCCCGTGAAGCCGGCGGTGAGGCAGATGACGAAGACCGACTTCATGCCGATGAAATAGATCTGCTGCCGGATCTTGTCGAACTGGAAGGGGGGGCGGAAGACGAGGAGAAATCCCCGCACGAAGAAGAGGAAGAGCCGCCCGAGGTAGCGCACGGCGGCGATCGCCTCGCGACCCAGGCCCGCAATCGGCTGTTTGAAGATGACAATCTCGGGCATATCTGGTAAACAGCGAAATTTTGATTTGTCGCCTCCGGCAATACCGCTGCCGAAGACAACTGGTTAATTTTGCATAAAAATTTTTTTTATGCGACTTGCCCGTCAAAGTCAAGACGGGTTCCGTCGCCGGGCTGCGAGGTTAGGGCTCCTCCATGATCCGCGCCGAGAAGCTCTCGAAAAGCTACGGGGACCGGGTGCTCTTCGATGCCGTCGACTTCAGCCTGAACCCGCGCGAGCGGGTCGGGCTGGTCGGCCGCAACGGCAACGGCAAGACGACGCTGTTGCGCATCATCGCCGGCGAGGAGAGCCCCGATACGGGGCAGCTGGTCGTGCCCAAGGGCTACCGCATCGGCTATCTGCGCCAGGAACTCGAGTTCACCCGGCCGACGATCCTCGAGGAGGCGGCAAGCGCCCTGCCCCCCCAGGAGGCGGGAAGCCTCTGGAAGGCCGAGAAGATCCTCGCCGGCCTCGGGTTCGCGGCGGGCGATTTCGACCGGGCGCCGGGCGAGTTCTCCGGGGGGTTCCTCGTGCGCTTGAACCTCGCCAAGGCGCTGCTCGCCGAGCCGAACCTCCTGCTGCTCGACGAGCCGACGAACTTCCTCGACATCACCTCGATCCGCTGGGTCGAGCGCTTTCTTGCGCAATGGCCCGGCGAGCTGATCGTGATCAGCCACGACCGCGGGTTCATGGACCGCGTCGTGACCCATGTGATGGGCATCCACCGCTGCCGCATCCGCAAGATCGCCGGCACGACGGACACCTACTACGGCCGGATCGCCCAGGAAGAGGAAATTTACGAGAAGACCCGGTTGAACGACGAGCGCCGCCGCCGCGAAATCGAGCTCTTCATCAGCCGCTTCCGGGCCAAGGCGCGGCTGGCGGGGCTCGTCCAATCGCGGGTCAAGACGCTCGCGAAGATGGAGAAGCGGCAGAAACTCGAAAAGCTGAAGACCCTGGAATTCTCGTTCCGCGAGGCGCCGCTGCCCGGCAAGATCGCCTTGCAGGCGCGCGGGCTCTCCTTCGCCTGGCGCCGGGGGGAGCCCCTGCTCGAGGACTTCTCCCTCAGCGTCGCCGCCGGCGAGCGCGTGGCGATCGTGGGCCCGAACGGCCGCGGCAAGACGACGCTGCTGAAGATTCTGGCCGGTGTCCTCGCCCCCGACCGCGGCGAGGTCGTCTATCCCCCGGCGATCCGCGTGGGCTACTTCGAGCAGACGCACGTCGGCCACCTGGTCCCCAACCGCACCGTCGAGGAGGAGATCCTCTATTCAGACACCGGCGTCGACCGCCAGCTCGCGCGCGACATCTGCGGGGCGATGCTCTTCTCCGGGGACGAGGCGCTCAAAAAAGTGAGCGTGCTCTCGGGCGGGGAAAAGAGCCGCGTGCTCCTGGGCAAGATCATCGCCTCGCCGGCGAACCTGCTGCTCCTCGACGAGCCGACGAACCACCTCGACCTCGAGGCCTGCGATGCGCTGCTCGCGGCGCTCGACGCCTTCGCCGGCGCCGTGATTCTCGTCACCCACAACGAGATGTTCCTGCACGCGCTGGCCGAGCGGCTGATCGTCTTCCGGGGGCAGGGGGTGGAAATCTTCGACGGGAGCTATGCCGAGTTCCTCGAAAAGGGGGGCTGGCAGGACGAGAAAGCCGGCGGCGGCCCGACGCCTTCGCTCGACCGTTCGCGGGCCGAACCCCCGCGGGCGGCCCGCCGGGAGCTCAAGCGCCGCCGCGCCGAAATCGCCGCCCGGCGCTCCCGCGCGCTGCGCCCCCTCGAGCAGGAGATGAAGCGGCTCGAGGCCGAGATCGAGCGTTGCGACGCCGCGCTCGCCGAGTTGACGCGTCAGATTGAGGCGGCCAGCCAGGGGGGCGACGGCGCGCGCATCGCGGCGGCGGCGCAGGCGATGCACGCCCGCCGGCGGGAAAGCGACCGCCTCTTCGACGCCCTCGACCGCGTCACGCGCGAGCATGAGCGGCTCTGCGCCGGCTTCGACCGCGAACTCGCGGACCTCGAGAAAGAAATTTAGGAAATTTAGGGGACGTCCATTCGGATATCATTAACCGGGCGCCGCTGCCTCCCCGCCCGCCGCCTCGCCAGCACACCTCATCCGGCCCCATCGGGTCGACTTCCTCACGGAAAGGAAGGAGCGAATTTTCGGACCCGCACCCGGCCGTCCCTCCCCACGATCATCTGAAAGACCGCCCCGTTCGGGTCCACGCGGAAGGGGCGATGGACTTCATGCGGCGCCTGTTGGGCGGAGAGGGGAAAACGCCCCCTCTCCCGAAGATCCGCCCCGAGGACGACCACTTCTTCGCGCACGGCCTTTTGCCCGGCGGACACGGCGGCGATGACATAGAAGTTTCCCTTTCGATCCCTCCAGACGCCGCGCACGGCGTAGATGAACCCGGAGGCGACCCGAACCTGCCGAAAGTTCGAAAAGGAGCCCTTCTCGTAAACCGTCACCCGGAGCGCCCGGTCGCCCTCGGCAGCGACGTCGAGAAGGGTATCGCCGTCCGCGGCGAACAGGCCGGGCACGGAGACTCTCGGCAGAGGGCTCCCGTCGCCACCCGCCAGCCGCACCGATCGGCTGGGCCCCTGACCGGCGTTGACCACCGCCCAGACGCCGGCCCACGCCCCCGCCGGAACCACCTGGATCTGAATCACCTCCGCCGCACGGGGGATGAGTTTCCCCTCCAGGGGGGTGGAGAACCGGGTTTCCCCGGAGGCCGCAAGCAGCCGGACCTCCCCCGGCGGGGCAGCGTCGAGCAACGCGAGACCGCCGTCGGGGGCGGCGTCGAGATCGATCCAAGTCTCCCGTTCCAAAGGAAGCGACCGCCGCCGCTTGCCGTCAGCGAACACCTGGATGCGCCGGTTCCGCTGGTCCAGCACAAAGAGGGTCCCGTCGGCCCCCAGGGCGAAGCTCATCGGTCCTTCGGGGTTGGCCTCGGAGGGGGTCGCCACCCCGAGATCATCCGGGCCGGAACCCCACGCCGCGCTCAAAACCAGGGACTCCTGCACCGGGATCGGCTGGGCGGCTTGTCCCGAACCCGCCGCCGCGGAAAGACACAGAACCGCCCCGAACAGAGAGCGCCCGATGCTTCGCTGCTGCCACCTCATGGGTTCCCCCCGTCACGGGTAGCGGGATCCAATGATAGGTGAATGGACGTCCCCTTGTACGTCCCCTTGTAGAGGAGGGCGGCGGCGAAGAAGGCGGGGAGGGTTCCGCCCACGGGGAGGCGCAACAGCGTGATCGCCTCATAGACGGCGAACCCTGCGGCCCAGGCGACGACGGCGGCGGGGTTCCAGCCGCGGCGGTAGGCATAGGGGCCGTCCTCGCGGTAGAGGGCCTCGAGGTCGAGGCGTCGGCGACGGACGAGGAAGTAATCCGTCAGGACGACGCCGAAGAGGGGCGTGAACATGGCTCCGATGAAGAAGAGAAAGTTCTCGTACTGCTCCATGGGGAAGAGGAGAGCGACCCCGATCGAGAGCAGCCCGGCGATCCACATGACGGTGCGGCCGCTCAGCCGCTGGGAGATGTTGAGCGCCGAGCAGCTCGCCGAGTAGACATCGGGGAAATCCGAAGTGATCGTCGAGAACACGACCAGAAACAACGCGGGTGCAGCGAGACCGATCGTCCCCAGGGTTTCGAGGATCACCCCGCCGGGGTCGGTCGCGCCGGTGAGCCGCGTCCCCTGGAGGCCGAGGAGATACATCCACGAGGAGACCAGGAAATAGCCCCACCAGGTGTTCCAGAAGGCGGCGGCCGTCCGTCGCGCGAAACGCGCGTAATCGGCGACGAGCGGCATCCAGGAGACCGGCATGGCGATCACGAGATCGAGCCCGGCCATGAAGCCGAGCGTGCCGGGCGGCGCCGCGGCGGGGGAGCGGGGCTCGAGCTTCCCGAAGGCGACCCCGGTCATCAGAACGAGCACGCCCCCCAGCGCGGCGACCGAAACCCCCTGAAGGATCCTCCAGAGTCGGCTCCCCGTCCAGAGGGCCCAAAGGAGGGTCCCCGCCCCGATGGCGAGGATCCAGAAAGCGTCGCTCGCCAGCCAGCCGCCGGCGGATTTCCCGAGCGTCGCCCCGGCACGGCCGCCGATGATCAGCATGATCGCCGCCCAGCCGATCAACTGCACGATGTTCAGGGCCGCGGCGAGGGCCGAGCCGCGGATCCCGAAGGCGGCCCGCACCGACACCATGGACGTGATGCCGTGCTCCGAGCCGATCACCCCGGCGAGGGCCATGAGGGTGTTGCCGATCGCATGCCCGAGGAGGATCGCCGCAAGCCCGGTCCAGAACCCGAGCGGGGCGAGAAAGCCCCCGGCCCAGATTTCGGCGAGCGAAATCGCGACCCCCGCCCAGAGAACGAAATAATCCTTTCCCCCCAGGGTGCGCTCGGAGGGGGGGATCGGTCGGATGTCCATGGGCGACCTCCGCAGAGAGAGGGCGGGCGGTGCACCGGCCCGGGCGGCGGAACCGCTGCGGCCCCGGGCGGAATCGCCCCCGGGGCCGCAGCGGGGAATAACGGGAGGGGGGTCGGGCTACACCACGCCCTGGTCCATCATGGCGTCGACGACCTTGAGGAAACCGGCGATGTTCGCCCCGGCGACGTAGTTCCCCTTCAAGCCGTAACGTTCCGCCGCCTCCACGCAGGAGCGGTGGATGCTCTTCATGATCATCTGCAGCCGCTTGTCCACCTCCTCGCGTGTCCAGGACAGACGCATGCTGTTCTGGGTCATCTCGAGGCCGGAGACCGAGACGCCGCCCGCGTTGGCCGCCTTTCCCGGGCCGTAGAGCAGTTTGTGCTCGAGGAAGATGTCGACTCCCTCCGGGGTGGTCGGCATGTTGGCGCCCTCGGCGACGAGGAAGACGCCGTTTCGCACCAGGTTCTGGGCGTCCTTGCCGTTGATCTCGTTCTGCGTGGCGCAAGGGAAGGCGCAGTCGGCGCGGTGGTTCCAGAGGGGATTGTGGTCGAGCCCCGGGTCGGCGGGGGTGTAGACCGCCGCGGGGAACTTTTCGGCGTACTCGCGGATGCGGCCGCGGCGCACGTTCTTCAACTCCATCACCCAGGCGAGCTTTTCGCGGGTGATCCCCTCTTCGTCATAGATGTAGCCGTTCGAGTCCGAAAGCGTGAGGGGCTTGGCGCCCATCTCCAGGAGCTTCTGCACCGTGTACTGGGCGACGTTTCCGGACCCCGAGACGAGGCAGCGCTTGCCCTCGAGGGTCTGGTTGCGCGTGGCCATCATCTCGGCGGCGAAGTAGACGACGCCGTAACCCGTCGCCTCCGGCCGGATGAGGCTCCCGCCCCAGTTCAACCCCTTGCCGGTGAGGACACCGCTGAACTCGTTTTTCAGTTTCTTGTACATGCCGAACAGGAAGCCGATCTCCCGGGCCCCCACCCCGATGTCCCCGGCGGGGACGTCGGTGTCGGGGCCGATGTGGCGGAAGAGCTCGCACATGAAGCTGTGGCAGAAACGCATGACCTCGCCGTCGGATTTGCCCTTGGGGTCGAAATCCGAGCCCCCCTTGCCGCCGCCCATGGGAAGCGTCGTGAGCGCGTTCTTGAAGACCTGCTCGAAAGCGAGGAACTTGAGGATGCCCAGGTTCACCGAGGGATGGAACCGCAAGCCGCCCTTGTAGGGCCCGATCGCGCTGTTCATCTGCACGCGGAAGCCGCGGTTCACCTGGACGACCCCCTGGTCGTCGACCCACGGGACCCGGAAGAGAATGACCCGCTCGGGCTCGACGAGACGCTCCGGGATGCGCGCCCGGCGGTAGATCGGGTTCTTGTCGAGCACGGGTTGGATGGAGTCCATGACCTCCTGGACCGCCTGGTGGAATTCCTTCTCGTGCGGGTCGCGGGCTTTGACGTACTCCATGATGTCGGACATCGGCTTCTCCTTTCTGCAGTGTCGTTCATCGCCCTTTCCGCGCAATCGGCGGGCCCCCCGGTGCTCCCGGGGGCCCGCCGCGCGGGAGATTCCGCCTCGCCGATGATCGACTCCCCGATCCCCATCCTATTCCCGATCGGCCGCCGGATGCAAGACGCCCCTTGCGCGTCCCCCGAAGGGGGGCCTCAGGACTCCCCCAGGCGGGCGATGCCCAGCGCCGCGGCGTTCAGGAGACTCGGAGAGGCGCGGGGCGGATCGGGGCCGAGGAACGCTGCGATGTCGGGGCGGTTCCAGGCGGGGTAGCCGAGGATTCTTCCGGCGACGTTGGCGGCGGCGAGGACGGCCATCCCCTCGCGCGCCTCGGGGGTCGCCGAACCGATGTGGGGAAGCAGGACCACGTTTTCGAGATCGACCAGGCCGGCGGCGAGTTCGGGTTCGCGCTCGTAGACGTCGAGGCCGGCCCGGAATCCGGGGTGCCGGCGGCAATGCGCGACCAGGGCCGCCTCGTCGATCACGGGCCCGCGGCTCGTATTGACGAGTACGGCATCCGGTTTCATCATCGCCAGCCGCCGGGCGTCGATCAGGTGGCGCGTTTCGTCCGTGAGGGGGGTGTGGAGGCTCACGAGATCGGCTGCGGCCAGAAGCTCCTCGAGGCTTCGGGCGCGGCGGCAGGAAAGAGGCGGGTCTCCCCGCCCCTCGAGGAAGGCGGAAAAGGCGCGCACCCGCTCCTCGAGCGCCGGCTGCGGCCGCGGATCGCAATAGATCAGATGCATGCGGAAGCCCTCGACGAAGATGCGCGCCGCGGCGAGCCCGATCCGGCCGGCGCCGACGATCCCGGCGGTCTTGCCGCTGAAGAGGGTGCCGAGAAAGAGGGTCGGCAGCCAGGCGCGGAATTTCCCGGCCCGCAGGAAACGCTCGCTCTCCCCGAGCCTTCGCGCCGCGGCGAGGGCGAGCGCCGCGGCGAGCTCGGCCGTCGTCTCCGTCAGCACCCCGGGCGTGTTGCCGACGGCGATCCGCCAACGGGTGGCGGCGGCGAGATCGACGTTGTTGTACCCCACGGCGTAGTTGCTGTAGGCCGAGCCCCCGGCCGCCCGCAACGCCTGGAACTCGGCCTCCCCCCACGTCTCGGCGACCTGGCCGATCGCGCCGTCGCAGCGGTCGCCGATCGCCGCCCGGATCTCGGCCGCGGTGAGGGGCTGATCGGCGCGGCAGACGTCGACCCGGCAATCGGCGGCGTGAAGGATTTCGAGCCAGCGGGTACCGGGCAGCTCCTGGGTCACGACGACGCGTCGGCTTCCTTCCGGGAAATGGGTCGACCACTCCCGCTGCGGCATCGGACACCTCCGGGGGCGTTCTGCGGGGGGGGGGGG
>JBBFLI020000051.1:0-18430 GCA_037481615.2 Desulfobacterales bacterium
CCCGCCCCGGCGGCCCCGGCCGCCGCGGCCGCCGAAGGGACGCCCCTCAAGGCGCCCATGCCCGGCATGGTCGTGCGTTACCTGAAGCAGGTCGGGGAGGCCGTGCAGGAGGGCGAGACCGTTGTCGTGCTGGAGGCCATGAAGATGGAAAACGCGCTTCCGGCCCCGAAATCCGGGACGATCCGGTCGATCGCCTTCAACAGCGGGGACTCGGTGAAAAAGGGCGAGGTGCTCGCCGTCATCGGCTGATCCGGGGAGGGGCCATGAAAATCCACGAGTATCAGGCAAAGGAGCTCTTCCGCCGCTACGGCATCCCGGTGCCGGCCGGCGAGGTGGCCTTCGGCGTCGAAGAGGCCGTGCAGGCGGCCGAGCGCATCGGCCGTTTCCCCGTCGTGGTGAAGGCCCAGATCCACGCCGGCGGCCGCGGCAAGGGGGGCGGCGTGAAGCTTGCCCGCAACCTCGGCGAGGTGCGGACGGCGGCCCAGGCCGTTCTCGGCATGACCCTCGTCACCCCGCAGACGGGGCCGGAGGGCCGGCGGGTGGGCAAGGTGCTCGTCGAAGAGGGGCTCGACATCCGCCAGGAGCTCTACCTCGGCATCGTCCCCGACCGCGCCTCGGCCCAGATCGTCCTCATGGCGAGCGAGGCCGGGGGCATGGAGATCGAGGAGGTCGCGGCCGCCGACCCCGAAAAGATCCTGCGCGTTTCCGTGAACCCGCTGCTCGGCCTCCAGGGCCACCACGCGCGCCGCCTCGCCTACGGGCTGAATCTCCCGCCGGCGGCGGTCAAGGAATTTGCGTCGCTGGTCCAGAACCTCTACCGCCTCTTCGTCGAAACCGACGGCTCGCTGCTCGAGATCAACCCCCTGGTCCTCACCGCGGCAGACCGCTTGCTTGCGCTCGACGCCAAGGTCGCCTTCGACGACAACGCGCTCTTTCGCCACCCCGACCTCGCCCGCCTGCGCGACCCCGGGGAGGAGCATCCCCTCGAAGTGGAGGCCTCCAAGCACCGCCTGAACTACATTGCGCTCTCCGGGAACATCGGCAACATGGTGAACGGCGCGGGCCTCGCCATGGCCACGATGGATCTCATCCAGCAGGCGGGCGCCCGGCCGGCCAACTTCCTGGACGTCGGCGGCGGGGCGAGCGCGGAGATGGTGGAGAACGGTTTCCGCATCATCCTCTCCGACCCGAACGTGAAGGGCATCCTCATCAACATTTTCGGCGGGATCCTGCGCTGCGACACCCTCGCCCGGGGCGTGGTCGAAGCGGCGCGGAAGACCGGGATCCAGGTTCCGGTCGTCGTGCGCATGGAAGGGACGAACGTCGAGGAAGGCCGGCGCATCCTCGCCGAGTCGGGTCTGAACCTGATCACCGCGGTCGACCTGCGCGACGCCGCCCGCAAGGTGGCCGAGCTGGTGCGCTGACCCCCGCGCGGACCGCAGGACGGCCTCCGCAACCCTTCGGGCTGCGGGAAGCGACAGCGAGAAGGAGCATTACCGTGAGCATCTTCGTCAACCGCGACACCCGCGTCGTCGTGCAGGGGATCACGGGAAAGGAAGGCCAGTTCCACACCCGGCAGTGCGTGGCCTACGGCACCCGCGTCGTCGCCGGCGTCACCCCCGGCAAGGGCGGCCAGGAAGTCGAGGGGATCCCCGTCTTTCACACCGTCGAGGAAGCCGTGCGCCGCACGGGGGCCGATTGCAGCCTGATCTTCGTTCCCCCCCCCTTCGCCGCGGAAGCGATCTGCGAGGCGGCCGATGCGGGGGTGCGGCTGATCGTCGCCATCACCGAGGGCATCCCCGTGCTCGACATGATGCGGGTCAAAAACTACCTCGCCGGGAAACCCGTGCGGCTGATCGGCCCCAACTGCCCGGGGATCATCACCCCCGGGGAGGCCAAGATCGGCATCATGCCCGGGGCGATCCACAAGCCCGGCGGGCCGGTCGGGGTCGTCTCCCGCTCCGGCACCCTCACCTACGAGGTGGTCCATCAGCTGACCCGCGTCGGGCTCGGGCAGACGACCTGCATCGGGATCGGCGGCGACCCGGTCAACGGGACGAGCTTCGTCGACTGCCTGGCCGCCTTCGAGAACGACCCGGAGACGCGCGGCGTCGTCCTCGTGGGAGAAATCGGCGGGCAGGCCGAGGAAACCGCCGCGCAGTTCGTCCAGGAACGCATGAGCAAGCCGGTCGTCGGCTTCATCGCCGGCCTGACCGCCCCCCCGGGGCGGCGCATGGGCCACGCCGGGGCGATCATCAGCGGCGGCTCGGGCACGGCCCGGGCGAAGATCGAGGCCCTGAGGGCGGCGGGCATCCGCGTCTGCGAGGATCTGGGCGGATTGGGCGAGTTCTGCCGCGAAGTCTTCCGCTGAGCGGCCCCGCGGCCCGGAGCCCCCCATGCACGAGATGGGCATTGCGCTCGAGATCCTCGAGATCACCCAGGCGTCGATCCCCGCGGATCTTCCCACGGCCCGCGTCGCGCGGGTCAACCTCCGCGTCGGCAAGCTCAGCGCCGTTGTGCCGGAAAGCCTGCGTTTCTGCTTCGAGATCGCCGCGCGGGAGACGCCGCTAGCGGGCGCGGAACTCGCGATCGAGGAGATCCCCGTCTCCGCCCGCTGCCGGGCGTGCGGGGAGCGCTGGACGGTGACCGAGCCGGTCTTTCTCTGTCAGGCCTGCGGGGGCGGAGACCTCGAGATCCTCTCGGGCCGGGAACTGGATATCGTTTCGATCGAGGTGTTCGACGGGGCGGGAGGGGAGAATGGCTGATCCGGGTCCGCGGCGTGAGGTCCGCGTCGTCGGCCGCGTGCTCGCGGTGAACGAGCGCATGGCCGAAGAAAACCGCCGCCGCTTCCGCGAGCGGGGCGTCTTCGTGGTCAACGTCATGAGCTCGCCCGGCTCCGGCAAGACGAGCCTCCTTCAGAAAACGCTCCAGGCGCTCGCCTCCCGTGTCTCCGCCGCGGTCATCGTGGGGGATGTCGCGACCACCCACGACGCGGAGCGCCTGGCGGTGACCGGGGTGCCGGTCGTGCAGGTGAACACGGACGCCTTCGGGGGGGATTGCCACCTCGCGGCGCACGTGATCGAAAAGGCGGCCGAGAATCTCGACCTCGGGGCGGTCGAGCTGCTCTTCGTCGAAAACGTGGGCAACCTCGTCTGCCCGGCCGAATTCGACATCGGCGAGGACGTGCGCGTCGTGGTGCTGAGCGTCACCGAGGGCGAGGACAAACCCGTCAAGTACCCGGCGATGTTCCGCAGCTGCCACGCCGCGCTCCTGAACAAGATCGATCTCCTGCCGCACCTGGACTACGACAAGGCCCGGGCGCTCGCCTTCCTCCACCAGGTGCACCCCGGCATGCCGGTCTTCGAGACCTCCGCCCGCACGGGGGAAGGGCTCGAGGCCTGGATCGGCTGGCTGCTCGAAGGCCTCGAGCGCAAGCGCCCGCGCGCCTCCCGCTGAAGCGCCTCCCTTCGCGGTCCCCGGCGCCGCCCCTGCCCCCTACACCGGCTGGAACTCGCGGGTGCAGGCGGGGGCGCTCTCCTTCCAGAAGGGCGAAAGTTCCCGCAGCCGTGCGATGATCCCCGGAAGGACCGCGAGCACGCGGTCGATCTCCTCCTCGGTCGTGAAGCGGCTCAAACTGAAGCGGATCGAGCCGTGGGCGGCGGTGAAGGGGACCCCCATGGCCCGAAGCACATGGCTGGGCTCGAGCGAGCCCGAGGTGCAGGCCGAGCCGGAGGAGGCGCAGATGCCGTGCTCGTTCAGCAGGAGCAGGATCGCCTCACCCTCCACGAACTCGAAGGAGACGTTGAGGGTATTCGGCAGGCGGGCGGAGGGGTCGCCGTTCACGAGGGCGCGGGGGATGCGCTCGAGGATGCCGCGTTCGAGCCGGTCCCGCAGCCGGCGCATGCGCTCGGGAACGCCCTCCGCGAGGTGACGGCGCGCGAGCTCGGCCGCCCGCCCCAGACCGACGATCGCCGCCGTGTTCTCGGTCCCGGCGCGCCGTCCGCGCTCCTGGTGCCCGCCCACGATCAGCGGGGAAAAGCTCGTGCCGCGGCGGACGTAGAGCACGCCGATCCCCTTGGGGCCGTGCATCTTGTGGCCGGAGAGCGAGAGGAAATCGACCTCCGTGCGGCCGACGTCGATCGGGAGCTTGCCCGCCGCCTGGACGGCGTCGGTGTGGAAGAGGATGCCGCGGCTGCGGACGAGGGGGGCGACCTCCTCGATCGGGAAGATGACGCCGGTCTCGTTGTTCGCCCACATCAGGCTGACAAGCGCGGTGTCCGGGCCGAGGTGGTCGAAAAGAAAGTCGAGGTCGAGCCGGCCGCGCCCGTCGACGGGGACGAAGGTCACGCGGTAGCCTCGCCGGGAGAGCCGCTCGCAGACGTTCTTGACCGCGGGGTGCTCGACGCGCGAGGTGACGAGGTGGCGCCGCTGGGGAAAGGCCTCGATCGCGGCGTGGATCGCGGTGTTGTTGCTCTCGGTCGCCCCGCTCGTGAAGACGATCTCCTCGGGGGAGGCGCCGATCAGCCGCGCCACGGCCTCCCGCGCCCGCCGCAGCTCGGCGGCGACCGATCCGCCGAAGGCGTGCATGCTCGAAGGGTTGCCGTAGCGCTCGCAGAAAAAGGGCAGCATGGCCTCGAGCACCTCGGGGTCGACGCGGGTGGTCGCGTTGTTGTCGAGGTAGACGACCGGGTTCATCCCTGCACCTCCTCCACGGTGAGCTCGGGGCTCACGAGCTCGCGCAGGCGGTTTTCGACGTAGTGCTTGAGGGTGACATGGGATTTCACGCACCCGGCGCAGCTGCCGCCCAGCCGGACGAGCACCCGGTCGCCCTCGACGTCGACCAGCTCGAGCCTGCCGGCGTCCTGTTTGAGCGTGGGATTGATCTCGCGCTCGATGCACTGCTCGATGCGACGGATCTTCTCGAGCGTCGTCAGCTTCTTCGGCGCCGGCACCGGCTGCGGCGCCGCCCCGAGCAGGCGGTCGAGGATCGCCTGGATGCGCTCATGGCACTTCCCGCAGCCGCCCCCGGCCTTGGTGTAGTCGGTCACGTCCTCGATCGTGCGCAAGCGGTTTTCGCGGACCACGCGTTCGATTTCCCGGTCGGTCACGCCGAAGCACTCGCAGACGATCTCGCCTTCGACCTTGGCGGGCGCCTCGCCGCGGTAGCAGGCGATCGCCTTCTCGAGCGCCTCACGCCCCATGACCGAGCAGTGCATCTTCTCCTTGGGCAGGCCGCCGAGATAGTTGGCGATGTCCTCGTTGGTGATGCGGGCCGCCTCCTCGAGGGTCTTGCCGATCACCATTTCGGTGAGCGCCGACGAGGAGGCGATGGCGCTCGCGCAGCCGAAGGTCTGGAACTTCGCCTCCTTGATGCGGCCCTGCTCGTCGAGCTTGAAGTAGAACGTGAGCGCATCGCCGCAGGCGATCGAGCCCACCTCCCCGACGCCGTCTGCGTCCTCGATCACCCCCACGTTGCGCGGGTGCAGAAAATGGTCCTTGACCTTCTCGGAGTACTCCCACATGGCCGTCCTCCCCGAATGGGATCGTCCCGCCCGTGCCGGCGGGGAACCCGCGGCAGAAACCGTCCACACCGGCCGGCAGTCGTGCTATACATTAGCCACGCCGCCACGGCTTTTCAAATCGACGGGGCGGGGGGCCGGTGCCGCCCCTCGGCCGTCGCCCCCTGCCCCCCCGGAGGTGACCCATGGGCACGAGGATCCGAGAAGCCGCCTTCGCGGGAAGCTGGTATCCGGCCGACGCCGCCGCCTGCGAGCGGGAAATCCGGCGCTTCCTCTCCGGGGGTGCCGACGACGGCCCCGGGACGGGCGGAGCGCTCGTCGGCGCCGTCGTCCCCCACGCGGGCTGGTTCTACTCCGGGCGGATCGCCTGCCGGACGATCGAACGCCTGCGGCGGGGGGCCGACCCGGAGCCGGATGGAATCGTGGTCTTCGGCATGCACCTGCCGCCGGGCGCGCCGAACGTCCTCATGGCCGAGGGCGCCTGGGAGACTCCCTTCGGGCCCCTTCCCGTGGCCGAGGATCTCGCCGCCGAGCTGCGCGCGCGCCTGCCCTTCCGGGTCGAATCCCCGGCACGCGCCGCTCCCGACAACACGATCGAACTGCAGCTCCCCTTCCTCAAGTACTTCTATCCGGCGGTGCGTATCCTGCCGCTGGGGGTCCCGCCGACGGAGGGCGCGCTCGGGCTCGCGGCGGAGGTGGCGGCGGCCGCCCGCCGGCTGGGGATGCGCATCCAGGTGCTCGGCTCGACCGACCTCACCCATTACGGCCCGAACTACGGCCGACTCGATCACGGCCGCGGGGCGGCGGCCGTCGACTGGGTGCGGCGCGAGAACGACCGCCGCTTCATCGAGGCCCTGTGCGCGCTCGACCCGCGGCGGGTGATCGCCGAGGCGCTCGCGCACGAAAACGCCTGCTGCCCCGGGGCGGCCGCGGCGGCGCTCGAGGCCGGACGGCGTCTCGGCGCCCGGCGGGCGGATGTCGTAGGCTATGCCACGAGCTACGATCGCCAGCCCGCGGACAGCTTCGTCGGTTATGTGGGGGTCGTGTTCGGATCCGCGGCGGAGGGCGCGGGGAACAAGGGTTGACGGGGGCGGCCGGGGCGGCCGGGGCGGCCGGGGTCTCTTCCCGCCGGCGTGTACTCCCCGGGGGCGCCGTTTCGCTCCTGCGGCGACGCTCCCCGGGACCGAGATCGGGGCGGGATGCGGGGAAAACACCCCTTTGAAGCGGCTTCTGCTCTCCTCCCCGGCGGCGCGGGCGGAGCGGCCGAAATGCCCGCCACGCGATCGCACCGCCGTTTGGCTTCCGATGCCCCCCGCGTTTCCGCCGGACGGAGACCGACGGGGAGCCGGTGTTTCCCCCCGGGCTTCCGGTCGCGCAGCGATCCCCGGTCGCCCCCGTTGGCTTTCTTTTTTCCTGGATCGCCCCCGAAAATCAAGGAAAAAATCACGCGGCGGACGGCTCGGGGCCGGCTGGCGGACGCCCGATGCTGATGTAACGGAACCCCAGGGCGGCGACCACGGCCGGGTCGTAGAGATTGCGCCCGTCGAAGATCACCGGCTCGCGCAACAGCTGGCGCATGCGGCGGAAATCGGGGTTGCGGAACTGGTTCCAGTCGGTGGCGATCGCCAGGGCCTCGGCCCCCTCGAGCGCCTCGTACTGACCCTCGCAGATCTCCACCGGTCCGCCGGAGCCGAATCGTTCGCGCGCCTTGCGCCCGGCCGCCGGGTCGAAGGCGCGGATCCGCATCCCGGCCGCGGTCAGCTCCGCGATCAGCGCGAGCGCGGCCGCCTCCCGCAGGTCGTCGGTGTTCGCCTTGAAGGAGAGCCCCCAGAGGGCGAGCCTCCGCCCGGAGGTGCCGCCGCGCGCCTCGAAATGACGGCGGATCTTCCCCGGCAGGACGGCGCGCTGGCGGGTGTTCACCGCGTCCACGGCGGAGATCAGCTCCGGCTCGTACCCCACGCGCCGGGCGGCGGCGATCATCGCCTTCACGTCTTTCGGGAAACAGGAGCCGCCGTAGCCCATGCCGGGGTAGATGAAGTGGTAGCCGATGCGCGGATCGGCCCCGATCCCGCGCCGCACGGCGCCGACATCGGCCCCCAGGCGCTCGCAGAGATTGGCGATCTCGTTGATGAAGGAGATCTTCGCGGCGAGCATGCAGTTGGCCGCGTACTTGGTGAGTTCCGCGCTGCGGATGTCCATGACGATCAGCTTGTCCCGGCTGCGGGCGAAGGGGGCGTAGAGGGTCTCCAGCAGTTTCGCCGTGCGCACGTTGTCGGTGCCGACGATGATGCGGTCGGGCTTCATGAAGTCGTTGACCGCATCGCCCTCCTTGAGAAACTCCGGGTTGGCGACGACGTCGAACTCGAGGTCGAGACCCCGCGCGGCCAGCCGTCCGCGGATGATCTCCCGCATCTCCTCGGCGGTGCCCACGGGGACGGTCGACTTGTTGACGATGATCTTGTACTCGACGAGCAGGTCGCCGATCTCGCGCGCGACCCGGCGGACCTGGCTCAGATCGCAGGAGCCGTCCGCCTGCGGCGGGGTGCCCACACAGTTGAAGACGAAATCGGAGGGCTCCAGCCCCTCGCGCAGCTCGGTCGTGAACGACAGCCGGCCCTCGGCGAGGTTGCGCTGCAGGAGCGGCTCGAGGCCCGGCTCGTAGAGGTGCAGCCGGCCCTGCCGCAGCCCCTCGATCACGGCGGGGTCGGCGTCGACGCAGACCACGCGGTTTCCCATCTCGGCGAGGCAGGCCGCCGACACCAGCCCGACGTAACCCGTTCCCACGATGCACACGTTCATAGGCCTGCTCCTTGCGCCGGTGCGGCCTCCCGCCCCGCCGTTGCCCCGAGGCCGGCGTCGTGATAGCCTGCCCCCCCGAGCGGGCGCGAGCCCGGGGGGAAAGGATGAGAATGGCCGGCCGGATCGCGATCGGCAGCGCCGCCGCCTGCGTGTTGCTCTTCCTCGGCTGGGGGCACGACTTTCTCGCCGCCACCCCCGACCCGCCCGCGGAAACGGCCGAGGCCGCGGTCGTGCTCGCGGGGCCGGCGGCCGAGGACCGCGAGCGCCTGCGGGCCGCCGTGGAGTGGGTCCGCAGCGGCCGGGCGCGCCTGATTCTGCTCCCCTTCCGGCACCGCGCCCTCGGCTGGGAGTGGTTCCTGCGCACCTACCGCATCGACCCCCCTTTTCCCGAGGAGCAGGTGATCATCGGCCGCGAGGTCCCCGCCGCCCCGGGCGCGGGGCCCGATCCCGGGGGCACGTTCGCCGAGGCGCGGGCCACGCTCGAGCTGATGCGCCGCCACGGGTTGCGCTCGGCGGTCGTCCTGAGCTCCTCCTACCACATGCGCCGGGCGCGTCTCGCCTTCCGCCGCGCGGATCCCCGCGCGGAGTTCACCTTCTCCTTTCTTCCCGTCCCGATCCGAGACCCGAGCGATCCCCGGCCCTGGTGGCGGGACGCCGAACTCCTCGCGCGCGTCGCCGGGGAGTACGTGAAGCTTGCGGGCGCTTTCCTGTTCTACCGCTGAGGGGTCCCGTCCTGCCGGGCGGCGATCTTGGCCCAGGTGTCCCTCAACGTCACCGTGCGGTTGAAGACCGGGGCCCCGGGCCTGTGGTCTCTGCGGTCGGCGCAGAAGTAGCCCAGCCGCTCGAACTGGAAGCGCTCCCCCGGCGCGGCCGCGGCGAGGGCGGGCTCGAGGCGGCAGCCCCGCAGCACCTCGAGCGACTGCGGGTTGATCGCCGCGGTGAATTCTTCCCCTTCGGCGACCTCCGCGGGGTTCTCCTTGACAAACAGGTGGTCGTAGAGGCGCACCTCGGCCTCGAGCGCATGCGGCGCGGAAACCCAGTGCAGCGTCGCCTTCACCCGCCGCCCGTCGGGGGCCTCGCCGCCGCGGGTCTCGGGGTCGTAGGTGCAGCGGAGCTCGCAGACCTCCCCGGTCCGGGGGTCGCGCAGGACCTCCACCAGGCGGATGAAATAGGCGTACCGCAGCCGCACTTCACGGCCGGGGGCAAGCCGGTAGAACTTCGGCGGGGGGTCTTCGCGGAAGTCTTCGCGCTCGATGAAGAGCTCGCGCGAGAAGGGCACCGTGCGGCTGCCGGCGGCGGGATCCTCCGGGTGGTTCAACGCGGGGAGCTCCTCGACCCGGCCGGGCGGGTAATTGAGGATCGTCACCTTGAGCGGCCGCAGGACGGCGAGCCGGCGGGGGGCGCGGCGGTTCAGGTCCTCCCGCAGGCAGTGCTCGAGGAGCGCGATGTCCACGCGGTTGTCCGCGCGGGCCACCCCGATGCGGTCGCAGAAGTCGCGGATCGCCTCCGGCGTGTAGCCGCGGCGCCGCAGGCCGGAGAGGGTCGGCATCCGGGGGTCGTCCCAGCCGGAGACGAAACCGCCCTCGACGAGCTCGATCAGCCGCCGCTTGGACAGGACGGTGCGGCTCAGGTTGAGCCGGGCGAACTCGATCTGCCGCGGCCGGTGGGGGGTGTCGAGCGCGGCGAGCACCCAGTCGTAGAGTTCCCGGTTGTTTTCGAACTCGAGCGTGCACAGCGAGTGGGTGACCCCCTCGATCATGTCGGAGAGGCAGTGCGCGAAATCGTACATCGGGTAGATGCACCAGTCGGTCCCCGTCCGGTAGTGGGGGGTGCGTTTGATGCGGTAGAGGGTCGGGTCGCGCATCACGAGGTTGGGGGCGGCCATGTCGATCCGGGCGCGCAGCACGCACTCGCCGTCGCGGAATTCGCCCGCGCGCATGCGCCGAAAGAGATCCAGGTTTTCCTCGACCGTGCGGTCGCGGTAGGGGCTGTTGCGGCCGGGACGGGTGAGGGTGCCCCGGTACTCGCGGATTTCCTCGGCGCTCAGGTGGTCGACGTAGGCCTTGCCGGCGCGGATGAGGTCCTCGGCGAAGCCGTAGAGCCGCTCGAAGTAATCGGAAGCGAAAAAGAGCTTGTCCTTCCAGTCGAAGCCCAGCCAGCGCACGTCTTCCTGGATCGCCTCGACGTATTCCAGGCTCTCCTTGGTCGGGTCGGTGTCGTCGAAGCGCAGGTGGGTCACCCCGCCGAACTCCGCGGCCACCCCGAAGTTGAGGCAGATGGACTTCGCATGGCCGATGTGGAGGTAGCCGTTCGGCTCCGGGGGGAACCGGGTGACGACCCTTCCGCCGTTTCGACCCGCGGCCACGTCGGCAGCGATGATCTGGCGGATGAAATGGGACGGGGCAGCGGGGGCCGGGGGGGATTCGGGGGTGTGGGCCATGGGATCGCGCCTCGCAACAAGAATGGCCTACGGCCGCCCGTAGGCCATTCTTGTTGGCTGAGGGACTAGGATTCGAACCTAGGTTAACGGGGCCAGAACCCGTCGTCCTGCCACTAGACGATCCCTCAGCGAGCGAAGAGAGTGTAACCGCGGCGGCCCGGGGCGTCAAGACCTTTTCGCGCGCTTGCGGCGGCTCCCCGCCGCCCTTCGCCGGGCCGTGGGCTCTCAGCGCCGCCGGATGAAGTCGATCGCCCGCTCGAGGCGCCGCAGGGTGACCTCCTTGCCGAGGAGGGCGATGATCTCGAAGATGCCGGGGCTTGCCGCCCGCCCGCTCAGGGCGACGCGTACGGGCTGGGCGATTTTCCCCAGCTTGAGGCCGGTCTCGGCCATCACGGACCGGAAGGCTTCCTCGAGGGCGCTCTCGCGGAAATCCTCGAGGGCCGAAAGGCGCGCGGCGACGGCGGTCAGCACGGGAAGGGCCTGTTCGTTCAGATGCGCCCGGGCGGCCTCTTCCTCGTAGACGAAGTCGTCCTGGAAGTAGAAGCGGGCCTGGCGGGCGAGGTCCGCGAGCGTCTTGCTGCGCGGGGCGAGGCTGGCGACGATCTTCTCCGTGCGCGGGCCCTCTTCGAGTTCGATGCCGAGCTCGCGGAAAAAGGGCCTGAGCGGTGCGATCAGCTCCGCCGGCGGCTTCGCCCGGAGGTGTTCGGCGTTCAGGGCGAGGAGTTTCTCCGGGTCGAAGACGCCCGCCGAGCGCCCCAGGTGTTCCAGGCTGAAGCGCTCGACCAGCTCGGCGCGGGTGAAAAACTCCTGATCCCCGTGCGACCAGCCCAGGCGCACGAGATAATTGACGACGGCGTCCGGCAGGAACCCCTGGTCGCGGTACTCGGTGACCGAGGCCGCCCCGTGGCGCTTGCTCAGGCGGGTGCGGTCGCGGCCGAGCACCATGGGGACGTGGGCGAAGACGGGAAGCGGGGCCCCCAGCGCCTCATAGAGCTGGATCTGCTTGGGCGTGTTCATCACGTGGTCGTCGCCGCGGATGATCGTGTTCACGCCCATGGTGATGTCGTCGACCACCACGGCGAAGTTGTAGGTGGGGGTCCCGTCGCTGCGGCAGATGACGAAGTCGTCGAACTCGGCGTTGTCGAAGGCGATCGCTCCCTTGACGACATCGTGGAGCACCGTCGTGCCGGACAGCGGCGCCCGGAAACGCACCGCCGCCCCCGGCCCCGGGCCGAGGCCGCGCCGGCGGCAGGTGCCGTCGTATTTCGGCTTGTCGCCCCGGGCCATCGCTTCGCGGCGCATGGTCTCGAGCCGCTCCGGCGGACAGGTGCAGTAGTAGGCGCAACCGGCCGCGAGCAGCCGCTGCAGGTATTCCCGGTACACGTCGAGGCGCCGGCTCTGAAAATAGGGGCCCTCGTCCCAGTCGATCCCGAGCCAGGTGAGCGCCTCGAGGATCGCCTCGACATAGCGGGGGGAGGAGCGCTCGGTGTCGGTGTCTTCGAACCGCAGCACGAACCGTCCGCCGGTGTGCCGGGCGTAGAGCCAGTTGAAGACCGCCGTGCGGGCTCCGCCGAGATGGAGGTATCCCGTGGGGCTGGGGGGAAAACGGGTGACGACCTGCGACATGGAGCCCTCCCGACCCGGGCGCATCCGGATGCGTCCCCCGCGCGCGGTCCGCCCCCGCGGATCTCGGGCGGGGGGAGACGTTCGACGGGGTGGGTCAGTATTCTGAAATTTTGCTTCTAGTAAATCAAGAGCCGCGGGTTCCGCGGCGGCCCCCGCCCCTTGCGCCGCGGCGGCCCCCGGCGGCCTCTCGGCCGACGAACTCCGCCGCGGCGCCTGTCGGGGAGGGGATTGTCGTTTTCAACTGCTTGTTTTTCTTGAATTCACGATCAGACTTCATCTTTCAGGGTGACTGGATACCACAGAGCCGGGGATGGCTCAAGACCCTGGCGGAAATAAGGCTTGACAGGGGCGGGAAATTCAATTACTTAGGCCGCGTCTTCAGCCCCTAGTCGAGTTGCAGTTGTAATAAAAACAATTTCAAAAAGTTAGGAGAATTTCTCATGGGACTTCCCAAGCGGAGAGTGTCCAAGGCCCGCCGCGACAAGCGCCGAACCGGCAAACGCCTGGCGGCCCCGTCTCTCACCACCTGCGCCGAGTGCGGTGAGCCGGCACTGCCCCACCGCGCCTGCCCGAATTGCGGCTCGTACAAGGGCCGCACCGTGGCCTCCGGTGAGAAGGAATGAGCTGAAGAAAGGATCCCCGCCCATGGAAACGCCTTCTGCCGCGGAGGGCCGCAAGCCCGCGGGGCTGGACCCGGAATCCCGCCGCATGATCCTCGAAACGGTGGCGCAGCTCAAAAAGCGGCTGCTCACTCCGGAGCGGATCCGGGAATTCGATCGCCGGGAGATCTTCCCCGAGGAGGTCATCCGCGAGATGCTCGGCCCGGAGATCGGCCTGCAGCTGCTCATGATCCCCGAAGCCTACGGCGGGCTGGGGGGAGGGGCGCGCGACAGTTGCGCGGTCACGCGCGAAATGGCCAAGATCTGCCTGGGGATCACGACGGCCTTCTTCGCCATCCAGCTCGGGGCCGACCCCATCCTGGTCGGCGGGACCGAGGAGCAGAAGCGCACCTGGCTCGGCAAGATCGCCGCCGGGGAGGCGCTCGTCGCCTATGCCGTCACCGAGCCCGATGCCGGCAGCAATGTCGCCGCGATCAAGACCAAGGCCGACCCGGTGACCGATGAATCCGGCCGGCGGGTCGGCTACCGCATCAACGGCACCAAGCAGTTCATCTCGACCGGCGGCTACGCCGACTTTCTCACCGTACTCGCCAACACCCCGGAAGGGCCGAGCTTTTTCATCGTGGAAAGGAACACCCCGGGGTTCCAGGCCGGAAAGGGCGAGGAAAAGCACGGGATCCGCGCCTCGAACACCTCGCCGCTCACCTTCACCGACGTCTTCGTGCCGGCCGACCGTCTGGTCGGCGGCGTGCCGGGGCAGGGGCTCAAGCAGGCGAACGAGGTCTTCGGCTACACCCGGCTGATGGTCGCGGCGATGGGTCTGGGCGCCGGCGAGGCGGCGATGGAGATCGCCGCCGCTTACGCCCGGCAGCGGGTCCAGTTCAAGACGACGCTCTCCGAGAAACAGGGCTACACCCACAAGCTGATCGTGCCCAACATCGTCCGGCTCGCCGCCGTGGAAGCCTACATCGACGAGATCGCCGCACGCCTCGACGCCGGCGAGACCGACCTCGAGGTCGAGGGATCGATCGCCAAGTGGTTTGCGACCGAGGCGGGCAACCGCGCCGCCGAGGACGGCATCCAGGCCCTCGGGGGCTACGGCTACATCACCGAGTACGGCGTCGAGAAGATCAAGCGCGACGTACGCATCACGACGATCTACGAGGGGACGAGCGAGATCCAGCAGAACATCATCAGCACCTTCCGCTGGAAGAAGACCCGCAAGAGCCGGGGGGCCTTTTACGGCGATCTCGCCGGGGAGATGGACTCCCTCGAGCGGCGGCTCCCCGGACGCGGCGGGGGTGAGATCGCCCGGATGGCCCGGGCCTTGAACCGATTGATCGCCGCCGTCGACGCCCGGCGGCTCACCCGCGAGCAGATCGTGATGTTCGATCTCGCCGAGCTCATGGCCCGGACCGAGATCGGGGCGGCCGCGGTCCGGCGGGCGGTGGCGCTCGCCGAAGGGGGGGATGCCCGGGCGGAGCGGGCCGGCCTGGTCGCCCGGCTCTTCGCTCTCGAGACCGCCGAGAGCTTCGAACGCAACAGCCTGCGGATGCTCTACGGTACGGGGGAGCTCGCGGAGGCCGAGGTGGAGGATCTCCTGGGGGCGATGGGCTTGAGCGAGCTCGCCCGCGCCCGCCGGGGCGCGATCCGGGACATGGACCGCCTGGCCGATCTGGTCTTCGGCCGCTGAGGAGGACGATGCGATGCGCTTTCGGGACAAAGTGGTCATGGTCACCGGCGCCGCCGCCGGGATCGGCCGGGTGACGGCCGAGCGGTTCGCCGCCGAGGGGGCGCGGCTGGCGATCTGCGACGTGGACGCCGAGGCCGGCCGCGAGGCGGCCTCCGCCCTGGGGCCGGAGGCCTTTTTCCAGGCCGTCGACGTGGCGAGCGACGCCCAGGTCGCCGCCTGGGCCGAGGCCGTGATGGCGCGCTTCGGGCGGATCGACGTCCTGGTCAACAACGCCGGGATCACGCGCGATGCGCTTCTGTTGCGCATGAAGGAGGCCGACTGGGACCTGGTGCTGAACATCAACCTCAAAGGGGCCTTCCTCTGCACGCGCGCCGTCGGCCGTCACATGGCCCAGCAGCGATCGGGGCGGATCGTCAACGTGGCCTCGGTGGTCGGCCAGATCGGCAATGTCGGCCAGGCGAACTATGTCGCCTCCAAGGCCGGCCTGATCGGCCTGACCAAGACCGCGGCGCGCGAGTTCGCGGGGCGCAACGTCACCGTCAACGCCGTCGCCCCCGGCTTCATCGAGACGCGGATGACCGCGGTGCTGAGCGACAAGATCAAGGAGACCTTCCTGGCCCAGATCCCGCTCGGCCGGGCGGGTCGACCGGAGGACGTGGCGGCGGCGATCGCCTTCCTCGCCTCCGACGACGCCGCCTACCTGACCGGCCAGGTCCTGCACGTGAGCGGCGGGATGTACATGTAACGAACCGGACGGACCGAACGGGCCCCCGCCCGTCGGATCCGGCACATTCCGACGGCCGGCGGCCGTCGAGGCACGGAGGAACGCCCAACATGGCCACTGTGGAAGAAATTCAGGAGAAGGTGAAGAAGATCATCGCCGAAAAGCTGAGCGTGGATCTCGCGGAGGTCAAACCGGAGGCCTCGTTCGTGGACGATCTCGGGGCCGATTCGCTCGATCTCGTCGAGCTGATCATGTCCATGGAAGAGGAGTTCAACGTGGAGATCTCCGACGAGGACGCCGAGAAGATCGTCACCGTCCAGGATGCGATGGACTATATCGCCAAACGGAAGTGACGGCGGCGGGCGCGAGGAGGCGGTTTGAAAAAACGGGTCGTTGTCACGGGTCTGGGGATCGTCTGCCCCGTGGGGATCGGTGTCGAGGAGAGCTGGCGCGCGATCTGCGAAGGCCGCTCGGGGATCACGCGGATCACCCGCTTTGACCCCTCGCCTTACGAAACGCAGATCGCCGGCGAGGTGAAGGGCTTCCGGGCCGAAGACTGGATGAGCAAGAAGGACGCCAAGCGCTTCGAGCCCTTTATCAGCTATGCCGTCGCCGCCACCCGGCTCGCCCTCGATGACGCGGGGCTCGCCATTACGGCCGACAACGGGCCCCGCATCGGGGTCGTCACCGGTTGCGGGCTGGGCGGCCTGCGGTTCATGGAAGAGACCATCCTCAACATCCACACGAACGGGCCGCGGCGGGTCAGCCCCTTTTTCATCCCCATGATGATCGGCAACATGGCGCCGGGGATGATCTCGATTCTCTTCGGGGCCAAGGGGCCGAACCTGTCGTTCGCCACCGCCTGCGCGGCCGGAGCGCACGCCGTGGGGGATTCCTTCAAGATCATCCAGGAGGGCCGGGCCGACGCCATGATCACCGGAGGGACCGAGGCGGTCATCTCCCCCTCCTGCATCGCGGGCTTCAACGCCATGAAGGCCCTCTCCACCCGCAACGCGGAGCCCGAGCGGGCCTCGCGGCCTTTCGACCGCGACCGCGACGGCTTCGTCCCCGGCGAGGGGGCGGGCATCGTGATCCTGGAGGAACTGGACCATGCGCGGCGGCGGGGCGCGCGGATCTACGCCGAAATGATCGGTTACGGATTGACCGGCGACGGCTACCACATGACCTCGCCGCCGCCCGACGGCGAGGGGGCGGCCCGCTGCATGCAGATGGCCCTCGACGACGCCGGGATCTCCTGCACGGAGGTCGACTACATCAACGCCCACGGCACCTCGACCGAGCTGAACGACCTCTACGAGACGCGGGCGATCAAACGCGTCTTCGGCGAGCATGCCTATCGCCTGGCCGTGAGTTCCACGAAGTCCATGACCGGCCACCTCCTGGGCGGCGCAGGCGGCGTCGAGGCCGTCTTTTCGGTGCTCGCCGTCTATCACGACATTCTCCCGCCCACGCTCAACTACGAGAACCCGGCCGAAGAACTGGATCTCGACTACGTGCCCAACACCGCGCGCCGCGCGCGGGTGAATGTCGCCATGTCGAATTCCTTCGGCTTCGGCGGCACGAACGCGGTGCTGCTTTTCCGCAAATTCACCGGCTAGCCCGCGCTCGCCCGCGGTTTTTTTTCTCTTGCGGCGCAACGGCCGGGCGGGTAAAATGATTCTTTCGATTCCAAGAGGTTAGCGCCCCGGGAGCCCTCCCGGGGCGCGCCATCGCCGACGAGAGCCGCAGAGGATCACCCGATGCCCACCGGGGAACGGCCGAGCTGGGAGACCTACTTCATGGACATCACCCGCCTGGTCGCCCGGCGCACGACCTGCCTGCGCCGCGCCGTGGGGGCGGTGATCGTGAAGGACAAGCGCATTCTCTCCACCGGCTACAACGGGGCCCCCACCGGGATCCGGCACTGTGCCGAGGTCGGCTGCCTGCGGGAGAGCCTCGGCGTGCAGTCCGGGATGCGCCACGAGCTCTGCCGCGGCATTCACGCCGAGCAGAACGCGATCCTGCAGGCGGCCTATCATGGCGTCTCGGTGAAAGGGGCGAGCCTCTTCTGCACCACCCAGCCCTGTTCCATCTGTGCCAAGATGATCATCAACGCCGGGATCACGAAGATCCATTACGAATCCGGATACGCCGACGATCTGGCGCGGGCCCTGCTCGAGGAGGCGGGGATCCCCATGGTGCAGGTCGCGGCGACGGCCGCGGCCGAAGGGTCGCCCGCCGACGCCGACCCGGGGGCGGGGCGCCGGGAGGCTTCCGCCGTCCGGGAATCAGACCCGGCTGCCGGGAAAGGCAGGGGGAGATGAAATGCCCGTTCTGCGGTGAAATCGAGAACCGGGTGATCGACAGCCGCCTGAGCAAGGACGCGAGCGTGATCCGCCGCCGCCGCGAATGTCTCGCCTGCAGCCGCCGTTTCACGACCTACGAACACATCGAGGAAATTCCGATCCTGATCGTGAAAAAGGACGGCCGCCGCGAGCCCTTCACGCGCGAAAAGGTCCGCACGGGGATGCTCAAGGCCTGCGAGAAACGCAACATCAGCCTGAACCTCATCGAGGGCTTCATCGACGAGCTCGAGCGCGACCTGCGCGAAAGCGAGGACAAGGAAATCCCCTCCTCGGTGATCGGCGAAAAGATCATGGCCAAGCTCCACGAGCTCGACGACGTGGCCTACGTGCGCTTCGCCTCCGTCTACCGCGAGTTCAAGGACGTCCACGATTTCGTGCTCGAGCTGAAAAAACTGCTCAGCAACGAAAAGCCCTCCCCGCTCGAGGAAAAACCCGATCCGGCCGGGTCGGTCGGGACGCGATGACCCCCGAAGAACGCTTCATGCACCGGGCCCTGGCATTGGCGAAACGGGGCCGGGGGACGACCTCGCCCAACCCCATGGTCGGGGCGGTCGTGGTGCGCGAGGGGCGGGTCGTCGGGGAGGGGTTCCACCGGGTGGCCGGCGGGCCGCACGCCGAGGTGCGGGCGATCGACGCCGCCGGG
>JBBFLI020000052.1:0-17149 GCA_037481615.2 Desulfobacterales bacterium
GGCCAGTTCCGCCCAGAGCCGAAGCAGCCGGGCGACCGGCTGCGGGCCGCCGGTCAGGCGAAGCACGGCTCGCGCCCCGCCGCCGGTCGAGGGTGCCCTTTCCAGGCGGGCCCCGGAAGCGGAATCCGGCCGGATCTCGAGGATCAGGGCGCCGCGCGGCGCAGGCCCGGCAAAGGCGAGCGGCAGATCGACCACGGTCGCCTCGAGCGCCAGGCGGGCGGCGGCCTCGCAGAGGGCGAACCCCACCACCGCCGGCAGGCGGGGGGCACAGATCCCGAAGGCGAGGGTCAGCCTCCGGCCGCGCGGCTCGTCGGCAACCGCCCGGAAGACCGTCTCCCCGGGTCGCAGCAGATCGCACTCCTCCCGGAAATCGTCCTCCGCTTCCCCCGGCGACGACTGCCGGCGCATGAGGCGCAGCCGGCCGAGCCGGCGGCCCCGGTCGCCCCGGAAAAAGGCGCAGGCTTCCCGTTCCCCGACGAGCTCGAGCGTCTCCCATCCCGGCGGGGGGTTCAGGCCGCCGCCGCGGCAGGCGAGCCTGTGGAGGATCTCCGCCATGGCCTTCGCCGAATGCCCCACCAGATGGAGATGAAGCCGGTCCCGGCGCTCGAGCCGGGCGGCGATCTCCCTCCCCGGGTCGGGGGCATGGAGGAGCAGGGCGGGGCGGTCCGGCGGGAGGTCGGCGAGGGGGTGGACGACCGGCGGGTCGAGCGCCGCCACCTCCGCCGCCAGGCGGGCGGCGAAATTGGCCGCCTCCGCCCAGAGGGCGGGGTGGGAGAGGCGCGGGTCGACGGCGAGAAAGAGGCGCAGCCGGTCCGGGAGCCCGTCCCCGTCGGTGTCGGCGAAGAGGGGCTCGCCGGAAAAGAGGGCGGCCGGGAAATCGGCGTCGGTCGCAAGCGTTCGCGGGCCCACGGCGGTCACGGCCGCAGAGGATAGCCGACGGGGGCCCGGCGGACAAGAGCCGGCCGGTTGACGGCGGGACGGGGCCGGGCTATCCTCGACCGCAAAGCGTCGACGATCGACTTTTCGTCAAGAAGGAGGAAAGCGCCGATGAAACCGATCTTGCGCATCGCCCGTCCCGTGAGCCTCGTCCTCGCCGTCTACGCCTTTTTCCTCTACGGCCCGCAGCCCGCCGCACTCGCCGCCCTCGTGGAAACCGGGGATGTGCTCGCCTCCGGCCGCGTGGAGGAAGCCCGCGGCCGCATCCGCGCCCTGCTCGCCCAGGAGGAGATCCGGGCGGCGCTCGAGCGCCAGGGGATCGACCCCGCCGAGGCCGCCGCGCGCGCCGAGGCGCTCTCGGACGCCGAGGCGGTCCGCTTCGCCGCGGCGATCGAGCGGCTGCCGGCCGGCGGCGCGAGCGCCCTCGGGATCGTGATCGGCGCCCTGCTGATCGTCTTCATCGTGCTCCTGATCACCGACATCCTGGGCTACACCCACGTCTTCCCCTTCACGCGCCGCGCGCGCTGATCCGCCGCGGGGCGGCCCCCCCGCCCCGCCTCCTTTTCGGAACCGGGACCCCCGAGACTTCCCGCCGCCCCGCCCCGCGGCGCCGGACGAATCCGCGCGCCTCTTCTCCGCCCCGGCGCCCGCCGAAGAGAACCGCGGCGGTCTTTCAGCCGACGGGAAGGGGAACTCCGCGGGCAGACGGGCCTGGCTTCAACGGAGAGCGGGGAGGCCGCCGCTGATCACCGGCCGCAGGAGGTCCATCACGACCTCCGGGTAGATTCCCAGGGCGATCGAGAGGCCGACGAGGCAGAACAGCGGAAGCGACATGGAGAGGGGGGGATCCTGGATCGCCTCCCCCGGGAGGCCGGGGGCCGGCGGGCCGTAGAAGACCCGGCGTGCGGCCTGGAAGGTGTAGGCCACGGTCAACAGGATCGCCGCCACCCCGATCACGCCCACGGTGAGCGCCAGGTCGTCCCCCGCGGCGCGCTCGAAAATGCCGGTGAAGAGGATCCACTCGGCGGCGAAACTGCTGAACGGGGGGAAGCCGGAGAGCATCATCGCGCCGCTCAAGAAGAGCAGCGCCGTCAACGGCATGCGCGCGGCCAGGCCTCCCAGGCCGCGGACGTCGCGTACGTGGGTCACGTACACGACGATGCCGGCGGTCGAGAAGAAGACCGTTTTCCCCATGATGTGGCTCAGGAAGAAAAACATCCCCCCCTCGAGGCTGACGGCGGTCAACGCGCCGATGCCCAGCAGGGAATAGGCGATCTGGCTGATCGTGGAACAGGCGGCGATCCGCTTGATGTCGGTCTGGGCGAGCGTGAGCAGCGAGCCGTAGACCATGGTCACGAGGGCGAGGACCAGAATGGGCGCGCCGAAGGGCTGGAAATCGGCATACAGCGGCAGGACGAGCGCCCGCACGATGATGTAGGCCGCGATGTTCGCGTAGACGGCAAGCAGCCCCGCGATGCAGGTCGGGTGTTCGGCGTGGACCCAGGGCATCCAGACGTGGAAAGGGAAGACGGCGAGCTTGGCGAAGAGGCCGACGAGAAAGACGGCGATCACCCAAAAAGCGAGCGGGGTCCCGGCGATCGCCCCCATGCGCGCGATCTCGAAGTCGCCATGGTGCGTGTAGACGATCAGCGAGCCGGCGAGGAAAAAGACCGCGGAGAAGATCCCCCACAGGAGGCACATCATGGCGATGCGCACGCGCCGGATGTAGCCGAAGTACGCCATGAGGAAATAGAGCGTCAGGGTGAGGAGCTCGAGGAAGAAATACATCACGATCAGGTTGGTCGCCAAGGCGACTCCCGTGAAACCGACGGGAAAGAGGAGAAATAGGGCGTAGAAACGCGGGTAGTATTTCCGGCGCCCCTCCGGCGGAAGCCCCTCGTAGATCGCCTCGATCCGGTAGGTGACGTAGCGCAGAGAAAACAGCGAGAGCACCAGGCAGAGCACGTTGGCGATGAAGGCGACCGGCAGGCTCAGCCCGTCGGCGAGGAAGGCGAGCCGGATGTGCGGGGAGAGGACGAAGTAGGTCTCGCGCAGGGGGGGATCCCCCCCCAGGAGGGCTTTCCCGGCGAGGGCGAGCAGGCCGGTGGTGTAGGCGAGAACGAGGGCCGAGGCCCATCCCGCGGCTTTCCCCGACCGCGGCCCGAGGAGAAAAATCCCCAGCGCAACCGCCGCGGGGAGAAACACGACCTGAAGCAGGAGGTGATCCGTCATCGGGTCCACCAGAGCATGGCGGCGAGGAAGACGATCGTCGCCGCCAGGACGTAGGCCAGATTGTCGGTGAGGTCGAGGGCGTCCGAGCGCATCCGCTCGATCAGGCGGCGCGCGCCGCGGCCGACGAGATCCGGCAGACGGCGGTGCGCGGCGTCGTCGAGCGCCGTCTCGAAACGCCCGGCGATCCAGGAGGCGAGAGCCCGGATCCCGCCGACGAAGAACCAGCCGTAGAAGCGGTCGATGTACCAGCGCTCCCAGAGGAAGATGTGGATGAGCTTGAGCGTGTTCGAGCGCGAAAGGATCGCCTCCGGTTTCCACGACCGCTGGACGTAGAACAGCCAGGCCGGCACGGCCCCGATCAGCAGGCAGGCGACCGCCAGCGCCGGAACCAGGAGCGGAGAGAAGGACGGGAGGGGGTCCTCGGCGAAAAGGGGCCTGGGCAGCACCGGGAGCTGCGACGAGAAGAGGGCCGTCAGGCCGTGCTCGAGCCGCGGGCCGAGAACGCCCAGGGCGAGGATCCCGAAGGCCAGCACGGCGCAGGCGAGCGTCTGCGAGGGCCGTCCCTCGGCCGCGTGGACCGAACCGCCGGGGGAACCCTCCGCCGGGGCGCCGTGAAAGACCAGGCCGAGCATGCGCATCGTGTAAAACGCGGTGAACACGGCGGCCGCCGCGGCGATCGCGAAGAGCGCGTACTGGCCCGATTCCAGGCAGACTTTCAATACGGCGTCCTTGCTCCAGAAACCGGGAAACGGCGGAACCCCCATGAGGGAGAGCCCGCCCATGGCCATGAACGCCCAGGTGTAGGGGAGGCTTCGGCGGAGCCCTCCCATTTCGTGCAGGTAAATCGAATGCACGGCGTGGATGACCGTGCCCGCGCAGAGAAAGAGACACGCTTTGAAGAACGCGTGGGTGATCAGGTGGAAGACGCCCGCGGTGTAGCCGGCGGCCAGCATTTCCGGGGAGAAGCCGGACAGCCCGAGGGCCAGCATCATGTAGCCGATCTGGCTCACGGTCGAGTAGGCGAGCGCCTTTTTCAGCTCGAGCGCGACGAGCCCCTGGGAAGCGGCGAGAAAGGCGGTCACCGCCCCGACCCAGGCGGTCAGGGTGAAGAAGAGCTGCGCCTCGCGGATCTCGACCATCCAGAGAGCGAGGGCGAACATGGGGACGATCCGGGCGACCAGGAAGACGCCGCTCTTCACCATCGTGGCGGCGTGGATGAGCGCCGAGACCGGCCCCGGACCGGCCATCGCCTCGGGCAGCCACTCGTGCAGGGGAAACTGCGCCGACTTGCCCACCGGGCCGGCGAGCAGCAGCACGCTCACCAGCCCGATCATCCCCGGGGCGGCGGCCATGCGCGCGATCCAGTCGGGGGCCGTGAGGTAGAGCTGCAGGAGGTCGAGCGTTCCCGCGTAGCGATAGAGGATCAGGACGCCCCCGAGCATGAGCATGTCGCCCGCTCCGGTGACCAGGAGCGCCTTGAGGCCGCAGGCCGAGGGCGAAATGAAGGAGAACGGCGCCGGGCCGCCGATCCAGTACTTCTTCTCGTCCCGGTAGTAATAGCCGATCAGCCCGTAGCTGCAGAGGCCGACCAGCTTCCAGCCGACGAAGGTGAAGAGCAGGTTGCTGGCGAGGACCAGCAGGAGCATGCTGCCGATGAAGAGGTTCATGAGCGTCCAGAACCGCGCGACCTCGGGATCGTCCCTCATGTACCCCAGGCAGTAGATCAGGATGAAGAAACTGATGCCGGCGACGACGTTGGCGACGACGACGCTCAGGGGATCGAGCAGGACGCCGAAGTTCACCTGGATCGGCGTCGTCAGCCACGGCACGGCGGAAACGATCGGCAGGCGCCCGGGTTCGGCAAGCAACGGCAGGAGCCGCGCCGCGCAGACCGCGGCCCCCCCGGCGAAGGCAACCGCGGCGAAACCCATCACCCGCCGGCCGAGCTTCGCGAAAAGGGGCGTCGCCGCCGCCCCCACGAGGGGCAGGATCCAGCTCAGCCAGGCAGAAACCATTTCCACGTGTGCCAACCTCCGGAGGCGCCGGGCGTCAGAAACCGGGGACGCCGCGGGCGATGACGCCATCCACGATCGGGCCGTTCCCGATGCCGACGGCGAGGATCGCCGCGGCGAGCACGAGCATGGGCAGCAGCATCGAGAGGCTCATCTCGTCCCTGCGGCCTCCCTCGACCGCCTGCTCCCGCTTCGGGTCGGCGTTCTGGTCCGGGCGGAAGAAGGAGACTTCGATCACCCGGAAGAAGTAGAAGAAATTGAGCAGGGTGCTGACCAGGATGACGGCCACGAAGGCCCAGGTCCGGGTTTCGATCGCCCCGAAGAGAAGGTAGATCTTGCTGAAGAACCCGCCCGTCGGGGGGATGCCGACCATCGAGAGGACGGCGACCAGAAAGGCCGCGGTCGTCCAGGGCATGCGGGCGGGCAGCCCGCGCAGCCGGAAGAGATGCAGCGTCCCCATCTTCTCGGCGATCCCGCCCGCCGCCTGGAAGAGGACCGCCTTCATCAAGGCATGGTTGAGGATGTGCAGCACGGCCCCCGTGAAGGCGAGCGGGTGGGCGAGGCAGACCCCGAGGGCGATGTAGCCCACGTTGGCGACCGAGGAATAGGCGAGCATGCGCTTGAGGTTCGTCTGCGCGATCGCCAGGATGGAACCGGCGAGGATGCCGGCCGCCGCCAGCCAGGCGAGTCCGCCGACGACCGGCGGGAACCCCGTGATCATCAGCACCCGGATCATCACGTAGGCGGCGACCTTGGTCCCGATGGGGGCGATCAGGGACGTGGCCGCCGAAGAGGCGTGCGTGTAGGCGTCGGGCAGCCAGGCATGCAAGGGGAACAGCGCCATCTTCAAGCCGGCCCCGAGCAGAATGAGCAGGATCCCGACGGTGACGGGCACCCCGCCCCCCTGCAGGGCAAGCAGCCGCTGCAGGTCGGCCATGTTCAGGGTGCCCTGGGTGATGTAGAGGAAGGCGAGTCCCAGCAGGTAGAACGAGGCGCCCACCGTGCCCATCGTGAGATAGCGGAACGCCGAAAAGGAGGCGCGCCGCCCCCCCACGGCGATCAGCGCATAGCCGGCGAGCGCGCTGATCTCGAGGAATACGTAGAGGTTGAAGAGATCCCCGGTGATCACCATGCCGGAGAGCCCGGTGAGCAGCAGCATGGCGAGCGAGGCGAAGGGCACGGCCCGTTCGGGCAGTTCCACCGCCACGCTGCGCCGGGCGTAGATCAGGACCAGAAAGCCGATCCCGGTGATCACGACCTCCAGAAAGGCGGAGAGGGGATCCATGACGAAGGCGATCCCGATCGGCGGCGGCCAGCCGCCCAGGTGGTAGTGCAGGACCCCGTCGGTCAGCACGCGCTGCAGCCCGGCGAGGGAGAGCGCAAAGGAGAAGGCCGCCCCGGCGATCGCCCCCGCCCAGGCCGCCCCGGCCCGGAGCCAGCCGAGCAGCGGAACGAGGAGGGCGAGGAAGAGGTAGGTGATCGGGATCAACAGCGGGATGTGGGGGCCGATCATTCCTCGTCCTTCATCCGCTCCAACAGGAGCGGCTCCTCGATCGTGCCGTAGGTGCGGTACATGTCGATGATGAGGGCGAAGGAGACCCCCAGGGTGACGACCGCGACCACGATCGCCGTCAGCATCAGGCAGTGCGGCAGGGGGTTGAGGTAGTAGTCGGGGTAATCCACCCCCAGGGAGGGATCCAGGACGGGCACGGTGGCGCCGTCCTTGAATCCGCTGGCGATGTAGAAGAGGATCACCGAGCTCTGCAGGATGGACATGCCGATGATTTTCTTCATCAGGTTGCGCTTGACCATCATGCCGTAGAGCCCGGTCAGGAAGAGCACGACGAGCAGCAAGTAGACGTAGTGGCCCTGGACGAAGGCGATCACCCGTGGCTCTCCACGATCTCGTCGTAAATGGCGATCAGCGACATCATGACCCCCAGCGTGACCCCCCCCTCGATCATCAGGATGCCGAGGTTGCGCAGCCCGGGCGGGTCGAAGCCCGGGAAGGGCAGGTAACCGTAATTGAGGAACTCGCCGCCGGCGAGCAGCGCGGTCAGCCCCGTTCCGGCGTAGACGAGCACGCCGACCGCGCTCAACCCCACCGCAATCCCCGTGCGGAAGACGAGCTGGCTCATCTCCATCCCCAGCGCGAGCCGGCCGAGCAGCACGCTCACCGCGAGCAGCACCCCGCCCTGGAACCCCCCTCCGGGGCTGTAGTGCCCGTGGAAGAAGACATAGAGCCCGACCAGCTGGATGACGGGCATGAGGCCGCGGATCGCGACCTGGATGATGGGGCTCGTGGAGGCCGACCTCATGGCTTCCTCCGCCGCAGGATGAACCACACGGCCACCGAGCCGGTGAAGACGACGAGGGTCTCCCCCAGCGTGTCGAAACCGCGGTAGTCGGCCAGGATCACGGTCACCATGTTCGGGGTGCGCGCGTCCGCATAGGCGTGGCGGATGTAATACGTGCCGGCGACGGGGGCTCCCGCCGGGTTGACCAGCCGGTGGCTGGGGGCCTTCGCGTCCCCGCGCGGCGGGAGCCCGCTGACGGCGAACGCCATCAGGGCGCCCAGGGCGAAGAGCAGCAGGAGGCAGAGCGGCTTGCGCATGGGCCTCAATCGAGACTGGTCCGGGTCGTGCAGAAAATCGCCAGGATGTTGAAGATCCCTACCGCCCCCGCCCCGACCACGGCCTCGGTGAAGGCGACATCGATCGCCCCCATGGAAACCATGAGCCCGGCGGACATGAAGCTGAAGATGTTCAGGGTCACGACGGCCGCGAGCAGGCTCTTGATGTGCAGGGCGGTCATCGCGGCGACGATCATGACCAACAGCATCAGAAGTTCAATTTCCCAATGCATGCGGCTCCTCGGTTTCGCCCGTCTGCGCCTCGGGCCGCACCCAGGGCTTGAGCCCGTAAGCGAGCGCCCGCCGGGTCATCTGGTGCGTGGCGACGGGGCTGGTCAGGGCGACGAAGACGGCGACGAGCGCCAGCTTGGCACTCACCAGGGTTAGCCCCTCGTAGACGACCATGCCGACGATGAAGAGCATGATGCCGAGGGTGTCGATCTTCCCCGCGGCGTGGGCGCGCGTGTAGAAGTCGGGCATCCGCAGCAGCCCGATGCTTCCGAGCAGCATGAAGAAGACCCCACCGAACATGAGGACACCCGCCAGGATCTCGCTGAAGTGGCTCATTCCTGCTTCCCCGGGACGATGGTCTTGAAGTATTTCGACATGGCGATGACCCCGGCGAAATTCAGGATCGCGTAGCCCATGGAAATATCGACGAACATGTCGATCCGCTCGTAGAGAAAGCCGAAGAGCAGGATCAGCGTGAGGGTCTTGCTGCCGGCGGCGGAGGCCCCGAGCAGCCGGTCGCCGACCGTCGGCCCCTTGTACACGCGGTAGAAGGGGATGAGCAGGATCACGCTCAGGACGATGGCCAAGGCGAAAAAGAGGGTTTGCATGCGGCCCCTTTTCAAAGGTCCTTCAGGGTTTCGACGTCGAAGCAGGCCTCCTCCCGGCGGCATTCCGCGAGGTAGATGCAGGCGACCCGATACTCCATGTCGCCCGTGAAGAGCCCCTGGGCCGCCTCTTCGGTGAGCGCGTGGACCGTGAAGCGGTCCCCCTCGATTTCCACCGTGATCGTCCCCGGGGTGAGGGTGATGGAATTGCCGAGGATGACCCGCGCCTGCACGTTCGGCTGCACCGAGCGGAAGCGCACGATGCGCGGGCTGATCGGCAACAGCGGGTGCATCACGAGGTAGGCCACGTAGACCCCCGACTGCACGATCTGCCAGAGCAGCCAGAGCAGGTAGAAAAACAGCCGGTGCAGGATGATCGGGTGCTCGGTCGGGGTCTCCCCGGGAAGCAGCGGCACGAGATGCAGCCGGTGGTTGAGCAAGAGGACGAGGGCGACCGAGAAGACGCCGTAGGCGAGATGCAGGGCGTCGAACATCCCGCTCAACACCAGCCACAGGGCGAACAGGAGCACGGCCTGGATCGCCCGCGCGCGGAAGAGACGCCACCGCGCCCCCGGGGATCGGGGGGAGGGCCGCAAGAGATCCGGCGCTCGAGTGGAATCGGCTTCCATCCGGCCACACCGCAAGGCGACGGGGGAAAGGCAGAAGCTCCGGCTCAGTAAGGGGAGGGATTGCGGGGCTCCGCGTTTTCGGCGACCCGTTCTTGGCACACCCTCCGGGCCTTGTCAACCGTTCGGGCGCCGGTCCCCGAAGGAAAAGACGAAAAGCGCTTTATCCCCCCGGCGGAGCCTGATAAGTAAGTTGCCGCGTTCCGTGACGCCGCTTGCCGGGAGACCGCCATGGCCGACACCGCCGCGCTGGAAGCCCTCGAGCTGACCCGAAAGCTGATCGGATTCCGCACGCTCGCCTCGCGCCCCGAGGAAATCGCCCGCTGCCTCGCCTTCCTCGAAGAGCAGCTCGCGCGCCGGCAGGTCTCCTTCCGCCGGCTCGAGCACGAGGGGCTGCCCTCGCTGGCCGTGACCCGGCCGGACGGGTCGGCGCCGGTGCTGCTGTTGTCGCACATCGACGTCGTCGACGCCCCCGAGGACCTCTTCACCCCGCGGGTCGAAGACGGCATGCTCTTCGGCCGCGGCAGCATCGACGACAAGTACGCGGTCGCCCTCTCGGTCGTTCTCGCGGGCGAGATGCGGCAGGAGCTTCGCGCCCGCGGGCTCGGAGAGGAGCGGCTCCCGCTGGGGTTGCTCGTCACCGCCGACGAGGAGACCGGCGGCCGCCGCGGCGCGAAGGCCGCCCTGCGGCACCTGCGGGCCGAGTTCGCGATCGCGCTCGACGGCGGAAACCTCCGGAAAATCGTCGTCAAGGAAAAGGGGATCCTGCGCCTCCGGCTGACCGCCCGCGGCAAGGCGGCGCACGGGGCCAGACCCTGGCTCGGCGAGAACGCGATCGAGCGGCTGATCGCCGACATCGCCGCGGTGCGGCGGCACTTCGCCCTCGAGACCCCCGACCACTGGCACCGCACGATGAACTTGAGCCGCATCCAGGGGGGCCGGGCCGTGAACCAGGTGCCCGACGAGGCCGAGGCCCTCTTCGACATCCGCTACACCGAGGCGGACGACGTGGACGCCCTCGTGGCGGCGATCCGCCGCGACATTCAAGGCGAGCTCGTCCCCCTCGAGCGCGAACCGCTCTTCCTGGGGGGGGAAAGCCCCTACCTCGAGCGGCTGCGCGCGATCGCCGGCTTCCCCGAACTCGGCGCCGAGCACGGGGCGAGCGATGCGCGCTTTCTCTCCGAGGTCGGCATCCCCGGCATCGTCTGGGGCGCCGACGGCGACGCGAGCGCCCATGCCGCCGACGAACACCTGCGGATCGACAGCCTCGTCACGCTCCACGGCATCCTGCGGGAATTCTTTCTCGGGCTGCTGCCCGCGCCCTGAACCCCGACCCCGAAAGGAGGTCCCATGAACCGCACCCGGTGGCTGTGCCTCTGCCTCTGTCTGGTCGTGGGCGTTGCGCTCACGGCCCAGGCCGCCCCCAAACCCGGGGGCACGCTCGTCTTCGGCCGCGGGGGGGACAGCGTGGGCCTGGACCCGGCCTACGAAACCGACGGCAACTCCTTCATGATCGGCGACAACGTCTTCGAGGCGCTCGTCTTCTACAAGGACGAGTCGGTCGAACTCGAGCCGGGCCTCGCCGAGTCCTGGACCATCTCGCCCGACGGCCTGACCTACACCTTCCGGCTGCGCCGGGGGGTGACCTTCCACGACGGGACCCCCCTCAACGCGAACGCCGTGGTCTTCTCCCACGGCCGGCAGATGAAGGAGCGCAAGGTCAAGTTCTTCGGCGCGGGCTGGGAGATCCCGCCCCAGGAGCGCACCCCGGAGTACTGGGTCTCCATGGAGATGGACAAGACCGTGGAGGCGATCGAGGCCGTGGACGAGCACACGGTCGTCTACCGCCTGAAGCGGGTCGAGGCGCCCTTCCTCGCCAACCTCGGCATGGACTTCGCCGACATCATCAGCCCGAGCGCTTTTCTCAAGAACCCCAGGGAGTTCGTGCGCAACCCCGTCGGCACGGGGCCCTTCCGCTTCGTCAAATGGGTGAAGGACGACCAGATCGTGCTCGAGAAGAACAAGAACTACTGGAACAAGCGCGGGGGCCCTTATCTCGACCGGGTGATCTTCCGGACGATCCCGGAGAACTCGGTGCGCTTCCTCGAGCTCAAGACCGGCAACATCCACATCTGCCAGTTCCCCAACCCGGCGGACATCGAGCTGGCGAAGAAAGACCCCCGGATGAAGCTCGTCAGCCAGCCGGGGATGAACATCGGCTACCTCGGCTTCAACCACACCAAGGAGCCCTGGAAGAGCAACGTGAAGCTGCGCCGGGCGATCGCGCACGCGATCAACCGCAAGGCGATCGTGGACAACATCTACCAGGGCCAGGGCCAGCTCGCGCGCAACAACATCCCGCCGACGATGTGGGGCTACAACGACCAGGTGCCGATGATCGAGTACAGCGTCGAAAAGGCCAAGGCGTTGCTCGCCGAGGCGGGCTACCCCGAGGGCAAGGGGCTCGACGAGATCACGATCTGGTCGATGCCGGTCGCGCGGCCCTACAACCCCGAGGGGCTCAAGGTCGGGGTGGCCATGGTGGCCGATCTCGCCAAGATCGGCATCCGCGCGCGCGTGGTGAGCTACGAGTGGGGCACCTACCTCAAGCGGCAGCGCGAACAGCCCCCGGACATGGACCTCTTCCAGCTCGGCTGGACGGGGGACAACGGAGACCCCGACAACTTTCTCGCCGTCCTCTTCGACGGGATGGCCTCGAGCGCGATCCGCACGCAGTGGCACAACGAGGCCTACCATCAACTCATGCTCCGGGGACGCCAGACGACCGACCCGGCCCAGCGCGCGGAGATCTACAAGCAGGCGAACCTGCTTCTCTACGAGGAGATGCCCGTGATCCCGATCGCGCACTCCACGGTGACGTGGCCGATGCTGAAGAAAGTGATGGACTTCAAGCTCCACCCGACGGCCTCGATCCGCCTGAAGGACGTCTGGCTGGACCAGTAGGGGCCGCCCGTGGGCGTCTTCATCCTCCGCCGGATCCTGCTCCTCTTTCCGACCCTGTTCGGGGTCTCGATCGTCGTCTTTCTCATGCTCCACCTCACCCCCGGGGATCCGGCGGAGCTCCTGCTCGGCGAGCGCGCCTCCGCCGAGGCGCTCGCCGAGCTGCGCGAGCACCTCGGCCTGAACCGGCCGCTGCTCGAGCAGTACGGTCTCTTCCTCCAGCGCCTGATCACCTTCGACCTCGGCGAGACGATCTGGACCCGCCAGAAGGTGGCGATCGAGATCCGCCAGCGCTTTCCGGCCACGATCGAGCTCTCCGTGGCCGCGCTCTTCATCAGCTGCACGGTGGGGGTGCTCCTGGGCATCGTCTCGGCCACCCGGCAGTACTCGATCCTCGACTACCTGAGCATGCTCGGGGCGCTCGTCGGCGTCAGCATGCCGATCTTCTGGCTGGGCCTGGTCTTCATGCTGATCTTCTCGGTGAACCTGGGCTGGCTGCCGATCTCCGGGCGGCTGAGCGTCGGGGTGGATCTCGAGGTGATCACGAACTTCTACCTCCTCGACGCGCTGCTCACGAACAACGGGGAAGCCTTCCGGGACGCCCTCTGGCACCTGATCCTGCCGGCGGTGACCCTCTCCACGATCCCCACCGCCATCGTCGCGCGCATGACGCGCTCGGCCATGCTCGAGGTGCTGCGCCAGGACTACATCAAGACCGCCCGCGCCAAGGGGCTCCCCCCCTTCCAGGTGATCTTCAAGCATGCGCTGCGGAACGCGCTGATCCCCGTGGTGACCACGGTCGGCCTGCAGTTCGGGGTGCTCCTCGGCGGGGCGATCCTGACCGAGACGATCTTCGCCTGGCCGGGGGTCGGCAAATGGATGTACGACGCGGTCATGCAGCGCGACTACATGGTGATCCAGAACGGCACGCTGCTCATCGCCGGCCTCTTCGTGGTCATCAACCTCGTGGTGGACGTCCTCTACGCGGTGATCAACCCGCGGATCAGCGTGAAATGAGATGAGGGCCCCCGAAGACCGCCACCCCCTCCTCGATTCCCTCGCCCAGCTGTGGCGCAACAAGACGGCCGTGGCCGGGCTCTTCATCATCTGCGCCTTCGTCGTCTGCGGGGTCTTCGCCCCCCTGCTCAGCCCCCACGATCCCGTCGCCACCGCCCTCTACGAGCAGCTCAGGCCGCCCGCCTGGGCCGAGGGCGGCTCGCGCGAAAACTGGCTGGGCACCGACGACCTGGGACGCGACATCCTCTCGCGCATCCTCCACGGCGCCCGCGTCTCCCTCGTCGTCGCCGTGGTCAGCGTGGGGCTGGCCTTTCTCGTCGGCACCCTGATCGGCAGCGTCTCGGGCTACTGCAAGGGCCGGCTCGACCACGTCGTCATGCGCGGGATCGACATCGTGCTCTCCTTCCCCTACATCCTGCTCGCGATCGTGGTCGTGGCCTACCTCGGCCCGAGCCTGCAGAACGCCATGCTCGCGATCGCCGTCACCTACGTGCCCCGCTTTGCGCGCATCGTCCGGGGAAGCGTCCTCGAGGAGTCCGAGAAGGACTACGTGACCGCCGCGCGCGCCCTGGGGGCGGGCGGCGCCCGCATCCTCTTCCGCGCCATCCTGCCGAACTGCCTGGGGCCGCTCATCGTGCAGACGACCCTCAGCTTCGCCTCGGCCATCCTGGACGCGGCCGCCCTGAGCTTCCTCGGCCTGGGCGCCCAGCCGCCCACGCCGGAGTGGGGGGCCGACATCGCCCGCAGCCGGGCGCTCATCCTGCGGGCCTCCTGGGTCATGACCTTCCCGGGGATCGCGATCCTGCTCGCCGTGCTCGGGTTCAACCTGCTCGGGGACGGCCTGCGGGACGCGCTCGACCCGCGGCTGAGGGACTGAGCGCGATGGGCGAGGGGGCGCTGCTCGACATCCGCGGGCTGACCACCGTTTTCACCGTGCGCGGACGCACCGCGGCCGCGGTGGACGAGGTGAGCCTCGCGATCCGGCCGGGCCGCACGCTCGGGCTCGTGGGCGAATCGGGCTGCGGCAAGAGCGTGCTCGCCCATTCCATCCTGCGCCTCGTCCCCCGCCCGCCCGGCCGGATCGCCGGGGGCGAGATCCGCTTTGAAGGGACCGACCTCCTGCGGCTCTCCGAGGCGCGCATGCGCCGCATCCGCGGCAACCGCATCTCCATGATCTTCCAGGAGCCGATGACCTCGCTCAACCCCACCTACCCGACCGGGGAGCAGGTCGCCGAGGTGTTGCGGCTGCACGAGCGGCTCCCGCGGCGCGAGGCCCGCGAGCGGGCGATCGCGATGTTCCGCCGGGTGGGCATCCCCGCGCCCGAGAAGCGCTTCGACGACTACCCCCACCAGATGAGCGGCGGCATGCGTCAACGCGTCATGATCGCCATGGCGCTCGCCTGTCGGCCGCGGCTGATGATCGCCGACGAGCCGACCACCGCCCTCGACGTGACCATCCAGGCCCAGATCCTCGACCTGATGAAGGACCTCCAGGAGCAGACGGGCACGGCGATCCTCTTCATCACCCACGATCTCGGCGTGATCGCCGAGATGTGCGCCGAGGTGGCCGTGATGTACGCGGGGCGGCTGATGGAAAGCGCCGATGCCGCCACCCTCTTCCGCAACCCGAAGAACCCGTACACCGTGGGCCTGCTGGGCTCGATCCCGGTGCTGGGCCGGACCGAGGGCGGTCGCCTGCGCGCGATCCCGGGGGTCGTGCCCTCGCTCTTCTCCCTCCCCGAGGGATGCCGCTTCAGCGACCGCTGCCCGGAGGCCTTCGCGGACTGCCGCCGCGTCACCCCGCCGCTCGCGCCGGCGGGCGAAAACCACTTCGTGAGGTGCCTCAAGCATGCCTGAGGAACCGGGGGGAACGGCGGCGTTGCTCGAGGTGCGCGGGCTGGTGAAACACTACCCGCTCCGCGGCGGGATCTGGCTGCGGCCGAGGGCCGCGGTCCAGGCGCTCGACGGGGTGGACCTCACGATCGCCGCGGGGGAAACCGTGGGGCTGGTCGGGGAATCCGGCTGCGGGAAGACGACCTTCGGGCGGGTGGTTTTGCGGCTGGAGGAGCCGACCGCGGGCGAGGTGCGCTTCGAGGGCCGAGACATCCTGGGGCTTTCGCGCGGCGAACTGCGCGCCCTGCGCCGCCGCATGCAGATCATCTTCCAGGACCCCTTCTCCTCCCTCAACCCGCGCCAGACTGTGGGCGGGATCGTCGGCGAGCCGCTCGCCATCCACGGCGTCTGCGGCCGGCGCGAGCGGCGGGAGCGCGTGCGCGAGCTGCTCGCCCGGGTGGGCCTGCGGCCGGAGCACCTGCGGCGCTACCCGCACCAGTTCTCCGGCGGGCAGCGCCAGCGCATCGGGATCGCCCGGGCGCTCGCCCTGAACCCGCGGCTGGTGATCTGCGACGAGGCGGTCTCGGCGCTCGATGTCTCCATCCAGGCCCAGGTCCTGAACCTCCTCAAGGACCTCCAGCAGGAGTTCGGCCTGACCTACCTCTTCATCTCCCACGATCTGTCCGTGGTCGAGCACGTGAGCGATCGGGTCGCCGTCATGTATCTCGGCAAGATCGTGGAAACGGCCCCCTCCCGGGACCTCTACCGCGAGCCCCTGCACCCCTACACCCGGGCCCTCCTCTCGGCCGTGCCGGTCCCCGACCCGGAGCGCCGGCGGACGGCCCGCCTGCTGCTCCCCGGCGACGTCCCCAGCCCGATCGACCCCCCGCCGGGCTGCCGCTTCCACCCGCGCTGCCCGCTCGCCCGGTCCCGCTGCCGGGAAGAGGAGCCGGCCCGGCGGGAGATCCGGCCGCGGCACTTCGCCGCCTGTCACTTCGCCGGCCCGGCGTCACCCTCCGGCGGCGGGCACTCGTAGCGCCCGGCGTCGCGGATCGCCCGCTTCACGAAGAAATAGCCCAGGGCCAGCGCCAGGATGAGGCTCGCCACCCCCACCAGCGCGAGCGGGGAATACGCGTTCACCTCGAGGATGATCACCTTGCGGGCGACGGCGATCATGGCCACGAGAAAGACCACCTCGACGTGAAGGGTGTCGTCGGCGAGGTAGGCGCGGATCGACTCGAGGAGCTCGAGCCCGATCAGGATCATCAGGAAGAAGCCGAAGATCTCGAGGAGGTTTTCGATCCCGAGGAGCCACGCGGGGGGCTTGCGCATCTCGTGGAGCAGGATGATCGCCAGCTCGAGGGTCGCCAGCACGACGGCGAAGAGCATCATGGCGATCAGGGAAACGATGATCGCCCGCGTGGCGCGGCGGAGCTGCCGTTGAAAATCCATCGCGGTCCTCCTTGCCCGCCGGTTCAGGGGACGACCCAGAGTGCGGCGTCCTCGAGCCCGCGGAGCACGCCGTGGGGGACGCGGCCGCCGAGGACGGAGCCGCCCGAGCCGCTGCGGCCGAGAACGATCGTGCCGCAGTCGCGCCGCCGCGCCTCTTTCAAGATCGTGGGGGCGACGTCGCGCCAGACCGTCGCGGTCGCCGTCTCCACCGCCCCGGAAAGCCCCGCCGCGGCGAGCCGCCGCATCGCCGCGGGGAAGAAGTGCTCCATGCAGCGCCGGTCGCCCCGGGCGACGACCTCCTCGAGGTCCTCGGCGGCCTCGGCCGAGAAGTCGATCTCGCAGACGTCGCGCAGCCGCGGGGCGACATGGAAGAGCACGATGCGGGGGGAGGCGGCCCCGGCGAGCATGAACGCCAGGTGATCCACGGCCCGCAGCGAGCTCTCCGAGCCCTCGACGGCGGCGAGGATCCCCGCGCCGCGCGGGGCCCCCTCCACGATCCACACCGGGATCAGGCGCGAGTGCTCGAGGAGCTGCCGCGAAACGCTTCCCCTGAAGATCTCCTCGAGGCGCGACCCCCCCCCCCGACCGACCACGACGGCGTCGAAGAGCCCC
>JBBFLI020000053.1:0-16666 GCA_037481615.2 Desulfobacterales bacterium
GCTTTCCCGGGTCGCCAAGCAGGTGAAGCGGAAGATCGACTCCCGCAAGGCGGCCCCCCCGGCCGAGTCCAAGCCCGGGGAGGTCATCCCCCTGGGCGAAAAAGAGTTCGCCGACTTCTGAGACGAAGGCCTCTTCGCCGGCCTCCCGGGCGGTCTCGCGACCGCCCGGGAGGCCTGTTTTCCGAGGGGTCGTGTAGGGGATTTCCTACGCCGACATGCGGCGATGCCCGATAGAAAAAAACCTTTCTTGTGATACGCTGTAGATCGGGGGCTCAGAGCGCAGACCTGCCCGGCCGGGGGGATCGGGATTTATGGGATACCAGGGCGTCCGGGTGTCCGCCGTTTTAGTTTTTCTGCTGTGCGGGCTTTTTACGGCGGCAGGCGCTGCGCGGGCGGTATCGGAGCCCGTGAGGCCCGCCGGGCGGGAGCCCTCGATCCTCATCCTCAACTCCTATCACCCCGGCTATTCCTGGTCCGACCGCGAAATCGATGGTTTTCTCGAGGGGCTGAAGGGCTGGAAGCCGAATTTTACGCCTTACATCGAGCATCTGGACCAAAAGCGCTTCCTCGACGCCCCCTTCCGCGACGAGATCGAGCGCCACTTGCGCTTCAAATACCGCGCCCTCCGGTTCGATCTCCTGGTCGCCTTCGACGACGCCGCCTTGCCGCTGGCGCTGCGGCTGCGGCGTGTCCTTTTCCCCGAGACGCCGCTTGTCTTCGCCGGAGTGGACGAACAGGTCCCCGCCCCGCTTGCGGCCGAGCGGGGCGTCACCGGCGTCCTCGAGAAGAGCGACATCGAAGGGACGCTCGGGCTCGCCCTGCGGCTTACGCCCGGGGCGCGCCGCGTGCTTTTCCTGCACGACGAGACGGAAACGGGCCTTGCCCTGCGCCGGCAGGCGGAGGAGGCCATGTCCCGCTTCCGGGGGCGGCTCGAGGCGCTCTTTCCTCCCCCCCTCACCTTCGAGGAGGCGGCGGAGCAGGTGGCGATGCTTCCCCCCGACGCCTTCGCCCTGATCCTCTCCTTTGCGACCGACCGGGCGGGACGGTCGCTTTCCATGGAGGAGGGGACGGCCCGGCTCACCGCCGGGGCGAAGGTTCCGGTCTACGCCTTGAGATCGGGATGCCTCGGCCACGGGATCATCGGCGGGATGCTGCTCGACGGCCGCGAGCACGGCCTCAGGGCGGCGGCGCTCGCCCGCCGCGTGCTCGCGGGCGAGGAGCCGGCGGCGATCCCCGTGGACACAAGCTCCTCCGCCCTCCCGATGTTCGATTACCGGCAGTTGGAACGCTTCGGGATCGGAGCCGATGACCTGACCGCGGGGGCGCGGATCGTGAACCGGCCGCCCTCGTTCCACGAACGCCACCGCAAGGGGATCCTCGCCGCCGCGGCGTTCGCCCCGCTGCTTGGGATCTGGCTCCTGATCCTTCTGGCCATGGCCAGAAGGAAGCGCCTTGCGGAAAAGCTGCTCGCCCAAAGCGAGGAGCGTTTCCGCCTGCTCTACGAGGAGGCTCCGCTCCCCTATGTCGCGCTCGACGAAGCCGGAGCGTTTCTCTCCGCCAACGACGCCTTTCTGAAGACCCTGAGGTTGCAGAGACAGGATCTCCCGGGCCGCTTCGCGGACCTGGTCCACCCCGCCTGGCAGGACCGTTTTCGGGATTCCTTTCGTCGCCTCCTTTCCACCGGGGAAGCCTCCGGGATGGAGTTCGAGCTTCGCCGCGCCGACGGGGAAGGCCTGCGCGTCTTTTTCTTCGGTCGATCCCTCCACGCCGATCCCGACGGGGCGGCGCGGGTTCACGGCATCCTCTGGGACATCACGGCGCTGCGCCGCACCGAGACCGAGCTCGAATCGCAGCGCCAGACGCTTGCGGCCGTCTTCGAGAGCGTGCCCCACATCCTCCTGCTGGTCGACCGCGAGGTGCGCATCGTGCGCATCAACCGCGCCGGCGCCCTGCGCGTCGGCCGCCGGCCGGAGGAGATCGAAGGGCTCGATTGCGGGGATGCCCTCTTCTGCGCCCATGCCGCCCGGGGGCCCTGCTGCGGCGGAACCCCCGCCTGCCCGGAATGCGCGGTGCGCACCCTCGTCGCCCGGAGCTTCACGACCGGCGAGACGGTCGAAAACGCCCCCGCACGGCTTCTCCTGCGGGCAAACGGCGGGGAAAAGGAGTTCGACGCCCTGGTCTCGACCGCCCGGGTCACGGCCGACGAGCGCGATCTCGTGCTGGTCAGCCTCGTGGACGTGACCGAGGCCCGGCGCATGGAGCGCGAGCTGCGGGCAAGCGAGGAGCGTCTGGGCCGGCTGATCGAGAGCGCCCCGGACGGGATCTACATCCAGAGCGGCGGCGTCATCCAATTCGCCAACCCCACCGCGGCCCGCATCTTCGGCGCCTCCGCCCCGGAGGATCTCGTCGGCCGGCCGATCCGCGACCTGATCCATCCCGAGGAGCGCGAGGCGCTCGCCGCGCGGCTTGCGGCGCTCGACGCCGGGCTGCCCGTCCCGCCGCGCTCCTTCCGGGTGGTGCGCCTGGACGGCAGGCCCGCCGAGATCGAGGTTTCCTCGGTCTTCATCCGCTACCGGGGGCGCGATGCGGTGCTCGTCTTCGCGCGGGATGTGACCGAGCAGAAAAAATTGGAGCGCGGCCTCGTCCAGGCGCAGAAGATGGAGGCGATCGGAACGCTCGCGGGCGGGATCGCCCACGACTTCAACAACATCCTGGGCGTGATCGTCGGCAACGCCGAGCTCATGGCCTTCGACCCCGGGATCCCCCCCGCCGCCCGCGGCCAGCTCGAGCAGATCCTCGCCGCCTCGCGGCGCGCGAAGAACCTCGTGCGCCAGATCCTCGCCTTCAGCCGCCACAGCCGCGAGGAAAAGCTGCTCATCAACCTCAAGCCGATCGTCAAGGAGACGCTCGAATTCCTGCGCTCCTCGGCCAAACCCGCGGTGCGCCTCGAGCACTTCGTCGCCCCCGACGCCGGGGCCGTCTTCGCCGACCCGACGCAGATGCAGCAGGTGGTGATGAACCTCTGCACGAACGCCGTGCAGGCCCTGCCCGAGGAAGGGGGGCTGCTGCGCCTCGAACTGGGCAACGCCGAGCTGAGCGCGGCCGATCTCGCCGGCGAGGCGGGCGCCGCCCCCGGGCGGTACGTCGTGCTCACGGTCACGGACACGGGCTGCGGCATGAGCCCCGAGCTCATGGGGCGCATCTTCGAGCCGTTCTTCACGACCAAGGGGCCCGAGCGGGGGACCGGACTCGGGCTTGCGGTCGTGCACGGCATCGTGCACGCGCACGGGGGGTTCATCAAGGTCTTCTCCGAGCCCGGCCGGGGGTCGACCTTCAAGGTCTTTCTGCCGCGGGCGGAAGGGGAGGCCGAGGCCGATGCCGAGGCGCGTCGGCCGCTGCCGACGGGAACGGAGTCGATCCTCCTCGTGGACGACGAGGCCCCGCTCGCGGATCTGGGCCGCAAACTGCTCGAAGGGCTGGGCTACCGCGTCGAGGTTCGCACCGCGCCCCTCGAGGCGCTCGCCGTCTTCCGCGCCGCCCCCTCGCGCTGGGACCTCGTGATCACCGATCTCGCCATGCCGCAGATGAACGGCCTGCGCCTGGCGCGCGAGCTCCTCCTCGTCCGGCCCGGCGTGCCCGTGATCCTCTGCACGGGCTTCGGGGAGCCCGAGGAGGAACAGAAGGCCCGCGCCTTCGGCATCCGGGCCGTCCTCCACAAGCCGCTTTTGCGCCGCGAGCTCGCCGAGGCCGTGCGCCGGGTGCTCGACGAGGCGCGGCGTTCCTGAGCCGCGCGTTTCCTCAGATCCGGATCCGCCGCAGGGCGGCAAGCAGCGGCTCGACCGCCGCCCGGTGCTCGGCGGGGAGAAGAAGGCGCCGAAGCGGCCGGTTCGGGACGAGGCCCGCCGTGCCCGCGGCCGGGGAGGCCTCCCCCCCGGCGGCCAGCAGGGCCGCGAGCACATCGAGGAGATTTCCGCTTGCGCCCCCCGGATCCAGGTGCTCGATCACCTGGAGGAAGACCGTGTTCACGGCCAGCACCTCCTCCTCCAGCTCCGCCGCACCATCCGCCGCGCAGACCCGGCGCGAAACCAGGCAGCGGCAGTGGAACGGGCGGAGGGCGTAGATCGAGCAGAGATCGTCCGCCAGCAGGGGACAGGCCTCGGGGGGCGGTTCCTCCGCCGGGGAAGGCTCCTCGAGACCCGCGGCCCAGAGCTCGGCCAGGCCGTTCAGGGTGATCGAGGGCTTGCGGCGCGGCAGGGCGGCCGCCCCCAGCACCCGGTCCTCCAGGAGCGTTCGTTCCCCGGGGGCGAGCGCCCGCAGGATCGCGCGTGCCTCGAGCGTCGTCACCGTGACCCGCGTCGTGCAGCAGGGGCGGCAGTGCCGGCGGCAGGCGATCCGCTTGCCGCGCAGATAGCCGTCGTAGAGGGCGTACACCCGCTCGAGGGCGTTCAGACGGCGCTCGTCATCCACCGGCTCCTCCCATCACCCCTCGTGGGCGCCGCCGCCCCCGGTTTCTCCTTGACCGGCGGAAGACGCCAGGAGCCCATCGACCGCCTCGAGGGCTTCCTCCGGCGTCACCGCGAGAAGGCACTCGGGGGCGCCGCAATTGGCGCGCGCGGTCTCGAAGCAGGGCCGGCAGGAGAGGGGGGGGAGCAGGAGGCGCACGGGGCCCCCCCGCGGCGCCCAGCGCACCGGGTCGCTCGGCCCGAAGAGAACGGCGCTCGGGATGCCGCACCAGGCGGCGAGATGGCTCGGCCCCGAGTCGCAGCCGAGGTAGGCCGCCCCGCGGCGCAGGAGGGAGGAGAGGGCCGGGAGGTCCCCGGGCTGCTCCACGGCGTGGCCTGCGGCGCGGATGGGGGCGACGAGGTCCTCCTCGGCCGGCCCGGCGAGGAAGACGGGGTCCTTTCCCCTGTCCCGCAACCGGTCGGCGACGGCGAGGAAACGCTCGAGGGGCCAGCGCTTGCGCGGGCTTCCGGCCCCGGGGTGGATCCAGACGCGCGGCCGCAGGCGGTCGGGTACGGTGCGGAGGCGGAAGGCGGGCGGTTCGTCCTCCTCGAGCAGGCCCGCTTCGATCAGCCGCCTGCGGGCGTGGTCGGTCACGTGCACGGCCGCCCCGGCCGGCGGCCGCGGCGGCACGGCGACGAGGCGCCCCCGCGACAGGCGGCGCAAGGGGGCGAGAAGCGCCTCCGAGGCCGAGAAGGCGAGCAGACGGGCGAACCCGGAGACCCAGCCCTGAAGACGCTCGCCCGGGTTCCCCGAAAACAGACCCACCGTCCATCCGGACTCGACCGCGTGGGCTTTATCGGCCAGCCCCTCGGAGAGGGCGAGCCGGGCGAGCGCCCCCTGGGCGATGAGCTCGAGCGGCCGGAAACGGCGGCGCAGGGCGGCGATGAGGGGAAAGAGGCAGACGAGGTCGCCGAGCGCCCCCTGGTGGAAGACGAGCAGCGAAACCGTCGCCGGGGCGTTCATGCGGCAGGCGCCGGCGCGCAGGGCCTGTCCTCTGGCGCTGCTTCGGCCGGGGAGGGGATGCCGTTTTCCCGCTGCACGGGAAAGGGTTCGGCGCGCCAGATGTCGCGATTGTATTCGAGGATCGTGCGATCGGAGGAAAACTTGCCGATGCGCGCCACGTTCAGGATCGACTTCCGGGTCCACTCCTCGGGGTCGCAGTAGAGGGCGTCGATCTCCATCTGCGTGCGGTGGTAGGCCTCGAAGTCGGCAAGGACGAAGTAGCGGTCCTCGTTCAGCAGCAGCTCGACGAGGGGGCGGAACAGACCGGGCTCATCCGGGCTGAAAAAGCCGTTCTGGATGAGATCGAGCGCCTGCCGCAGCATCGGCAGCCCCTGGAGCGCCTCCGCCGGCCGGTAGTGCGGCCGGAGGGCGGTCACTTCCTCCGCCGTCAGCCCGAAAATGAAGAAGTTTTCCCGCCCCACCTGCTCGAGGATCTCGATGTTCGCGCCGTCGAGGGTGCCGATCGTGAGCGCGCCGTTCAGGGCGAACTTCATGTTGCTCGTGCCCGAGGCCTCGTAGCCCGCGGTCGAGATCTGCTCGGAGACGTCCGTCCCGGGGTAGATCACCTCGGCCAGGCTCACGCGGTAGTTGGGGAGGAAGACGACCTGAAGGGTTTCGCGGGTCGCCGTGTCGCGGTTGATCATGTCGGCGACGTGGCAGATCAGCCGGATGATCATCTTGGCCGTCTTGTAGGCCGGGGCCGCCTTGCCGCCGAAGAAGAAGACCCGCGGGTGCATGCGGAAATCGGGTTCCTCTTTCAGCTGGAGCCAGAGGGTCACCGCATGCAGGATGTTCAGGAGTTGACGCTTGTACTCGTGGATGCGCTTCACCTGGACGTCGAAGATCGCCGCGGGGTCGACCCGCTCCCCGGTCAGCTTCCGGGTGAGGAGGGCAAGGCGATTCTTGTTCGCCTGCTTGATCTCGCGCCATTCGCGGCGGAAATCGGGGTCTTCGGCGAGGGGCTCGAGCCGCTCCAACTGGGTGAGCTCCCGCACCCAGCCGTCCCCGAGGTGGCGGCGGATCAGGGCCGCCAGGCCGGGGTTGGCGAGCAACAGCCAGCGCCGCGGGGTGATGCCGTTGGTCTTGTTGTTGAAGCGGCCGGGGTACATCTCGGCGAAGTCCTTGAGCTCGCGCTCGCGCAGGAGCCGGCTGTGGAGTTCGGCCACCCCGTTTACCGAGTGCGAGCCCACGATCGCGAGGTGCGCCATGCGCACGCGTTTTTCCGGCCACTCCTCGATCAGCGAGAGGTTGCGCTTGCGTTCGACGTCGTTCATGAAACGGATGGCGACGTCTTTGAGGAAGCGCCGGTTGATCTCGTAGATGATCTCGAGGTGCCGCGGCAGGAGCCGCTCGAACATCGAGACCGGCCACTTCTCGAGCGCCTCGGAGAGAAGCGTGTGGTTCGTGTAGGCGCAGGTGTTCGTGGTGAGCTCCCAGGCCTTCTCCCAGCTCAGGCCGTAGCTGTCGAGGAACAGCCGCATCAGCTCGGCCACGGCGATCGACGGGTGGGTGTCGTTCATCTGGATCGCCACCTTCTCGGGAAAGGCGTCGAAATCGTCGTGGTTGACGAGGTAGCGGCGGATGATGTCCTTGATCGAGCAGGAGACGAAGAAGTACTGCTGCTTGAGCCGGAGCTCGCGACCCTCGTAGAACTCGTCGCTCGGGTAGAGCACCTTCGAGAGGTTCTCGGAGATGTTCTTCTCCTCGACCGCCTTGAGGTAGTCGCCGTGCTGGAAGTAGTTGAGGTCGAACTCCTTCGAGGCCCGCGCGGACCACAGCCGCAACGTGTTGACGGTGTTGTTGCCGTAGCCCGGGATGGGGATGTCGTGGGGGATGCCGACCACGTCGCTCGTGTCCACCCACTCGCTCTTGAACCCGCCGTCCGGGAGCCGCGTCTGCTTCACCCGGCCGTAGAAATGCACGGTGAAGATGACCTCCGGGTGGGGGATCTCCCAGGGGGTGCCGTAGCGCAGCCAGTTCTCGGGGAGCTCGACCTGCTGCAGGTTGCGGATCTCCTGGTCGAAGATGCCGAACTCGTAGCGGATCCCGTAGCCCATGGCCGGGATTTCGAGGGTGGCGAGCGAGTCGAGGAAACAGGCCGCGAGCCGCCCCAGCCCGCCGTTTCCGAGGCCCATGTCCGGCTCCTCGGCGGCGAGCGCCTCGAGATCGATCGACAGCTCCTCCATGGCGCGGCGGGTCTCTTCGTAGATCCCCAGGTTGAGGAGGTTTTGCAGCAGTACGCGGCCCATGAGGTACTCGGCCGAGAGGTAATAGACCCGCTTCACGTCGGCCTTGTAATACCCTTGTTGCGTCTGGATCCAGCGCTCGATCAGCCGGTCGCGCGCGGCGAGCGCGAGCGCGAGGTAGAGGTCGCGGTGGGTCGCCGTGTATTGATCCTTGCAAAGGGAGTACTGGAGGTGGCTGGCGAAGGAGAGCTGGATGCTCTGGGCGTCCATGCCCTTGCGGAACCTTCCCCAGTGCTGGAAGAGCTTGCTCTGCTTCACGCCGGGCCTCCCTGCGGGGAACGGGTCGATTTCGAAGCCTATCATGGAGCCCTGAAACGGTCAAATATCGCGGCCCCGGCATGCGCGGTTGCCGGCTCGGGGATATCGGGTATAGAGTGGCGGCCCGAGACACGGTAATCTTCCGCAAGAAGGAGAGGCTCGCGCATGACGGAGGTGCCGCCGCTCGACCCGCGCGAGTGGCCCGAGCTCGAGATCACCCCGCGCGCCGCCCAACGGCTGGCGGGGGGGCATCTCTGGGTCTTCGCCAACGAGGTCGTCTCCGGAGGCCCCCGGGAGCGCCCGGTTTTCTGGTGCCGCTTCCGGGCCGGCGGACGGTCCGTCGGCCGGGGCTACTTCAATCGCCACTCGCTGATCGCGGGGCGGGTCGTCGCCGGCGGCGAGGGCGGGGAGCGGCTGGAGGCGCTGCTCGAGCAGCGGCTGCTCCGGGCGATCGGCCGCCGGCTGCCGCTCGCCCCGACCCGTGCGGCGCGGCTGGTCTTCTCCGAGGCCGATTTCCTCCCCGGGCTCGTGGTCGACTATTACCCGCCGTATGCCGTGCTGCAGAGCCACACGGCAGGCATCGACCTCGTGCTCCCCCTGCTCGAGCGACTCCTGCCGGAGGCCCTGGAGCGTGCCCTGGGCGTCCGCCTGGCGGGGCTCGTCCTCCGCGCCGATCAGCCGGTGCGCGATCTCGAGGCCGTGGAGCGCTTTCGGCGCGTGGTGTTCGGGGATCCGCAGGCCTTGCGCGCGGCCTGGGTCGAGGAAGGGGGCGTACGCTACGCCGCCGACCTGCTCGAAGGCCAGAAGACGGGGTTTTTCCTCGACCAGCGCGAAAACCGCCTGCGCTTCGCGGAGGCCGTGCGCACGGTGCCCGGGGCTCGGGTGCTGGACCTTTTTTCCTATTCCGGCGGCTGGGGGTTGCAGGCGCTGCGGGCGGGGGCGGCGCGCGTGGTTTTCGTCGAGGAAAGCCGCGAGGCGCTCGATCTCCTCGAGCGCAGCCTCGAGGCGAGCGGTGTGCCGCGCGAGCGCGCGATCCTGTGCCGCGCGGAGGCGCTCGGCTTCCTCGCCCGCGATGCCGGCCGCTACGAGTTCGTGGTGAGCGACCCCCCGGCCTTCGCCAAATCCCGCAAGACGCTCCCCCAGGCACGTCGCGCCTACCTGAAGTTGAACCGCCTCGCCTGGCGGCGGCTCGAGCCGGGGGGGCTCCTCGTGGCGTGCAGCTGCAGCCGCCTGGTTGCGGAAAACGAGTTCCTCGCGATTCTCGCCGACGCCTGCCGCCGTGAGGGGGATGCCGCCCATGTCGCCTTTCGCGGCATGCAGGCCCCCGACCACCCCGTGCTCCTTTCCATGCCGGAGACCGCCTACCTGAAGTGCATCGGCTTGCGGAAGGTCGTTCCCTGAGGTGGAGAAAAAGACGCCCCGCCCATCCTTTTCCCTTGATTTTGGTTTCAAAGGCCCTTACAAGGTAGCGTTCCGCGAGGCTTGCCCGCGCGGCAGGCCCCCTTGGCATTTCCCAGAGGATCGAGGAAACCCCATGAATTCAGGAGACCCGGGCAGTAGCCCGAGCCACCGAAGCCCGCGGGGCGGGAGCCCCGCAGGTCTGCCGTCTTCGCCGCACCGGGTTCGAAGCGCCCTCGGATCCGCCCTTCCCCGCTGATCCTCTCCCGCGGGGGGTCGCCGCCGGCCGTTTCGGATCTTCACCCCCGGTTCCGAGGCGGCCAGGAGACCCCCGATGAACACCGCCCCGCAGCTCATCCCCGAGAACTCGGCTTCCTGCCGCATCGAGGACCGCCAGGAGGTCGAAGCCCTCCGCGAGATGCACCCGGCCGACATCGCCGAGGCGCTGGAAGCGGGCGGCCTCGAGCCGGAGGAGATCGTCGAGACCCTGGTCAAGGTGGGCAACTCGCTCGCCATCGAGGCCTTCGCGCACCTCTCGCTCGAGACCCAGAAGGCCTGTCTCGAAACGGGCCGCACGCGCACGCTGCTGCAGTTCGTCGAGAACATGGAACCCGACGACCGCGTCGATCTCCTCAAACGGGTCGACGAGGAGGTGCGCGAGGCGATTCTGCCGCTGATCGCCCAGGCCGAGCGCAACGAAATCCGCCGCCTGTGGAACTACAAGGAGGGCACGGCGGGCGCGGTGATGACGACCGAGTACTGCAACCTCGCCCCCGAGGTCACCGTGCGCGAGGCGCTCGAGACCCTGCGGCTGCTCGCCCCGAACAAGGAGACGATCTACCACATCTATGTCACCGACGAGCGGCACCACCTCGTGGGCGTGCTGTCGCTGCGCGACCTCATCCTCTCGAAGCCCCAGCAGCGGCTGCGCGAGATCATGGAGGACAACGTCATCTCCGTCCCCCACGATCTGGACGTCGAGGCCGCGGCCGACCTCATCCAGAAGTACGACTTCCTGGCGCTGCCCGTGGTGGACGACGAAAAGCGGCTGCTCGGCATCATCACCGTCGACGACGTGATCGACATCATCGAGGCCGAGAACACCGAGGACTTCCACCGCATTTCGGCCGTCGTCCCCTTCGAGGAGGAATACTTCCAGCGTTCCATGCCGCGGCTGTTCTGGAGCCGCTTCTGCTGGCTGGCGATCCTGCTGTTCACCTCGCTCATCTCCACCACCGTCATGGAGTGGAACGCGCCGACCCTTCAGGAAATGGTGGCGCTCGCCTTCTTCATCCCCATGGTCGTGGGCACCTGCGGCAACGCCGCCACGCAGTCGGCGACGATGGTGGTGCGCGCGCTCGCGCTGGGGGAGGTGCGGCCCGCGGACTTCCTGCGCGTCTTCGGCCGCGAGGTCTGGATGGGGGTTGCGCTGGGCGCCGCCCTCGGGCTGATGGCCTATTTCCGCGTGTTTCTCCAGGACCAAAACCTCGTGCTGGCGGCGATCGTGGGCACGGCGCTTCTCGCCACCCTGCTTCTCGCCAACCTCGGCGGAGCCTTGATCCCGCTCGCCTTGAAGAAGCTCCGCCTCGACCCCGCGCTCACCGCGGGGCCGCTCATGGCGACGCTGATCGACGCGATCGGGATCACGGTCTATTTCCAGATCGCCATGGCCTTCCTGAAGAGCTTCCGGTAGGGAAAAAAACCGCCCCCCGGGCGTCGGCGTTGCAGCCCCCCGGGAGGCGGTTCCGAGACCCCGGCCCGCTAGAACCGCTTGGCCCACTCGCGGCGCTTGCGCTTCTTCCACTCCTTGCGGTGGTAGAGGTCGCTCACGATCAACGGCACGACGAGGGTCGCCTCGGCGTAGACCATCTGCTCCCAGGTCGTGTCCACCTTGCCCCAAGAGGAGGCCTCCTTCAGGGTGGAGCTCGAGCAGGCCCCGTCGCGGACGTCGGCGACCGTGACCTGGACGGCGTACTTGTGCATGGGGACGGGTTTCCCCAGCATCTCGGCGCAGATCACCGTGTCCTGGATGAAGTTCTTGGGAACCCCGCCGCCCACGATGAAGAGACCGGTGGTCTTCGCCTCCATCTTGATGCGGGTGAGTTCCCGGAAATCGCGCACGGCATCGATCGTGAGGTGGTTCTCCGGCCGCTCCGCCTGGTGTTTCACCAAGCCGAAGCCGGCGCTCGAGTCGGTGAAGGCCGGGCAGAAGATCGGCACGTGGTGGCGGTAGGCGAGCTCGACGAGCGAGCCCTTTTTGGCCGCGTGGCGCGTGAGGTAGCGGCCCATCTCGCGGATGAACTCGCGCGAGGAGTAGGGCCGCGGCGGGAGCGCATCGGCGATCTTCTGGATCGTCAAGTCGCAGACCTGGAGTTCTTCCTCGTCGATGTAGGTGTCGTAGATGCGGTCGATGTAGAGCTCGCGCAGCAGCCGGTCGTCGGCCGCGGCCGTGCCCTGGTAGTGCCGGTGGCCGAGCGCCTCGAAGAAATCCATGTCCACGATCGCGGCCCCGGTGGCGACGATCACGTCGACCAGGTTGTAGCGCACCATGTCGGCGTAGACCTGCAGGCAGCCCGCCGCACTCGTGCTGCCGGCGAGCGCGAGCACGACGGTGCAGTCGGGGTCGTTCAGCATGCGGCGGTAGATCTCGGCGGCGCGCGCGCACTCGCGGGCGCTGAAGGACATGCCGGCCATCGTCTCGAGAATCGGCCGGGCGTCGAAGCGCGTGATGTCCGCGTGCCGCACGGGCTTTTTGAGAAAATCCTTCTTTTTCGGCTTCTTCATCGTTCTTCCCTTCCGGCCGGACACCCCCCCTCGACCGACGGCGTCGGTCGCCAGCGGGGCTCCCGCGGGATCCCCCGGCCCGATCAACGGTCGTTGGACGTGCGGCCGAGGATCGGGACGTGGTAGTTCACGAAGCACAGGGCGGCGAGCGCCGTGCCGTATTTCTTTTCGGGGACGAAGCTCTCGGTGATCAGCCGGCGGTCGGCGAGCTCGAAGTCGTCCGCATAGCCGTTGACATAGAGCTCCTCCAGGCTCGCGTGCAACCGCTTCTCGATCTCCGGGATCGAGTGGTCGCCGTAGAGCTCGCACACCAGCCCCCCGTAGCGGCGGCGGGTCTTCTTTTCGTAGAGCCAGCCGTAGATGATCCCCGCCGTCGCCCGCTCGCCCCGGTTCACGGTGCAGACGGAAAAGATGGACTCCATCACGGAGCCGTGGACCAGGCGTTCGGGTTTCGGGATTTCGGTGGCGATGCTCGGCAGGATCGAGGAGTAGGTCATGATGTTGCACATCTCGACCCCTGCCGCCTTGAGGGCAAGGTGGTAGGAACCTGCGTGGACGGTCAGATCGCTCTGCCCGGACCCCTTGGTGACGAAGTAGTCCTTCGGGATCCGATTGCCGATGACCAGCTCACCCAGACGGCCTTCCGCGTGCAAGATATCTTCTTTTTCCACCCCTGCTGTTCCCTTTCGGTATCATAAAAAATCCTGAATTGAGGTTCACGCCGCGACCCCGGGGGGCGGGCCGCCGCGAGGCTTGCCCCCCGCTTCCCGGGGTCGTACCCCTGCCGGAAAAGGTCGGGAAAAATAGCACCAAAAATCTTTTTTGCAACCGTTTTTTCGCCTCCGTCCGCCCGCCCCTCGCCGCGGGTTTGCGGGCGTCCGCAAGGCCGCGTCCTCCTCTCGTGGGCGGCACCCGCTTCGCGTTCAAGGAAGCCCGGCCAGCCACTGGCAGGCCGGGGCCACGAGCGCGATGTGTCCCTCGTTTTTCACCCGCCGGTAGCCCTCCGCCTCGGGCACGAGCCGCACCGCCGGGACCTGCAGCTGCCCCTGGAACTTGAGCATCGCCGGCGACGGTTCGGCGGGGCCGCCCCCCGCCTCGACGAGCAGGATCGGCCGGCCCTCGTTCACGAGGACGAAATCGACCTCCAGGCGGTCCTTGGTGCGCAGGTAGTGCAGCGCAAACCGGCCGTAGCCCGCCTCGTTCCAGGTCGACACCGCGCGGGCGAGCTCGAGGGCGACCAGGTTCTCGAAGCGCCCCTCGGGGTCGGCGACGCGGGGCGTGTCGAACAGGTAGACCTTGCGTCCCTCGCGCACCGCCCGCGGCACCCCCCGCCACCAGGGGGTCAGGCTGAAGATCAGGAAAAAGCGCTCGAGCGTCGCCAGCCAGCTCGCCACCGTGTTGTAGGCGATCTGGAGTCCCTGGGCGAGCGCCGGGATGGCCACCGGCCTTCCCACCTGAGCGGGCAGGAGCTCGAAGAGCGTCTCCAGCTCGGCGATGGCCTTGATCGCCGTGAGGTCGCGGATGTCCTCGCGGATGAGCTGCTCGCCGTAGGCGGCCGACCAACGCCGCCAGGCGGTCTTGCGCCCGGAGAGAAACGGCTCCGGGAAGCCGCTCTGCTCGCTCAACCCGCGCCAGATGCCGCGCCGCTCGTTTTTCCCCTCCATGCCGACCGCGAGCGGCTCGGCGAAGAACTCCTCCGCCGAACGCCGGCCGCCGGCGAGCTCGGCCACGGTGAAGGGCCACAGCCGCAGCAGGTAATAGCGGCCGGCGAGCGAGTCGCCGTGCCGGGCCTGGTCGAGCCGGCTGCTGCCGGCGACGAGGAACTGGGTGCCGCCGCCGGCCCGGTCGAAAGCGCTCTTGAGGAAGCGGCGCCAGCCGCGGTAGCGGTTGAACTCGTCGAGGAAAACGAGCGGGGTCGACTCGTCGACGCGTTCGACTTCTTCAAAGAACCGCGGATGCCGGATCAGCCGCGCCCGCTCCGCCGGGTCCTCCCCGTTCAGGTAGACCCGGTTGGGGTAGGCTTCCCCGATCATCCGCCCCAGGGTCGTTTTGCCGACCCGCCGCGGCCCGTCGAGAAAGACCATGCGCGGGTGGCGCGTGAGCTCCCGCCACAGTCCGCGGTACAAGGGGCGATCGACCATACGGCAGGCATTCTTTCATAGCGCTGAAAGTAAGTCAAGACCATATTTCATTTGCATGAAATTTGGTCTCGAGCCCCCTCCGCGGCGGGGGCTTCCGCACCGGCGCGCCGCCGGCGAGGAGCAGGGGGTGTTACCGGCCGCCCCGCGCCCCGGCGGGGGGCGGGGTGACTCTTTTTTCTCCACCTGATAAGGAGGCGGCATGAAAACGAGAGGCCCGGCGGGGTGCCCGGCCGGCGAAACCGCGGGGGGGACGGCCGCCGTCCGGGAGTACTACGAGCGGAACACGGTGCGCTTCCTGCGCTGGGGGCGGGACGGCGGCACCCAAAACCTGCATGCCGCCCTCTGGACGCCGGCGACGAAGACGACGGCCGAGGCGATGCAGGCGGCGAACGAACTCGTCGCGCGCGAGATCGAGGAGAGCCCCCTCCCCGTGCGTCGCCTTCTCGACCTCGGCTGCGGCGTGGGGGCGAGCCTCTTCTACCTCGGCCGCCGCCTGCCCGGAATCGAGCGGCTGATGGGGGTGACGCTCAGCCCCCTCCAGGTGGAGTATGCCCGCCGCGGGATCCCCGCGGGCGAGGCGGAGCGCTTTTGCTTCGCCGAGGCCGATTTCCTGGACCTCGATCCCTGCCGCTTCGCCTGCGATCTCGCTTTCGCGATCGAGGCCTTCGCCCATGCCCTTGACGCCGCAGCCTTCTTCCGCACGGTCGCCCGCCTGCTCCCGGCGGGCGGAAGACTCGCCCTCATCGACGATGTCCTCGGGGAGGACGGCAAGCCGGATCGGGACCCTGCGGCGCGGGCCCTGCTGGACACCTACCGCCGATCCTGGCGGCTCCCCTCGCTTCTCCCCGAGCGGGACATCGTGTCCGCGGCGGCCGCGGCCGGGATGCGGCCGATCCGGCGGCGGGATCTCACGCCGTGGCTGCGCCTCGGCCGGCCGCGGGACCGGGCGGTCGCTCTCCTCACCCGCCTGGCCCCCCGCCCGCTCCGGCGAAGCCTCTACTTCCAGATGCTCCTCGGGGGCGATGCGAAGCAGCGCTGCTACCGGACGGGGATCACGGCCTACCGCCTGCTCGTCTTCGAGGTCCCCTGATGGACCCGGCCGCGCTTTACGGGCTGTTGCGCTCGGCGGCGATCTACCTCGCCCGCCCCGGAAGGCGCCGTCGCCTGCGCCGTTTCTACCGCGCCCTCGTCCCCCCGGGCGCCCTGTGTTTCGACCTGGGGGCCCATGTGGGGGGCAGAACCCAGGTCTTTCTCGACCTCGGGGCGCGGCGGGTGGTCGCCGTCGAGCCCCAGCCGCTCTGCGCCGCGCTGCTGCGCCGGCGCTGGGCAGGAAACCCCCGGGTGGTGATCCTCGAGCAGGCCGTCGGCGCCCGGCCGGGCCGCGCCACCCTGCACATCAACCGCCGCAACCCGACCCTGAGCGCCCTTTCCGGGCCGGAGTGGCGCGCGCGCATGGCCGCGGCCGCCCGCGGGGGCGAGCGCTGGGACCGCACCCGGGACGTTGCGGTGACGACGCTCGATCGGCTCATCCACGACTGGGGGGAGCCCGCCTTCTGCAAGATCGACGTCGAGGGCTGGGAGGCCGAGGTGCTCGCGGGCCTGAGCCGCCCGCTCCCCTGCCTCTCCTTCGAGTTTCTGAGCTTCGCCCCCGGGATCGCGCGCGCGTGCATCGACAGGCTCGAGGCGCTCGGCCCCTACCGTTTCAACTGGAGCCGGGCCGAGCGGCTGCGGCTCGAGCACCCCGGCTGGGTCGAGGGTCGCCGTGCCGCAGCCGCCCTTTTCGCGCCGGCCGGACGCGTCGTCTCCGGGGATCTCTACGCCCGGCTCACGCCTGCGGCAGCCGGGATCCCCGGCGGGCCGCCGGGGAAGGCAGCGGCGGAAGGGGCTGCAGGGAGTCGACGGTCAGGGTGACGGCCCCCCAGTCTTCCTCGACCCTTCCGGCCAGCAGAAGCGGCCGGTCGTCTGCGAGCAGGCGCCGGAAGCGGCGGTAAGGCCCCGGGAAGAGGGTCGCCTCGACGAGACCGGTTTCGTCCTCGAAGGTGAGAAACGCCATCGGCTCGCCGCTTCGGGTTTCGAGGGTCTTTGCCGTGACCGGCCAGCCGGCGAAGCGAACGCGGCGGCCGATGCGGGCGGGAAGCTCGACCGCCCGCCGGCCGGCCGCCCTCTCCACGGCCGGGGCGTAGAGCTCGATCGGGTGGCGGTCGCAGAGGAAGCCGAGGGCGGCGAACTCGCGACGCAGCCGCCCGCACGGCTCCTCGGGCGGAAAACGCGGGGGGGGGCGCTCCCCGGCGGCCGGGGCGAAGAGGGATCCCTGCGGCGGGCCGTTCCCGGCGG
>JBBFLI020000054.1:0-16312 GCA_037481615.2 Desulfobacterales bacterium
CCAGTTGTGTCCGTGGAGGTTTTCGCAGCGGGAGCCGACCATCGTCAGGCGGTGGGCGGCGGCGAAGCGCGTCACGATCTTCAGCTCGTACATCCAGGCCTCTTCGGCGCGAGCCCGGCGGCGGCTCGCCGCTCAGCGGGCCGTATCGCCCTTGAACATGGACTTGATGCGCGTCGAGAGCTTGCCTTTTTCCAGGCGGGCGAACTCCCGGAGCAGCTCTTCCTGGCGCTTGGAAAGCTGGGTCGGCGTGCGGATGTCGACCTGGACGATGAGATCCCCCCGGCGGCGCGTGCGCAAGGACGGGATGCCCTCCCCGGGGATCGTGAAGACGTCCCCCGGCTGCGTGCCCCGGGGGATCTCGAGGGTCTTGGAGCCGTTGAGCGTGGGGACGGTGATCGTGTCGCCCAGCGCCGCCTGGACGAAGGAGATGGGCACGCGGCAGAGGAGGTCGTTTTCGCGTCGCTCGAAGAACTCGTGCGGCTGGACGTGGATGAAGACGTAGAGATCCCCCGGGGGGCCGCCCATGGCGCCCGCTTCCCCCTCGCCGCTCAGGCGCAGCCGCGAGCCGTTGTCGACCCCCGCGGGGATCTTGACCGCCACGCGCTTGCGTACCGTCTCCTGGCCGCCGCCCCGGCACCGCGGGCAGGGGTGGGTGATCAGCCGGCCCGCCCCCCGGCAGACGTGGCAGGTGGTGCGGATGGTGAAGAAGCCCTGGGAGCGCGAAAGCTGGCCGCTTCCCCCGCAGGCGCGGCAGAGCTCCGGACCGTAACCCGGCTCGCAGCCCGAGCCCTGGCAGGCCGAGCAACGCTCGCGCTTGGTCACCTCGATCTCGGTCTCCGTGCCGAAGGCCGCTTCCTGGAAGCTGAGCGAAAGGTCGACCCGCAGGTCGGCTCCGCGCTGAGCGCGGCTCCGCGTGTGGCCGCGGCCCCCGAAGCCGAAGAATTCCTCGAAGATGTCGCCGAAGCTCGAAAAGATGTCCTCGAAGCCGCCGAAGCCGGAGAAACCCGCGCCCTCGAGCCCCGCGTGGCCGTACTGGTCATAGAGGCTGCGTTTCTCGCGGTCGCGCAGCACCTCGTAGGCCTCGGCCGCTTCCTTGAACTTCTCCTCGGCCTCCTTGTCTCCGGGGTTGCGGTCGGGATGGTACTTGAGCGCCAGCTTGCGATAGGCCGATTTCAGCTCCTCGTCGGTCGCGTTTCGGCTGACGCCGAGCACTTCGTAGTAATCCCGTTTCTGCCCCATCGTTCTCGAACCGCGTGCACCGATCTGTGGAGTCGCCGCGCCCGGGGGCGGCATGCGGAGGGTGCTCCGATCTTAATACACGGCCTGCGAAAGTCAATTTCCGGCGGCAGGGCCGCCGGCGCCGATCGTGCGTTCCTGCCCCGTGCGCGCGGTGTGGTAGCCGCCCAGGGCTTCCACGCGACGGCGGAATTCGTCCGAGGCGATCACGGAGAGCAGCGCCTGCACGGGGAGCGTCTCCCGCTGCTCCGCGGGGATCACCAGTTCGTAGCTCTCGGTGACGACGGGGATGAAATCCAGCCCGAGCGCCCGGGCGGCGGCATAGATCCCGAGGCCTGCATCCGCCGCCCCGCTCGCCACCGCGACCGCCACCGCCATGTGGGTGAACTCCTCGTTGCCGTAACCGCGGATGGCGGCGGGGTCGATGCCGAGCTGCTCGAGGCGCCAGTCGAGCAGGATGCGCGTCCCCGAGCCCGCCTGGCGATTGACGAAGGAGACGTCGGGGCGGGTCAGGTCCTCGATGCCGCGGATGCCCCGGGGGTTGCCGCGGGCGACGATCAGGCCGTTTTCGCGCTCGACGAGGTGGACGAGGTGCACCGTGCGGTCGGGCAGGTAGCGGCGGATGTAGGAGACGTTGTAGCTGCCGTCGGCGGGATCGAGCAGGTGGCAGCCCGCGAGGTGGCAGACCCCGCGCTTGACCGCCATCAGCCCGCCCAGGCTGCCGACATGGCTCGAGGAGAGGTGGATGCGGTCGGGGCTCGCCTTGAGGAGATCCGCGAGGACATCGAGCGTGTTGTCGTGGCTTCCGACCACGACGAGGGTACGGGCGAGTTCCGCCCGGGGCCGGAGGAGCTCGACCCGGACGGGCGTGTTTTCGGCGACCCCCTCGGTGTCGGGGGGGATGCGCAGGATGCCGTCGGCCTCGGTGATCGAGGTGATCGAGCCGGCCGCCCGCGCCAGCGGGGTGGCGACCACGCGGCCGCCGACCTCGCCCAGCTTGAGGCGCACGAACTCCTCGATGCCGAGGCGCGAGGGGATCTTGCGCGTGGGGAGCGCGGTCACCGTTTCGCGTACGGGCTCGGGCTGGCCGAGCCAGGCGCAGAGCAGCGGGACGACGAGCTCCTCGAAGACGAGGATCGCCGACACGGGATAGCCGGGGATGCCGAAGACGGGGGTCCGGCCGACGAGCCCGACGACGACGGGCTTGCCGGGCATCATCGCCACCCCGTGGACCAGGACCTCCCCGCAATCGGCGATCACCGCGCGGGCGTGGTCCTCGGAGCCGGCCGAGGAGCCGCCGAGAATCATCACCAGGTCGTCGCCTTCGGCCGCGGCCGCCTCGATCTCGCGGCGGATGCGGCCGCGGTCGTCGGGGACGGGCGGGCGGCGGCGGGCTGCGCCCCCGGCCTGGGCGAGAAGCGCCGCGAGCAGAAAGGAGTTCGTCTCGAGGATCCGCCCCGGGCCGAGTTCGGTGAGGGGGGTGGTCTGCCAGTCGAGCAGCTCGGAGCCGGTGGGCACGATCCGCGCCTGCGGTCGCTTCCACACCGGCACGCGGAAGACCCCGCCCGCGAGCAGGGCGCCGACGCAGTAGGGCGTGAGGCGATGGTGGCGCGGGAAGAGAAGCTCGGTCGCCACGATGTCCTCGCCCACTTTCCGCACATGCTGCCAGGGAAAGGCCGGGGCTTCGATGACCGCCTCGCCGTCGTTTTCGACGCGGACCTGCTCGACCATGATCACCGCATCGGTGCCGGGGGGCAGGGGGTTGCCGGTGTTGACCCAGAAGGCCTCCCGGCCCAGCGCGAGCCGCAGGGGCCGCCCCTCGCTCGCCCCGAAGGTGGCCTCGGCGCGCACGGCGATTCCATCCATCGCCGCCGCGTGGTAGGCGGGTGAGGAGAGCGCGGCGTAGACCGGCTCGGCGAGCACCCGCCCCACGGCCTCGGGGACGGGGAGGGTTTCGCTCTCGAGGCGGCCGAGCGGCCCGAGCCGCGTGCGCACGAGCCGCCGCGCCTCGGCGAGGGTTTTCATGTTCAGGTAGACGTTGCGGGGCATCGATCGTTTCCTTTGGCGGGATGGGGCTCAGAAGAGGATCACCTCGACGGGGGCCCCCGCGTCGAGGCCCTCGCAGAAAGCGGGGATTTCCACCAGGCCGTCGGAGCGGACGAGCGTCTGGATCAGCCCCGACTTGCCGAGCACCGGTTCGGCCCACCACTGCTCCCCGCGGCGGTCCAGCCGCACGCGCACGAAATCGGTCCGGCCCTGGGCCGAGGCGAGGTTGCGGGTGAGCCGCGCCGGCAGGCGATATTCCCGCTCTTCTTCCGGCGCGAGCCCGGCGAGCGAGAACAGAAAGGGCCGCACGATCCGCGCGAACACGATCATCGCCGAGGCGACGTGGCCCGGCAGCCCCCAGACCGCCTTGTCGCCTACGCGGGCGAGGATCGTCGGCTTGCCGGGGCTGATGGCGATCCCGTGGACGAGGATGCGGGCGTCGGCGAAGGCCTGCAGGGCTTCGACCGTGAGGTCGCGCGTGCCGACCGAGCTGCCCCCCGAAAGGAGCAGCACATCGCAGGAGGCGAGCGCCTCGCGGCAGGCGGCGTGCAGCGCCTCGAAGCGGTCGCCGACGATCCCGAGCGGTCGCGGGACGCATCCCGCCAGCCGCACGAGGCCCGCCAGGCTGTAGCGGTTGACGTCGCGGATCCGAGCGGGTCCGGGGTCTTCGGTCGCGGGGACGATCTCATCGCCGGTCGAGAGGATGCCGACGACGGGACGCCGGAAGACGGTGACCCGCAATCGGCCGAACGCGGCAAGGGCCCCGAGGTCCTGAGGCCGGAGCCGCCTTCCGGCCGGGGCGACCACGGCGCCCGCCGGGAAGTCCTCGCCGCGGGCGATCACATTCTGCCCGGGGGCCACGCTGCGGAAGACCTCGATCGAGGCCTCATCGAGCAGCTGGGTGTGCTCGATCATGACGACGCTGTCGGCGCCCTCGGGGAGCATGCCCCCCGTGGCGATCCGCACCGCCTGGCCGGGGCCGAGGCGGATCCGCGGCACCTCGGCCATGCCGACGTTGCCGACGAGGGCGAGGCAGGCGGGGCTCGCCTCGCCCGCCCCGAAGGTGGAGGCGGCGCGGAGGGCGTATCCGTCGACCGTGGAGCGGGCGAACGGCGGGAGGTCCTCGGGGGCTCGCTCCTCACGGGCCAGGACCCTCTCGAGCGCCTCCTCGAGGGGCACCTCCTCCGTGGAAACCCGTCCGAACCCGGAGCGCAGGTCCAGGACCTGCGCGATATCGAGAACTTTGAAGAATTCCATGGCTTCCGGCCGCAGGGCGCGGAGTCTGCAGGGACCCGGCGGGAAGGGGTCCCCCGCGGCCCCGGCAGGATATAGGGACGTTCGGCCGTGAAAGTCAATCGGGTGGCTTGCAAATTCCTGAAACAAGAATATAATCTTCCGCCGCATCCCCCGGAAGAGGCGGCCGCCTTTCACCGACCGCCCGCCGGCGATCCAGGCGGCGATTTCCGTGGGGCGGCCGACTTCCGCGGCGAAAGGTGATTTCCCGGCAATGAACGATGAACCGCAGGGCCCGAGTGAAGAGTTCGAGGTTCCCTCCGAACCCCCCCGCGCCTCGAAACCCGAGTTCCTGACCTCCACCCGCTTCGATTCGTTCAAGCTCCCGCCCGAGATCCTGCGGGGACTTGCGGACGCCGGCTTCGAGCATTGCACACCGATCCAGGCCGAGTCGCTGCCCGTGCTGCTCGCGGGCCGCGACGTCGCCGGCCAGGCGCACACGGGGACCGGCAAGACGGCGGCCTTCCTGGTGACCGTGCTGACCGGACTGCTCGAACGGGGGGAGCGTCCGCCGATGCCGCAGGCCCTCATTCTCGCCCCCACGCGCGAGCTCTCGCGCCAGATCGTCGAAGAGGCGAGGCTGCTCGGCCGTTACACGGGCCTTACGCTGCTCGAGGTCGTCGGCGGGATCGACTACAAGGAGCAGGCCGAGGAGCTGCGCAAGGGCGTCGACATCGTCATCGGCACGCCGGGGCGGATCATCGACTACTACAAGCAGGGGATCTTCAAGACCCGCGAGATCCGTTATCTCGTGATCGACGAGGCCGACCGGCTGCTCGATCTCGGGTTCGAAAAGGACATGCGCTTCCTTCTGCGCAAGCTCCCTTCCTATGAGAAGCGCCAGTCCATGCTCTTTTCGGCGACCCTTTCCCACCGTGTGCTCGAGCTCACCTACGAGTTCATGAACCTGCCGGAGTTCATCTCCGTGGTCCCCGACAAGGTGACCGTCGCCGGGATCGATCAGAGCCTCTTCCATGTCGGCAGCGACCGCAAGTTTTCGCTCCTGCTCGGCATCCTGCAGCGCGAGGTCTTCAGCCGCATGCTGATCTTCGTCAACACGAAGATCGAGGCCGAGCGCCTGGCGAGGCGTCTGCAGCGAAACGGCCACCCGGCCGAGGGGATCACCGGGGACCTTCCGCAGCGCAAGCGGTTCCGCCTGATGGAACGCTTCAAGAGCGGCGAAGTCCGCATCCTCATCGCCACCGACGTCGCCTCCCGCGGCATCCACGTCGAGGATGTCAGCCACGTGATCAACTACGACGTGCCCCAGGATCCGGAAAATTACGTGCATCGCATCGGCCGCACCGCCCGTGCCGGCAGGACCGGGAAAGCGATCACGCTCGCCTGCGAGGAGTACGTCTACCACCTGGAGCCGCTCGAGGCGTTTCTCGGCTTCCGCATCCCGGTCGTCTGGCCCGAGGACGATTGGTTCCTCGAGGACCGCTCGCGGCCGGAGGATCTCCGGCGGCCGCGAAGAGCCGATCGCCGCGAGGGCCGGCGCGAGGCCGAACGCCCCGGCCGCCGCGGCGGCCGCCCGCGGGGCCGCGGGGAAGCGGCGCCGGCGGAGGCCCCGGCCGAGGGGCGCAAGCCGAAAGCCAAGCGCGTTCCCGGGGCGTTTTTCGGTTTCGGGCCCCAGCCGGCGGAGGAGGAGCCGGAAGCCGCGGAAACCGTAGAACCCGCTTCGGATGCCGCGGCCCCGCCGTCCGCCGAGGAAAGCGCTCCGGCGGGCGAGGCGGCGGAGCGGCCGAAGAAGCGGCGTCGGCGGCGCCGCAAGAAACGGAGCACCCCCGCCGCCGAAGGGGCGGAGGGGTCGGCCGCGGCGCAGCCGGCGGAGCCGCCCGAGGCCGAGGCGGACGGGGAGCCGACGCCGGGGACCGAGGAGCCCTCCGGCTTCCTCCCCTGAAACGCAGAGGCCCATGGGATACGTCTTCGACTTCCAGGATGCCGTCGCCTTCGAGGGCTGGATGCGGAAGCCGGAGAACGATGCCGTCTTCCGGGCGGAGATGCGGCTGCTCTGCCATCTGCTCCGGCCGCGGGCGGGGGAGACGATCCTCGACATCGGCTGCGGCACGGGGATGTGCCTGGAGGCCTTCGTCGCGATGGGGCTGCGGGCGACGGGCATCGAGCCCTCGGAGCCGATGCTCGAATTCGCCCGGCGCCGCGTGGGCCGTCGGGCCGAGCTGCACCGCGGGGTCGCCGAGGAGCTGCCCTTCGAGGACAACGCCTTCCACCACGCCTGCCTCTTCACCACCCTCGAGTTCGTCGACGACCCGCGCCGGGCGCTCGCCGAGGCCTGTCGCGTGGCCAAGGACCGGGTCTTCATCGGGGTGCTGAACCGCTATGCGATCAAAGGCCTCGAGCGCCGCATCCGCGGCCTGTTTGCGCCCTCGATATACAACCACGCGCGTTTTTTCAGCCTCTGGCAGGTGAAAACCATGCTCCGCGAACTGGTCGGCCCGGTGCCGATCACCTGGCGTAGCGTTTGCCAACTCCCGATCCCTGCGGGAAGATTCGCCCCGCGGTTCGAAAACCCGCTTCTCGCCCGCTGCCCTTTCGGCGCCTTCGTCGGCGTGGTCGCCGTGCTCATGCCCCGTGTGCGCACCCGGCCGCTCGCCCTGCGCTGCCCCCAAGGCGCGCAAACCCCGGGGGCGGTGCCGGGGTAGGGGGAAAGAGGGGGAGGGATGGAAGCCCTGCTCTACGAACCTCTCGAGGAAGAGAAGGTCCGCTGTATTCTCTGCAACCACCGCTGCGTGATCGAAGCCGGCAAGCGCGGACTCTGCCGCGTGCGCGAAAACCGGGGCGGCGTGTTGCACAGCCTCGTCTACGGGCGGCTGATCGCCCGGCACGTCGATCCGGTGGAAAAGAAACCGCTTTTCCATTTCCTGCCCGGCTCCCTTTCCTACTCGATCGCCACCGTGGGGTGCAATTTCCGCTGCCGCTTCTGCCAGAACGCGGACATCGCCCAGTTCCCCGCGGATCACCGGGGCGCGATCGCCGGCGCGGCCGCGACCCCCGCGGAGGTGGTCGCTTCCGCGCGCGCGAGCGGCTGCCGGAGCATTTCCTACACCTACACCGAGCCCACGGTTTTCTTCGAATTCGCCCTCGAGACCTGCCGGCTCGCCCGCGAGGCCGGTCTGGGAAACATCTTTGTCACCAACGGCTACATGACCCGCGAGGCCGTGGACCGGATCGCCCCCGTGCTCGATGCGGCCAACGTCGATCTCAAGGCGTATAACGACCGCTTCTACCGCGAAACCTGCGGGGCGCGCCTCGAAGGCGTGCTCGACACCCTCGGCTATCTCCGGGAGCGGGGGGTCTTTCTCGAGGTGACCACCCTTCTCATCCCCGGCCTGAACGACGACCCCGGGGAACTCGCGGGCCTGGCCGGGTTTCTCGTCAACGCCCTGGGCCCCGACACCCCCTGGCACGTCAGCCGCTTTCACCCCACCTACCGTCTGACCGACCGGCCGCCCACCCCTCCGGCCACGCTGCACCGTGCCCGGGAGATCGGCCTTGCGGCCGGGCTGCGTTACGTCTATACCGGAAATGTCCCCGGCGACGCCGGAGAAAACACGTTCTGCCCGCGCTGCGGGGCGCCGGTCGTCGAGCGCTGGGGCTTCCAGGTCAGCGCCGTGCGCCTGGAAAACGGCCGCTGCATCTCCTGCGGCGAGAGGATCGCCGGTGTCTGGAACGCCCCGCCGCCGCGCGGTTCAAATTCTTGAACAAGAGGCATTTCTATTTTAATCAATAAATCAGCAAGTTGAATCGAAAGGGCGGCCGCCCTGTTTACAAAAATGAACTCGAAGAGACCTCATCGCTTCCGGGCGGCCATCCGGCGAGGTCGGCGAACCCGGCAAATAGAGGTTTAATAATCTGAAATTTTTCGATAAAAAATTTTCGCCCCTTTTGCGGAGAAATAGGCAAGTACCTGGCACGAAGATTGAATATGTTGTGGGCAAAGCCTGAAAAAATCTTCATCTGTTCTCCTCCTTGACGGCTGATCGGAAAACCCGGTCGGCCGTCTCTCTTTTGATGTCCCCGCGCGGGTGATCGTCGATGATCATCGATTTCCATGTCCACCTCTTCCCCGAGACCGTTTGCGTCGACCGGCAGTGCCATTTCGAGGGGGAACCCGAGTTCGAGCTGCTCTACGGGCGGCCCGCCGCACGCCTGGTGAGCGAAGCCGAGTTGCTCGCGGCGATGGACGAGCAGGGGGTCGACCGCGCGGTCGTCTTCGGTTTCCCCTGGCGCAACCCCGAGCGTTTCCGGAGGCACAACGACTGCATTCTCGAAGCGGTCGCCCGGAAGCCGGGGCGGCTGATCGGCTTCGGCTGCTTCGACCCGGCAAGCCCGGAGGCGGCGCGCGAGGCCGAGCGCTGCCTGGACGCCGGCCTCTCCGGGATCGGGGAACTTGCCTTCTACGGCTCGGGCCTGGACGCCGAGGCGCTCGCGCGCCTGGCTCCGGTGATGGAGCTGTGCCGCGCGCGCGGCCGTCCCGTGCTCCTGCACACCAACGAGCCGATCGGCCACGCCTACCCCGGAAAGACCCCCCTCACGCTCGCCCAGATCTATGGCCTGGCCGGCCGGTTCCCGCAAAACGAGATCGTGCTCGCCCACTGGGGCGGCGGGCTGTTCTTCTATGGTCTCTTGAAAAAAGAGGTGCGCGAGCGGTTCCGCAACCTCCACTTCGACACCGCCGCCTCGCCCTTCCTCTACGAGCCCGCCGTCTACCGCATCGCCGTTCAGACCGCGGGGGTCGAGCGGATCCTCTTCGGAAGCGACTTTCCCCTGATCCCGCCCGCCCGCTATTTCCGCGAGATGGAAGCCTGCGGCCTCTCCCCGGCCGAGCGCGATCTCATCTGCGGGGGAAACGCGGCGCGCCTGCTGGGTCTCCGCGACATCCCCGGGCGGGAGCCATGAGAAACGGTCCGCTTCCGGTCCGCCGCGGCGCAAAGCTCGCCGACGAGGTCCTCTTCCGGCAGATCGTCGAGCGGGCCCTCGAAGGGGTCTTGGTCGTGGATGCCCGGCTGCGCACCCGGTTTGTGAACCGGCGCCTGGCCGCCATGCTGGGTTGGGAGGAGCGCGAGATGCTCGGTCGGCCGGTCGAGGACTTCCTTTTCCCGGAGGACATAGCGGACCACCGGCGGCGGATGAGGGCGCGGAAAGCGGGCCTGGAGGAGGTCTTCGAGAGGCGCTTCCGCCGCCGCGACGGCTCGGCCCTCTGGGCGGTCGTTTCCGCCTCGGCGCTGGGGGACGCCGCGGGACGCTTCGAAGGCGCCTTCGCGTTGATCACGGACATCACCGCGCGCAAACGGACCGAGCGGATCCTCGAGGCCCGGCTGCGCCTGAGCGAACAGGCGCCACGGCTCGCGCTGGAGGAGATCCTGCGCTTGGCGCTCGACGAGGCCGAGGCGATCACGGGGAGCGCGATCGGGTTTTTCCACTTCGTGGACGAGGCCTCCGGGACGCTTTCGCTTCAGGCCTGGTCCTCGAATACCCGGCGCCTCTGCCGGGCGGCAGGCGAGGGCCGGCACTACCCGATCGCCCAGGCGGGCATCTGGGCCGAGGGGGTTTCCCGGCGGCGGCCGGTCGTACACAACGACTACACCGCCTGCCCCGGCCGCCAGGGTCTGCCCGCCGGCCACGTGCCGGTGGCGCGCGAGCTCGTGGTGCCGGTCGTGCGCGACGGCCGAGTCGTCGCCCTCCTCGGGGTGGGCAACAAGACCGCCCCCTACGACGAGGGGGATGCCGCGGCCGTCGCCTCGCTTGGGGGCCTCGTCTGGGATATCGTGCTGCGACACCGTGCCGAGGAGGAGGAGCGGCGCTCGCGCGAGGAACTGCGCCGGCTCTATCTCGGCCTGGAGCGGGCGCGCGAAGAGGAACGGCGGCGCATCGCGCGCGAGATCCACGACGAGCTCGGCCAGGGGATCACCGCCCTTCGTTTCGCGCTCGCCCGGGTCGAGCGGAGCCTGGGGCCAGGGGGGGAGGGGACGCGCGAAGACCTCGCCGCCGTGCGCGAGATCGCCGGCCGCATGATGGGCTCCGTCCGCCGCATCGCAGCCGCTCTCAGGCCGGCCGTGCTCGACAGCCTCGGCTTGGCCGACGCGCTCGCCTGGCTGGCGGGCGAGTTTTCCCGCTACAGCGGCATCGACACCCGTGTGCGGGTCGAGCCCGAGGGGGCGGAGGTCCCCCCGGAACTCGCAACCGACCTCTTCCGCATCGCCCAGGAGGCGCTCAACAACGTCGCCCGCCATTCCGGGGCCGGCCGCGCGCGGATCGCCCTTCGCGTCAAGGGCGGGGTGGCCGACCTCGCGGTGGAAGACGACGGCCGGGGTTTCCCGGAGACGGGCGACCTCCCCCCGGGGGGGCTCGGTCTCCCGGGGATGCGCGAGCGGCTGCGGCCCCACGGCGGAACACTCGCCGTCGAGCGGCCGCCCTGCGGCGGAAGCCGCCTGCGGGTCCGCGTGCCGCTTCCCGTGAGAGGCGCGGTTCTATGATCGATGTGGTCATCGTCGACGATCACCCCGTGGTCCGCGCCGGGCTGCGGGAGATCCTGGGCGCAACCGGCGAGGCGCGCGTGGCGGCGGAGTTCGCGAGCGCCGAGGAGCTGCTTTCCCGGCTCGCGGGCCTCGCATGCGACCTGGTGCTCCTCGACATCCGGCTCCCCGGGATCGACGGCCTCGAGGCGCTGCGCCGCATCCGCCGCCTGCGGCCGGGGCTTCCCGTTCTCATCCTCAGCGTGTATGCCGAGGAGCAGTTCGCGCTGCGGGCCCTCAGGGCCGGGGCCTCGGGCTACCTCACCAAGGAGAGCGCGCCCGAGGAACTCCTCCGTGCCCTGCGCCGGGTCGCTTCCGGCGGGCGGTTCCTGAGCGCCTCCTTCGCCGAGAAGCTCGCCCTCTCCCCCTTCGGCGGCAAGACGCACCGGCTGCCGCACGAGCGGCTCTCCGACCGCGAGCTCCAGGTTCTCTGCCTTCTCGCCGGCGGCATCCCCCAGGCCGAGATCGCGCGCCGGCTCCGCCTGAGCCCCAAGACCGTCGCCACCTACCGCAGCCGGATCGCCGAGAAGATCGGCCTTGCGACCACGGCCGAGCTCATCGCCTACGCGATCCGCAACGGCCTTTGCGAGGAAGGCAAACCGTCAAGCGCTTGACTGCGGGCCGCCCGCCGCGTGCGCCGCACCGCCGGAGGTGTGGCGGTTACAGGCTCAACCTATTGATTCGGTTTTTTTAGTGCCATGGTCCCCGCGGCAGGGAGGCCATGGCATTTTTATTGCTAATGCTTCGGTTCGGGTGATCGTGCACCCGAAAGGGCCCCCGGTAGCCGCCATGTACGCATCGCCGCCGCAAGCGCCTCCAGCAATCGCCCCGGTCGCGCCCGGACCACGGCCGGCAGGGGTTCGCCGGGGCCATTCAAGCCCGCCGCGGCGCGAGCGCGACCGCTTGGGGGAGATCATCGGGGCGAGCCCGGCGATGCAGCGCGTCTTCGACCTGATCGAGGTCGCCGCCGCCTGCGAGGCGAACGTCATCCTCTACGGCGAGTCGGGGACCGGAAAAGAGCTCGTGGCCCACGCGATCCACGAGCTGAGCGCGCGGCGGGCCGGCTCCTTCGTTCCCGTGAACTGCGGGGCCATTCCCGAAACCCTGATGGAATCCGAGTTCTTCGGTCACCGCAAGGGCGCCTTTTCCGGGGCCTGGATCGACAAGCACGGCTATCTCGATCTCGCCGACGGCGGAACGCTCTTTCTCGACGAGTTGGGCGAGATCGGCCCGAGCATTCAGGTGAAGCTGTTGCGCGCGATCGACGGCGGCGGTTTCACCCCGATCGGCGGCCGCGAGCTCAAAAGGCCCGACTTCCGCGTCATCGCCGCCACCCACCGGAACCTGCTCGAAGAGGTCCGCCGCGGACGGATGCGGGAGGACTTTTTCTACCGCGTCCATGTGCTGCCGATCCATCTGCCGCCGCTGCGGGAGCGCCGCGAGGACATTCCGCTCCTGGCGGAGCATTTCGCCCGGCGCTTCGGGCGCGGCGACACCGACCCGCCGCTCACCGCCCATGTCCTCGAGTCGCTTGCGGCCTACGACTGGCCGGGGAACGTGCGCGAGCTGCAGAACACCGTTTACCGTTATCTCGCCCTGCAGCGGCTCGATTTTGCGGGCGGGCGGGGGATTCGGGCGGAACCGAGGGCGCCGCGCAACGATTCGCCGGCGTCCGGCGGCGCGGGCGAAGGGCTCGAGGCGATGCTCATGCGCTACGAGCGGGAGCTGATTCTGCGGGCGCTCGAAGAAAACCGCTGGCGGCGGGAGGAGACCGCCGCCGCCCTCGGCATCCACCGCAAGACCCTTTTCGCCAAGATGAAGAAATACGGGATCGTTCCCCCCCCGCGGAGCGTGGGATGAAGATTCTGGTCGTCGAAGACGAAGAACCGCAGCGCCGGGTACTGACGGCGCTGGTCTCCCGCTGGGGGCACGAGGTGGTCGAGGCCTCCTCGGGGAAGGAGGCGCTTTGCGCCGCGTCGGCCGCGGACTTCGATCTCTACCTGCTCGATGTCTTCCTGCCCGACACGACGGCGATGGAACTCATCCCGCAACTGCGCGCGCTCGGGGCGGGCGCCCCGGTCATCACCCTCACCGGCAGGAGCAGCCGGGAACTCGAACGCCGCCTGCGGGAGCTCGGGATCGCCTATTACATGGCCAAGGCCGTGGCCGCCGTGGAGCTCAAGAGCATCCTCGACCACAGGGAAAGGCTCCCCCGGCCGAGTGGCCGCGGACGGCCCCACCCCGCCCCTCCCCCCGCCATCCTTTGACCGGCCGCGGAAAGCAATCCGCATGACCCTCGGCACGCGGGCGGCAAGCGGCTTGTGCGGCGCGGAAAGGAAGCTTCCGCCTCAGCGGCGGCGGGCGAGAACGCGGCGGATGGAAGCGACGAGGGTTTCGCGGTCGGCCGACTTGAGGACATAATCCTCGTTGTAGAGCTCGGCCGCCCGCAGGCGGCTTTCCTCTTCCTCGACCCCGGTATGCATGATCACGGGGATGGCGGCCGTGTCGATGTCGGACTTCAGCTCCGCCAGCACCTCGAAGCCGTCCTTTCCCGGCATCATGATGTCGAGGAGAATGAGGTCGGGCCTCTTGCGGCGCGCCGCCTTGAGGGCCTGCCGGGGGTCGTTTACCACCGTGACCGTGAACTCCCCGTCGCGCTCGAGTTGAGCCTTTTTGAGGGCGCACAGTTCGCGGTCATCGTCGACGATGAGGATGTGTCGCGGCATCCGGTGGCTCCCCGCAAGCATTTTGTTCAAAACTACACCAGCCCTCCGACCCCTGTCAAACCGCAGCCCCGGGCGATCCCGGCCGCCGCTTTTCGGCCCCGGCGAAGACCGTATCGGAAACACAAACCGCCTCCGTCCGAGCCCTCCGCCCGAAGCGTGGTCGAATCTGCCCGGGTGTGTAACGAGAGCGCCACGTGGCAAGAATTCGATTTCATGACGATGGGTTGTCCGTCAATCGCCCCCCTGGCGTAACCGTTTCGCCACATGTCCGCCTGACTCCCGCCGGTTTGCACCAAAAATAGATTCATAGCTGTTTCAGAGGGTTGCTTCATTCCATGGGGTTTCGGCACGCTTCTTGGTTTGCCTCCTTTCGGAGTCGGAGACGGTGTCGATGCGAAAAAGGGGGGTGGCGCTTACGCTGACGGTGCTTGCCGTGGAAGACGATGCGCAGCAGCGGCGATTTCTCGAGAGTCTCATCCGCGCGGGGGGGCACAGGGTGTTCGCCGCGGAGACGGCCGGCGCGGCCCTGCGCCTCGCCGCCGCGCGGGCGATCGATCTCGCCGTGCTGGATGTGTTTCTGCCGGACGGGACGGCGCTCGAGCTCATCCCGGGGCTTCGCGCCTTCCGGCCGGGGCTGCCGGTCGTGACGGTGACGGGCGAAAACAGCCGCGAGCTCGAGCTCGCCTTACGGCGGCTGGGAATCGTCTGCTACCTCGCCAAGCCGATCCGCAGCGGGGAATTTCTCGGCCTGCTCGACCACCTGGACGGCAGGCTGCAGCGGGATGCCGGCGGGGGGAATGTCCCGGCGTAACATCCAGGGAAAGGGAGGAGGCATGGAACAGGAACGCAAGGGGATCGAGGGGCGCAGCGATCCGGCAACGGGCAGGGAGGGGAAGTACCTCACCTTTTCCCTCGGAAAGGAGGAGTACGGGATCGGCATCCTCAAGATCCGCGAGATCATCGGCATGCTGCCGATCACGGCCGTGCCCGAGACGCCCCCTTACGTCAAGGGGGTGATCAATCTGCGCGGCAAGGTGATCCCGGTCGTGAACCTGAGGCTGCGCTTCGGGATGCCCGAGATCGAGATCGGCGACCGCACCTGCATCATCGTGGTCGAAACCGCAGGCGAAGGCGGCGTCATGCCCGTCGGGATCGTGGTCGACGCCGTCTCCGAGGTGTTGAACATCCGCGGGGAGGAGATCGAGGACCCGCCCGCCTTCGGCGTGCGGGTAAACACCGACTACATCCTGGGGATGGCGAAGAGGGACAAAGGGGTCAAGATCCTGCTCGACATCGACCGCGTGCTCGGTGCCGACCATCTCGAAACGATGCGGCAGGCCGCCTGAGCACGGGACGGCGAAACGATTTCTCAGACCCGTCACGCGAAAGGAAGGAGCAGAGGGCCATGAAAAGCGGTTGGACGATCGGGAAGAAACTTGCGGCGGCCTTTTCGGCCATGACGCTGATTGCGCTCGTGATGGGCGCCTTCGGCTATTACGGGGCGGTCAAGAACCGGGCGGTGATCGAGGAGGTGGGCGAGGTGCGCCTGCCTTCGATCGACAGCCTGCTGGCGATCAAGGCGGAGGCGGAGGCGATCCGCGGCGCGATCCGCAGCCTTTCGATCGATGGGCTTTCCCCCGAGATGAGAAAGCGCCAGTACGACAACATCGCTCAGAGCCGCAAGGACTACGAGGCGGCCTGGAAAGTCTACGAGCCGCTCCCCCAGACGCCCGAGGAGGCCGAGACCTGGAAGCGCTTCGTCCCGGCCTGGGAGGCTTGGCGCGCGGAGAACAACCGGCTGCTCGAGCTCCATCGCCGCTTCGACCGCTTGGGCGTCCAGAGCCCGCTCGAGCTCTCCCGCCAGCTCGAGCGCTTCACCAAGGGCCACCATGCCTGGGTCAACCGCGTGCAGAACCTCCTCGACGACCCGGGTGCGCACTTTGACGGCGGAGACGACCACACGGCCTGCAACGCCGGGAAGTACCTGCCAAGCTTCCGCACGGAAAACCAGGCCTTGGCTGCAGCCATCAAGGCCTTCGAGGAGCCCCACCGCCGTTTTCACGAGGCGGTCGGCCGGGTGAAGAAACTCGTCCAGGAAGGAAAGCCGGAGGAGGGGCAGGCGGTGTACCGGCGCGAGATGGTCCCCGCCATGCAGGCCGTCTTCAAGCAGTTCGAGGCGATGCTCTCCGTGGCCGAAGAGGCTGCGGCGACGAAGAAGGAAGCCGACGATCTCGCACTCGGCGAAGCGACGCGCAAGCAGCGCGAGGCGATCGCCCTTCTGGACAAGCTCGTCGAGATCAACCGCGAAGTGGCAGAAAAAGAATCGCAGGAGGGGTTGGCCCAAGCGGGATTTTTGAAAGGAGCCATGCTTGGCGCGGTCCTTGCGGGTCTTGCGGTCGCCGTGATCCTGGGCTTTTGGCTTACGCGTTCGATCACGGGTGCGCTGCGCCGGGTGATAGCGGGGCTTTCGGAGGG
>JBBFLI020000055.1:0-13112 GCA_037481615.2 Desulfobacterales bacterium
AGTGCCGCTTCGCCGTCTCATACTCCACATGCGCCGTCGCAATCGTAATCCCACGCTCCTTCTCCTCCGGCGCCTTGTCAATCTGATCAAACGGCACAAAATTCGCCAAACCCCTCAAACTCAACTGCTTCGTAATCGCCGCCGTCAACGTCGTCTTGCCATGATCAATGTGCCCAATCGTCCCCACATTCACATGCGGCTTCTTGCGCTCAAACTTCTGCTTCGCCATCGCTCTCTCCTCCGCCTGAACATGCGGAGGGCATAGTGGACACCTTATGCCCTCCGCCCTGAGACGCTGTCCTGCCGGCCGCCGGAACGGCTACCAGCGAAAATGAGCAAACGCCTTGTTCGCCTCCGCCATCTTGTGTGTGTCTTCACGCTTTTTCACGGCGCCGCCCCGATTGTTGGCGGCGTCGAGCAGCTCGGCGGCCAGCTTGCGCGCCATCCCCTTCTCGGTCCGCTGGCGCGCGTAAGAGATCAGCCAGCGGATGCCGAGGGCGGTGCGCCGCGAGGGGCGGATCTCCGTCGGCACCTGGTAGGTGGATCCTCCCACGCGCCGGGAGCGGACCTCCACCATCGGCCGCACGTTGTCGACGGCCTGCTCGAAGATCTTGAGCGGCGGCTCTTTCCCTTTCTCGCCGAGGATGCCGAAGGAGTCGTAGAGGATCCTCTCGGCGACACTCTTCTTGCCGTCCCGCATCAGGCTGTTGATGAACTTGGCCACCAGGCGGCTGCCGTATTTCGGATCCGGCCGCACGGTGCGCTCGGTGACCTCACGTCGGCGTGGCATGGCGACTCCGTTTCCCTTCCATGGCGCGACCGGGGCGCATCCCCCGGCGCCCGGTTCACTTGGGTTTCTTGGCTCCGTATTTGGAGCGGCCCTGACGACGGTCTTCCACCCCCAGGGTGTCGAGGGTCCCCCGCACGATGTGGTAGCGCACGCCGGGAAGATCCTTGACCCGTCCGCCGCGCACGAGCACGACCGAGTGTTCCTGCAGGTTGTGCCCGACGCCCGGGATGTAGGCCGTGACCTCGACCCCTGACGTCAGGCGCACGCGGGCGACCTTGCGCAGCGCCGAGTTGGGTTTCTTGGGGGTCGTCGTGTAGACGCGCGTGCACACCCCCCGTTTCTGCGGGGCCCCTTTCAGGGCCGGCGTTTTCCGTTTCTTGCGGACGCTTTTCCGCGCCCGGCGGACCAGCTGATTGATCGTCGGCATGCACCCCTCGCCTGTTTCGATGGCCGATTTTGCAAAATGGCGATATGTATAGAACTCAACGGGATCTGTCAAGAATTTTCTTGACCGGCGCCCCCGCCCGCATCAGGCGGTCACCTCGATCTCGACCTCCTCGAACTGGGGCATGCCCGTCCCCGCCGGGATCAGGCGGCCCATGATCACGTTTTCTTTCAGCCCCTTCAGCCGATCGATCGCGCCCTGGATGCTCGCGTCGGTGAGCACCTTGGTCGTCTCCTGGAAGGAGGCCGCGGAGACCCAGCTTTCGGTGCTGAGCGAGGCCTTGGTGATGCCGAGAATCAGCGGCTCGCCGACGGCGGGTTTGCCCCCCCGGGCGACGACCGCCTGGTTGGCCTCCTCGAAGCGCAGCTTGTCGACCTGTTCCTCGGGGACGAAGTCGGTGTCTCCGACGTCGATCACCTTCACCCGCCGCATCATCTGGCGCACGATGACCTCGATGTGCTTGTCGTGGATGCGCACCCCCTGGAGCCGGTAGACCTCCTGGACCTCGTCGACGAGGTACTTGGCGAGCGCGACTTCGCCCTTGATCTTGAGGATGTCCTGGGGCACCGCGGAGCCGCCGATCAGGGCCTCCCCGGCGCGGACGTAGTCGCCCTCGTAGACGTTGATGTGCTTGCCGCGCGGGATGAGGTATTCCTTCTTCTCGCCGACGTCGACCGGCGTGATCGTGACCTTCTGCTTGCCCTTCTTCGTGCTCTTCGAGATCGAGACGTAGCCGTCGATCTCGCTCAGGACGGCGATGTCCTTCGGCTTGCGCACCTCGAAGAGTTCGGCGACCCGGGGCAGACCGCCGGTGATGTCCTTGGTCTTCGTGGTCGCCCGGGGCAGCTTGGCGACGAGATCGCCGGCCTTGACGGGATCGCCGTCCTCGACGAGCAGAATGGCGTTGATCGGCAGGATGTAGCGGGCGAAGCCCGCCGAGCCGGGCAGCTTCGCCGTCTTGCCTTCCTTGTCCTTGATCGAGATGCGCGGGCGGTCCTCGGCGCTCTTCGACTCGATGATCATGCGGCTCGACTTGCCGGTGACCGGATCGACCTTCTCTTGCATGGTCCGCCCGGCCACGATGTCGCCGAACTTGACCGTTCCCTCCACCTCGCTGATGATCGGGGTGGTGAAGGGGTCCCAGGTCGCCAAGGGGTCGCCGACCTTGACCTTCTGCCCGTCCTTGACGGTCAGGTGCGCCCCGTAGATCACCGTGAAGCTCTCCAGCTCCCGGCCGGCGTCGCTCAGGATGACGAGCTTGCCGCCGCGGCGGTTCATGGCGACGTAGGCGCCCTCGGAATTGCGCGCGACCTGGAGGTCCACGAACTTCACCGTCCCTTCCACCCGCGCGCGGATGTCCGCCTGCTCGACCCGTCGGCTCGCGGTGCCGCCGATGTGGAAAGTCCGCATCGTCAGCTGCGTGCCCGGCTCGCCGATCGACTGGGCGGCGAGGATGCCGATCGCCTGGCCGATCTCGACCAGCCGGCCGTGAGCGAGATCCCGGCCGTAGCACTTCGCGCAGACCCCCTCCTTGGTCCGGCACGTCAGCACCGAGCGGATCTTGACCGAGGTCAGGCCCGCCTGCTCGATCTTTTCCACGACCGCCTCGTCGATCTCCTGGCCGGCGCGGGCGATGATCTCCTCGGTGAAGGGGTCCAGGATGTCCTCGAGGGCGGTGCGGCCGAGGATGCGCTCGCCGAGCACCTGGATGATCTCGCCGCTTTCCACCAGCGGCTCGACCTCGATGCCGGTGAGCGTCCCGCAGTCCTCCTCGGTGATCACGCAGTCCTGGGCGACATCGGCCAGGCGGCGCGTCAGGTAGCCCGAGTTGGCCGTCTTGAGGGCCGTGTCGGCCAGCCCCTTGCGCGCCCCGTGGGTCGAGATGAAGTACTGCAGCACCGAGAGCCCCTCCCGGAAATTCGCCTTGATCGGCGTTTCGATGATCTCCCCGGAGGGTTTGGCCATCAACCCGCGCATGCCGGCGAGCTGGCGCATCTGATCCTTGCTGCCGCGGGCCCCGGAGTCGGCCATCATGTAAATCGGATTGAAGCTCTCCTCCATCACGGGGCGTCCCTTGGCGTCGCGCAGCGGGGTGCCGTCCGGGGCCTTCAACGGCTCGAGCTTCATCACCTCCATCATCTCGTTGGCGACGTCGTCGGTGGCCTTGGCCCAGATGTCGACCACCTTGTTGTACTTCTCGCCCTGGGTGATCAGCCCCTCGTTGTACTGGCGGATGATCTCGGCCACCTGCTCGTCGGCCTTTTTGAGGATCCCTTCCTTGGCCGCCGGGATGATCATGTCGTCGATGCAGATGGAAAGCCCGCCGCGCGTCGAATAGCCGTAGCCGATGTCCTTGAGGCGGTCGGAGAGGATGACCGTCGCCTTGGGGCCGAGGTTGCGGTAGACGTAATCGACGAGCTGCCGGAGCGCCTTCTTGTCCATCACCTGGTTGACGATGTCGAAGGGGACCGCGGGGACCTTGGAGAGCACCTCGAAGAAGTGGAAGGCGCGGTCGGCTTCGAGCATCGGGCTCACCTCGCCCGGCTGCAGGGCGAAGATGCGGCTGGCGTCCGCCTCGCGGCAGTTGAAGATGCTGTTGAATTCGTTGAAACTCAGCCGGCCGATGTAGCCCTCCTGCCCCGCCGGGGCGTCGGGGCGGCGCTCCCGGCAGAGCGCGGCGAGCGTCTCCCCGGCCGCCAGGCGCCGCCGCGCCTCCTCGGCTTCCTCCGGGCTCGCAAGCGGCAGGTGCCGCAGCTCGAGGATGTCCACCTGGGGGATGATCTCCCAGAGGAGGACGCGGCCGACGGTCGTGTCGTAGCGCTTGCCGTGCAGCCGGATGCGGATCTTGCTGTGCAGGTCCACCTCGCCGGCGTCGAAGGCCGAGCGCACCTCGGCGGGCGAGGAGAACAGGCGCCCCTCCCCGCGCCGGCCGGAGACCGCGCGCGTCATGTAGTAGGTGCCGAGCACGATGTCCTGGCTCGGCACGATGATCGGGCTGCCGTTGGCCGGCGAGAGGATGTTGTTCGAGGAGAGCATGAGCACCCGCGCCTCGATCTGCGCCTCGACGGAAAGCGGCACGTGGACCGCCATCTGGTCGCCGTCGAAATCGGCGTTGAAGGCCGTACAGACGAGGGGATGGAGCTGGATCGCCTTGCCCTCGATCAGGATCGGCTCGAAGGCCTGGATGCCGAGGCGGTGCAGGGTGGGCGCGCGGTTCAGCATGACCGGGTACTCGCGCACCACCTCGTCGAGCGTGTCCCACACCTCCGGGACTTCGCGCTCGACCATCTTCTTCGCGCTCTTCACCGTGGAGACGAGTCCTTTGAGCTCCAGGCGATAGTAGACGAAGGGCTTGAAGAGCTCGAGCGCCATCTGCTTGGGCAGGCCGCACTGGTGGAGGCGCAGGTCGGGGCCCACGGTGATCACGGTCCGTCCCGAGTAGTCCACGCGCTTGCCGAGGAGATTCTGCCGGAAACGGCCCTGCTTGCCTTTCAGGGTGTCGGAGAGCGACTTGAGCGGGCGCTTGTTGGTTCCGGTGATCACCCGGCCGTGGCGCCCGTTGTCGAAGAGGACGTCCACCGCCTCCTGGAGCATGCGCTTCTCGTTGCGCACGATGATGTCCGGCGCCTTGAGGTCGATCAGCCGCCGCAGGCGGTTGTTGCGGTTGATCACGCGGCGGTAGAGGTCGTTCAGGTCGGAGGTGGCGAAACGGCCGCCCTCGAGCGGAACGAGCGGCCGCAGATCCGGCGGCAGGACGGGGATGACGTCGAGGATCATCCAGGAGGGATCGACGCCCGATCGCCGGAAGGCGTCCACGATCTTCAGGCGCTTGGCGAGCTTCTGGCGTTTGGCGAGCGAGTGGGTCTCGCGGATCTCGGTGCGCAGCTCGTTGTAGAGCGCCTCGAGGTCGAGTTCCTTGAGCATCTGCTTGACGGCCTCGGCCCCGATCTTGGCGACGAACTTCGATCCGTAGGTCTCGAGCGCCTCCTGGTACTTCTCGTCGGTCAGCAGCTGACCGCGGACGAGGGGCGTGTCCTTCGGATCGAGCACGATGTAGCTGTCGAAGTAGAGGATCTTCTCCATCGTCTTGAGGGAGAGATCGAGGAGGTTGCCGATCTTGCTCGGCAGGCTCTTCAGAAACCAGATGTGGGAAACCGGGCTCGCCAGCTCGATGTGGGCCATGCGCTCGCGGCGCACCTTGGACTGGATGACCTCGACGCCGCACTTCTCGCAGATGACGCCCCGGTGCTTCATCCGCTTGTACTTGCCGCAGTTGCACTCGTAGTCCTTGGTCGGCCCGAAGATCTTGGCGCAGAACAGCCCGTCGCGCTCGGGCTTGAAGGTGCGGTAGTTGATCGTCTCGGGCTTCTTGATCTCGCCGTGGGACCACTTGCGGATCTGCTCCGGCGAAGCGAGCGCGATGCGGATCGCGCGGAACTTCCGGGGGTCGGTCGGTTTGGCGAAGAAATCGTAGAGGGTCTCCATGCTCGTCTGCTCCTCCGCGGGGTTGGGCTCAGGACTGGGCCGGTTCGCCGCCGGGGACGCGATCGGGGTCCTCGAGCAGGCTCACGTCCAGGCCGAGGGCCTGGAGCTCCTTGGTCATCACGCGGAAGGATTCCGGGATGCCCGGTTCCAGGACGTTCTGGCCTTTCACGATCTTCTCGTACATGCGCGTCCGTCCCGCCATGTCGTCGGACTTGACCGTCAAAAACTCCTGCAGGGCGTAGGCCGCGCCGTAGGCCTCCATCGCCCAGACCTCCATCTCGCCCAGGCGCTGGCCGCCGAACTGCGCCTTGCCGCCGAGCGGCTGCTGGGTGACCAGCGAATAGGGGCCGATCGAACGGGCGTGGATCTTGTCGTCGACCAGGTGGTGCAGTTTCATCACGTACATCGTGCCCACGGTGATCCGGCGGTCGAAAGGCTCCCCGGTGCGGCCGTCGTAGAGAACGACCTGACCGGTGCGGTCGCAGCCGGCCTCTTCGAGAAGCTGCTTGATCTCCTCTTCCTTGGCCCCGTCGAACACCGGAGTCGCCATGTGCACCCCCCCGCGGTAGAGGGCGGCGAACTCCTCGAGCTGCGGGTCGTCCAGGCCGGAGATCAGCTTGCGCTCCTGGGGCCGGGTGAAGATGCGGCGCAACTTCTCGCGGAGCCGGTTGAGCTTGTGCTCGCGCAACAGGCGGTCGATCTGCTCGCCCAGCCCCTTCGCGGCGAGCCCGAGGTGGATCTCGAGGATCTGGCCGACGTTCATGCGCGAGGGGACCCCGAGCGGGTTCAACACCATGTCGACGGGGGTGCCGTCCTCGAAGTAGGGCAGGTCCTCGATCGGCAGGATCCGCGAGACCACGCCCTTGTTCCCGTGGCGCCCGGCCATCTTGTCGCCGACCGAGAGCTTGCGCTTCATGGCGACGTAGACCTTGACCATCTTGATCACGCCCGGCGGGAGCTCGTCGCCGCGCTCGAAGCGGCTCACCTGCTGCTCGAAGGCGAGCCGGCAGAGCTCGCGCTGGTCGCGATAGCGCTCGAGCAGCTCGTGGACCTGCTGGGTCGCCTGCGCGTCCTTGAGCACCACCCCCTCCAGGGAGGCGACGGGCACCTCGGCCAGCATCTCCGGGTCCAGCTTCACGCCGGCGTTCACGAGGACCTTCTTGCCCTTCTTGATCGGGGACTGCAGCTTGTGGCCCTTGAGCAGATCGATCAGCTGGGAGCGGAAGACGTCCTCGATCACCGCAAGCTCGTCGTCGCGGTCTTTCTCCAGCGCGGCGATCTCCTCGTCCTCGATCATCCGCGTGCGGTCGTCCTTCTCCACCCCGCGCCGCGAGAAGACCTTGGCGTCGATCACGATCCCCTGGATGCCCGGCGGGACGCGCAGCGAGGTGTCCTTCACGTCGCCCGCCTTTTCGCCGAAGATCGCCCGCAGGAGCTTCTCTTCGGGGGAGAGCTGGCTTTCGCCCTTGGGGGTGATCTTGCCGACCAGGATGTCGCCCGGTTTGACCTCGGCCCCGAGGCGGATGATCCCGCTTTCGTCCAAGTTTTTGAGCGCCTCGTCGCCCACGTTGGGGATGTCGCGCGTGATCTCCTCCTTGCCGAGCTTCGTGTCGCGGGCGACGACCTCGAACTCCTCGATGTGCACCGAAGTGTAGACGCCGTCGCGCACCAGCCGCTCGCTCACCAGGATCGAGTCCTCGAAGTTGTAGCCGCCCCAGGGCATGAAGGCGACGGTCACGTTCTTGCCGAGGGCGAGTTCGCCGCGGTCGGTCGCCGGGCCGTCGGCGATGATGTCCCCGGCCTTCACCTGCTGGCCGCGCCGTACGATGGGGCGGTGGTTGAAGCAGGTGTTCTGGTTGGAGCGGACGAACTTGGCCAAGTTGAAGATGGTCACGTTCTTCTCGTTGGGGTCCGCGCTCGGCGGGTGCTTGAGCACAATGCGCGAGGCGTCCACGTCGACCACCTCGCCGTCCCGCGGGGCGACGACGGCGACCCCGGAGTCCCGCGCCACGACCCCCTCGATGCCCGTCCCCACGAGCGGGGCCTCGCTGATCAGGAGCGGCACGGCCTGGCGCTGCATGTTCGAGCCCATCAGCGCGCGGTTGGCGTCGTCGTTCTCGAGAAAGGGGATCAGCGAGGCCGAAACGCTGACCAGCTGGTTGGGCGAGATGTCCATCAGCCGGATGTCCTCGCGCGGGACGGTCGTGAATTCGCCGGCCACGCGGCAGGTGACCATCGCCTCGGCGAACTGCCCCTTTTCGTTCAGCGGGGCGTTCGCCTGGGCGATCGGCTGATCGCGCTCCTCGAAGGCGTCGAGGAAGCGCACCTCTTCGGTGACCCGACCGCGGTCCACCACCCGATAGGGGGTTTCGATGAAGCCGTAATCGTTCACCCGCGCGTAGGTGCTCAGCGAGACGATCAGCCCGATGTTCGGCCCTTCCGGGGTCTCGATCGGGCAGATCCGGCCGTAGTGCGAGGGGTGCACGTCGCGCACCTCGAAGCCCGCCCGCTCGCGGGTCAACCCGCCCGGCCCCAGCGCCGAGAGCCGCCGCTTGTGCGTGGTTTCCGAAAGCGGGTTGGTCTGGTCCATGAACTGCGAGAGCTGGCTGGTGCCGAAGAACTCCTTCACCACGGCGGAGACGGGCTTCGGGTTGATCAGGTCGTGCGGCATGAGCGCGTCGACCTCCTGCAGGCTCATGCGCTCCTTGATCGCCCGCTCCATCCGCACCAGCCCGATGCGGTACTGGTTCTCGAGGAGCTCCCCCACGGCCCGCACGCGGCGGTTGCCGAGGTGGTCGATGTCGTCGACCATGCCCTGGGTGTCGCGCAGCTCGATCAGCGCCTTCGTGGCGAGCAGAATGTCCTCGCGGCGCAGGATGCCGAGGTCCGGGGCGCTGACGATGCCGAGGCGCTGGTTGATCTTCAAGCGGCCCACCCCGGAGAGATCGTAGAAATTGCTCTTGGAGAAGAGGTTGTCGAGGAATTCCTGGGCGACCTCGGGGGTGGCCGGGTTGCCCGGCCGCATGCGGCGGTAGATGTCGATCAGGGCCTCTTCCTTGGTTTCGACCTTGTCGAGCAGCAGGGTCTTGCGAATGGAGTCGCTGCTCGAGGCGCCATCGATGTAGAGGAGATCGAACTCCTGGACGCCCGCCTCCGTCAGCCGCTCGAGGACGGCCTCGTCGAGCACGTCGTTCGCCCGGACGACCGGCTCCCCCGTCTTCGGGTGCGGGATGGAATAAGCGAAGGCCCGGCCGTAGAGTTCCTCCACGTTCACCGGGACCTGCTCGGTGCCGAGGGCCTTGAGCCGCTTGAGGATGCGCGCGTTGTAGGGGCGCCCCTTCTTGACCAGGAGTTCGCCGGTCTCGGGGTCCTTGATGTCGCGGCTGGCCCGCTGGCCGCGGAGCAGCTCCTCGTCGAAGGCCTTGGCGTAGCGCTTGCCCTGCACGAGGACCCGCTCGGTCTTGTAGAAGTAGGCGAGCAGGTCCTCGGCCGTGTAGCCGAAGGCCTTGAAGAGGGTCGTGACCGGGAACTTGCGGCGCCGGTCGATGCGGATGTAGACGATGTCCTTGGGATCGATCTCCATGTCGATCCAGGAGCCGCGTACGGGGATGATCCGTGCGCTGTAGATGATCTTGCCGCTCGAGTGGGTCTTGCCCTTGTCGTGGTCGAAGAATACCCCGGAGGAGCGGTGGAGCTGGCTGACCACCACGCGTTCGGTGCCGTTGATGATGAAGGTCCCCTTGGCCGTCATCAACGGGATCGTCCCGAAGTAGATCTCCTGCTCCTTGATGTCCCGGATGTTCGAGACCCCCGATTCCGCATCCGTCTTGTAGACCACCAGCCGCACGGTGAGCCGCAGGGGGATCTCGTAGGTCATGCCGCGGTGGATGCACTCCTCGATGCCGTGCTTGATTTCCCCGAAGCGGTAGGAGACGAACTCGAGGCTGGCGCTCCCGGTGAAATCCTTGATCGGAAACACCGATTGGAACACCGCCTGCAGGCCGACCGGTTCCCGTTTCTCCGGGGGGGTGTCCATCTGGAGAAAGCGGTTGAAGGAATCGCGCTGCATCCCGATCAAATCGGGGATCTCCACGATCTTGTCGTTCTTCGCGAAATTCTTTCGAATCCGTTGGATCGCGGTGCTTCGTTCGGGCATGGTGTCTCCGATAGATGCGTTACGGGTTAGCGGCCCGGTGGAGCGAGCGTCGGACGGGCGGCAAGGGGGCGGATGGTTCCGCGGCCCGCCGGCGCCTTCCGCACCGGCCGGCCGCGGAACCGTCGGGGATCAGCGAATCTCCACGGTGGCCCCGGCCGCTTCCAGCTGGGCCTTGATCTTTTCGGCATCGGCCTTGGGGATGCCTTCCTTGACGGGCTTGGGCGGATTTTCGACCAGGTCCTTGGCCTCCTTCAGCCCCAGCCCCGTGATCGCGCGGACTTCCTTGATCACGTTGATTTTCTTGTCGCCGTGGGCGGTCAGAATGACATCGAATTCGGTCTTCTCCTCGGCCGCCGCCGCAGGGGCGCCGGCCGCCGGCCCCGCGGCGACCATCGCCACCGGCGCCGCGGCGGAGACGCCGAATTTCTCTTCCAGTTCCTTCACCAGCTGGGAAAGCTCCAGCACGGTCATGTTGGCAATGAAGTCGATCACATCCTGTTTGGTCACGTTCGCCATGATCGGGGTTCCTCCACTCCGAGTGTCCGAAGCCGCGCTTCGGAAAAAATGTCGATGAGCATGCCGGGTCGCGCGGGTTCCGCCCCCCTGTTCAGGCGGCGGCGGGCGCTCCGGCGGACCCTTTCTTTTCGCCGATCGCCTGCAGCACCGTGAGCAGGCTGCGGGGCACGCCCGCCAGGACGCGCACGAGCGACGCGGGAACGGCCGCCATCGCGGAGAGGGCCTGGGCGAGCAGGGCCTCGCGCGAGGGCAGCTCCGCCAGCGCCTTGACTTCGGCCGGACCGATCCGCCGGCCGTCGAGCACGGCGAGCCGGATCTTGAGTTTCTTGCCTTCCTCGGCGAACTGGGTCAGAATTTTCGCCGGCGCCACGGGATCCGCGTAACCGATGGCCACGGCCCCGGGCCCCTGGAACTCCACGCGCAACGCCTCGACCGGGGTGCCTTCCGCCGCCCGCGCCATGAGCGTGTTCTTGGCGACCTTGAAATCGGCACCCGCCTGTCGCAGCCGGCGTCGCAGCTCGCTCGCCTCGGCCACGTTCAGCCCCTTGTACTCGGTCAGGACGACCAGACTGGCCTCGGCGAACCGCTTGTGGAGATCCGCCACGATCTCTTGTTTCTCTTCGAGCCTCAGGGTTCTCACCTCCTTTGCGTGTCGGAGGAACCGGAGGACACGGGGGCCTCCTTCCCCCCGACCGGGGGGAAGGACCCGTTCCGCCCGCAAGGGCGATGCTGTCTCGGTAGGCCGGCGCCGTATCCGACGCCGATTAACCGCCCGCGCGTACCTACGGTCTCAGACAGACGATATCGATGGTTTCCACAACCCGCCCGTGGGGGCCGCGAACTCCCCCTCAACGGGCCGCTTCCCGTACCAGAGCCGGGTCGACCTTGACCCCGGGCCCCATCGTGGTGGAGATGGCGATCCCCCGCAGGTAGGTCCCCTTGCTGGCCGAGGGCTTCATGCGCAGGATCGTCTCCAAAAAGGTCGAGATGTTCTGCACGAGCTTCTCCGCGCCGAAGGACACCTTGCCCATGGGGGCGTGCACGATGCCCGCCTTTTCGACGCGGAACTCGATCTTGCCGGCCTTGAGCTCCTTGACGGCCCGAGCGACATCGAAGGTCACCGTGCCGGTCTTGGCGTTCGGCATCAGGCCGCGCGGGCCGAGGATCTTGCCGATCTTGCCCACGGCCCCCATCATGTCCGGGGTCGCCACCACCTTGTCGAACTCGAACCAGCCGCCCTTGATCTTCTCGACGAGGTCGTCGCCGCCCGCATAGTCGGCGCCGGCGTCCAGAGCTTCCTTCTCTTTTTCCCCCTTGGCGAACACGAGCACGCGCACCGTCTTGCCGATGCCGTTGGGCAACACCACGCTGCCGCGCACCATCTGGTCCGCATGCCGGGGGTCGACCCCGAGCCGCACGGCGATGTCGACCGTCTCGTCGAACTTGGCGTAGGCGGCTTCCACCGCCCGGCGGACGGCCTCGTCCAGCGCCAGCCCGGAGGCGGCGCCGATGCGCTTTCGGGCTTCCAGGTATTTCTTTCCGCGCTTGGGCATCTCTCCTCGATTCTCCTTGCCATGCTCTCCCGCCGGGGTCCGTGCCGCCTGCGGAAGGTTCCTCTTCAGACGACGTCGACCCCCATGCTGCGCGCCGTGCCGGCGACGATGCGGCAGGCCGACTCCAGGTCGTAGGCGTTCAGGTCGGGCATTTTCTGCCGCGCGATCTCCTCGAGCTGCTGGCGCGTGATGGTCCCGACCTTCTCGCGTTTGGGGTCCTTCGCCCCCTTGGCGATCCGGGCCGCCTTCTTGATCAGGACGGCCGCCGGCGGGGTCTTGGTGACGAAGGTGAAGGAGCGGTCCTGGTAGATCGTGATCACCACCGGAATGATCATCCCGGCGTCGTTCGCCGTGCGCGCATTGAACGCCTTGCAAAAGTCCATGATGTTGACGCCGTGTTGACCGAGCGCCGGGCCGATCGGCGGCGAGGGGTTCGCCTTGCCCGCTTCGACCTGCAACTTGACGATTGCCGTGACTTTTTTGGCCATGGGGGAATCTCTCCTCGCATCCGCGGCGACGTCTCCTCCGACGCCGCGCTACAGCTTCTGCACCTGCACGAAATCGAGCTCGACCGGGGTGGCTCGACCGAAGATGCTGACGAGCACCTTGATTTTGCCTTTCTCGTGATTGACCTCCTCCACCGTGCCGTTGAAGTTGGTGAAGGGGCCGTCGATCACGCGGATGTCGTCTCCCGGCTCGAAGGAGTATTTCGGCTGCGGCTGACGCTTGCCCGCCTCCATGCGCTTGAGGATCTGCTCGGCCTCGGCGTCCGAGAGCGCCGCCGGCCGCTGCCGCCCGCCGAGAAACCCGGTGACCTTCGCCGTGTTGTTGACGATGTGCCAGGTCTCGTCGTCGAGCTCCATGCGTACCAGAATGTAGCCGGGGTAGAACTTGCGCGAGGAGGTCCGCCGCTTGCCCTTGACCAGCTCCACGACCTCCTCCGTCGGGACGATGATCTCCCCGAATTTCTCCGGGTGGGGGCTCGCGGCGATGCGCTCCTGCAGGGCGGCCTTGACCTTGTTCTCAAACCCGGAATAGACGTGAACGACGTACCATTTCAGCGCCACGCGCCCGGTCCTCCCGCTAGTGGAACACGGCCCGCACGATGGTGGACAGCGCGAAATCGACGAGCCCGAGAAAGGTCGAGATCAACAGCACGAGCACGAT
>JBBFLI020000056.1:0-12834 GCA_037481615.2 Desulfobacterales bacterium
GATGCGGCCGCGCGGGCGAGCACCGCCGCGCGATCGGGATCGAATTCGGCGGCCGCGAGGTGGGCGTGGGTGTCGACGAGCGGCGGGAGGGGGGGCGTCATGGCCGATCGGTGGCGCGGGCGCCGCGCCCGCTAGGAGACGGCCGCCGGGGGGTCGCCGCGACCCGCCTGCGCCGTCCAGCGGGCGAGCGGAACGGCGACCTCGTCGTGCGGCTTGCGCGTGTTCGGCGACTCGATCGCCTGCAGGTCCTCGGGGAGACGGGCGGGATCCCCCCTTCGGCCGACGGCGACGGCGGCGAGCACATGCCACTCCTCGGGGGAAACCCCGAGCAGCCGGATGGCCTCCTCCAGGCGGAATCCCGCCATGGCGTGGGCGTAGAGGCCGAGCCGGCGCGCCTGCAACGCCAGAGCCATCCAGGCCGCCCCGGCGTCGAAGGCGGCGTGCCGGTTTTCGCGCCCGCCAGCGCGGAAGCGCCGGCGGCTCAGCACAAAGAGCAGAAGCGGCGCGCGGCAAGCCCAGGCCTGGTTCTTGGGCACGAGGCACGCGCACAGCCGCCGGCGCTCCTGCTCGCCCGCCGCGTAGACGAAGACCCAGGGTTGTTCGTTGTAGCACGAGGGGGCCCAGCGTGCGGCCTCGAAGAGGGTGTGGATCTCCCGTTCGGTGAGCGGCTCCTCGGCGAAGGCCCGCGGCGACCAGCGGTCGAGAAACTGGCTGTCGATGTCCCAGTCGGCGGAGCGGGGATTCGCAGCCTTGCCGTTCATCGGTTCACCCTCCCGGATGCCGGGGGAGCCGGCCGCGTGCGGGGAAGGGGCTTCCCGGCGGCCCTCACGCCTGCCCGGCCTCTTTCAGCGCTTTTTTCTTCTTCTTGGGACGGGCGTTCCCGTTCGTCCCGCGCCAGATCTTGCCGCGTCGCGTGCGGCGGTCGCCTTTTCCCATGGGTTCCTCCTGGAAGATTGAAGGCGGTCTTCGAGACGGTCGTGTTTATAGCACAGGCGTTCCGCCGGGGGCAACGGCGGGAGGGCGGGGGGGACGCCCGCCGTCCCGCCCCGGGCGACCCGATCCGCCGGCGAGGCGGGAAATCGGCGCTTCAATCCGCCTTGCGGCGGAGACGAGATCTTCGCCCGAGCGGAAGTGGGAGCAGAGTTCACGGAGCAGGAGAAGAATGCGCGATGGAGGATCCGCGGCGGGGGCGGGGCCTTCTCCGGGCCGGGGGCGGGAGCCGTCGTCGAAGGGGTCGCGGCCCGGATCCGCTTGCAGCGGGTCGCGCCACGGCCAGGCGAGGGCCAGGGAGGCAAACTCGCGGAACGCCGGCAGGGCGGCCGCTTCGTCCCCCTCCTCGAGGGCGCGGCCGAGGCGGGCCTCCGCTTCCCCGAAAAAGAGCCCGAGCAGACGGTGCTCGGTGACGAGGATCCCGTACTCGTACCAGTCGGCCGCCGCCGCGCGCAGGATGCGCTTCCACGGGGCCCTGAGGGTGCGGTGGGCGGGGCAGAAGTAATCGCGGCAGGCGAGCCCGCCGTAGAAGGAGAGGCCGCGGTAGTCGACGCCGTCGTTGCCCGCCGCCTGGGGGTGAAGGAGGCAGCCCGGCATGGCGGCGTCCTCGCCGGTGAAGCCGAGAAAGGGGCAGCGGTAGACCTCGGCCCAGCGCGGCGGCCCGATCTCCCGGCGTTCCTCCTCGCGGGCGTAAGCGTCGATCGCCTCGGCCGTCCGCGGGACCCCGCGGAAGCGCTCCGTGCGCCGCGCGAGAAGCCCCTCGAGCGACGAACGCGAAAACCCCCGGCGGTTGTAGAGCCCGCAGCAGGCGCCGCAGGAGACCCCCCCGCCGATCCGGCAGAGGTAGACGCCGCCGGGGGCAGCCGGGCCGGGCGCGCTCTCGAGAAGCCCGCGCTCCACGGCGATCAGCCTTTTCGGCGGCGCCACTCGTAGAGGGCGACCGCGAGCGCGGCGGCGGCGTTCAGCGACTCGACGCCGGGGCGGATGGGGATGCGGGCCGCGTGAAGGCGAAGGGCTGCGGGCAATCCCGGCCCTTCCAGCCCGGCGAGCAAGCCGAAGGCCTCGGGGAAGCGGATGGCCGCGAGATCCTCCCCCTCGGCCGAGAGGGCGACGAGGGGCAGGTCGGCCGGGAGGTCGGCCAGGCCCGGTCCGGAGCGGAGCGGCAGCTCGAGCACGCCTCCCGCCGAGGCGCGCAGGGCCTTGGGGTGGAAGGGGTGGGCGCTCTCCCGCAGGAAGATGACCTGCGAGGCCCCGAAGGCCGCGGCCGAGCGCACCGCGGCCCCCACGTTCTCGGGGTCCTGGAAGGGAAGCAGAACGCTCACCCCCTGCGGGAGACCATCCCCCGGGCTCCAGGGGGCGATCGGCGGGACCTCGATCAGGAGCAACCCCCGGCGGGTGCCGAAGCAGTCGAGCTCGGCGAAGAGCGGCGGGGCGAGGCGGACCCAGTCGAGTCCGACGGCGTTCTCCGGCGGCCACATCTCGGGGGTTCCCACCCAGGCGCGGCCCAGGCGCGGATGCCGCGCGAGGATCTCGCGCACCAGCTTCTCCCCGGCGACCAGCGCGCGCCCGCTCTTGCGGATGCCGCGGGAGGAGAGAAGCTTCTTCAGCTCCTTGAACGCCGGGTTCTGCCGGCTGGTGATCGGGGGCGCCGGGTTGCGGCCGAGCGCCTGAGCCCGGCGCTCCGCAAGCGGCGCGCCGATCCGACGGAAGACGATGAGCCGCCGCGCGTGGGGGGTCCCGGGGATCGTGTAGGCGCGGTCCTCGGCGAGCGCGTAATCGCCCTCGAAACGCCGGCGTGCGGTATCGATCTCGGCCGCACAGTTCGGGCCTTTCATGAAGATCGCCAGACCCCCGCGCGACAGGCACCCGGCGACCCGCGCAAGCGTGTCGGCGATCGGCTCGACGGCGCGGGTGATCACGCCCTGCACCGGGGTCTCGAAGGCCGGCGTCAGGCGGCCGGGGACGACGCGGATCCCCGCCAGGCCGAGGCGGGCGATCGCCGCTTCGAGAAAGGCGACGCGCCGGGCGCGCGATTCGGCCAGGAGCACCTCGAGCCGCGGGCGGTAGATCTTGAGCGGGATTCCCGGCATCCCCGCCCCCGTCCCCAGGTCGAGCAGCGGCGAGGGCAGCTCGAGCAGATCGGCCGGCAGCAGGGCGTCGGCATAGAGTTTCAGGACCATGCGCCGGAAGTTGCGCACGCGGGTGAGGTTGAGTTCGGGGTTGTGTTCGCGGATCAGGCTGTGGTAGGCCCACAGCAGATCGAGCGCGGACTCCGGCAGCGCGATGCCGCAGCCGCGCAGGATCTCTCCCATTTCGCCGCGGCCGGGATCCCGGCCGCCGGGGGCGCGGATGGAAGACAGGGATTCCGGAGCGCAGGGTTTCTTCATGGATTCGTTCTACCACCCCCGCTGGCCCGTCCTGCACCTCGACAACCACCTGCTGGCGCTCTACAAGCCGGCGGGGCTGCTCTCGCAGGGGGACGGCGGCGGGGAGACGAGCCTGCTCGATCTCGCCCGGGGCTGGGTGCGGGAGCGCTACGGCAAGCCGGGACGTGCCTATCTCGGCCTCGTGCACCGCCTGGACCGGCCCGTCGCCGGGGTGATGATCTTCGCCCGCACTTCCAAGGCGGCGGCCCGGGTGAGCGAGCAGATCCGAAACCGCAGCCTCAAAAAGGCCTACCTCGCCGTCGTCGAAGGCCGACCGCAGCGCGATTCCGGCCGCCTCGTCGAGGCGCTTCCCCCCCCCGGCCGCGGCGGTTCCGCGCCCCGGCGTTCTCCGCGGGAGGCCCGGCTGTCCTACCGCCTCATCGCCTCGCGCGGCGGCCGGAGCCTCGTCGCCGTGACCCTCGAGACGGGCCGCAAGCACCAGATCCGCATGCAGCTCGCCCGCCTGGGCTGTCCCGTGGTGGGGGATGTGCGCTACGGCGCGCGGCCTTCCCCGCCGCCCGGCGCGATCGCCCTCTTCGCCCAGGAGCTCGAGCTGCTCCACCCCACCCGCGGCGAGCCCCTGCGCTTTCGATTGCCCCCTCCCGTCGGCTGGCCCTGGCCGGGGCTCGTCACCCCGCAGTCCCCGCCGTGGACGCTCGGCGAGATCGCCTCGGCCATGCCCTGGGGCCTTGGGCTGCCTATCGGGTGAGCTGGCGGTACTTGATGCGGTGGGGCTGGTCCGCATCGGCCCCGAGCCTGCGCTTCCGGTCGGCCTCGTACTCCGAGTAGTTGCCCTCGAACCAGACGACCCGGCTGTCCCCCTCGAAGGCGAGGATGTGGGTGGCGATGCGGTCGAGGAACCAGCGGTCGTGGCTGATCACCACCGCGCATCCGGCGAAGGCCTCGAGCGCCTCCTCGAGCGCGCGCAGGGTGTTCACGTCGAGGTCGTTGGTCGGCTCGTCGAGCAGCAGGACGTTCGCCCCCGATTTCAGCATGCGCGCGAGGTGCACGCGGTTGCGCTCGCCCCCCGAGAGCTGGCCCACCTTCTTCTGCTGATCGGAGCCGGAGAAATTGAAGCGAGCGGCGTAGGCGCGGGACTTGATCTGGACCTTGCCGAGTTCGATCACATCGAGGCCGTCGGCGATCGCCTCCCAGACCGTCTTCTCCGGGTCGAGGCTCTCGCGGCTCTGGTCCACGTAGGCGAGCTTCACCGTGTCGCCGATGCGGATCTCGCCGGCGTCGGGTCGCTCCTGGCCGGTGATCATGCGGAAGAGCGTGGTCTTGCCCGCCCCGTTCGGGCCGATCACGCCGACGATGCCGCCGGGCGGCAGGCTGAAGTTCACCCCCTCCATGAGCAGGCGGTCCCCGAAGGCCTTGCTCACGTTGCGCGCCTCGACGACGAGATTGCCCAGCCGGGGGCCCGGCGGGATGTAGATCTCGAGATCCTCCACGCGCCGGCCCGGCTCCTCGGAGAGCAGGGTTTCGTAGGCGGTGATGCGTGCCTTGGACTTGGCGTGCCGCGCCTTGGGCGCCATGCGGATCCACTCGAGCTCGCGCTCGAGCGTCTTGCGGCGCTTGCTCTCGGCTTTTTCCTCGAGCTCCAGCCGGGCCTGCTTCTGCTCGAGCCAGGAGGAGTAGTTGCCCTTCCAGGGGATGCCGCGGCCGCGGTCGAGCTCGAGGATCCAGCCGGCGACGTTGTCCAGGAAATAGCGGTCGTGGGTGACCGCGATCACCGTCCCCGGGTACTGCCGCAGATGCTGTTCGAGCCAGGCGACGGTTTCGGCGTCCAGGTGGTTGGTGGGTTCGTCGAGGAGCAGGATGTCCGGCTTCTGGAGCAAGAGCCGGCAGAGGGCGACGCGGCGCCGCTCACCGCCCGAGATCAGCCGGACCGGTGTCTCGGGCGGGGGGCAGCGCAGGGCGTCCATCGCCATCTCCAGGCGGGCGTCGAGATCCCAGGCGTCGAGGGCATCCAGCTTTTCCTGGATCGCGCTCTGGCGGGCGAGCGTCTTTTCCATCTCCCCGTCGGAGAGCGGCGTGGCGAGTTTCTCGTTGACGCGCTCGAACTCCGCGAGCAGGGAGACGGTTTCCTGCACGGCCTCCTCGACGACTTCGCGCACGGTCTTGGCGTCGTCGAGCCGGGGTTCCTGTTCCAGGAAGCCCACGGTCAGACCCGGGGAGATCACCGTCCGGCCGACGAAGTCCTTGTCGACGCCGGCCAGGATGCGCAACAGCGAGCTCTTGCCCGCGCCGTTGAGGCCCAGGACGCCGATCTTGGCGCCGTAGAAGTAGGAGAGGGAGATGTCCTCGAGGACCGGGCGCTTGTCGTAGTACTTGCTCACCCGGATCATCGAGTAGATGATCTTGTTCGGCGCATCCGCCATGGGTCTTTCCGTCCGTCGAGGGGGGTAGGGGGGACCGGGGCCCCGGGTCGGTCGCGGGGCCCCGGCGGGTGGTTCAGCCGGGGAATGTGATCTTCACCTTCTCGGTGTCGCCCTTGGATTCGATCTTGACCTCGAGCTCGAGGCTGTCGTTGCGGATCCCGAGGGCAAGGGGGGTCTTGCCCTTCTGCCCTTCGAGGTGCGTGATCTCGCGCACGGCGGAGAGAATCTTCTCGCCGACCTCCCGGCCCGGTGCGGGCAACTCGGTCACGCGGTACTCGGCGAAGACCCGGAACGAGCCGTCCCGATCCTTGCGGAGGGTGATCGACTCGGCGTTCTGGTTCACCCCGTGCAGGGCGGCGAGCGCCAGCCACTTGAGGGCGGCCTCCTCGCGGTCCGCCTCGCGGTCGATCGCCGACATCTCGCGCAGCGGGTCGGTGGTGGCGTAGCAGTCGCAGAGCTCCTGGACCTTCAGGTGCAGGTTGCGCTTCTCCTTCATGGGACCTCCTTTCGCTCGCAAAGCCTCCTTGCCACCGGCGTGCGGTGGAGAAAAGTAGTCGTCTTTGTCGCCTTTGGCAAGCGCCGCACGTCGCGGCGCGGCTATTTCAGGATCTCGATCGGCTCGACCTCGAAGACGAGCAGCGCATTCGGCCCGATCGCCCGGCCGGCGCCCTCGGCGCCGTAGGCGAGCTTCGAAGGGATCCACAGCCGGTACTTGCCCCCGGGCTTCATCTGCTGCAACCCTTCCGCCCAGCCGGGGATGACGCCGGCGAGATCGAAGACCGCCGGTTCCTCCCGGGCGTAGGAGCTGTCGAACTCGGTGCCGTCGAGCAGGCTGCCCCGGTAGTGGACGCGGACGCGGTCGGTCGGCTTCGGCGCGTTGCCGCTTCCTTCGCGCAGCACGAGGATCTGCAGCCCGCTCGCCGTAGTGACGACACCGGCGGCGGAACGGTTCCGTTCGAGAAATTCCGCCTCCTCCCGCGCGTTCTTCTCGGCGAGGGCGATCAGGCGCCGCGCCTGCTCTTCCTGCATCCGCGCCGCGAAGGCGATGCGGGTCTGCTGTTCTTCCTCTTCGCCGAGGCGTGAGGCGCTCTGGGCCATGGCGTCGCGCAGGCCCTGGAGGAAGGCATCCAGGTCCACGGCCACCGGCGACTCGCGCAGCCCCTGGCCGATTTCCCGGCCGAAGATGTAGCTGATCTTCTGCTCGAAACGGGAGAGATCGGGGGACTGCGCCGCGGGCTTCTCGCCCGTGCAGGCGGCGAGGGCGACGGCGGCGGCCAGCGTGGCGACGATGCGAAGCGGGGTGTTCATGGTGGGTCCTTTCCGGGTCTCGACGAAATCGAGAGCGGACCCGCGGCGCCCGCGGGATCCGAGGCCCGGCGGCAGTCAGCCCCCGGAGGGGCTTCTCCCGTCGGGAAGTACCGTGTGTTCGTCCAGAACGGCGGACTGCAACTGCTCCGGGGTCAGCAGCGCGTCTTTCAGGTTCGCCTCGCGCAGATTCGCGCCGGCGAGATCGGCGCCGCGCAGGTCGGCGCGCCGCAGGTCCGCCCCGCGCAGGTAGGCGCGGAAGAGGTGGGTGTGTTTCAGGTCGGCGGTCTGCAGCCGGGCGTGGCTGAGGTTCGCCATGATCAGGTTCGCGTGGCTCAGGTCGGCGTGGCTCAGGTCCGCCTGGCTCAGGTTCGCCTCACGCAGGTCCGCCCCGCGCAGGTCGCCGCCGGCGAGGTCGGCGCCCTTGAGATAGGTGCGGAAGAGGTTCGCGTCCCGCGCCGTCGCGTGGGCGAGCGTGGCGCGGCTCAGGTTGGCCATGATCAGGTTGGCGCGCGTGAGATCGGCCTCGGTGAGATCGGCTTCGCTCAGGTTCGCCTCGCGCAGGTCGGCGTCACGCAGCTCGGCGCGCGGCAGGTCGGCCCCCGAGAGATCGGCCTCGCGCAGGTCGGCCAGGTTGAGGCGGGCCTGGCGCAGCCGGGCCCGGCTGAGATCGGCGCGCCGCAGGTCGGCCTCCTCGAGCCTCGCCCCTTTCAGGTGGGCGCCGCTCAGGGTCGCGCGTCGGCCCTGTTTCTGGCGGGAACCGTACCACAGTTCGTGGGCGGCGAGGATCTTCGAAAGGCGCCGTGGCGAATAGCGCCGCCAGAAGGCGATCCGGTCCAGCAAGGAAAGCAGAATGTCCGCCAGGCGGGCAAGGATCCCGCTCCGAGGGCGTTGAAGAGGGGAGGGGGCAGCGGTCATGCGATGGGCTCTCCCGGCGATCAGAACGGGGACGGCGGGCTCGGCGCCCGTCCCCCCCGCCGCGCCTGCTCGCGCCGGGCGGCGGTCTCCTCGAGGTTCGTGACGAAGTAGATGTCGATCCGGTGGGCCGGCTGGCCGAACTGATCCGGTACGAAGGATAGGACCAGCAGATCCTCCCCGCGCCGCCACAGCCAGGACTCCCCGGGCTCGCCCTTCCAGGGCAGAACCTCCGGAGCCCCGTAGCGTTCCCGGAGCGCGGCGACGGTGCCGGCCTCGTCGCGCCGGAAGCGCATGCGGAAGAGGAGCGGCTTCCCGCTCGGACCGTCGAAGATCAGGTCGACGAGGTCGAAGGGCGCCCCGGCCTGACGCGCGTAACGGTACGTGAGGCGCGTCACCTCGTGGTCGACGCGTTCACCGGGGGGGTCGTTCAGGCGCCGGTGAAGGCGGTCGATTTCGGGCAGGTGATCCCTCAGGAAGCCGCGAAAGTGGATCTCCAGGTCGAGCAGGCTGCGGCGCTCGATCGCTTCGCGGCCGAGGACCCGCGCAAGTTCCCGCCGCGTCGCCTCGCTGTAACGCGAATCGCGGCCGATGCCGAAAAAGGAGATGCCTTCACCCTCGACGGCGGCGGCCGGGGGGGGCGGCTCCGGCCCGCCGCCGCAGGAGGCGCCGAGCGTCAGGAGGATCAATAGCGCGAGCAGCCGGAAGCGCCGGGTGAGCCCCCCTGCATGTCTGCCGCCGGCCATCAGCGCACCCCGCCCGGAAGCGCCGCCGGCAGGATGTCGCCGATGGCGAAGGGGAAGCTTCCCCGGCGGCGGTCGCGGAAATAGGTTTTCAGGGTCTCGCCGATCACCGGGAAGGCGATGCGCTCCCAGGGGATCTCCTCTTCCCGCAGCAGGCGCACCTCCAGGCTCTCCCGGCCCGGCCCGAAGCCCCCCTCAAGGAGCCGGGCGCGGAAGAGCAGGTAGATCTGCCCGATGTGGGCGATGTTGTACATGAGGTAAGGAGCGAGATCGCCGATCCGGGCGCCCGCTTCCTCCCAGGTTTCGCGAGCCGCGCCGGCGGCGAGGGTTTCCCCGCTTTCGAGGTACCCGGCGGGGAGCGTCCAGCAGCCGAGCCGCGGCTCGATCGCGCGGCGGCAGAGCAGGATGCGGTCTTCCTGCTCGACGATCGCCCCGACCACGACCCGCGGGTTCTGGTAGTGGACGGCCCCGCAGGCGGGGCACGTGTACCGCGGGCGGTCGTCGCCGGGGGGGACGGCGAGCTGTACGGGATGGCCGCAGGCGCTGCAGAATTTCATTTCAGGTCCAGAAGCAGGAAGTCGCCATCCTCGAGGCGCACGGTCTCGGGATCGAGATGCCCCGGGACGGCGGGCAGGATCACCGCGGTCGGCAGCGGGCTTCGCTGGGCGATCTGCCGCGGAACCGCCCCCCGCCGGGCATGGCCGATCCCGGTCAGGATGACCATCGACCTGCCGGGGTGGGCCGCGAGATGCGCGAGTGCATGGGCGGCCATCGCCGCATCCCAGACCATCTGCGCCTCGCAGAAGAAAAGGAAGTCCATGCCGCCGTGCCCGTGCACCCCGTGGGCCCGGCGCACATAATCGAGGTATTCCGGGTCGAGCTCGCAAGTCACCCCCTCGAGCAGGCCGCGTTCCTCTTCGCTGAGCGAGGCGAAGCCGGACTGGGCCACCTTGCGCGTGATCTCGCGCGGCACGTTCAGGCCGACGAGGGGGATGCGGTGCTCGCGCGCCCACAGGAAGATCGGGCGGTAGGCGGACCAGGAAGGGCCCCAGTGGTCGCGGAATACCGCCTGGAACTCGCTCTCCGCCAGATCGCCCGCGACCCAGCGGTCGAGCGCCGCCTGGCCGTCGCGGCGGAACATCTCCAGGCCGACCGCCAGGGGCTTCCCCGCAGCGTTCAGCGCCTCGAGGACGCGGATCTGGCCGCGCTGGATCGGCGGCTGTGCGTGAAGCTCGCCCACGAGGATGATCGGCGTCTGCCGCAGCCGTGCGGCCATCTCGGCGAGTCGGATCCGCTCCCCGCTGCGCACGTCGTAGGCGGAGATCTCCCCCGCGACGGGGGCCGACACGCAACCGAGGAGGAAAACCCCCGCGATCAGAAAGCGGAGCGCCCGCAAGCGGAGCGCCCGCCGGCCATGGACGTCCATCGGTGGGTTCCCTTGGTGTGGGTCAGTTCCCAGGTCTGCCGCTCGCGGACCCGCCCCTCCTGAAAGACGAGCCGGCTGTAGCGCCCGTGGTGGGGGAGAAGCGCAGCCGCCCGCAAGGCCCAGGGCGAGGCGGGCTCGGAGAAGACGGCGACCACGCGGTCGTCCGCCGCCGGGTGGGTGGACACGACGAAGAGCAGCTCCCCCGAACCGGCGGCAAGTGGCGCCGGTTCGGGCGGAGCCCCTCCCCCCGGACTGCGGGGGAGCCACCGCCCGTCGGCCGGAATCCCGAGAAAGATCACGTTCCGGTCCCGCCACGCGGCCGGATCGGCGGGGGGCTGCGGCAGGAGGCGCCAGTCGTGCAGGCCGAGCGCCTCGGCCAGTGTGCGGGCGAGGGGCTCGAATTCCTCCGGCCCGCAGAAGACCGTCGCCGCCGGGCTGCCCCGCAGGGAGTTGACCGTCGGGGGGATCTCGGCGCGGGAGAGCCGGCGCAGCGTGTGATGGTCCGGATCGAGCCGGATCCGGAGCGGCTCGCCGGAAACGGCGAAGGCGAAATCGGTTTCCCGGCCGCGGACTTCGACGCGCGGGGTGCTCGTTCCGGCCGAGGTCTCCAGGGCGATTTCCATCTCCACGGTGAAGGGGACGCCGGATTGCACCAGCCGTCCCGATACCCTCCAGCCGTCCCCCTTCTGCCCCGCGCGCTCAACCTGCTGGAGTTCGATCTCCGGGGCCCCGCGCCGGCCCACCCACTGTTCGAAGAACCCGGCGAGCTCCACCCCGGCCCGTCGCTCGAAAGCTTCCCGGATGTGGTCCCAGCCGGTCGGCTCGAAGCGGCGGGCGGCGAAGAGGTCGCGCAGCGCCCCCCAGAAGGCCTCCTCGCCGACGCGCCGGTTGAGCATGTGAAACACCATCATCGCCTTGTCGTACCCCACGGCGCGGGAGACGGGGTCGTGGCGGTGGGTGAAGCGCGCCAGGGGGAAATCTTTTTCCGGCGGCACGAGCGTCGCGTAATTGCGCAGGCTCTGCAGGCGCGCCTCGCGGGCCTCCTCCGCGGAGCGCCGGGCGGCGAGCAGGTAGTCGGCGACGTAGGTCGCAAGCCCTTCGGACCAGTTGCCCTGCTCGTAGTCGACGAGCACGCCGTTTCCCCACCAGCAATGCGCGATCTCGTGGGCGAGACTCCGCTCCCGGATGAACGGCAGCCGGAGGATGGATCCGCCGAGCAGGGTGAAGGCGGGGAAGCCGTAGCCCGTGGGGAAGAAGTTCTCCACGACGGCGAACTGTGCGAACGGGTAGGGCCCGAAGAGTTCGGTGTAGAGCCGCAGATAGGTCTCCACGGCTTCGAGGTAGGCCGGGGCGAGATCGAGGTTCGCTTCCGTGAAGTAGACCGCGGCCGATACCGGGCCCAGGGGTTTCACGCGGGCCTGCCACCAGCCCGCTGCGAGGGCCAGACCGCGAGGCACCTGTTCGGCCCGCCACCGCGAAACGCTCGCCGCTCCTTCCTCCTCGTGGCCGAGCGCCCGTCCCGAGGTCACGGCCAGCATCCCCCGCGGCGCCCGGATGCGGATGTCCGGAAATCGGTCCCGGGCGTCGATCAGGTCCGGGTACCACCCCGCGCCGGGGAGGAGAAAAGCCCCCTGCTCCGTGATCAGGGCCGTGACCCCGATGCCCGGGTTGTCGGTGTTGACGGGGGCGAGCGGGGCGGGGTCGTTGAAGACGGCCTCGTAGGCGATGCGGACATCGACCGTGGCGCCGCGTTCCTCGAAGGCGAGCGGGACTTCGAGAAACGAGCCGCGGAAGGTGAAGCCTCGCGGGCGGCCGTTGACCTCCACCTGCAGATCCCGGGCCCGCTCGGAGAGCGCAAAGACGAGCTTCGCGCGCCCGTCGCCGACCACGCGCAGGTCGTCCCGGCCGACGAGGAGATGCCGCTCCGGACGGAGCTCGACCTCCAGGTGATGCTCGACTTCCATCGGCCGGGCGGCCGCAAGCGCAACCGGCGGCGCCGCGGCCCAGGCGATCCCGGCGGCGGCGCACAGAAGAGTCAGAACGGTCGTCATCGGTGGAAACATAACTATCACATCCCCCGCGTCAAAGACAGGCTTTTGCAGCGCCCCCGTTTCCGTTCGGCTTTACCTTCCGCATCCGATCGGTTATGAGAGGGGGGGCCGACCGAGCGGGCTCCCCCGATCGTCGGTGACGCCGTTGCCCGAGCCGGAGGGTACCTGCCATGGGAGCTTTGCACCGCCGCCGCTGCGCCCTGCGCTTCGCCGGGCCCCTGGTCGTCGGGGCCATGATCTGGGGCGGGGTCTTGGGCCCCCCTGCCGAGGGCGACGGGCCGCGGGTCGCTTTCGCCGGTTCGTCGGCAAGCGCCTCCGGCCGGACGGTCGTGACCAAGACGCTTCCGCCGCCGCCCGCGGCCGTCCCGGGCGCCGAGGAACGTCGGGAACCGGTGGTCCGCGGCCGGCTGCCCGAAACCCCGGCGACGGCTTCCCCCGCGATCCCCGCCGCCGAGGGCCGGGCGCCGACGGCGGAAGCTTCGGCGACACCTTCGCCGCCGCCCGCGGCCGTCCCGGCCCCGCCGTCGGCACCGCTCGCCCCGGAGCCTGCCGCTCCCCCGGCCGTGTCGGCCCCGCCACCGCCCCCCGTCGTTCGAG
>JBBFLI020000057.1:0-12795 GCA_037481615.2 Desulfobacterales bacterium
CGGGCGCCCGCCGGCCGCAAGATTTTCGTCACCGACGACCGCTCCGGGCTCGCGCGCGCGATACTCGATGCCCTGGGCGATCTCGGGCTGAGCGCCGTTCTGGTGTCGGCCGACATCCTGAGCCATCGGCGCGGGCTTCCCCCCGCCGCGGGTCTGCTCCTCGTCGCCCGACCGGACGGCGAAGAGGGGGAGCGGGAACTGCGGCAGGCCTTCGAACTCACCCGGCGCCTGGGTCCCGACCTCATCGAGAGCGCCCGCCTCGGGGGGGGCTTTTTCGCCACCGTCACCCGGCTGGACGGAGCCGCCGGTTTCAGCGGCCGCAGGCTTTCCCACCCCCTCCAGGGGGCGCTTGCCGGCCTGGCCAAAACCGCGGCGATCGAGTGGCCCGAGGTCCTGTGCCATGCCCTGGATCTCGACCCCGAATGGAAGGATCTCCGGGCCGCCGCACGGGCCGTGGTGCGCGAAGCGCTGCACCGCGGACCGGTCGAGGTGGGACTCGGCCCCGACAGCCGTCTCGTGCCGCGGCTGGTCCGCCGGGATGATCCCCCGGCCGGCCCCCTGCCGCTCGCCTCCGGCGATGCGGTGATCGTGACCGGCGGGGCGCGGGGCATCACCGCCGCCTGCGTCGTCGAACTCGCCCGCCAGGTGCGGCCGGCCCTGATCCTGCTCGGCCGGACCCCGGAGCCGGGAGCCGAGCCTCCCTGGATGCAGGGGCTCGAGGAGGAAAACGACATCCGCCGGGCCCTGCTGCGCGAGGAATTTTCCGCCTCTTCGGCCCGGCCGGCGGAGGCGGAAAAAAGGCTCCGCGGCCTGCTGGCGGCCCGGGAGGTACGCCATACCCTGCAGGCCCTGCGGGACCTGGGGGCTCCCGCGGCCTACATGCCGGTCGACGTGCGCGATCCGGACCGTCTGCGCGCGGTCATCGCCGAAGCCCGCGATCGCTTCGGACCGATCCGCGGGCTGATCCACGGGGCGGGTGTGCTCGAAGACCGCCTGATTCTCGACAAGACCCTCGAGCAGTTCGATCGGGTCATGGGCACGAAGCTCGGCGGCTTCCTCGCGCTGCGGGAAGCCCTGGCGGACGAAGAGCTCCGCCTGCTCATCCTGTTCTCTTCGGTGACCGCGCGTTTCGGGAACCGCGGCCAGGCCGACTACGCCATGGCCAACGAGGCGCTGAACAAGCTCGCCCGCGCCGAGGCGCAGCGGCGGCCCGGCTGCCGGGTCCTCGCCATCAACTGGGGTCCCTGGGACTGCGGCATGGTGACCCCGGCCATCCGCCGCGAGTTCGAACGCCAGGGCGTCGAGCTGCTCTCCGCGGCGCAGGGCGCGGCGGCGCTGATCGCCGAACTGCGGCGGCCGTCGGATGGGCAGGCGGTCGAGGTCGTGATCGGCGGCATGCGCCGGCCGGAGCGGGCGGTGGTGTTCGCGCCGCGAAAGGCGGAAGGCCTGCGGCCCCTGATCGAGCGTCGCCTCGACCCCGAAAGCCATCCCGTGCTGCGCGCCCACATCTTGGGTGAACGCGCCGTGGTGCCGCTGGCACTCATCGCCGAATGGCTGGGCGAAGGCGCCCTACACGAAAACCCCGGACTCGTGCTGCAGAGCTTGGAGGAAATCCGCCTGCTCAAGGGGATCCGCCTCGAGACCGCGCCCTACGCCGTGCGCATCCTGGCCGGCAAGCCCCGCGCCCGAAACGGCGGCTTCGAGGTCGACCTCGAGCTGCGCGGGGGAGAGGCAGAGTCCGCCGAGACGCTCCATTGCCGGGCGCGGGCCGTTCTCGCCGACTCCCACCCCTGCCCCCCCGCCTATCGCCTCCCGGCGGGGCTCTCCTGCAACCACTACCCGCGCTCCCCCCGGGAGGTCTACGAGGCCATCCTCTTCCACGGCGAATTGCTCCAAGGCCTGCGCTGGATCCAGTGCTGCACCGCCGAGGGCATGGTCGCCGACGTCGCCGCCGCCCCGCGGCCCGAGTCCTGGATCGAAAGCCCCTTGCGCCGGAGCTGGCTGGGGGACCCTTTGGCGCTCGATGCGGCCTTCCAGATGGCGAGCCTGTGGTCCTGGGAGATGAAAGGAGCGGTTTCGCTTCCCAGCGCGGCGGCTTGCTTCCGCCTTTACCGGGAGGCCTGGCCGCCGGAGGGGTGCCAGGTGGTGTTCGAAATCCGCAGCGCAAGCGATCGCACCGTGCGGGGCGACTTCGTGTTTCTCGACGCCGGTCGCAAGGCGATCGCCCAGATCTCCGGCTTCGAGGCCGTGATCGACCCTTCCCTCAACCGGGCGTTCAAACCGGGCGGCATCCGCGCCGCCCCCCTCGGGGCGCGGGAAGGGGCCCTGCCTCCGCGGGCTCAATCCGGGAGCAGATCGTAGAGATAGCGCATGACATCGGAGCGCGTGAGGATCCCGAGGAGGCGGCCGTCCTCCACCACCGGCAAGCGTCCGATGTCGTGCCGGACCAGCAGCCGCGCCGCATCCTGAACACTTTCCGCGGGCGTCACCGTGACGACCGCGGTCGCCATGAAGGCCTTGACCGGGGCCCGGAGCTGTCCGGGCTTGCGGATTTTTCGGAAATCGCGGCGGGAGATCATGCCCACGATGCGGCCCTCCTCCACGACCGGGATCCCCGTGATGCCCTTCTCCCGGAGCAGAGCCGCCGCTTCCTCCATGGAGGTGGACGGGCCGACGGTCCAGACTGGATAGGACATCAGATCGCCGATCTGCACGGCGGCGCGGCCTCCCCGGCGGACGATCTCGAGGATCCGCCGCTCGATCTCCTCGGGCGGGAGATCCCGGAGGCGGGCCGATCCGGCGCGCGGGTGCCCCCCCCCGCCCAGCCGCCGCAGGATCGAACCGACATCCAGGGAATCGGCCTGGCTGCGGCCGATCACCATGGCTCGGTTTGCGGCGGGGTCGTGGAAGATCCCGAACGCCGCATCGACGTTCAGGATTTCCATGTACATGCGCACCACGACGGCCAGCCCGTCCACCTGGCCCTCCACCGAGGTGTGCGGGATGCTGATCCGGTGGCCGTTCACCCGGAGGCGTCGGGCTTGCTTGAGCATGCGGAAAAGGATCTCCTTGTGCCGCTCGCTGTAGGCCGGGCGCAAGAAGCGGTGCAGGATGTCGAGGTCCGCCCGGCGCTCGAGCAGCCAGGCCGCGGCATAGGCGTCGTCGGCGCGGGTCGAGGGAAAGCTCAGGTTTCCCGTGTCTTCGTAAATCCCGGCGAGGAACAGCGTCGCCTGCATCGGGGTCAGGGTCTTGCGCGCCGCGCGCAGCTCGCGCACGAGCAGGGTCGTCGTGGCCCCCACCTCCTCGATCACCCGCCGTCGGGCCGGGATCGTTCCCCCCTCCCGGTGATGGTCGATGACCCACAAGTCGAGATCCGCGCGGCCTTTCAGCGGCTCCATCCGCTCGAGCCGGCTCCAGCAGTTCGCATCGACCACGATGAGCCGCTCGACCTTCTCGAGCGGGGCCTCGGTGGTGGAGAGGGTCTCGAAGAGGTCCTTGTGGATGGAGAGGAAGGCCTTGACATTGGGGTTCAAGGATCGGGGGAGGACGGCGAGGGTCCCCGGAAAAGCGAGCGTCGCCGCGATGACGGAGGCCAGAGCGTCGAAATCGGCGTTTTTGTGCGTGGTGACGATCTGCATGCTCGCCGGGGCGGGCGGCGCCCCTTCCCCTCGGTTGAAACGATCATACCATGACGCCGCCCGCGGACCAAGGCGCCGGCGCCGCCGAAGCCCGGTTGACAGGGGCACGGAGGCTGATCGATAGTAGGCTTCCCTCTTCGCGGAGACGAGCCGGATGAAAAAGGCGATTCTGTCCATTTTGGGGCGCGACCGGCCGGGCATCGTGGCCGCCGTGTCGCGCGGTCTGCTCGAGCTCGACTGCAACATCGAAAACGTGAGCCAGGCGATGCTGCAGACCGAGTTCGCCGGCATCTTCCTCGTCGCCATGCCGGAGTCCGTGACCGTGCGGCAGCTTCAGGAGACGCTCGCCGCCCGGCTCGAGCCCCTGGGGTTGCAGGTCGTGGCCAAGCCTTGCGCCCCCGCGGCGGAGAACGAACCCCCGCTGCGCTCGGAGCCCTTTGTCATCACGAGCCGCGGGCCGGATCGCAAGGGCCTGGTCGCCCACGTCTCCGAAGTGATCGCCCGCCACGGGGTGAACATCACCCGGCTGCAGGCCGTCTTCAAAGGCGGCACCCAGCCGGGCGACAACCTGATGATCTTCGAGGTCGATGTCCCCGAAGCGGTCGACGCCGGGGCTTTGCGCCGCGAGCTGAACGCGGCGGCCGAGCGGTTGGGCCTGGAGATCAACCTCCAGCACCGCTTCATCTTCGAGACCCTCCACCGCATCTGAAGCCTGTCGCCATGCTGACCGAGCGCGAAATCGTCTCCACCCTCGAAATGGTCAAAAACGAGCACCTCGACGTGCGCACCGTCACCCTGGGGTTGAGCCTCTTCGATTGCGCGGGCGACGAACTCGCCGCCGTGCGCCGCCGCATCGCCGAGCGCATCCGGCGGCTGGCCGGCAGACTCGTCCCCGTCTGCGATCGGATCGGGCAGAAGTACGGCATCCCCGTGGTGAACAAACGGATCGCCGTCAGCCCGATCGCCGTCGTGGCCGCCCCCTTCGCCCCGGAGGACATGGTCGAGATCGCCCGGACCCTGGATGCCGCCGCCCGCGAAGTGCACGTGGACTTCATCGGCGGCTTCTCCGCCCTCGTCGAAAAGGGGATCGCACGCGGTGACCGCGCGCTGATCGAGGCGATCCCCGAGGCCCTCGCCTCGACCGAGCGCGTCTGCGCCTCGGTCAACGTGGCCTCCACCCGCTCGGGCATCAACATGGACGCCGTGCTGCGCATGGGGGAGGTGATCAAGGCCGCCGCCGAGCGGACGCGCGAACGCGACGGCATCGCCTGTACCAAGCTGTGCGTCTTCGCCAACATCCCCGAGGACATCCCCTTCATGGCCGGCGCCTACCTGGGGGTCGGCGAAGCCGATGCGGTGATCAACGTCGGCGTGAGCGGACCGGGGGTCGTGCGCAAGGCGATCGACCGCGCGCTCGCCGAAAAGCCCGATCTCGACCTGGGCGGCCTCTCGGAGATCATCAAAAGGACCGCCTACAAGGTGACGCGGGTGGGGGAGCTGATCGGACGCGAAGTCGCCGAGGCGCTGGGCATTCCCTTCGGGGTCGTGGATCTCTCGCTCGCCCCCACCCCGCAGGTGGGGGACAGCGTGGGGGAGATCCTCCAGAGTCTGGGTCTGCTCGCCATCGGGGTCCCGGGGAGCACGGCGGCGCTCGCCCTCCTGAACGACGCCGTCAAAAAAGGGGGCGCCTTCGCGAGTTCCCGAGTCGGCGGCCTCTCCGGGGCCTTCGTCCCCGTGAGCGAGGATGTGCAGATCGCCGAAGCCGCACGTCAGGGGATCCTGGGGCTCGAGAAGCTCGAGGCGCTCACCAGCGTCTGCTCGGTCGGGCTGGACATGGTCGCTCTCCCCGGGGATACCCCGGCGGAGACCCTCGCCGCGATCATCGCCGACGAGATGGCGATCGGGGTCATCAACCAGAAGGCGGCCGCCGCGCGGCTGATCCCCGTACCCGGGAAACGGGCCGGGGAGCAGGCCGTTTTCGGGGGGCTGCTCGGCCAGACGACGATCATCCCGGTGAACCGCGGATCGGCCGAGAACCGCTTCGTGCGCCGCGGCGGCCTGATCCCGGCGCCGATCCACAGCCTGAGAAACTGAGGGGATGAACGAGGCACGGTCCACGCGGCCGCGCAACCCGGACGGGTGGCTCTGGCGGGACGGCCTGAAGGCCCTCCTGCTGGCCGCGGCCCTGCTCGGGCTCCTCGGCCTTGCCGCCGAGCGCCTGGGCTACCCCTGGCAATGGTACCGGGTCCCCCGCTACCTCCTCTCCGCCGCGGAGGGGGGGCTCCGACCCGGGCCCCTCCTGCGGGGGCTCGGCGTCACGCTGGAGGTCACGGCGGTGAGCCTTGCGCTTTCGGTCGCGATCGGCCTGGCGGCCGCCCTGCTTCGCCTTTCGCCCTCCTGGATCGGCCGGACGGTCGCCCGGGTCTATCTCGAGCTCATCCGCAACACCCCGCTCCTCGTGCAGATCTTTTTCATCTACTTCGTTCTCGCCCCCGCCTTTTCCCTGGGCGCCTTCGCCTCGGCGGTGCTCGCCTTGAGCCTCTTCGAGGGGGCCTACGCCTCGGAGATCATCCGCGCCGGGATCGTCTCCGTGCCCCGCGGCCAGTGGGAGGCCGCCTACAGCCTGGGGTTGAACACCCGCCTCACCTACCGGCTGGTCATCCTGCCGCAGGCCCTGCGGCAGATGTTGCCGCCGCTCACCGGCCAGGCCGTATCCCTCGTCAAGGACTCGGCCCTCGTGAGCACGATCGCCGTCTACGATCTCACCATGCAGGCCCAGGCGGTCATCGCCGAAAGCTATCTCGTCTTCGAGATCTGGTTCACGACGGCCGCCCTCTACCTCGGACTCACGATTGCCCTTTCCCAGGCGGCCTCCCGCCTGCAGAAGAGGGCCGTGTTCCCGGCGTCGACCTGAAAAGACAAGGAGGACCCATGAAACCGCGATCTCTCTGGACCCTGGTCCTGGCCGTCGGTCTCTGCGCCCTGTCCCCCCCGGCTCCGGCGGGCGAGTTGCAGCAGAAACTCACCGCGGAAAGCATGATCGAGCAGGCGGTGCGCCGCGGGGTGCTGCGCGTGGGCATGTCGACCTTTGTTCCCTGGGCGATGACCGACAAGACCGGCAACCTGATCGGTTTCGAAATCGACGTCGCCACGCGCCTCGCCCAGGATCTCGGCCTCAAGGTCGAGTTCGTCCCCACCAAGTGGGCGGGGATCATCCCGGCGCTGCTCACCGGGAAATTCGACGTGATCATCGGCGGGATGGGCATTCTCCCGCAGCGCAACCTGAAGGTGAACTTCAGCATCCCCTACGATCACTCCGGGGTGGCGATCGCCGCCCACAAGGAGCTCGCCGCCGGTTTCCAGCAGCTCGAGGATTTCAACCGGCCCGAGGTCACGGTCACCGCACGGCTCGGCTCCACGGCTGCCACCGCCGCCGAAAAGCTTCTGCCCCGCGCCCGGAAACGATACTTCGACGACGAGTCCCAGGTGATCCAGGAGCTCCTGAACGGCCGCGCGCACGCGCTCCTGGCGGGGGCCCCGCTGCCGCGTTACCAGGTCCTCAAGCATCCCGACCGCCTTTTTCTCCCCCTTCCCGGGACGATCACCCGCGAGCCGATCGGCTTCGCCGTGCGCAAGGGCGACTTCGACAGCCTGAACGTTCTCGACAGCTGGATCCGCGTCGTCGAGGCGGAGGGCTGGCTCGCCGAACGCAAGGCCTACTGGTTCGAAACCCAGCAGTGGGAAAGCCTGCTCAAATGAACGCTCCGCCCCCGGGGGACCCGTAGAGGATGGGAAAGAGCCGTTCGACCCCGACGCGCGGGAGGCTCATCCGGCGCGCCTCCCGTTGGGACATCCTGGCGGCCTTCGCCCTGGCCGTTGCCGCCGCCTGGGGGATCGACCGCATCTCCGCGGGGTTTCCCTACCGCTGGGAGTGGGAGGCGCTGCCGCAGTACTTCCTGCGGCGCGACCCGGAAAGCGGTCGCCTGGCGGCCAACGTTCTCCTGCTCGGCTTTCTCACCACGATTCGCCTGAGTCTCTGGGCGATGCTCCTCGCCACCCTGATCGGCTTCGCGGCGGCCCTCCTGCGCATGAGCCGCCGGGCCTTCCGCCGTGCCGCGGCCGCGGCCTACGTGGAACTTTTCCGCAACAGCCCCCCGATCGTTCTGGTGTTCGTCTTCTACTACTTCATCGGTGAGCAGCTGTTCAGCGGATGGGGCCTGCTGGAGGCGCCGGTGGCTCGCGACGGATCCGCCGCGGCCCTCCTCGAGCTCCTCTTCGCCCCCGCAGGGCTGAGGATCCCCTTTCTCTCCGCCGTGCTGACCCTCGCCCTCTTCGAGGGGGCCTACATCACCGAGATCATCCGCGCCGGCATCCAGGCGATCGACCCGGGCCAATACGAGGCCGCGACCGCTCAGGGCTTCAGCCGCTGGCAGCGGCTGCGCTATATCCTGTGGCCGCAGGCGCTGCGACGCATCCTGCCGCCGCTCGGCGGGCAGTTCATCTCCACGATCAAGGACTCGGCCATCGTCTCGGTCATCTCGATTCCGGAGCTGACCTTCCGCGGCCTCGAGCTCATGTCGGCCACGCACCTCACGATCGAAACTTGGATCACGATCACCGGACTCTATTTCCTGCTCACCTTCGGCTGCTCGCTGGTTTTCGCCGCGCTGGAGCGGGCATCCCACCGGCGCCCCGCCTGAGCGGGCGGCGGGGGGCCGCCAAGGGACGGCCGTCTCGTTGACATCGCCAGCGAGGAAGGATAAAGACCGGGGCATGAAAGCGGCCTGCCGCAGGCTCCTGCCCGAGCGCCTCCAGAGCGCCTTCCTGCGCCTGTTGGCCCCGCTCGTGCGGCTGTTCACACGCCTCGGGGTCAGCCCCAACCTGCTCACCCTCGCCGGCGTTCTGATCACCGGAGTCGCGGCGGCCGCCTTCCTGCTGCAGATGCCGCGGACCGGCGGCGTGCTCGTTCTTCTGGGCGGCCTGTGCGACGCGATCGACGGTTCTCTCGCCCGCAACGCGGGTCGGGCCACCCGTTTCGGCGCGCTGCTCGATTCCTCCGTGGATCGCTACAGCGAGTTCCTGATGCTCTTCGGCATCGGCGGCTTCTTTTTCCTTTCCCGGGACACCCTGAGCGCCGCAGCCACTTTTCTCGCCCTCTGCGGCTCGTTCATGGTGAGCTATACCCGGGCACGAGCCGAAAGCCTGGGGCTCGAGGCCAAGGTGGGGGTCATGCAGCGCCCGGAGCGCATCGTCTTTCTCGGCCTCGGCGCGCTCATCCACCCCGTGGCGTTGAGCCTGGCCGTGTGGCTGGTCGCCGTCTTCGCCAACATCACCGCCCTCCAGCGTCTGCGCTTCGCCTTCCGGCAGGATTCGGCGTCCGCCGAATCAAACCATGAAAAACGGAAAATCAAAACGGTCCCCTTCTCGAACCGCGGCTGCTGATTTCGACGTCATCATCGTCGGCGCCGGGCCCGCGGGGTTGTTTGCGGCCTACCATCTGGCGGAGCATTCCGACCTGCGGGTGCTGGTGCTCGAAAAGGGGCGGGACCCCCTCCGGAGGCGCTGCCGCATTCCCCGGTCCGGCCGCTGCACCGGCTGCTCCCCTTGCGACGTCCTGAGCGGTGTCGGGGGGGCGGGGCTCTTCTCCGACGGCAAGCTCAACTTCACCCCCCGGCTCGGCAAAACCGACCTGACCCAGTTTCTGCCTCTCTCCGAAGCCGAGGCCCTGATCGCCGAGACCGAGGAGATCTTCAACCGCTTCGGCATGGACGGCCCGGTCTACCCGACCGATCTGCCGCAGGCGCTCGAGCTGCGCAAACAAGCCCGACGCTTCGGCATCGACCTGTGGATCCTGCGCCAGAAACACATCGGCAGCGAACGGCTCCCCGGGCGCATCGCCGCACTCGCCCGCCATCTCGAGGAACGCGGGGTGGAGCTGCACTGCTCCGAGGAGGTCCGCGACCTCCGGGTCCGCCACGGGCGCGTGCAGGGTGTGCAGACCGACCGCGCCGCTTACCGCGCGCCGCGGGTGATCCTCGCCCCGGGGCGTGTCGGCGCCGACTGGGTCGCCGGGCTTGCACGCCGCTTCGGAATCGGCCTCACCCAGCGCGGCATCGAGGTGGGGGTGCGCGTCGAGGTGCACGGGGAGATCCTGGCCGATGTCTGCCGCGTGATCTACGACCCCGCCTTTTTCATCCGCACGGCCACCTATGACGACCTCACGCGCACCTTCTGCACCAATCCCGGCGGTTTCGTCACGGTCGAAAATTACAGCCGCTTCGTCTGCGTGAACGGCTATGCCTTCCAGGACCGGAAATCCGAGAACGCGAACTTCGCCTTTCTTTCCAAGGTGGTCCTGACCGAGCCGGTGACCGACAACCACGCTTACGGCGAGGCGATCGGCCGTCTCGCCCACCTGATCGGCGGCGGCCGGCCGATTCTGCAGCGCTTCGGGGATCTTAAGCGCGGCCGCCGCAGCACCTGGAGCCGGGTCCGCAAGGGTTCGCTCGTGCCGACCCTTTCCGCCGTCGTCTGCGGGGACATCGCCATGGCTCTCCCGGAGCGCATCCTCACCAATCTCGTCGAAGGCCTGGAAACGCTGAACGCCGTGATCCCCAGGGTCGCCAACGACGAAACCCTGCTCTACGCGCCGGAGATCAAGTTCTTCGCCACCCAGGTCGAAACCGACGCGACGCTCCAGACCCGCATCCCGGGCCTCTTCGTGGCGGGCGACGGCCCGGGGGTCGCCGGCAACATGGTTTCCGCGGCGGCAACGGGGCTGATCCCCGCCAAGGCGATCCTCGCGGCGCTGAGCCGCTGACTCCGCCCGCTCGAGCCCCCCGCACGCCGGTTGACAGCTGGAGGCGATTTCCCGTAAGGTTCCCGGGATGTTGAAGCTCCCGGGAACCCCCATGGCCACGAACCGGTTTTCGCCTCCCCATCCCCTCTGCCCCGCACTCGCCGCCTGAAGATGGCCGGGCATGCTCCGATTGCCGTCGTCGGCGCCTCCGGGCTGTTTCCCGGAGCTCACGACCTGGGCGGGTTCTGGAATCTCATGGTTTCCGGGACTTCCGCTGCAACGGCGGCCCCCCGGGAACGCTGGAGCGTCTCCCCCGAACGCTTCGTCCTGGGCCGGCCCTGCCCCGACCGCGCCTATTCGCGCGTCTCGTGCCTGCTGGAAGAGCCGCCGTTCGATCCGCGCGCCCTCGGCCCCGGCCTGCCCGACGGGGAGGCCCTCGACCCGACGCAACGGATCGTCCTGCGGGCCGGGCAGGACCTGTTCGCGGCCTCCGTGCCGCCCCAACCGGAGCGGGAGCGCACGGCGGTCATTCTCGCCGCGATCGTGCTCCCTACGGATTCCGCGACGCAGTGGAGCTGGGCGCTCCTCGCGCCGCGAATCGAGGAGGCCATCGGCCGCTCTCTCCCCCGCGGCCGGGAAAGCCCTGCGCCCCCTGACCCTTGCGCCGCGCGCGTCGCCTCGTTTCCCGCCGCCCTGCTCGCGCGGGCCTTCGGGCTGGGGGGCGGAAGCTTCACGCTCGATGCCGCCTGCGCCTCCTCGCTCTACGCCGTGAAGCTCGCCTGCGACGCCCTCCGGGCGGGGCGGGCCGACGCGGTGGTGACCGGCGGGGTCTCCCGCCCCGACGCCCTTTTCACGCAGATCGGCTTCAGCCAGCTGCGGGCCCTCTCCCCGAGCGGTCGGTGCGCCCCCTTCGACCGCCTCGCCGACGGGCTCGTGGTCGGTGAAGGGGTGGGGCTGCTGCTCCTCAAACGCCTCGAGGACGCGCTGCGGGAAGGGGACCGCATCTGGGGGGTCATCCGCGGCATCGGTCTTTCGAACGACATGCGGGGAAGCCTTCTCGCCCCCGACCCGGAGGGGCAGCTGCGCGCCCTTGCCGCCGCCTACGCCCAGGCCGGTTGGCGGCCCGAGGAGGTGGACTACATCGAGTGCCACGGGGCGGGCACCCCCGTCGGCGACGCCGCCGAGCTGGAGAGCCTGAGCCGCCTGCGGGGAACTGGCCCGCCCTGCCCGATCGGCTCGGTCAAGTCCATCATCGGCCATCTGCTCACCGCCGCAGGCGCGGCGGGGATGATCCGGGTGATGCTGGCGATGCGCCACGGGCTCATCCCGCCGACCCTGAATTTCCGCGAGCCCCCGCCGGGCAGCCCGATCGCCCGGGGCCGCTTCCGTCTCCCCGGCAAACCCGAACCCTGGCCGCGCCGCGGCGAGGGGATCCCGCGCCGTGCAGGGGTGAGCGCCTTCGGCTTCGGGGGGATCAACGCCCACCTGCTGCTGGAAGAATGGCTCGACGAGACGCCGCGCAGGCCTCGCTCCCTCCCCGCCGGCCCGAGTGCGGGAACGGCGCCCCCGCCCGCGGGGCCGCCGCGATCGTCGAACGCGCCCACCGCTTCCGTACCCGTCGCCGTGGTCGGCTGGGCCGCGCGGCTGGGACCGTGCGGCTCCGTGGAGTCCATCGCCCGTGCCCTCGAGGACGGAGGCCCGCCCCTTTCACCTCCTCCCCGGGAGCGCTTGGAAAAGAGCTGGCCGTGGGCCGCTCCGGCGGCCTTCCCCCCGGGGCTCTATCTCGCGGGGGAGGGGGCGGTCAACCGTCGCTTCCGGATTCCGCCCGCCGAGCAGCGCGATCTGCTGCTGCAGCATGCGCTCATGCTCGAGGTCGCCGCCGCGGCCATGGATGACGCCGGCCTCGATTCGCGCACGGAACGCCCGGCGATGGGCGCGCTGGTCGGCGTCGATTTCGACTTCGAGGCGACCCGCTACGGGCTGCGCTGGCGCCTCGAGGATCTGCTTTCCTCCGCGTCGCGGGAGGGCCCGCCGTTCTCCCTGGAAAACGTTTCCCCGCCGCTCACGGCTTCGCGCGTGCTCGGCTCGCTCGGCAGCATGGTGGCCAGCCGCATTGCGCGCGAGTTCCGCCTGGGCGGGCCGAGCTACGCCGTGAGCGCCGAGGCCTGCTCGGGGCTGCGCGCGCTCGAGATCGCCATGCGCGCGCTGCAATCCGGCGAGATGGAGACGGTGCTCGTGGGCGCCGTCGATCTCCCCGCGGATCCGCGACGGCTCGCCGCAAGGCCGAAGACCGCCCCGGCCCCCGCCGAAGGTGCGGTCGCCCTGGTGCTCAAACGGCACGACCGCGCGCTGGCGGAC
>JBBFLI020000058.1:0-12557 GCA_037481615.2 Desulfobacterales bacterium
GGCGGCAGGTGACCGCCCTCGAGCCTCCCCTCTGCCCGCGCTGCGGGATCATGTTCGCCGGACGAAGCGGCCCGAGCCGCCTGTGCGGCCGCTGTCGGCGCGAGCCGCCGCCGTTTGCGGCGGCGTACGCGGCCTTCGCCTACGAGGGGGCCGCCCGGGAGCTCCTGCACGCCTTCAAGTACCGCATGCGGCTGCGGGCGGCGCACGTCCTCGGCCGTTGCCTCGAGGAGACCCTGCGGCGGCACGGGAGGCCGGAGGACCTCGATCTCGCGGTTCCGGTCCCGCTGCACCCGCGGCGCCTGCGGCGGCGGGGGTTCAACCCCGTCGAGCAGCTGCTCCGCCGCTGGGGGGGGCCGCCCGTCCGGCGGGACGTGCTGGCCCGCGTCCTGCCGGGCCCCTCCCAGACGGGACTCGACCGCGCCGCGCGCCGCGCCCACGTGACGCGGGCCTTCCGGGTGGTGGCGGAGGAGGCGGTGCGCGGCCGCCGCGTGCTCCTCGTCGACGATGTGCTCACGACCGGCGCCACGGCCGCGGCCTGTACGCGGGCACTGCTCGCAGCGGGGGCGGAGAAAGTCCAGGTGCTCGCGGTCGCGCGAACGCTGTTGCCTGCGCGGGGAAAACAGGCGGAGAGGGGCGGGAGGCCATGATCGGGGTTTCCGAGAACGGGACGCGCCGGCTGCTCTTCGCCGGTCTGGCGCGGCTGGAGGGCATCCGGCACGGGGTCTTCGAGCGCCGTCCGGGGGCGAGTCCCCCCCCGTGGGACGCCCTGAACGTAAGCTTCGCCGTGGGCGACGAGCCGGGGCGGGTCGCACGGAACCGCCGCGCCGTGGCGGAAAGCCTCGGCGCGCGCCGGCTGCTTTTCATGCGCCAGGTTCACGGGGACGAAGTCGCCCTCGTCGATCGCACGACGGACCTGGCGGCCGGGGAGGGGGATTCCGGCCCGCCCCCCGCCGACGCCCTGGTGACCGACCGGCCGGGTGTCTTTCTCGCCGTGACCGCCGCCGACTGCCAGCCGATTCTGATCGCGGACCCGGTCCGCCGGGTCGTGGCCGCGGTGCATGCCGGTTGGCGCGGCACCGCACGCGATCTGCCCGGCAAGACCGTGCAGGCGATGATCGAGCGCTTCGGCTGCGACCCGCGGGATCTCCGCGTCGGCATCGGCCCTTCGCTCGGCCCCTGCTGCGGCGAGCTCCGGAGCTACCGGCAGGATCTGCCCCCCGCGCTCTGGAGGTATCGCCGGGAGGGGACGGCCCATTTCGATTTCTGGGCGGCCACCCGCGACCAGTTGATCGCCCGCGGCGTACCCCCGGAGCAGATCGAGGTGGGCGGCCTGTGCACCCGCTGCCATCCGGAGCGTTTCTTTTCCTACCGCGCCGAAAAGACCACCGGACGGTTTCCGGCGGTGATCGGCATCGAGGAGTAGAGGAGACCGGCCCATGGATCGGAATGCAGCGGACGGCGGAGCGAACCCGCCGGTCTGTGCCACGGCGGAGGTGTTGCATAACGGGATGCTCTCCCCGCAGTACGGGCGCGTCGCGCTCGTCTGCCCCGAGGCCTTCGAGACCGCCGAACCGGGCCAGTTTCTGATGCTGGGTTTTCCGGAAAGCGCCGATCCCCTGCTGCGCCGGCCCTATTCGATCCACGCCCTGTCGCGCCTCGGCGGCCGAGCGACAGGGGTCGAGATCCTCTACAAGGTCGTCGGCCCGGCCACGCGCCGCCTCTCCGGCCTGCGACCGGGCGATGCGGCAAGCATTCTCGGGCCCCTCGGGAAGGGCTTTCGGATCCCCGCGGGGGTCCGCCGCTTGTTTCTTGCGGCCGGCGGCGTGGGGATCGCCCCGTTCCGCCTGCTCCTCGATCGCCTTGAGGCGGCGGGCCGCCCCGCGATCGACTGCCGGCTGTTCTTCGGGGTCCGGACGGCCGAGGAACTCCTCTGCGTCCGGGACATCGAAGCCCGGGGGATCCCGGTCCTCTGCACGACCGAGGACGGCAGCGCGGGCGCACACTGCCGGGTCACCGACCCGCTTTCCGAGGCCATCGACCGCGAGCCCCCCGATCTCGTGCTCGCCTGCGGCCCCCGGCCCATGCTCTCCTGTGTCGCCGAAATCACACGCCGCCGCCGGGTCCCCTGCCAGATCTCGCTCGAGGAGCGCATGGCCTGCGGCATGGGCGCCTGCCTCGGCTGCGCCGTACCCGCCCGGGGGAAGGGCGGCCCGCGCTTCCACCACGCCTGCGTGGACGGACCGGTCTTCGATGTCGAGGAGATCGAACTGTGAGCGACCCCCCGGCAGGGCGGGCGCACCGTTTCGCCGCGCCGGTTTTCCCGCCATTGACTTCGCCCGGGTGCTGTGGTAGGTGCTGCCGACTTCCGCCGCATCCTGCCGGACCAGGCGAGCGGGGTTTCGAACGGGAAAGACGATGAAACGCGAAACCCGCCGGGCGTGGCGGGAGCTCGCCTATTACAGCAGCCTCGGCTTTTCCGTCGCGCTGTCGATCTTCATCGGGCTGGGAGCCGGTCTCTGGGTGGACCGCACCTGGGAGACCTCTCCATGGGGGATGCTCGGGTTTTTGGCCTTGGGGATCGCGGCGGCCTTCCGCAACTTGTGGCTGGCGATCCGGAAAAGCCGCAAACTGTGAACCCACCGCTTCCCGGACGAGGAAGGGACGTGAACATCCAGCAACGGATCGTGGAGTTCGTCCGGCGGTCCAACTGGGTTCTGCTCGCCGCGTCGAGCGCGGCGGGGCTGATCTTCGCCTCGCGCGAGCTCGCCCTGGGGATCTTCTGCGGCGGGCTCGTGGTGACGATCAATTTCCACTTGCTTGCGCGCACGCTTCGCGGGGCGCTCACCCCGCCGCACCTCGCCTCGTTTCCCTCGGTGATCGCCAAGTATTACCTGCGTTTCCTCGCCAGCGGCTGCGTCCTCTTCCTGCTGATCCTCTCCGGGGAGATCCACCCCCTGGGCCTGGTCCTGGGCGTCTCGACGGTCGTGGCGAGCATCTTTCTGGCGACCCTGCGCGAGGTCAAAAAGATCCTTTGCAAGGAGGCGGTCTGACATGGAACACCCCTTCCTGATCCTGCCCACGCTTCTCGATCTCGTCGGACTGGGACATTTCGCGGCCGCGTACCCGCACGTCGTCTACTCCTGGTTCGTGCTGCTCCTGCTCATCCTGCTCGCCTACGCGTGCACGCGGACGATCCGCCTCATCCCGGGCAAGGCGCAGAATTTCTTCGAGGTCGTCATCTCCGGCATGGAGGAGTTCATGGTCGACGTGGCCGGCGAAGAGGCGCGCTGGTTCTTCCCCCTCGTGGGGACGATCTTTCTCTACATCGCCACCTGCAACCTGATCGGTCTGATCCCCGGGTTCTTCCCGCCGACGGCGAGCATCAACACGACGCTCTCCTGCGCGCTGGTCTCCTTCCTCTTCACCCACTTTCTCGGCGTCAAGTACCACGGGGTCAAGTACATCAAGCATTTTCTCGGGCCGATCTGGTGGATGACGCCGATCATCTTCCCGATCGAGGTCATCGGCCACCTCGCGCGCATCATGTCGCTCTCCTTCCGTCTCTTCGGCAACATGATGGGCCACGAGCTCGTGCTCATGATCCTGTTCATGTTGGCGGGGGCGTTCTTTGCGCCGCTGCCCATCATGGCCATGGGGATCTTCGTATCCTTCGTCCAGGCCTTCGTCTTCTTCCTGTTGTCGATCATGTACTTCAGCGGCGCGATGGAGCATGCGCACTGAAGGCGGGGAGCCGGAAATCCGCGTGTAAGGGGAGCTCGACAGGGAGCCCCAAAATCCAACTCACCCAAGGAGGAGCGGTATGGAAGCAAAAGCGTTGGAGTTCTTCATCGCCTGCGTCACGGCGGCGGGTTTCGGAATCGCGATCGCGGCTTTCGGCTGCGGCATCGCCCAGGGCATCGGCCTGCGCTCGGCCGTCGAGGGCATCGCCCGCAACCCGGAATCCTCCGGCAAGGTCACGGTGACGATGCTGATCGGGCTCGCCCTGATCGAGTCGCTCTGCATTTACGCCTTGGTCGTCTCCCTGATCCTGATCTTCGCCCATCCGCAGGCGACGGCGATTGCCAAGCTCTTCATGAAGTAACCCGAACGGTTGCCGAGGAAAGAAAAAAGCCCGCGGTTTCCCCCGCGGGCTTTTTTTCTGCGAGCCTATCCGGCGGTCAGGCGGCGGGCTCCCGCTCGGCGAGCGCGACGCAGACGGCCAGGACTTCCATCGCCGTTCGGATCTCCGCGACCGACGGGAAGGAGGGGGCGATGCGGATGTTGCGGTCGAGGGGGTCCCGACGGTAGGGGAAGGTCGCCCCCGCCGGGGTGAGCCGCACACCGGCCTTGGCGGCGAGTTCCACCACCCGCCGCGCCCGCCCGGGCCGCGTGTCGAGGCTCACGAAATAGCCCCCCTGCGGGCGCGTCCAGACGGCGAGGTCGCCTCCGCCCAGCTCGGCCGCGAGCACTTCCTGCACCGCGTCGAACTTGGGCTTGAGGATCGCCGCATGGCGCTCCATGTGCGCCTCGATACCGGCCAGGTCGCGGAAAAAGCGGACGTGACGCAGCTGGTTCAGCTTGTCGGGCCCGATCGTCTGGAAGCCGAGGTGATGCCGCGCCCAGTCGAGGGTCCGGGGGCTGCCGGCGAGGAAGGCGATTCCGCCGCCGGCGAGCGAAATCTTCGAGGTGGAGCCGAAGATCAGGGCCCGCTCGGGGTTTCCGGCGCGGCGGCAGGCGGCCAGGAGGTCGGCGAGCGGCGCCGCCCCCCCGCCCAGGTGGTGCACGGCGTAGGCGTTGTCCCAGAAAATGCGGAAATCCGGGGCCTTGGCCGGAAGCCGCGCCAGCCCTTCGACCGTCTCCGGGGCATACACCTCCCCCGTCGGGTTGCTGTATTTGGGGACGCACCAGATGCCCTTCACCGTCTCGTCGGAGGCGGCCAGCCGCTCGACGGTTGCCATGTCCGGCCCGTTCCCGCGGAGCTCCACGGGGATCATCTCGATCCCCAGGTGCTCGCAGATGGCGAAGTGGCGGTCATAGCCCGGCACGGGGCAGAGGAATTTGACCTTGGGCCGCCGATGCCAGGGGCCGTTGCCGCCGGGGACGCCGAAAATCCAGGCCCAGGTCATGGCGTCATGCATCAGGCTGAGGCTGGAGTTGCCTCCGATCAGGATCTCCTCCGGCCGCACCCCCGCCATGGCGGCAAAGAGGGCCTTCGCTTCCGGCAGGCCGTCCAGGCCGCCGTAGTTGCGGCAGTCGGTGCCGTCCTGCGCCCGGTAATCCGAGCGGGTGAGGGCCTCGATCAGCCCCGCGGAGAGCTCGAGCTGCTCGGCGCAGGGTTTGCCGCGGGTCATGTCCAGGTTCAGGCCGCGCCGGACGAAGCCGTCGTAGCGTTCCCGCAGGCTCGGGAGGTCGGCCGCCGCCGCCGGGGGAAAAGGGGCTGGGGGATGGGTCATGGCGTTCACCTCGTCGGGGGCTTTTTTTCACCGCGTGCCGTTCTGCGTTCCTTCTATCACCGCTTTTCCCGCGTCGCAACGGCGGGGGATCAATAGGTCACGCGCAGGAGAAAGAGGCCGTGGGCCGGGGCGCAGGCCCCGGCGCGCCGGCGGTCGCGGGCCTCGAGGATGCGGGGGACGTCTTCGGGGGCGAACCGGCCGGCGCCCACGGCGGCCAGCGTTCCGACCACATTGCGCACCATGCCGCGGAGGAAGCCGTCCGCCTCGATCTCGAAGCACCAAAAGCCCTGATCGTCCACGCTCCAGTCGGCCGCGATGACGCGGCGCACGGTGTGCGCCCGCGGGCTGCCGCTCGATTCGAAGGACTTGAAGTCGTGGCGGCCGAGGAGGTACGCCGCGGCCCGGCGCATCCGGTCCAGGTCGAGCGGCCGGGGGAGAAACCAGCAACGGTGCCGTTCGAGGGCGCTTCGCACCTCGCCGTTCAGGATGCGGTAGCGGTAGCGCTTGCTGCGGGCGTCGTAGCGCGCATGGAAGGTCTCCGGCGCAGGCAGGCACTCGCGGACGGCGATGTCCGCGGGGAGAAGCGCATTGAGCCCTTTCCGCAGGACGTCGGGCCCGAGGTGGGTCGCGCTGAGGAAATGGGCCGTCTGGCCGAGGGCGTGGACGCCCGCGTCGGTGCGGCCGGCCCCGACCACCGTCGCGGGCCGGCCCGTGAGGGCGGCGATCGCCCGCTCGATCTCCGCCTGGATGGTCGGTCCCTCGGCCTGGCGCTGCCAGCCGCGGTAAGCGGTCCCGTCGTACTCGATGGTGAGCTTGAACTTCGGCATGCCTTGCCGTCACCCCCCTCACAGCAACAGGGCGGCCGACATCGGCCCGAAGGCGAGCAGGGTCGACAGCGCGATCGCGGTCGAGGCGAGCTCCGTGTCGCTGTGGAGCTGGGCGGAGAGAATGTAGAGCGCGGTCGACGTCGGCAAGGCAAAGTAGAGCATCCCGATGGAGAAGGAAAGCCCCTGGACGCCGCACGCGCGCAACCAGAAATAGCCCAGGGCGGGCAGGACGACCAGTTTGAAAAACGATGCGAGGAGGGAAAGTCGCCAGTGGCTCCTCAACCCCCGCAGGGTGAGCATGCCGCCGATGGAGAGCAGCGCGAGCGGCAGGGTGACGGAGGACGCCAGCCGGAGGGTGTTGTCGATGAACGGCGGAAAGGAGCCGGCCAGGCGGCCGTAGAGGATGCCTGCAAGACAGCCGAGGATCAACGGGTTCAGCAACAGCGCCCGGAGGGTCTGGGCGACGCGTTTCCCGGCCGAGGGCTCGCGGGGTCCGAACCAGATCAAGGTGGCGACGGAGAGCACATTCAAGATCGGGATGGTGAGGCCGATCAGAACGGCGAAGTGGCGCCCCCCCTCCTCGCCGAAGGCGCTGATCGAGACGGCCATGCCGACGTAGGTGTTGATCCGGAAGCAGCTCTGGGAGAACGAGCCGGCCTGGAACGCCGCGATCTTCCCCACGACGATCCACGCCGTGCTCAAGCCGTAGACGCAGAGGACCGCGGCGGTGGCGGCCAGGACGAGGTTCAGATCGTCGGCCGGCTTCTGCGGGGAGCCGCCGAGTTTCCAGAAGAGCAGGGCGGGGAAGAAGATGAAATACACCACACGGTCGGAGACCGCGAGGAAGGCCTCGGTGGTGGTGTGGGTTCGCCGCAGGAGGAAGCCGAGGGCGAGCAGGGCGAATACGGGGAAGAGGTGGTCGAGGATGAGGGTCATGAGAGACGGTCGCAGGGAATGTCGGCCAGGGCCGCCTCGATGGCCTCGTCGATCCGCTCCCGGAAGTCGGCCACAGGGTGTTCGGCGCCGCAGGCCCTGCAGCGCAGGATCACGGCGGTTCAGGTGCGTCGCAACGCGAGGGGGGCGCGGCAGCGTCTGCAGCGCAAAGCGGGGTCCTTCATGGCCTTCCTCCCGGGGCCGAAAGCTCTCGGCCGGTGGTGTGCCCGATTAACCCAAGCCCGGGCGGGTGTCAAACCCCCGGCCGGGCCCGGCGGGGATTGCGCTCGCGATTGACAAGCGGCCCGGATTCTGTCAGATCGGCACTCAATTCAAAGGGTTCCGGGCGGAACACGCGTCTCCCCGGGCGGCGGAGGCCGCCTCCATCGGCTGCGGTCCGCGCCGGAAGCGGACGGTGCGTGGGAGTTGCCCGGAGGCCGCCGGAAGGTCGGCCCGGATCCGGGAGAAAAAAACGCGTTCACGGAAGGGATGAGGGCGATGCAGATCGTTTCCTGCCCCGGCTTTCAGGCGGCGGGTCTCGCCGCGGGGATCAAGAAAAACGGCCGCAAGGACCTGGGCCTGATCTTCTGCGAACGGCCGGCGGCGGTGGCCGGCCTTTTCACGCGCAACCGCGTCCAGGCCGCGCCCGTGCGGCTGGATCGCGAACGGATCCGCCGCGGCCGCTGCCGCGCGGTGATCGTGAACAGCGGTAACGCGAACTGCTGCACCGGCGAGGAGGGCGACCGCCGCGCGTTGCGTATGGCCCGTGCCGCGGCGGATGCGCTGGGCGTCTCCGAGGAGGAGGTGCTCGTCGCCTCGACGGGGGTGATCGGCGAGCCGCTGCCGATCGAGGCGATCGAGCAGGCGGCCCCGGCGCTCGCCGCGGCGCTGCGACCCGAGGGGATCGCCGATTTCGCCGAGGCGATCCTCACGACCGACCGCGTGCCCAAGGCGATCTCCGAAGAGGGGCGCACGCGGGCCGGACGCTTCCGGCTGACCGGCGTCGTCAAGGGGGCCGGCATGATCCGGCCCGACCTGGCGACCCTGCTCTGCTTCCTCATGACCGACCTCACGGCCCAACCCGGGGCGCTCCAGCCGCTGCTCGCCCAGGGGGCGGAACGTTCCTTCAACCGCATCACCGTGGACGGGGACACGAGCACGAACGACACGGTGCTCCTCCTGGCCAGCGGCACCCATCCCCTTTCCTTGGCCGATCCCGAGGTGCGGGGCGTCTTCGGGGAGCTGCTCGCGGACGTCATGGAGCGGCTCGCCCGCTGGGTGGTCCGCGACGCCGAAGGGTCGAACAAGGTGGTCGACATCGTCGTGCGCGGAGCGGCGAGCGACGCCGACGCCCGGCGGATCGCCGAGGCCGTCGCCCACTCGCCGCTCGTCAAGACGGCGATTTTCGGCGAGGACGCCAACTGGGGGCGGATCCTCGCCGCCGCCGGCCGCTCGGGCGCGGAATTCGACCCCGCGGCGGTCGACATCCACTTCGGCCCCGTGCAGATCGTCTCCGGCGGGGTCGGCCTCGGCCGGGAGGCCGAGGCGCGGGCGTCGGCCGTCCTGCGTTCCGAGGCCTATCCCATCGTGATCGTGGTGGGCCGCGGCCCGGGCGCAGCGAGCCTGGTGACCTGCGACTTTTCGCTCGACTATGTGAAGATCAACGCCGACTACCGCAGCTGAAGGCGGATCGCCCCGCGCGCCGGAGAGCCGAGGAACCGGGGCCGCGAACCCCCCCCTCCCTGCATGGCCTGGATGCGCCTCCAGAAATATCTGGCCGACGCCGGCCTTTGCTCCCGCCGCAGGGGGGAGCGTTGGATCCGGGAGGGCCGCGTGCGCGTGAACGGCGAGGTCGTCCGTGTGCAGGGGCGCAAGGTCGATCCGGAACGCGACGTAGTCGAGGTCGACGGCGAGCGCGTGGCCCCGCTCGAAGAACGAATCTACATCGCGCTCCACAAGCCGGCCGGGTACGTGACGAGCTGCCGGCAGCCGGGCAAGCGGATCGTCCTCGATCTCGTGCCCTGCCGGCAGCGGATTTACCCGGTGGGTCGGCTGGACAAGGATTCTACGGGGCTTCTGCTCCTCACCAACGACGGCCGGCTGCACTTGAGGCTCTCCCACCCCTCTTTCGACCACGAGAAGGAATACGAGGTGACGACCGCCCGGCCGGTCTCGGACGCCGCCCTGCGACGCATGGCCGCGGGGATGCCGATTCTGGGAACGCGGACACGGCCGGCCGAGGTGACGCGGCTGGGGGAGCGCGCCTTTCGCATCGTGCTGCGCGAAGGCCGCAACCGCCAGATCCGCCGCATGGTGAAGAGTCTGGGAAACGAGGTCGTCTCCCTGAAACGGATTCGGATCGCCTCGATCCGTCTCGGGGATCTCCCCGCGGGCGCCTGGCGCCCGCTCACCGCCGAGGAGGTGCGCTCGCTGCTGGCCCGGGCGGGCGAGGGCTAGTTTTCGACGATCAGCCGCTGGCCCGGCTGGAGGGAGGCCTCGGCCGTGAGGCGGTTGAGGGCGAGCAGCCGCTCGAGGCTCATGCTGTGCTTGCGGGCGATCGAGGAGAGGGTGTCCCCGGCCTGGACGGCGTAGATTTTGTGACCCCGTCCGGTTGCGGCAGGGGCTGCCCGGCCGGCGGGGATTTTCAGCACCTGGCCCGCGCGCAGGGCGGAGGAGGAGAGGCGGTTTGCGCGCTGGATCTCCTCCGGGGCGACGCGATAGCGCCGGGCGATGCTCGCCAGCGACTCGCCGCGCTGGACGGTGTGCTCGATCCCCCGGGCGGCCGGCGGGGGCAAGGCGGAGGGGGAGGGGCTTTTCCCCGCAGGAATGGTGAGAACCGTCCCCGGCGGGGGCGTTTTCGTGGAAAGCGGCGGATTGGCCGCGAGCAACTCCTTGACGGAGACCTTGTACCTGCGGGCGATCCCCTCGAGGCTCTCCCCCTTGGCGACCTTGTGGCGCGACAACGGCGCGCGGGCCGGCGGGCGGTAGAGGGGGATCTCCTCGAGCTGTTCGGCCACGCGGGCCGCCGCTCCCGGCGGAACCCTGAGCTCGTAGCCGCTCTCCGGCAGCACCCCTTGACGCAGTTCGGTGTTGAGTTCGCGCAGCACGCATTCCTCGATGCCGGTGGCGAGAGCGACCCCCCTCAGGCTCGCCTGCCGCGGGATCGCCACCGTCTCGTAGTCCAGCGGCGGATCGATTTCCAGGTCGGCCAGGCCGTAGCGCTCGAGGTTCTGAACGATGTGCAGCGTGGCGAGGAAGCGGGGGACGTAGCGGGCGGTCTCGCGCGGCAGCTTTTCGTAGAGGTCCCAGAAGTGGTCCAGATAATTGATGTTCTGGCTTTGGATGGTGCGCATGACGCGGTGCTCGCCGCAGTTGTAGGCCGCCAGCACCGTCAGCCAGTCCCCGAACATCCCGTGCAGGTCTTTGAGGTATTCGATCGCCCCGCGCGTGGATTTTTCGGGGTCGAGCCGCTCATCGATGTAAGTGTCGCGGTTGAGGTTGTAGCGGTATCCCGTCGAGGGGATGAATTGCCACAGGCCGAGCGCCCGGGCGGGGGAGAGCGCCGTGGGTTTGAAGCCGCTTTCGATGAGCGGGAGCCACGAGAGCTCGGCGGGGAGCCCCGCCTCGCGCAGTGCGGCCTCCATGCGCCCCCGGTAGCGGCCGGAGCGCCGCAGGGCCTCGGTGAAGAAATCCCGTTCCCGGCCGACGGTGAAGGAGTCGATTTCCGCCTGCACATGGGCGTTCAGATCGATCGGGATCTCGTTCCGCCCGCCGTTGCCGGCAAAGCGGCGCGGGGCGTAGACTTCGAGAATCCTCCGCGAGATGGTGAGACGGAGGTCTTCCTTTTCCTGGAGCAGGACGGGATCGCTTCCCGGGTCGGTCTCGAGGACGAGGGCGTAGGCGGCGTCGAGCGCCTCGATCGCCTGGTCGGAATGCCCGCGCTTCGCGTGGGCCTGGGCGAGGCGGCAGAGCCCGAGCGCCCGTTGCAGAGCCGCCTGCGCGCCGCCGTTTCGTCCCGCAAGGGCGTCGGCTTCGTCGTCTTCGAGAAGCCCTTCCTCTTCCGCGGGCGGGGTTTCCGCGGCGCGAGGGCGGGTGACGGATGCCGGGCCGGGCCCGGGGGCGCTGCGGGTGCCGGGGCTCTCGGGGCGGGACGATACGGCCGCCTCGGTCGGCCGGGCGGGTGGTGCTGCCGGTGCGGTGACAACGGCCGCTCCCGGGCGCGGCAGCCGGTATTCCCCAGGGACGGCGCAGGCGGAAAGAAAGGCGGCGAGCAGGGCCGCCGCCGCTATCCAGGGTTCATCAGGGCGCATCTTCCGCATCTTTCCGTCGGCGGAGGAGCCGGGGCCGGCGGGTTCCCCGCGGCCCGGCATCGCCGGTTGCCGCCCAATACACAACCCCCGGCGGGGTTGTCAAGCAAGGCATCCGGCCGCTTTTGCGCGAAAGGCTTGCTTTTCGCCCCCGCCGCGGTATAATCCGTTTCAAAAAAAGATCTTGACAACCCCCCTCGAAAAGTCTAAATCGCCTCGTTTTATGAGGAAGCACAAGGGGGTTGCCCGCCTTCCGAAAGCGCCCGGGGGTCCGGCGAGCGGGATGCGGCCAGCGTAGCTCAGCCGGTAGAGCGGCTGATTTGTAATCAGCGGGTCGGGGGTTCGAATCCCTCCGCTGGCTCCAGAGCGGCCATCCCTGCAGCGGGCAGGACGAGCGGCAAACGAGGTCGGGGGGTGCCAACCCCGGCTCCGCGGTGGGGTTCCCGAGTGGCTAAAGGGAACAGACTGTAAATCTGTCGGCGAATGCCTACGGAGGTTCGAATCCTCCCCCCACCACCATTCCGATGCGGGTCTCGGGTAGAAGATTTCGGCGCGACTTTGCGGGATCGAACCTGACTACCGGACTTCCTGCAGCAATCGAGAGGGCTGAGCCGTGAGGCCCGGCGGGTCGTGCGCGGCGCCGGCATGCGGCCGGATGCGGCCCCGAAGGCATAGGTTCCCCGATCCCAGGCGGGTGTAGCTCAGCTGGTAGAGCTCCAGCCTTCCAAGCTGGATGTCGCGAGTTCGAATCTCGTCGCCCGCTCCAGAATCATCCGGCGCGGCCTGCGGGCCGCCCGGTGTGGAAGCAACCGCCCATGTAGCTCAGTCGGTAGAGCGCTTCCTTGGTAAGGAAGAGGTCCACCGGTTCGATTCCGGTCATGGGCTCCATATTCGAGGAAAACCCCGCCAGGCGGTGGGTCGAGGAAAAACCGCCGGGGGGAGACGTTTTGTCCCGTCCAGGGCGGAGGAGAGAGCGATGGCGAAGCAGAAGTTTGAGCGCAAGAAGCCGCATGTGAATGTGGGGACGATTGGGCACA
>JBBFLI020000059.1:0-11230 GCA_037481615.2 Desulfobacterales bacterium
CCGCCGCCCCCTGGGGCCGGGGCGCCCCGCCCCCGGCGATCGAGCTGCGCGGGGTGCGCGAGCACAACCTGCAGAACCTGAGCCTCACGCTGCCCCACGGCCGCCTGATCGTCCTCACCGGGGTTTCGGGATCGGGGAAATCGACCCTCGCCTTCGACGTCCTCTTCGCCGAGGGCCAGCGGCGCTACCTCGAGAGCCTCACCCCTTATGTCCGCCAGTTCCTGAGGATCCTCGAGCGGCCCGATCTCGACCTCGCCCGCGGCCTCTCCCCCACGGTGGCGATCGAGCAGCGCATCAGCCACTCCGGCCGGCGCTCCACCGTGGCGACCCTCACCGAGACCTACCATTTCCTGCGCCTGCTCTACGCGCGGCTCGGCACGCCGCACTGCCCGGACTGCGGCCGCCCGCTGCTGCCCCAGACGGTCGAGTCGATCGTCTTGCGCATCCGGCGGCGTTTCGCACGCCGCCCGGCGCGGCTGCTCGCCCTCAAGGTGGCCGGGCGCAAGGGGTTCCACCGCGAGTTGCTCGAGCGCGCCCTTCGCCGGGGCTTCGCCGAGGCCCGCATCGACGGCCGCTGGGCGACGATCGCCCCCGGGATGGCGCTCGACCGCTACCGCGAGCACACGATCGAGCTCGCGGTCGCCCGGCTGCCCGTCCCCAACCTGCCGGCGGCGGTGCGCCGCGCCCTCGAGGAGGGCGCGGGCCACATCGCGGTCGTCGACGAGGAAGGCGCCGAGGAATCCTACAGCCTGCACGGGGTCTGCCCCCGTTGCGGCATCGCCGTCGACCCCCCCGATCCCCGGCTCTTTTCCTTCAACAGCCCGCGCGGCGCCTGCCCGGTGTGCCAGGGTCTGGGCGTGACGGGCGCCGAGGAGCCGGGGGAAGACGAGGGGCCTCCCCCGCCGTGCGCCGCCTGCGGCGGAAGCCGGCTCAAGCCGCAGGCGCTCGCCGTGCGCGTCGGGGGGCGTTCCATCTGGGACTGGGTGCAGCTGCCGGCCGCGGCGCTGCGGCGGGACCTGCGCCGGCTCTCCTTTCCTCCCCGCGCGCGGCCGCTCGCCGAACCCCTGATCGCCGAAATCGACGGGCGGCTCACCCTGCTCGAGCGCCTCGGCCTCGGCTATCTTGCGCTTTCCCGCAGCGGGGACACGCTCTCGGGCGGGGAGGCGCAGCGCGTGCGCCTCGCCGCCCAGCTCGGCTCCAACCTGTCGGGGGTGACCTATGTCCTCGACGAGCCCACGATCGGGCTGCACCCGCGGGACGGGAAGCTCCTCGGGGAGGCGCTGCGCACCCTCCGGGACCGCGGCAACACGGTGATCGTGGTCGAGCACGACGAGGAGACGATCCGCGCCGCGGACCTCCTCGTCGACCTGGGTCCCGGCGCCGGGGCGGCCGGGGGCCGGATCGTCGCCGTGGGGACGGTCGAGGACCTCCGGAAGACCCCCGCATCGCGGACCGGCGCCTGGATCGCCTCGGAAACGCGGCGGATCACTTCGCGGCTCCGGCCCTGGCGGGAGCGGCCCGCGATCCGCGTGCTCGGCGCCGCGGCGAACAACCTCCGCGCCGTGGACGCCGTCTTCCCCCTGGGCACGCTGATCGCGGTCACCGGGGTCTCGGGCTCGGGGAAATCCTCGCTCCTCAAGGAGACCCTCTTCCGCAATCTTCGCAACCGGCTGCTCGGGCGGCGCGACCCGGCCGGGGCCTGTCGCGCCATCGAGGGTTGGAAGGCGCTGCGACGGGCGCTCGAGGTGGACCACAGCCCCATCGGCCGCACGCCGCGGTCCGTGCCGGCGACCTACCTCGGCGTCTTCGACGAGATCCGCCGCCTCTTCGCCGCCACCCCCGCGGCCCGGGCCCGGGGCTACCGGGCGGCCCGCTTTTCCTTCAACGTCGCCGGCGGGCGCTGCGAGGCCTGCCGGGGTCAGGGCCGGCCGCGGGTGGAGATGAGCTTTCTGCCCGACGTCTACGTCCCCTGCGAAGTCTGCGGGGGGAGCCGCTACCGCACCGAAACGCTCGAGATCCGCTACCGCGGCCGGACGATCGCCGAGGTGCTGGAGATGACCTTCGCCGAGGCCCGCGACCTCTTCGAGGCCGTACCCGCCCTGCGGCGGCCGCTCGGCTTCGTCTGCGACGTGGGGCTCGACTACCTGCGTCTCGGCCAGCCGAGCCCCACCCTCTCGGGCGGCGAAGCGCAGCGGATCAAGCTCGCCGAGCAGCTCGGCCGGACGGGCGACGGCCCCGCGTTCTACATTCTCGATGAACCCACGACGGGCCTGCACCTGGCCGACGTGCGCCGCCTGCTCGACGCGTTGCAGGCGCTCGTCGACCTCGGTCACACGGTCGCGGTGATCGAGCACAACCTCGCCGTCGTCGCCGAGGCGGACCTGGTGATCGACCTCGGACCCGAAGGCGGCGAAGGGGGCGGGCGGATCGTCGCCCTGGGTTCCCCGCGCGAGCTCCTGGAACAGGCCGCGGTCTCGCACACGGCGCGGTGCCTGAAGGACTGGCTCGGCGGCGCGGAGCCGCACCCGGCCGAGCGGACCGGCGGGCTTGCCCGGGCCGGGGGATTCGGATAGAGTCGCTCCCCGGCGGGCGCCGCCGCGATCGCCCCCGCCCGACCGGAAGGTCCGCCGCATGCCCCGACGTCTCGAACTCAAGCCCGCCGAGCTGCGCCGCCTCTGCCCGCCTTCGCGGTTTTCCTTCGAGGACACCTCGGAGATCCCCTCGCTCGACCGCGTCATCGGCCAGGAGCGCGCGGTCCAGGCGATCGAGTTCGGACTCACCCTGCGCGGCGAGGGCTACCACATCTTCGTGAGCGGCCCGGAGGGCACGGGACGCCATACCATCGTGCGCGACCTCGTGCAGCGCCTGGCGCGCACCCGTCCGGCCCCCGACGACTGGTGCCTGGTCAACAATTTCGCCGACGAGTTCCGCCCCCGCGCCGTCGCGCTGCCGCCGGGACGCGGCCCGGCCTTCGCCAAGAAGATCCACCGCCTCGTCGAGGACCTGAAGCGGGAGATCCCCGCGGCCTTCGAGGCCGAGGATCACCGCAAGCGCCTCGCCGCCCTCAAGGCCCGGCACGCGGCCCGCCAGCAGGCGCTCGTGCAGAAGATCGAGCGCCGCGCCGCCGACTGGGGCCTGCGCATCGACTCGGAGAACCGCGAGTTTCCGATCGTCCCCCTCCTCGACGGCCGGCCGCTCGGCCCGGAGGAGATCCCCTCCCTGCCGGAGGAGGTGCGCCGGGAGATCGACGAGCGCGTGCGGCTCATGCAGGCCGAGCTCGAAAAATCGGCCCGCACGCTCGAGGCCTCCAAGCGCCGGCTGCGGGCCGGGGTCGAGCGCCTGATGAACCAGGCGGTCTCTCAGCTGCTGCGCCGCAGGCTCGCCCCCCTGCGCCGGGAGTTCGCCGGCCGCAAGGCCGTTCTCGACTACCTCGCGGCGCTCCAGGCGGACATCGTCGAGAACTTCAACCGCTTCTTCCCCGCCGAGCGCAAAGAGGAGGACGCCGAAGGCGCCCCCTCGGCGGACCGCCCCGCGCTCCTTCCCTACCGGGTGAACGTCCTGGTCCACCGCCCGGCGCCGCGGGGGGCGCCCGTGGTCTACGAGGGGCACCCGACCTACGTGAACCTCTTCGGCCGGATCGAAAAACGCATGGGCCCGGCCGGGCCGAGCACGGACTTCACGCGCGTGCTGGCCGGTTCGCTCCTGCAGGCGAACGGCGGCTTCCTGATCCTCGAGATCGAACCGCTCCTCGCCGCGCCGTCGGCGTGGGAGGCGCTCAAGCGCGCACTGCTCGAGCGCAAGGCCGACATCGAGGAACTCTCCGAGGAGTCCTCCCCGGCGGTCACCCCCCTTAGGCCCGAGCCGATCCCGCTGGCGGTCAAGGTGATCCTGCTCGGCACCTACGAGACCTTCGCCTTCCTGCAGAACTTCGACCCGCGCTTCAACAAGATCTTCCGCGTGCGGGCCGACTTCGACGAGGAGGTCGAACGCACCGCGGAGACCGAGCAGCTCTACGCCCGCTTCGTCGCGCGGGTCTGCCGCGAGGAGAAGCTTCTCCCCTTCGACCGGCGCGCCGTGGCGGCCGTCGTGGAGTTCGGCCAGAAGCTCGCCGAACACCAGCACAAGCTCTCGCTGCGTTTCGGCGTCCTGCTCGGGTTGCTCCAGGAGGCCGACCACTGGGCCCGGCGCCAGCGCGCCCGGCGCGTCTCCGACCGCCATGTGTTCCAGGCCTTCCGCGAGCACCGTTTCCGCTACAGCCTCTACGAGCAGAAGGTCCTCGAGTCCTTCCGCGAGGGGGTGATCCGCGTCGAGGTGACCGGGGAGCGGGTGGGGCAGATCAACGGGCTGGCCCTCTACCAGATCGGCGAGTACGCCTTCGGCCGGCCGGTGCGCATCACGGCCGAGGCCTTTCTGGGCAAGGCCGGGGTGATCAACATCGAGCGCGAGGTCGAACTGAGCGGCCGCACCCACGACAAGGGGGTCCTCATCCTCTCGGGGTTCCTGGGCGGCCGCTTCGCCCGCGCCCACCCGCTGAGCCTGGCGATCAGCCTGACCTTCGAGCAGCACTACAGCGAGGTCGACGGGGACAGCGCCTCGGCGGCGGAACTCTTTGCGATTCTCTCCTGCCTGTCGGGGTTTCCCCTGCGCCAGGGGATCGCCGTCACGGGGTCGGTGGACCAGAAGGGCGAGATTCAGGCGATCGGGGGGGTCAACCAGAAGGTCGAGGGCTTCTTCGACGTCTGCCGCGACAAGGGCCTGGACGGCACGCAGGGGGTGATCCTGCCGGCGGCGAACGTGCGGCACCTCATGCTGCGGCGCGACGTCCTCGAGGCCGTGCGCCGCAGGCGCTTCCATGTCTGGGCGATCCGCACCGTCGAGGAGGGCATCGCGCTCCTTACGGGCGTGCGCGCCGGCAGGCCGGACCGCCGGGGACGCTATCCCGCGGGGAGCGTCTTCGGGGAGATCGAGCGGCGCCTCAGGCGCTTCGCGGAGCGGGGCCGACGGGCCTCCGCGGACGGCGGGGAAGAGGAAGAGCCGTGAACGTTCGAGGCCGGCCGCTTTTCCGGTTCCGCTCGCATCGCCACCCGTTTTCCCGACGATGCTCCCCCCCTGGCTGCAGGTGACGGCAGACGGGCTGTTCTGCCCGCCCGCCGGCGTCCACATCGACCCGCGGCGGCCGGTCGCGCGCGCCGTCGTGAGCCACGCCCACGCCGACCACGCGCGGCCCGGCTGCGGCGGCTATCTCGCCACCCCGGAAACCGCCCGCCTGTTGCGTCTCCGCCTGGGGCAGGCGGTTTCCGTGCAGGAGCTCTCCTGGGGCGAACCCCTCGTCCTGGGCGGCGTGCGGCTCTCCTTTCATCCCTCGGGCCACATCCGCGGAGCGGCCCAGGTGCGCCTGGAACGGGCCGGAGAGGTCTGGGTCGTCACGGGGGACGTCAAGACCGCCCCCGATCCCACCTGCCTGCCCTACGAACCCGTGCGCGGTCACGGGCTGGTGCTCGAGTCGACCTTCGCCCTGCCCGTCTTCCGCTGGCCCGATCCCGCCACGGTGATCGCCGATCTCCTCGCCTGGTGGCGGGACAACGCGGAGCAGGGCCGCCCCAGCCTGCTGTTCGCTTACGCGCTCGGCAAGTCCCAGCGGATCCTCGCCTCCCTCCCCCCGGATGCCGGCCCCGTTTTGCTCCACGGCGCGCTCGAGGCGCCGACGGCGGCCTACCGCGAGGGGGGGGTGCGGCTTCGCCCGGCGCGGCGGCTCGCCGCGGCCGGGGCGGGGGAGGACCTCCGGGGGGCGCTCGTCCTCGCGCCGCCCTCGGCGGCGGGGACCCCCTGGATGCGGCGGTTCGCCGGGGCCGGGCGCGCCTTCGCTTCGGGGTGGATGCAGATCCGCGGCCTGCGCCGGCGCCGCGCGCTCGAGGCGGGCTTCGTCCTCTCGGACCATGCCGACTGGCCCGGCCTCTTCGAGGTGATCCGGCAGTCGGGGGCGCCGCGGGTGCTTCTCGTCCACGGCTTCGCCGCGGAGTTGGCGCGGGCGCTGCGCGAGGCCGGCCTCGCCGCCGAAGCCTCCCCCGCCGATCCCCCGCGCGAGGAAGACGAGGCACCGCCGTGAGGCGCTTCGCCCGTCTCTTCGCCGCGCTCGACCGCAGCCGCCGCGCGCGCGAGCAGGAGGCGGCGCTGGCGGCGTATTTCCGCTCCGCCCCCCCCGAGGACGCCGCCTGGGCCGCCTGCCTTCTCCTGGGGCGGAAGCCGCGGCGGGCCGTGCCCACCGCGCGCCTGCGGCGCTTCGCCGCGGGGGCGGCGGGGATCCCGGACTGGCTGTTCGAGGCCTGCTACGAACAGGTGGGCGATCTCGCCGAGACGATCACCCTTTTGCTCCCCGACGGCGGCGGCCTGGAGGAGGTGCCGCTTCACGTCTGGCTCGAACGGCTGCTCCCTGCGCTGCGCGGCCTGCCGGAGGAGCGCCAGCGCGCCGGCGTCCTCGAGGCCTGGCGCGGGCTCGACCGCACGGCGCGCCTGCTCTGGAACAAGCTCGTGACCGGCGGCTTCCGCGTGGGGGTCTCGCAGCGCAAGGTGATCCGCGCGCTCGCGCGGCTCTCGGGCCTGGAGGAGGGGCTGCTCGGCCGGCGCCTCATGGGCGGATGGAACCCTTCGGCCGAGGCGTGGCGCAGGCTCCTGCAGCCGGCCGACGCCGACGCCGACGCCGGTCGCCCCTACCCCTTCTGCCTCGCCCACCCCCTGGACCTCCCCCCGGAGGCGCTCGGCGACCCGGCGGCTTGGCTGGTCGAGTGGAAGTGGGACGGCATCCGCGCCCAGATCGTCCGCCGCGAGGGGGAGGTCCACCTCTGGTCACGCGGGGAGGGGGGGATCTCCGCGGCCTTCCCCGAAATCCGCGCCGCGGCCGGGCGTCTCCCCGAGGGCTGCGTGCTCGACGGCGAGATCCTCGCCTGGGGCGGGGAACGCCCGCTCGATTTCGGCCTCTTGCAGCGACGCCTCGGGCGGCGGAACCCGGGGGGGCGCCTGCTTGCGGAAATCCCGGTCGTCTGGGTGGGCTACGACCTCCTCGAGCAGGACGGGTGCGACCGGCGGTCGCTCCCGCTCGCCGCGCGCCGTGAGGCGCTCGAAAAACGGCTTGCGGCGGCGCCCGACCCGCGGCTGCGGCTCTCCCCCGCCTTGCGCGTCACGGGCTGGGACGAGGTCCGCCGGCTGCGCGGCGAGGCCCGCCGCCGGGGGGCCGAGGGGCTGGTGCTCAAGCGCCGCGATTCCCCCTACGCGGTGGGCAGGCGCCGCGGACTCTGGTATAAGTGGAAAGCGGACCCCTACCGCGTCGATGCCGTTCTGACCTACGCCCGGCGGGGGCACGGCCTGCGCGCCGGCCTCTACACGGACTACACCTTCTCCGTGTGGGACGGAGGCGAGCTCGTCCCCTTCGCCCGGGCCTACTCCGGCCTCGACGCCGCCGAGATCCGCGCGGTCGACCGTTTCATCCGCGCCAACGCCCGCGAGCGCTTCGGCCCGGTGCAGGCGGTGAAACCGGAGCTCGTCTTCGAGATCGCCTTCGAGGACATCCGCCGCTCGGCGCGCCACAAGTCCGGAGTCGCGGTGCGCTTTCCGCGCATCGCGCGGCTGCGGCGCGACAAACCCGCGGAGGAGGCCGACACGGTGGAAACGCTCCGCGCCCTGATCGCACAGAAAGAAAACACGCCATGAAACGAACCGACATCCGCAAGCTTCTCGCCCGCGAAGCCGCGCTCGAGGATGTCCGCGTCTGCGGCTGGGTGCGCACCCGCCGCGATGCGAAAGGGCTCTCCTTTCTCGAGCTGAACGACGGCTCCTGCCTGCGGAACCTGCAGGTGATCCTCGAGGGCCCCCTGGCCGGCGAGGCGCTCCTCAAGCGCCTGTCCACGGGCTGCGCGGTGGCGGTCGAGGGGGCGCTCGTCCCCTCGCCGGCCGCCGGCCAACGCTGGGAGCTGCGGGCCCGGCACCTCGAGGTCTTGGGCGAGGCCGACCCGGAGACCTACCCCTTGCAGAAAAAGCGCCACAGCGACGAGTTCCTGCGCGGGATCGCCCACCTCCGGCCGCGCACGAACAAGTACGGCGCGCTCTTCCGCATCCGCTCCGAGGCCTCCTTCGCCGTGCACCGCTTCTTCCGCGAGCGGGGTTTCCTCCACCTGCACAGCCCCATCCTCACCGGCTCCGACTGCGAGGGGGCGGGAGAGCTCTTCCGGGTCACCACGCTCCAGGAGCCGCCGCCCCGCGGCGGTGAGAACCCGTTTGCGGAGGATTTCTTCGGCCGCGAGGCCCACCTCACGGTCTCCGGGCAGCTCGAGGCCGAGCTCTTCGCCTGCGCGCTCGGCCGGGTCTACACCTTCGGGCCGACCTTCCGGGCCGAGAACTCGAACACCCCCCGCCACGCGGCCGAGTTTTGGATGATCGAGCCCGAGATGGCCTTCGCCGACCTCGAGGACGACCTGGCCCTGGCCGAGGAGCTCGTGAAAGAGCTCGTGCGCCACCTGCAGGAGCACTGCCGCGAGGACCTCGCGCTCTTCGCCCGCTGGGTCGACCCCGAGTTGCCGGCGCGGCTGGAAAACCTCGTCGCCGAGCCCTACGAGCGCATCCCCTACGCGGAGGCCGTCCGCATCCTGCAGGCATCCGGGGAGCCCTTCGAATTCCCCGTGCGGCCGGGCGCCGATCTCCAGACCGAGCACGAGCGCTTTCTCTGCGAGCGGCACGTCGGCCGCCCGGTTTTCGTCACCGACTACCCCATGGAAATCAAGCCCTTCTACATGCGCGTGAACGACGACGGGCGCACCGTGGCGGCGATGGATCTTCTTGTGCCGCGGGTGGGCGAACTCGTCGGCGGAAGCCAGCGGGAGGAGCGGCTCGCGGTCCTCGAGCGACGCATGGAGGAGACGGGGCTGCCGCGCGAGCGCTACTGGTGGTACCTCGACATCCGGCGCTTCGGGACCGTGCCGCATGCTGGCTTCGGGCTGGGCTTCGAGCGTTTCCTGATGCTCGCGACGGGGGTCGCGAACATCCGCGATGTGATCCCCTTTCCGCGCACCCCGCGCAGCCTGGAATTCTGATGCCCCCCGCGGAAAGCCCCCAGGCAGGAAAGACCGCGGGCGGCGCCGGCGGCGACCGGCTCGTGCGCTTCCTGCTCGCCGGCGGGAGCATCCGCGGGGCCGTGGTGGACGGCTCGCGGCTGGTCGCGGACATGCGCCGCCGGCACGAGCTCGGGATCCTCGAAACCGTGGTCCTGGGCCGGGCCTTCCTCGGGCTGGCCCTCCTGTCGTCGGGGCTGAAGGGGGCGGATCGGCTGGCGCTGCAGATCAGCTGCACCGGCCCGATCCGGGGGTTGAGCGTCGAGGCGAACGCCGCCGGGGAACTCCGCGGGTTCCTCGAACAGGTCCCCATCCCGGTCGAGGGCCCCCTCGAAGACCTGGACTTGCGCCGCTTCTTCGGTGCGGGGCTGCTCTCCGTCACCCGCGTGATCGAGGGCGCCCGGCGGCCCTTCACCGGCCGCGTCGAGCTGCGCTACGGCAACCTGGCCCTGGATCTCGCCCACTACTGCCTCGTCTCCGAGCAGATCCCCACGGCCTTCAATCTCAGTGTCCCCCTCGACCGCGAGGGGCGGGTGCCGGGGGCGGGCGGTCTCATGCTGCAGGCGATGCCGGAGGCCGAGGACCGCGTGCTCGCCGAGCTCGAGGCGCTCGTAGCCGACTTTCCCTCCCTGGGGGAACGCTTCGCGCGGGGGGAGACTCCCGGGGGGGTCATCGAGAGCGCCTTCGCCCCCTGGAAACCGACCGTTCTCGATTCCCGCCCGGTCGCCTTCCGCTGCCCCTGCCACCGCGCGCGCATCGAATCCCTGTTGCACCTGCTCCCGATCCAGGACCTCAAGGAGATGCGCGATGTCGGCCCGTTTCCGATCGAGATCCGCTGCCGCAACTGCGGCGCGCGCTACCCTTTCCAACGCGAGGAAATCGCCCGGATCTACGGCAGCCGCTATCCCGACAATTGAGCGCGGGGGGAAACGGGTCGGGACTCAGCCGGAGGGTTTCGCGGAGGCCTTCTGCTTCAACCCCTGCACCATGCGGTCGACCGTCATCCCGCCCGGCACCGCGGCGAGGGGATTGATCGCGAGCAGCTCTTCCCAGGCCCGGATCGCCCCGGCTTCGTCCCTCAGGTCGTGCAGCAGGACGATCCCTTTGTTCAAGCGCGAGATCTCGTGGCGCGGGTCGATCGCCATGGCGCGCTCGAAGCAGCGCACGGCCTCCTCGGGGTTGCCCTCCTTGCGGTACATGACCCCCAGGTCGGTCCAGACGTCGGCGTTTTCCGGATCGAGCGCGAGCGCCCGACGGTAGGCCTCGATCGCCTTGCGGGGCTGGTCGGTGTCGAAGTAGAGGTTGCCGAGTTCGATCCAGGCGGGCAGGCCGGAGGGATTGCGCGCGGTTTCCGCCTCGAGCTCGCGGATGCGCTCGGCCATGGCCGGTGCGGAGGGACCCGGGAAGGAGTCGGCCGGTCTCGCGCCGTCGTCTCCCGAGCGCCAGACCCCGAAGAGAACCCCGCCGAAGAAGCCCACAGCGAGGGCGAGGAAGGTGAAGAGAAAGAGCGTTTCCTGACGCACGGATCTCCCGCCCCCCGAGGATCCGCCGCGGGATGCCGCGGGTGACGGGGGGGCGGGGCTTTTTTTCCCGGACATGATTTTCTCTCCCCAGGCGGCTCAGCGCGGCACGGTGCGGGCCTCGATCCCCTGCGCGCCGAGTTCCCGCCGCTGTTTTTCGGCCGAAGCCGTGTCGGCAAAAGCGCCGACGAAGACCCTGAGCGGCCTGCCCGACTCCTCGAGGAGGTAAGGATCCCACCCGCGGGCCGCAAGCCTCTCCCGCAAGACCGCGGCTTCCTGGGGGTCGGAGAACTCGCCCACGAGGTTCCCGAAGGGCGTTTTCACGGGCACCGCAGCGTCGATTCCCAGCTCGCGGCGCGCCGCCAGCGCTTCGGGAAGGCTGCGGTAGGCGCCGAGCAGAAGCCGCCACCAAGTGCCCTTCTCCCCCAGCTCGGCCTGGACCAGATACGGGCTGAGGCCCCGTTTCCGCCACGAGCGCTGTGCGGCGAGCGCGTTTTCCCGCGCGCGCAGGCTCTCGAGCAGCAGCGAAAACGGACGCCTCTCGGGCGGGGCCGACACGGCGGGGAAGACGGCGGCCTGCGCTGGAGGGGCCGGGGGGGCGGCAGGCTCTCG
>JBBFLI020000060.1:0-10290 GCA_037481615.2 Desulfobacterales bacterium
GGCGGCGGGGCCCCCGGCGGGGGGGTGGGCCGGGAGGCGGGCGGCACGGGCGCTTCGCGGCGGGAGGCCGCGGCCGCATCCCGCGGGGTTTCTTCCACCCGGTAGTGCACTTCCTTTTCGCCGCGGGGGGCGGCTTTCACGAGATCGGAGACCTTGAAGCCCATTTCGGCGAAGACCGGGTGCCCGGCCGCTTCGAACGCGAACCGTTCGTAGCGGTCGAGGTTCAAGGCCTCGATCATGAAGTCGGTCCCCGTCGTGACCGAGGGGGTCGAGAGCGCGCAGCGCAGCCCGGTGTCGGTGAGCGCGGATTTGAGGCCCCCGGTCACGATGTTCCCGAGCTCGCCCAGCAGGTCGTGGATCGCCGACTCGTCGTCGATCTCCTCGGGCTCGACGCCGAGCATGTTCGCGGCCATGCGACGCGCGAGCTCCCGGCCGACGTGCACGCTCACGATGCCCGTCGCATCGCCCGCGAAGCAGACCGAGGAAACGAAACGCAGGCCGGTGAGGCTGGCGGCGGAGACGGTCTCGACCGGCGCGATCGAAAGCGAGAACATCGTCTCGAAGACCTCGAGCACGCCCTCGGAGACCTTGGCGCGGGGATCGAGCGCATCGAGCTTGGCGAGATCGACGTGCGGCAGCCGCGACATCGCCTCGGGCGAGCTGAAATCGAGCCCCGTCTCGGCGCCCTCGCTGCCCTTGAGCCCCGTCTCGACGACGAAGACGTGCTCCCCGTGGCGGAAGACCATGCGCTCGAAGCGGTCCATGGCGAGCGAGCGGATGGTGAAGTCGGTGCCGAAGGTGATCGAGGGGGTGGAGAGGACGCAGGGGTGGCCCGCGTCGTTCAGCGCGGACTTGAGGTTGCCGCCGACGATGTTGGTCACCTCGGCCAGCAGATCGCGCACGTCGGTGGCCAGATCGACCTCGTCCGGTTCCTGCTCGAGCATGCGCGCGGCCATCAAGCGGCCGAGGGGCTCGGTGACCTGGAGATTGAAGATGCCGCTGACGGTGCCTGCGAAGTTGAGCGTGCCCACGAGGCGGTGCACGCCGTGTCCCGGGGGCGGCTCCTCGGCGAGCGGCTCGACCTCGAGCGAGAGCATCGTCCCATAGGTGTCGACCACCGAATCCGTGACGCGGCTGCGGATGTCGAAGGACTCGAAATCGCCCATCGCGGTTGGAAGAGCGCTCCCCGGCCCCCGCGCCGCCGCCCCGGGGAAGGGGGGGCCTGCGGGCGCCGTTCGTCCCGGGAAGCGCGCCCTTCGCCTTCGCTACGGCCTGAGCTTCAGCGTGTCGAACGGGTCGCGCTCCCAGGAACGCGAGACGGCGTCGATCGCGCCGGCGTCCGTCCCGTAAAAGTCGACCGTGGCCACATGTTCGCACAGCGACCGGATCTTTTCAACCACCGGCTGGTGAGCGGGGTGGGCCTGGTAGCGGGCGAGGGTTTCGGGGTTGGCGAAGAGGCCCACCAGGGCGAAGTCCCAGGAGCGCTCGGTTTTCAGCACGTCGCGGCCGAATTCGTACATGCGGATCTCCGGGATGTGGTTGGGCAGATCGTCGAGGGTTCGCTCGAGCTCCCGGATCTCCTCCTCGGGGACCCCCGGCTTGAATTTCATCAGGACGACGTGATTCAGCATGGCGGATTTCCTCCCCCGCGGCGCCTCAGGGTCGGGCGGGGATCCAGCCGGCGGCGCCCTTCGGCCGGACCGCGACGTCCGTGAACCACACCCTGAATAGGCCGTCCGCCCCGCGGCGGTCAAGGGAGAGCACGAGCGGCCCCGCCGGCCGCCAGTCCTCCCAGGTCGTCACGCGCGTGGGCGAGGCCGATCCGGCCTTGCGGTAAACCCACTGCAGGATGCGGCCCTCGGCGTCGAGGAAGAGCTCGTAGACGTCCCCCGGCGTGTAGCCCTCGTCTGCGGGATAGGTCACGACGACGCGCCGCGCGCGGCCGGAGCCGATCGGCAGGGCGGCCGGCGCCGGTTCCTCGACGAGCCTGGCCGAGAGGTCCCACGTGAGCCGCAGGGGGAAGAGGAGCCAGTAGTTGTCGTTCACGAAGGCGGGGTCCGCGGCGCGGGCGCGCTCGGGGGCGGAGCCGGAAGCGAGCGCCCCGCGCTCGTAGGTCAACTCCCCGGCGGGGTCCCCCGTCGGGCGGAAGGTGACGCGGTCGGCGGCGGGCGCCCAGACCCAGCTGCGGCTCACTTCCCGCTCGGGGAGCTTCACGTGAAAGGTGTAGGCGATCTCCTCGATCGCATCGAAGGCGGCGAGCCCGCTGCCGCGGGCGATCGCGGCGCGCAGATCGCCCGCGGGGGACGGGGGGGCGTCGAGGAGAAGGGCGGTCAAGGCCGCGAAAAGGATCCGCGGAAGATGGTGACGCTGGCGGATGGATCCGCTCATGGGGGGCCTCCTTCGGGAAGCGGGTTCCCCGGCGCCTGTGCCGGGAGCGCCCCAACATAAGCCGGGAGAGGTCGCGCCGAAAGGGGGGGGGCGTTATTTGCGCAAGGAGCGCAGGTGGAGAATCTGGTTCTTGATCTCGCTCAGGATGAAGCTGCTCTTCAGCCCGGCCGCGATCGCGGCCTCCCCCGGCGCCCGCCCCAGGGCGGACGCCGCATGCCGACGGATGGCGAGAAGCCCTTCGGCGACCTCGCGGCGGAAAAAGCCCGCGCGGGCGAGGCTGTTCGCCGCCGGGCCGCCCTTCAGGTCGATCCGCATCCGCGGAACGAAGAGCGCTTGCCGGGGCTCCTCCTGGGCCGCCTCCGGCCGGCGGTGCAGGTAGGCGAGCTGGTTCGCCATTTCGGCGAGGGTGAAGTAGGACTTGAGCGCCCCGGCGATCTCCCCCTGCGAGGGCTCGATTCCCGTCGTGCGCCGGGTGAACTCGATGATCTCGTGGATGGCCTCGGTGAGGCGGGGCCCCAGGCGCAGAAGCGCCGGGGGCGCCGGCCCATGGGCCCGGGCGTTGGCGGCGACGGTTTTGCGCTCCATGCCTGCTGTCTGTTCGGGGTCCGGCCGCCGCGCCCCCCGGGGCGGATAGGGGAGGTCACGGATACCGTGGGCGGCTCCGCCTTCCGCCCGCCCCGGCGGGCCTGCGCTCCCCGCGTTTCAAAGACCGCGGGGAGAAAGGCCGGGATCAGAACTCGCCCAGGGGACGCTGGAAGGTCCAGTCGAAGGGGGCGACGACCAGCTTTTCGGTCGCCTGGTCGACGTTGCCGCCGAGCGCCGAGAAGGGGTAGCTCACCAGCCAGACGGCCGTCCCGAGCACCGTCCCCACGATCCCGACCGGCCGCATGACGAGCGCATCCCACATCATTTGGCCTCCGGTCGGCTCCTGTTCGCAGCCCGTGTAGTACTCCTTCTCCAGGCAATTGCCGCTCTGGGCGCGGTAGGACGAGGCGGCCGTCGCCGTACCGGCGAACAGGACGAGCACCGCCATCATCCCAGCCATCCATGCCGACTTGCCGAAGCGCATGATCTCCTCCTCGATTCAGGGATTCCCGGGGCATCCCTTGCCGAAACCGGGTCGCTTGCGGGCCGCGGCCGGCCCGACCACGGGTTGCGCGGCCTGCAGCCGTCCTCTATTATATCCGCCGGTCGCCCGAAAACTCAAATCGAAATCACAACTGACTGATTTTCAATTATCTTTTGGTCGCCCGACGATGCCCGGGAAGTTTCCCGAAACGCTGGAAGTCGCCGTCCCGCTGCCGCTTGCGGAAACCTTCACCTATGGAGTGCCGGCGGAACTCGCGGGAAGGATCCTCCCCGGGATGCGGGTGACCGTGCCTTTCGGGCGAAGGCGCATGACCGCCTGGGCCCTCGGCCCGGGGCGGCAGCCCGACCGCGGAGATTTGAAGGCCGTGCTGGAGGCCCCCGACAGCGGGCCGATCTTCCCGCCGGCGATGATCCCCTTTTTCCGCTGGACGGCCGCTTACTACAAGCAGCCGCTGGGCGAGGTGATCAAGACGGCCCTCCCGGCGGGGACGCGTCTCGCCGAGCGGACCGTCTACCGGCTGCGGGAGGAAACGCCCGGCGGGGGGGGGGAGACGCCACCCCTTGCGCCGGACGAAGAGCGAGTCCTCGGTCTCTTGCGCGGCGGCGGGAAGACCTTCGCCGGGCTGGCCCGCGTGGTCCCGGCGGCGCGGCTGCGGCCGCTTCTCTCCGCGCTCGAGAGGAAGGGCCTCCTCGAGCGCTCGACCCGCCTCGCCGGGGGCTCGGGGGCCCCGCGCCTGCAGCGCTGGGTGCGCCCCGTCCCCGGGGTCTCCCCCGCGGCCCTCCCCCCCCGGCAGGAGGCCCTCTACCGCGAGATCGCGGCCGCCGGCGAAATCGCCGTCGCGGAGCTCTCCCGCCGTGTCCCGCGCGCCGCCGCCCTCGTGCGCGCGCTCGAGAGGAAGGGCCTCCTCGAGCGCTTCGCCCGCCGCGTCTTCCGCGACCCCTTCGGCGAGGCGATTCTCCCCGATGTGGCCCCCGCTCTCAGCGCCGAGCAGGAGGAGGCGGTCGCCCGGGTCCTGGGCGCCCTGGGCCGGGGCTTCTCCCCCTTTCTGTTGCGCGGGGTGACGGGAAGCGGCAAGACCGAAATCTACCTCCGCGTCGCCGCCGAGGCCGTGGCGCGGGGGCTCTCCGTCCTCGTCCTCGTCCCCGAGATCGCCCTCATCAGCCAGACCGAGCGGCGCTTCCGCGCCCGCTTCGGCGAGCGGATCGCCGTCCTCCACAGCCGGCTCTCCGAGGGGGAGCGCTACGACCAGTGGAGTCGGATCCTCGAGGGCCGGACGCCGATCGCGGTCGGCGTGCGCTCGGCCGTCTTCGCCCCGTTTCCCCGCCTCGGGTTGATCGTGGTCGACGAGGAACACGACACCTCCTACAAGCAGGAGGGCGGGGTCCCCTACCACGCGCGCGACCTCGCGCTGGTGCGCGGCCGGGACCACGGGGCGGTCGTGCTGCTCGGCTCCGCGACCCCCTCGCTCGAGTCGGTCTACAATGTGCGGCGCGGCAAGTACGCGGAACTCCGCCTGACCCGACGCATCGAGGAACGGGCGCTGCCCGCCGTGCGGCTCGTGGACCTGCGCGCCCTCCGCGCCCGGCGCGGACCCGGCCGTTTCTTGAGCGACGAGTTGAAACAGGCGCTCGCCGAAACCCTGGACCGCGGCGAACAGGCGCTCGTCTTTCTCAACCGACGCGGTTTTGCCGGTTTTCCGGTGTGCGCCGCCTGCGGCGAGGCGCTGCGCTGCCCGCGCTGCGAGATCTCCCTCACCCTCCACCGCGCCGAGCAGAGGTACCGCTGCCACTACTGCGGCTTCGAGCGTCCCGCCGCGGAGGGGGCCTGCGGCTCCTGCGGCCGACGCGAGATCGTCCCCCTGGGGCTGGGGACCGAGAAGGTCGAGGAGGCGCTCCGGGGGCTTTTCCCGCAGGCGCGCATCGCCCGCATGGACAGCGACACGGCGCGGACCCGGCAGGGACTGCTCCGACTCCTCCAGGGCCTGCGTGAAAAGACGATCGACATCGTCGTCGGAACGCAGATGGTCGCCAAGGGGCACGATTTCCCGGGGATCACCCTCGTCGGGATCGTCTGTGCGGATCTCTCGCTGCACTTCCCCGATTTCCGCGCCGGCGAGCGCACCTTCCAGCTGCTCGCCCAGGTGGCCGGCCGCGCGGGCCGCGGCGCGCAGCCCGGCAGGGTCGTATTGCAAACCTACAACCCGGAGCACTTCATCCTCCAGGCCGCCTGCCGTCAGGATGACGAGGCCTTCTACGAGGCGGAGATCGCCTTCCGCCGCGAGCTCGGCTACCCGCCGCTCACCCGGCTCGTGCTGATCCGGGTCTCCGGCACGAAGAGGGAAGAGACCTCCCGCGCGGCCGCGGCCGTGGGCGATGCCTGCCGCGCGCTGCGGGCTGCGGAGGGCGGAAGCCTCGCGGCGGTCGAGGTGCTCGGCCCGGTCGAGGCGCCGCTCGCCCGGATCGCGGGGCGAAGCCGCTTCCAGGTCCTGCTCAAGTGCGCCGACGCAAGGCTCCTGCACCGCTTTCTCGACCGCTGGGTGGGGCGGCGGGCCAGCCTCGGGCTGCCGCGCCCGGTCTCCGTGGAGCTGGATGTCGACCCCGTCTTTCTCCTCTGAGGGAGGAACACCGCGCGGCCGCGGCGGGTTGACAAGGCCGCGCGCGCTCCCTAGGATCGACCCCGTTCGTTCGCCTGCGAAGAGAAGACGAATTCGAGACCACGGCGAGGGGGAAGCGAGGCGCCGGCGTCCATGCGCAAGACGATCGCCCCGGCGGCGAAAAACTTTTTCGTGTGGTGGGTCGCGGTGGCGGGGTCTTTCCTCCCCGGGGCGCCGGCCGCGGCGGCCGGGCCCGTTCTGTCCGTCTCCGAACGGACCTTCGAGTTTCCTCCGGTGCTGGAGGGCGACACGGTCGTCCACGAGTTTGCGATCGCCAACCGCGGCGACGCCCCGCTCCTCATCCACCAGGTGCGCGCCGACTGCGGCTGCACGGCGGTCTCCTACCCGCGGCATGTCCCGCCCGGCGCCGAGGGGAAGATCCGCCTGCGGCTCGACACCGCGGGCTACGGCGGCCGCCGGGTCGTCAAGGCCGCCGAGGTGCTCACGAGCGACCCGGCCGCGCCCGCGCTCACCCTGCGCCTCGCGGGCGAGGTCCAGCGCCTGGCGCTCATCGAGCCGCGGGTTCTCCACCTGCGGGGCGAGGCGGGGCAGCGGTTGCGCGGCGAGATTCTCGTGCAGCCGGAGGAGGCACACCCCTTCCGCATCCTCGAAGCCCGCGCCGGCGGCGGGATGATCCGGGTGGAGGCCCTCGCCGAGGAGAGAAACGGCCGGCCCGCCTTCCGCCTGCGGGTGGAAAACGTGCGCACCGACGCAGGATCGTTCAACGACACGATCCGGTTGAAGACCGACCACCCCCGCAAGCCGGAGCTCGACCTCAGGGTCTTCGTCTACCTCAGGCCGCCCGCCGACCCCGCGGGCCCGGAGCGGGGCCGATGAGGCGCATCCGGGTGGTCGCCTTCGACTGCGACGGGGTCCTCTTCGACACCCTCGAGGCGAACCGCCACTACTACAACCGCATTCTCGCCCGCTTCGGCCGCCCCCCCCTTGAGGAGGCACAGCTCCGCTTCGCCCACGCGCACACGGTGCACGAAACCCTCGCCCTCCTCTTCGAGGACCCCGCGGCGCGCGAAGCCGCGCACGCCTTCCGCCGCACGATGGATTACGGGGACTTCATCGCCCACCTCGCGATCGAACCCGGGCTCAAGGACCTTCTCGACTGGATGGACGGGCGGTTCAAGAAGGCGATCGCCACCAACCGCACCGACACCATGGGGCGTCTGCTCCGGGCCTTCGCGCTCGAAGGCCGCTTCGATCTCGTCGTCACCTCGCTCGACGTCGCCCGGCCGAAACCCGCGCCCGACTGCCTCGAGCTCATCCTCGAGCGCTTCGGCGCCGCGCCGCAGGAGGCGGTCTTCGTGGGCGACTCGGCGGTCGACGAGGAGACGGCCCGGGCGGCGGGCGTCCCCTTCATCGCCTACCGCAACCCCGCGCTCGAAGCCCTGCACCACATCGAATCCCTCGGGCAGCTGAAGAACCTGCTCGAGGGTTCCCGGCCGCCGAACCGGGGGGGCCGGGGAAACGGCGAACGAAAGGAGAACCCGGCATGAGCGAAGTTTCCGACCCGCCCGCCGGCGCCGACGGGGACGGGGGCTGGGAAGAACGGCGGCTCTGCAGCGACGAGTCCTGCATCGGGGTGATCGGCCCGGACGGCCGCTGCAAGGAGTGCGGGCGGCCCGCGGAAGGGCCCGCACCGCAGCCGGCCTTCGCGCCCGCGGCGCGGGAGCACCCGGCGGCCCCGGAGCCTGCGCCCGCCGCGGAGGAGGCGGCGACCTCGGCGGACGCCGCGAGCGAGGACGACTGGGAAAGGCGGCGGCTCTGCAGCGACGAGTCCTGCATCGGGGTGATCGGCCCGGACGGCCGCTGCAAGGAGTGCGGGCGGCCCGCGGAAGGGTAGTCGCCGCGCGGGCTCAGGCGACGGCCGGCTGGAGCGCGGCCTCGGCCGCCTTGAGCGGCAGCGCGATCGTGAACTTCGCCCCGCCCCCCGGGACGTTTTCGGCCGTGATGCGGCCGCGGTGGTCTTCCACGATCCCCAGGCAGATCGAAAGGCCCACCCCCATCCCCATCGTCTTCTTGGTCGTGAAGAAGGGGTCGAAGATGCGGTTCAGGTCCTTCGGCGGGATGCCGGGGCCGGAGTCGGAGATCTCGATCACGAACTCGTCGTCGCGGTTAAAGGTGCGCACGGCGATCTCGCCGAAGGCGCCCTGCTGGAGGTGGGCCCGCTCGAGGTAGCCGGGGACCCCGGTGATGGCCTCGACGGCGTTGTTCACGAGGTTCATGAGCACCTGCCCCATCTGCTGCGGGGAGGCGAAGAGGGTCGCCCGTTCGGCGTTCAGCTCGAGCCGCGGGGTGATCATGTTCTTCTTGAGCAGGCTTTTGACGAGCGCGAAGGTGTTCTCGACCACCTGGTTCATGTCCACGGGCTGCTTGCGCTCCTTGCCGGGGCGGTTCAGGTCGATCAGGTTCTTGACCGTGTCGCGGATGCTGTTGAAGGCGCTCTTGATCAGCTCGAGCTTGCGCTGGAGGTACTCGTCGCCGCTGTAGGTCGTGCGCAGGACGTTGAGCAGGGCGGTGATCCCCTGGAGCGGGGAGTTGATCTCGTGGGCGATCGAGGCCGCGAGCTGGCCGGTCGCGGCCAGGCGCTCGGAGCGGATGAGCTGGTGCTGCAGCCGCTTCATCGCCGTGATGTCGCGGGCGACGCAGAGGCGGCAGGGCTCGCCCAGGTAGACGATCCGGCGGCAGCTCAGATCGAAGGGGATCGCGCCGCCCTCGCGGGTGCGGAGCTGGACCTCGAGGCGCGCCTCCCGGCCCGCGCCGGCCTCGGCGAGCACGGAGGCGAGCGCCTCGGTCTGCTCCGGGACCGCGAGGTCCACGAGCGGGCGGGCGACGAGCTCGCGGGGCTCGAAGCCGGTGCTCTCCCGCACGCGGTCGTTGCACTCCATGACGATCCCTTTCTCGTTCAGGATGAAGACGCAGTCGCCCACGTTCTCGAAGAGCTCCTTGTAGCGCATGAGCTCCTCGGCGCGCTTGAACTCGGTCGTGTCGGTGGCGATGATCGTGGCGGCGATCACCCGGCGCTCGAGCCTGAGCGGCCCGATGCGGAAGGTGTACCAGAGCGAGCGCCGCCCGTTTTCCATGAGCACCTCGAAGATGTCCGTCTCGCCCGTCTGGAAGACGCGGCGCACGATGTCCCGGGAGGTCTTGCGCGCCTCCTCGGGGAGGAGGTCGTGGAAGGAGCGGCCGATCATGAGGCCCGGCGGGATCCCGGCGAGCGCGTGGTTCGCGAAGCGGACCGTCCCGGACTGGTCGACGGTGAGGATCGTGTCGGGCGCGGTCTCGACGAGCGAGCGCCACAGCTCCTCGGACTCGTTCAGCCGCCGGGTCGCCTCCTTGAGACGGTTGATGATCGACTGGGCGTGGGAGCCCAGGATGACGAGCAGGCAGAGGACGACGACGCGGATGTAGATGTCGTAGAGGTCCGGCCCGATCAGCTGCTTGATCAGGTTGAACTGGTTCGAGAAGAAGATGTTCAGGATGGAGTCGAGCACCCAGTAGACGGTCGAGATCAGGATGACCGACAGCACCATCGAGTCCGAGGACCTGCGGAGATTGAGGCTTGAAGGTTTCATGGGGAGGCTCCCGCGTCGTTTGGCTTCCGGGGGGGCATCCGGAGGCGCCGCGTTGAAACACGCCCGGGCGATCCTACCACAACGCGGGGCCCCGAACCAAGGGGAATTCGGGCCTTGAGCGCGACCCGGGGCGCACGCTGGCTCGCCTCCCGCGGCATCCCTTTTCGGGTCGTCCGCTACGAGCACGGGGCGAAGGGGGCCGCCTTCGCCGCCCGGGCGACGGGGGTGCCGCTCAGCGAGGTGGTGAAGACGCTCGTCGTCGAAGCGGGCGAAGGCGGGTTCCTCCTCGTCCTCGTCCCCGGCGACCGCGCGCTCGACCTGCGGCGGCTGGCCCACGCCCTCGGCGTCAAACGCGCGCGCCTCGCCGAGCCCCGCGCCGCCGAGCGGGTGACCGGTTACCGCGTGGGCGGGATCAGCCCCTTCGGCACCCGGCGCGCGCTTCCCGTGGTGGTCGAGCGGGAGATCCTTCGCCGGCGACGCGTTCTCGTCAACGCCGGCGGCCGGGGGGTCATGCTCGCGATCGACCCCTCCGGCATCCTGGAGCTGCCCGGCGCCCGCGTGCTCGACCTCGG
>JBBFLI020000061.1:0-7501 GCA_037481615.2 Desulfobacterales bacterium
CCCCGTTCTGCTGTGATGCCGGCATTCCGGGCCCCTCCGCCGAGGGGCCGCTTCGAAGGAGGCTCCCATGAAGCAACGCGTGCTCGTCGTTCTCTCCTGCGGCACCGACAACCCCAACCGGGCCACGCGCGCCCTGTTCTTCGCCATGACGGCGAAAAAGAAAGGGTTGGACTGCGCGGTCTTTCTGCTTGATGAGGGAGTCTACCTCGCCAAGCGGGGCATCGCCGATCACCTCCAGGCGGCAACCGGCGACTCCGCCGCCGACCACCTGCTCTACCTCCAGGAATACGAAGTCCCGCTTCTCGTCTGCACGCCCTGCGCGGTCACGCGGCAGATGACACCCGAGGACCTCATCCCCGGCGCCCGCATGGCCAAAGGCGAGGAGCTGATCGAGCTCGCCCTCGAGAGCACCGTCCTCAGTTTCTGACGCCGGGAGGCGGCGTTGTTCCTTGGTCGATGGACATCCCGGGCGAGAGGTTTTCTCTCCGAAGCGATCTGGCGGCCGAGCCTCGAGGATCTCTCGCACCCCCGGGCCGCCCTCTACCGTGCCCTCAGGATCGCGACGACCGCCGTCGAGGAGTTCTTCGCCGACCAGGCCATGCTGCGCGCCTCCGCCCTCACCTTCTACTCGCTCCTCTCGATTGTGCCGCTCTTTGCGGTGCTCTTCGGGATCGCCAAGGGCTTCGGTCTGGAAAACATGCTCGAGCGCAGGCTCGTCGAGCAGTTGGCCGGCCAGGAGGAGCTGCTCGAGCGCATCCTCGCCTTCGCCCGCAACACCCTCGAAAACGCCCGCGGCGGGCTGATCGCCGGCGTGGGGGTCCTGGTGATGTTCGGGTCGGCGATCCAGGTGATGAGGCAGATCGAGTCCGCCCTGAACGCCATGTGGGAGGTGAAGAGACCGCGGGGTCTCGCCCGGCGTTTCGCCGACTATCTCGCCGTGCTCCTTTGCGCCCCGATCCTCTTTCTCGTCGCCGGCAGCGCAAGCGTCTTCGCGGGAAACCAGTTTGCGCTCCTGGCGGCGCGCTTCGAGATCCTGCAGGCGTTCGGCCCCCTCGTGCAGGGGGCGATCAGGCTGATGCCTCTCGTTCTCATGTGGGCGCTCTTCGCCCTCTTCTACAAGGCGATGCCGAACACCTCCGTCGGCACGGCGGCGGCTTCCTTCGGCGCCGCCGTGGCGGCGGTCCTCTACCTCGCCGTCCAGTGGGTCATCATCGATCTCCAGGTCGGGGCGGCCGAGAAAAGTGCAATCTACGGCAGCTTCGCCGCCATCCCCCTCTTTCTCGTCTGGATGCAGACGAGCTGGATGATCTTTCTCTTCGGGGCCGAGCTCTCCTACGCCTGGGATCACTGCGAGGGGGGCGGCCTCGCGCGCGGCGGGCGGCTGCTCAACGCCGAGGAGCGGAAAATCGCCGCCTGCTGCCTCGCCCGCCAGGCGTCGCTGCGCTTCCTGGCCGGCGAGGAGGCGAGCGACCTCCGGGGGCTCGCCCGGGCCGCGGGGATCCCGATCCCGGCGGCCCGGGAGGCGGCCGCCGCGCTCGTCGCCGCGGGGATCCTCTGCGAGACCGCCGCGCCTTCCGGGAAGGCCCCGCTTCTCCTTCCGGCGATGGAGCCCCGCCGCATGACCCTCGAGCGGGTCTGCACCGCTCTCGACCGCGTGGGAGCCCCTTCCCGGAAGAGCACGACTCCACCCTCGGAGACCGAAATCCTCCGACGGGCGCTCGAGCGCTTCCGCGCGGCCGCCGCCGGCCTTCCGGAAAACCTGCCGCTTGCGGCCATCGCAGGGCCGCCCGCGGATACGAGAGGAGACCCCCCATGACCCGCAAAATCCTGACCCCCGCTTCGCGCCGGCCCCGTCGGCCGCAAGCCTCCCCGCCCCCGAAACGCGCCTGGAAGCCGGGAAATCTCCTCGCCCCGGTGCCGGTGGTGCTCGTGAGCTGCGGCGGCTTCCGGGGTTTTCCGGCGAACCTCATCACCATCGCCTGGGTCGGCACGGTCTGCTCCGATCCCCCCATGCTTTCGATCGCCGTGCGGCCGGAGCGGTTCTCCTTCCCCATTCTCAAAAAAACCGGGGAATTCGTCGTCAACCTGCCGAGCGCGGGTCTCGTGCGGCATGTGGACTGGTGCGGGGTGAAGTCCGGCCGCGAGGTGGACAAGTTCGCGGCGACCGGGCTGACCCCCCTTCCCGGGAGCCGGGTTTCCTGCCCGATCGTGGCCGAATGCCCGGTGAATCTGGAATGCCGAACCACGAAAACGATCCCCCTCGGCTCGCACACCCTCTTTCTCGCCGAAATCCTGGCCGTCCAGGTGAGCGCTCCCCTTTTGGACGGCCGGGGGCGCCTTGCGCTCGAGAAGGCCGGACTCATGGCCTATGTGCACGGCGACTACGCCGCCCTGGGTCGCACGATCGGCCGCTTCGGCTTCTCGGTGCGCAAGCGCCGCGGCAAAAGCGGACGGACCTGAAACCGCGAGGAGCCTTTCATGGAGGGAAAACAGGAAGACGCATTCGTCCTCTTCTTCCGCGGGGCCCCCGTTCCGATGCTGCTCCTCGAGCGGAAAACGGGAAGAATCCGGGAGGCAAATGCCGCGGCCTGCCGGTTCTACGGCCGGAGCGCGGAAGAGCTGCAGGCGATGACCTTCGCGCAGCTGAGCGCGGATCCGGCCGGAGAGGGTGAAGCGAACGAAACCGGGCCATTTCCGGGGAGAGTCTGGATCGGCCGCCACCTTCCGGCCGAAGGCTCGGCGGTCACCGTCGAGGTGGCCGTCTCCTCCTACACCGGCAGGCAGCAGGAGTTGCTTTGTGCGATCGTCCATGATGCCGGGGGCCGCGCCCTGGCCGAAGCCCGCCTCGCCGAGAGCGAACGCCGTCTGGCCACCCTGCTGGCGAACCTTCCGGGTATGGCCTACCGCTGCAGGAACGACCCTTCCTGGACGATGGAATTCGTGAGCGAGGGCTGCCTCGAGCTGACCGGCCATCCCCCGGAGCACCTCCTCCGGAACAACCGGGTCTCCTACTCCGATCTCATCCACCCCGAGGACCGACGCGCCGTGTGGGTGGGTGTCCAGGAAGCCCTCGCCCGCCGCAGCCGATTTCAGCTCACCTACCGTCTGCGGACCGCGCAGGGGGAGGAGAAGTGGGTCTGGGAGGCGGGCCAGGGGGTCTTCGGGCCCTCGGGGGAATGCCTGGCGATCGAGGGGTTCATCACCGACGTCACCCAGCGCCGCAAAGCCGAGCAGGCGTTGCGTCAGAGCGAGGAAAAATTCCGCCTCGCCTTCCACACGAGCCCCGATGCGATCAACCTGAACCGTCTCGCCGACGGCCTCTTTCTCGACATCAACGAGGGCTTTTCGCGGCTGACGGGTTACACGCGCGCAGAGACGATCGGCCGGACGTCGGCTGAGCTCGACATCTGGGACGACCCCCGCGACCGCGAGCGTCTGATCGAGGATTTGAAGCGGCAGGGGCACGTCGAAAACCTGGAGGCGCGTTTCCGCCGCAAGTCCGGCGAGACCGGGATCGGCCTCATGTCGGCCCGGTTGCTGAACCTGCAGGGCGAAGCAGTGATCCTGTCGATCACGCGCGACATCACCCGCATGCGCGAGATCGACCGGAAGCTCCAGGAGGCCGAACGCAAATACCGCGAGCTCGCCGAGTTTCTGCCCCAGGGGATCTTCGAAATCGACGCCGAAGGCAACCTCCTCTACCTCAACCAGAAAGGACACGCCCTGTTCGGGTACCGGCCGGAGGACCTCGCCTCGGGCTTCCACGTGCTGGAGGCCTTCTCGCCTGAGGACCGGGGGCGCATCGTCGACGACATCCGGGACATCCTCGAGGGGAAAAAGATCGACCCCCCCGAGTACACGGCACTGCGCAAGGACGGGACCTCGTTTCCGGTCAAGATCCTGGCGGGGAGGATTCTGCGGGACGAAACCCCGGTCGGCCTGCGCGGGGTGGTCATCGACCTGACCGAGATCCGTCAGGCCGAGGAGGAAAGAAAGCGCCTGGAAATCCAGCTCCAGCAGGCGCAGAAGATGGAGGCGATCGGAACGCTCGCCGGCGGTGTGGCCCACGACTTCAACAACATCCTCGCCGTGATCATCGGCAATGCGAATCTGCTCGAGCTCTCCGGGGCGCTTTCCGCGTCCGAGCGCGCTTGCCTCCAGCAGATTCTCGCCGCCTCCGGCCGGGCCCGCGAGCTCGTCAAGCAGATCCTGGCCTTCAGCCGCCGCGGCCTCCAGGAAAAAATCCTGCTCAACCTCAAACCGATCGTCAAGGAAACGGCGCAGTTTCTAAAGTCGACGCTTCCCTCCTCGATCGAGATCCGTCCGATCATTCCGACCGACCTGCCGCCGGTGCTGGCCGACCCCACCCAGATGCAGCAGGTGCTCATGAACCTGTGCACCAACGCCGCCCATGCCATGGAAAACGCCGCGCAGCGGCGCCTGGAGATCCGCGTGGAGCCGCTGCGGCTCTCCGAGGAGGACCTGCGATTCGAACCCGGAGTCGAAGCCGGCCACTTCGTCCGCATCGCCGTCGCCGACACCGGCTGCGGCATCGACCCGCGCCTTCGCGATCGCATCTTCGAGCCCTACTTCACCACCAAGCCGCCTGGAAAGGGAACGGGGCTCGGCCTGGCGGTCGTTCACGGCATCGTGAGCCACCACGGGGGTTTCATCCGCATCGAAAGCGAGCCCGGGCGAGGAACCGAAATCCAAGTCTACCTGCCGGCGGCAACACCGCTCGTTACCGAGCCGGCGCTTCGACCGGAACATGCGGCGATCCCGCACGGCGAGGGGGTGGTGCTGTTCGTGGACGACGAGCCGGCTCTCGCCGAAATGGGCAGCCAGATGCTCGCCCGTCTCGGCTACACCCCCGAGACCCGGACCAGCCCGATCGAGGCTCTCGAGGCCTTCCGCAGCCACCCCCGCCGCTACCGGGCGGTCGTCACCGATCTCACCATGCCTCAGATGAACGGCATGCAGCTCGCGCGGCGCCTGCTCGAGATCCACCCGGCGATTCCCGTCATCCTCTGCACCGGCTTCAGCGACCAGAGCGGCGAGGAGAAGGCCCGCGCCTCAGGTATCCGTGCCTTTCTCTACAAGCCGCTCACCCTGGCCGAGCTCGCCGAGGCGCTGCAACGGGTCGTCGCCGAGGCCGACTTGCCCGAAGCGCCCTGACGAACCCCGGGAATCGTTCGCGGAGGTAAGCTTCACGATTCCCCCCGGCGCCCCCGGGAGCCTTTGATCGCGCCGACCGCCGCGCGCGGTCGGAGGGCGCTAAAGTCCGACGCCTACGGTAACGATACCGTTCTACAGGGGGATTCCGCGGCGGAATCTGCGGGGAATCGTTGCGCGGCCGGATTCCGGGGGCGCAAGGCGCTTCCCGGCTCCCGCCCCCCATCGCCATCGGGAGTCTAAAGGCGTTTGATCGCCCGGTGGGCGGCCGTGCCGCACGGAAGCACGCGATGACGAGGAAACCCGGTTTTTCCCATTTCCGGGCAGACCGCGGGCGTCGAGAACCAAAGGCGAAGGAGGAATTCGATCGTGGGCCCCTGGAAACCGAGCCGGTCCCTGGCCGACAGCCTCCGGCGCAACATGCTCGCGCTCTCGCTGGCCCCGCTTCTGGCCTTTTTTCTCGTTCTGGCGGGGGGCGCCTGGGTGGCGCGGCACCACGTGACGCAGCTGATCACGGGATCTCTTCAGCGTCTGGAATCGATGATCGAACTCATGGTCGCCGGCGACGGCGGTCTGCAGATCAAGTCCCGCGCCGGGGATGTCGCCCGCCAGGTCGAGGCCTACCTCCTTGAACACCCCGGGGTGACAATCGAGGAGCTTCGGCAAAGCGAGTTCTTCTCCCGCATCGCCGTCCAGCGGGTCGGCATCACGGGCTACACGGCGATCTACGAAGCCGGCACCGGCATCATGCGTTTTCACCCCAATGCCGAGCTTGTCGATCGCCCCCTCTCGAGACTCGCCGAAGAGCTGCCCGACTGGTGGAAAATCTACGACGCCCCGCCGGAAGGCAAAGTGGATGCGGGTTTTTACGAGTGGATCGAACCGGACGGGTTCCGGACCCGCAAATACATGGCGGTCAGCCCCGTGAAGGTTCCCCTCGCGGGACGGACCCTCATGGTGGCCGCGACCACCTACCTCGAGGAGTTCATGTGGGCCGCCCAGATTGCGCGCGACCTCGGACGCGCGGTCGAGCGGGAATTCGTCCACTATGCCGATGCGAAAATCGGGCAGATTTTGCTGGCTCTGGGTCTGGTCGTGGGGGTGACGCTGGGGATGCTTTACTTCCTCAATCGCCGCACCGTCCGGACCTTCATCCGGCCGATTCAGGATCTCGCCCGGGCGGTGGAGCGCTTCGGGGTCGACCCTTCCTCCCCGGCCGAAGTCTCAGCGATTCGGGGGCGGAGCGACGAGATCGGCGAGCTCGCGCGCACCTACGAGAGGATGAAAGAACAGATCTCGCGTCAGATCGAAGACATGCACCGGGCACGGCGGGATCTTGCCCGAAGCGAGGCGCACTATCGGCAGGCTTTCGAGGAGGCCTCGATCGGCATGAGCATCGTTTCCCTCGAGGGGGTCTTTCTCGAGGTGAACCGCACGCTTGCGTCCATGATCGGCTACGAGCCCGCCGATTTGATCGGCCAGGCGGTCGAGAAGTTCGTCCACCCCGGGGACCGCGAAGAACGCCGGCGGATCCTGGAGGATCTTCGCAGCGGCCGCATCCAGTACGGCCACCATGAACGTCGGCTTCTGCATCGCCAAGGAAGCTTCGTCTGGGTGATCTTCCACATCCACCTGGCCCGCGGCCCCGAGGGGGAAGCCCTGCACTTCGTATCGCTCATCCAGAACATCACCCAGCGCAGAAGGGCCGAGGAGGATCTGCGGCTCGCCCGTCTCTGCATCGAAAAGGCGGCGATGGGCATTTACCGTTTGAACGAGGAGGCAGGCATCCTGGACGCGAACGAATACGCCTGCCGCATGCTGGGTTACGAGCGCGGCGAACTATTGCAGATGACGGTTTTCGCGGTCGACCCTCGGCTGACGCCGGAGAGGTGGAAGCGGCTCGTCGCCGAGTTGAAGAGCGGCACTTCGCGCATAATCCAAAGCGTCAATCGCCGCAAGGACGGGACAATGTTCCCCGTGGAGATCACGGCGAACTATTTTCAGGTGGAGGGCGAAGGCGTCTTCTATGCTTTTGCGACGGACATCACCCAGCGCCTGGAGGTGGAGCAGGAGCGGCGTCGGCTCGAGGTCCAGCTGCAGCAGGCGCAGAAGATGGAGGCGATCGGGACCTTGGCCGGCGGGGTGGCCCACGACTTCAACAACATCCTCGCCGTGATCATCGGCAACGCGAATCTCCTGGAACTCTCCGCGAGCCTGTCGGCCTCCGACCGCACCTGCCTCCGGCAGGTCCTCGCCGCCTCCGGCCGCGCCAAGGAACTCATCAAGCAGATCCTCGCCTTCAGCCGCCGCGGCGTGCAGGAAAAAATCC
>JBBFLI020000062.1:0-7215 GCA_037481615.2 Desulfobacterales bacterium
TGAGGTCGCGCGCCATGATCACCCGACGGTCTTTGGGTCCGATGCGGCCGATCGCGAGAGCGGGCGATCGACTCCGGGGTTTTCGGTGCCGGATCGCGGCCGCACTCCTCGTTTTCCTCGGGCTCGCCGCCGGCACCGCCGCGGGCCAGGGGACCTCGGCCCTGATCCTGCTGCCGGCCGCGGTCCACGGGCCGGGGGAAATGGCTTACCTGCGCGTGGAGATCCCCGAGGCGCTCCGGCGGGAGCTCGCCGAGGAGGGGCTGGCGGCCCGCGTGCTCGATCCGGAGACGGCCGCAAGCTGGCTTTCGGCGGGGGGCGGGGACGAGGAGATCACCCGCCAGGCGCTTCCGACCGGGGCGGATTACGTGGCGGCCGCGAGCCTGACCTGGATCCGGGACGCCTTCAGCCTGGATGTGCGGCTGCTGCCCGTTTCCGCCGCCGATCGGCGCGCGCGCACCTTCACGGCCGAGGGCCGCGGGGTGGAGCAGCTCCCCGGGGCGGTCAAGCGGGTCGCCCGGGAGCTGGGAAACGCCGTTTTGCACCGGCAGCGGATCGTGGAGGTGCGGATCGAGGGCCAGCAGCGGATCGAGGCCGACGCCATCCGGCGCGTGGTGAAGAGCCGGGCGGGCGACGTCTTTCAGCCCCGGCAGGCCGCCGAGGATCTCAAGGCCGTGCACGCCATGGGCTATTTCGACGACGTCCAGATCTTCTCGGAACCCGAGGGCGAGGGCGTGCGGCTCGTCGTGCGGGTCACCGAGAAGCCGACCGTGCGCTCCATCCGCACCTCCGGGAACATCGTCTTCGACCAGGAGGAGATCCGCAAGAACCTCACGATGAAGCAGGGCGCGGTGCTGAACGCCTTCACCCTGCGGAGCGATCTGCGCCGGATCGAGGACCTCTACAAGGGCAAAAATTATCACAACGTCCGGGTGGACTACCGGCTGACCCCGCAGCCGAACAACCAGGTGGATGTGGAGTACAGGATCGAGGAGGGAAAGAAGCTGCTGATCCGCAAGATCGCCTTCAGCGGCAACACCGCCTTTTCGGAACGGCGGCTGAAAAAGGAAATCCAGACCTCCGAGAAAAACATCCTCTCCTGGTTCACCTCGGCGGGCGACCTGAACCAGGAGCTGCTCAACCAGGACGCCGCCCGCCTGGCGGCCTTCTACCAGAACAACGGCTACGCGCGCGCGCGGGTGGGCGAACCCCAGGTCGAGTTCGAAGAGGAGGGGATCCTCGTCACCTTCAAGATCGACGAGGGGCCGCGCTTCCGCATGGGGCGGGTCGACTTCACCGGCGATCTGCTTTTGCCGCGCGAGGAGCTGCTGAAAAAAGTCAAGATCACGCGCGAGGAATACTACAACCGTGAGGTGCTCCGGGGGGATGTGATCGCCCTGACCGATCTCTATTCCGACGAGGGCTACGCCTACGTGGAGGTCTCGCCGAAGGTCGAGCAGGATGCCGAAAAGCTCCTCGCCCACGTGACCTTCCAGATCCTCAAGGGCAAGCCCGTCGTCTTCGAGGAGATCACGATCACGGGAAACACCAAGACGCGCGACAAGGTCATCCGCCGCGAGCTCCGTGTCTACGAGCAGGAGCTCTACAGCGGAACGCGCCTCAAGCGCGGCATCCGCAACCTGAACCGCCTCGACTACTTCGAGAACGTGAAGGTCGACACCACGCGCGGCAGCGCCGACGACCGCATGCGGATGAGCGTCGAGGTGAAGGAGAAGAACACGGGCGCCTTCACCTTCGGGGCGGGCTACAGCACGCTCGAGAATGCGTTCGTCACGGCATCGATCTCCGAGCGCAACCTTTTCGGCCGCGGCCAGACCCTGGGGGTGCGCGGCCAGGTGGGCGGCAAGACCCAGAAGTACATCCTGAGCTTTACCGAGCCCTGGCTCTTTGATATACCGCTCTCCGCCGGCGTCGAGCTCTACAAGTGGGAGTTCGAGTTCGACGACTACGACAAGGACACGATCGGGGGAAAACTGCGCTTCGGCTACCCCCTTTACGACTACGTGCGGGGGAGCTTCACCTACACGCTCGATCAGACCCGGATCAGCAACGTGGACGAGGACGCGGCGCGCTCCATCCAGAAGGACGCCGGCCGCTATTTCAAGAGCAGCGTGACCCCCTTGATCCGCTACGATTCCCGGGACAGCGTCTTCAACGCGAAGGAGGGGTCCCTCCACAGCCTGGAGTACGAGTTCGCCGGGCTGGGCGGCGACGTGGGCTTTCACAAGGTGATCGCCGACACGGGATGGTACATCCCCCTTTTCTGGAAGCTGACCGGGGTCGTCCACGGCCGGGGGGGTTACATCCACGGGCTGCCCGGCTGGGACCTGCCCGACTACGAGAAGTTCTACCTCGGCGGCATGAACACGGTGCGCGGGGCGAAACGCGCCGACCTCGCCCCGAAGGAGGAAGGGTCCCCGGTCGGCGGCGAAAAATTCGTCCAGGGCAATTTCGAGATCAAGTTCCCCCTGGTCGAGGAGGCCGGCGTCTTCGGCATCCTCTTTCTCGACACGGGGGCCGTCTTCGCGAAGGACGAGTCCTGGGATTTCAACAAGATGCGCGAGACGGCCGGGCCGGAGATCCGCTGGATGTCGCCGATCGGGCCGATCCGGCTGGCCTACGGCTGGTACCTCGATCCGAAGAAGAGCGACCGCTCGAGCGGCGGCTTCGAGTTCTCCATGGCCTCCGCTTTCTGAAAACGGGAGCCCGCCGCAGGCGGCGGGCTCCGGGAAACGGGAAAGGAAACCCCATGCGTGTTCGACGATGGTGGGCGGCGGCCGCGATCCTGGCATGGCTGCTCTGCTCCCCGGCGGCCTTCGCGGCCGACGGGGCCAAGATCGCGGTGATCAACCTGCAGACGGTTCTCGAGACCTCGACGATCGGCAAGGCGGCCCAGGACAAGCTCAAGGCCCAGCGGGATAAGCTCGAGGCCGATCTCAAGCAGAAGGGGACGGAGCTGCAGGAACTCGAGAAGCGCCTGCAGCGCGAGGCGATGGTGATGAGCAAGGAGGCGCGCGAGGAAAAGGAGCGCGAGCTGCGCATCAAGGCGAGCGACTTCCAGGCCCTGCAGAAGAAATACCGCAGCGACCTCCAGGACCTTGAGCGCGAGCTCATGGGCGAGCTGCAGAAGGAGATCAGCGCGCTCGTGAACGAGATCGGGAAGAAAGAGGGCTACACGCTCATCGTGAGCAGCATCGGAGTGCTCTACCACCAGCCCGCGGTCGACATCACCCAGCGGCTGGTGCAGGAGCTGAACGCCCGGGGCGGAAAGAAACCCTGAGACGCTGGACGCCGGCTCTGGGGTGCCGGGCGCGGAGGTCTGGGATGGAACCGGTCTTTGACATTCAAGCGATCCTGCGGAGGCTCCCCCACCGCTACCCGTTTCTTCTCGTCGACCGGGTGCTGGAGCTCGTGCCGGGGGAAAGAATCCTGGCTCTGAAAAACGTGACCATGAACGAACCCTTCTTTCAGGGGCATTTCCCCGGCCAGCCGGTCATGCCGGGGGTGCTGATCGTGGAGGCCCTGGCCCAGGCCGGCGGGATTCTCGCCTGCGAAATGCGGGGCCCGGAACATCAGGGCGACATCGTCTATTTCATGGGGATGGACCAGGTCCGCTTCCGGCGCCCCGTGGTGCCGGGGGACCAGCTGCTCCTCGAGGCGCGGGTGACCAAGATGCGCTCCCGGGCGGCGAAGATGTCCGGCCGCGCGCGGGTCGGCGAGCAGCTCGTGGCCGAGGCCGAGCTGATGGCCTCCTTCGGTTCGGCGGCGACGGAGCCCGGCGCCTGAACCGGCCGGCCGCCGGGAAAAGCTGGAGGGGGAACCGATGACGATCGATCCCGAGTTGCTCGAGATCCTTGCCTGCCCCAAATGCAAGGGCGAAATCCGCCTCACGGACGCAGGCGACGGGCTCGTCTGCGGGTCCTGCCGGCTCGTCTACGAAATCCGCGAAGGGATCCCCATTCTCCTGATCGACGAGGCCAAGCCGCTTCCCGGAGCCTGAGCGCCCCATGAGCCTTCCGCGGCCGGCGCCGCCGGCAACCCTGGTGATCGGGATGCTCCTGCGGCGGCGCGGGGAATTCCCGGCCGTTGCCGCCGAGCTGGCGGAGCGTTTCGGAAGCTTCATCCTCGTGAGCCCGTGGATGGACTTCGACTACACCTCCTATTACACCGCCGAGATGGGAGCGCCGCTCAGCCGCCGCGTCCTCGCCTTCGAGCGTCTGGTCGTGCAGGAGGCCCTCCCGGAAATCAAGCTCGCCGCCTGTGCGCTCGAGGCCCGGCGCTCCCGGGACGGCCGGCGGACGGTCAACCTGGACCCCGGGCTGATCGTGCCCGAGCGGTTCGTCCTGGCCACGGGCAAGCCGGCCGCCCACCGCATCTACCTCGGCTCGGGGATCTATGCCGATCTGGCGCTGATCTACCGCGAAGGCGGATTCCGCGCGCTGCCCTGGACCTACCCCGATTACGCGGCCGAACCCCTGAGGGGGTTTCTCGAGGCGGTGCGCGCCCGCTATCTCTTCGATCGCAAGGAGGCCGCATGGTCCGCAGCATGACCGGTTTCGCCGCCGCGGCGGCCGAGGCCCACCCGCTCTCCGTGGGGGTCGAGATCCGCTCGACGAACAGCCGCTTTCTCGACCTGGCGGTGCGCCTGCCGGCCCTTTACCAGGATCTCGAGGAACGCGTGCGGCGCTCGGTCTCCGCGCGCATCGTCCGCGGCCGCGTCGAGATTCGCGTCCAGATCGAGGATTCGGGGGGGGGCTCCCCCCCCGTCCAGGCCGACCTGCCCCGCGCGCGTGCGGTGTACCGAGTGCTTGCGGATCTGGCCGAGACCCTGGGCCTCCGGGAACGGCCGACGCTCGCGATGCTTCTCTCGACCGGGGGCATCCTCAAGGCGGCCGCGCAAAGCGCCGACCCGGAAACGGTCTGGGCGGTGCTCGAGGGCTGCCTCGCCCGCGCTCTGGACGACTGGGATGCCATGCGCGCCGCCGAGGGCGAACGGCTCGCCGTCGACCTGGTCGCCCGCCTGGAGGGGATCGAGGCCGCGCTGGGGGAAATCCGGAAAACCGCGGCGGAGCTCGTGCCTCTCTATCGGCAGCGGCTCGAGGCGCGCATCGCCGCGCTGACCCAGGGGCTCGTCGAGCTCGACCCCGGGCGGATCGCCCAGGAGGCGGCTTTCCTCGCCGACCGGGCGGACGTCTCCGAGGAACTCGTCCGCGCCGAGAGCCACCTGGTCGAGTTCCGCAGACTCCTCGAAGGGGCCCCGGCCGCCGGCCGGCCCCTGGCGTTTCTCCTCCAGGAACTGAACCGGGAATTCAACACCATGGGCTCCAAGATCGGCAACGCCTCCGCCTCGCAGGCGATCGTCGCCGTGAAATCCGAACTGGAAAAGATCCGCGAACAGGTCCAGAACCTGGAGTAGCCCCGCCGGTTCCTGCCGCCGGCGGGAAGGATTTCGCCCCCATGCCCAAGTCCACGGACGCGGTCCTGCTCAACATCGGCTTCGGCAGCACGGTCGTGGCCGACCGGGTGATCGCCATCGTGGCCCCCAACTCGGCGCCCATGAAGCGCCTGAAGGACGAGGCGCGCGAGCAGCACCGCCTGATCGACGCGACCTACGGGCGCAGGACCCGCTCGATCATCGTGCTCGACAGCAACCACATCGTCCTCTCCGCGCTGCAGGCGGAGACGATTTCGCAGCGCTACGCCCAGCTCCGGGAAGCCCCCGGGGAAGGCGCGGCGCCGGGGGCGGGGGAGGATGACGCCTGAGGCGCCGCGGCGCGGTCGGCTCTTCATCCTTTCGGCGCCCTCGGGGGCGGGCAAGACGACCCTGCGCCGAGCGCTCCTCGAGCGGCTGCCGGATCTCGCCTATTCCGTCTCCTATACCACCCGTCCCCCGCGCGCGACGGAGGTCGAGGGCCGCGACTATCATTTTGTCTCCCGCGAGGAGTTCCAGGAGGGCATCCGCCGCGGGCGCTGGGCGGAATGGGCCTGCGTCCACGGCCACTATTACGGCACGTCGGCCGAGGACCTCGCCCGCGAGCTGGCCGCGGGGAAGGACGTCCTTCTCGACATCGACGTGCAGGGCGCGGCCTGCCTCGTGCGGCGGTTCCCCGACAGCGTGACCGTGTTCATCGAACCTCCGTCGCTCGAGGAACTCGAGCGGCGTCTGCGCTCGCGGGGGACGGATTCCCCCGAGGCGATCGCGCTCCGGATGCGGAACGCCGTCCGGGAAATGGCCGCCCGGGAGCGATACCGGCACGTCGTCGTCAACGATCGCCTCGCCGACGCCGTGGACGAGCTGGTCCGCATCTTGACCGCCCGCCGGAAATGAAGACCGAGTGGCTCTACGGCTCCCATGCGGTGGAAGAGGCGCTCGCCGCTGGCCGGCGCCGTGTTCTCGAGATCCGGCTCGAGGATCGACCCGAGGTGCTCCGGCGCTTCGAGGCCCTGGCCGCCGCGGCCGCCGCGCGCGGGGTGAGGTTGAGGCGGGTCCCCGGAGGCGAACTCGATGCCGTGGCCGCAGGCGGACGCCACCAGGGCGTGGCCGCCCGGGTGACGGAGTACCCCGGAGCGAGCCTGGAAGAACTGTTCGGGGGGGCGGCAGACGCCGCCGCACCGGTGCTGGCCCTCGACCGGGTCCTCGACCCGCAGAATTTGGGGGCGATTTTGCGTTCGGCCCTCTGTGCGGGCGCGCGGGCGGTCATCGTGCCCCGCGACCGATCGGCGCCGCCCACACCGGCCGTTTCCCGCGCCTCCGCCGGGGCCCTGGAACACGTGCGCCTGATCCGCGTGATCAACCTCGCCCGGACGCTCGACGAGCTCAAGGGCCGCGGCTACTGGGTCGCCGGGCTGGACCGCGCGGCCGAGCGGGGGCTCTATGAAACCGAACTGCCGCAGCCGCTCGTTGTCGTCGTCGGCGGGGAAGGCCGTGGGATACGAAGCGGCGTCCGGCGCCGCTGCGATCTTTTGCTCTCGATCCCCCAGGAAGGGCCGCTCGACTCGCTCAACGTGGCGGCGGCCGCGGCGGTGGCCCTGTTCGAAATCCGCCGGCGAAGGCTGGGGGAAAGGGGCCGGACCGGGGAGGGCTGCAGATGATCGCGGATCGGCTGCGGGCCGCAACGCTCGCGGCGGGACGGGCCTGTCTGCTCGCCCTCTTTCCGCCGCGATGCCTGGCCTGCAGGGCTTTTCTCCCCCCGGAGG
>JBBFLI020000063.1:0-6829 GCA_037481615.2 Desulfobacterales bacterium
GCGGCGCATCCGGGGCGGGGGCGGCCGGGGGGGGCACACCGCGGGCGACGACCCGTCCCGGGGGGGGGCTTTGCGGCCCGGAGGGCCGGCCGAGGAAGCGTTGCATCCCCCAGAGCAGAGCCGCGGTCGTGACCAGAAAGACGGCCGCCACGGCCAGCCGCTGCGGCCAGGGCGAGGGGGCCCTCCGCCGCGACGGCCTTCTTCGCCGCGGCCGACGGCGCGCGGGGGACGGCGGAGAGGCCATGGCCGGGGGTCAGCGCCGGGCCTGGCGCAGCACGTCGTGGCCGATCAGAATCTCGAGCGCCCGCATGATCTGGTTGTCGTTCTGCAGGGCTTCGACCTGAAGCGGGCCGACCCGCGATTCGGCTTCTTTCAGGCGCTTTTTGGCGTCGTCCTCGGGTTTCGCCTGCGGCTTGGCGGGCCGCGGCGGGCGCGCGGCGCCTTCGTCCTCGAGATGGTTTTCGAGGTCCTTCTCCTTGACGGTCCCCTCGTCGCCGCCGGCGCCTTCGGCCTCGTCGAGGCGCCGGAACTTGAGCACGATGTCGGGCTCGATGCCCTTGGCCTGGATCGAGCGCCCGCTCGGGGTGTAGTAGCGGGCGATGGTCAGCTTGACTCCGGATCCGTCGCGCAGCGTCTCCACGGTCTGCACCGAGCCCTTGCCGAAGGAGGTCGTGCCCAGGATCAGGGCGCGCTTCTGGTCCTGCAGGGCGCCGGCCACGATCTCCGAGGCGCTCGCCGTGCCGCCGTTGATCAGGACCACGATCGGGTAGGTGCGGGGGGTGCGCGAGGGGGTGGCGCTGAAGACCTTCGTGTTGCGCTTGTCGCGTCCCTTCATGGAGACGATCGTCCCCTGGTCGAGGAACTCGTCGGCGATGCTGATCGCCTGGTTGAGCAGCCCGCCGCCGTTGTTGCGCAGGTCGAGGATCAGTCCCTTGAGCGGCGGGTCCGAGGCCTCGAGCTTCTCGAGCGCCTTCTCGAAATCCTGGGTCGTCGTCCCCGTGAAATTGGAGATGCGCACGTAGCCGAAACCGGGGCGGAGCAGGATGTGCTTCACGCTCAGGATCGGGATCTCGTCGCGGGTGATCTCGAAATCGATCGGCTTCTTCACCCCTTCGCGCAGGATGGTCACGGTGACCTTGGAACCCTTGGGTCCGCGCATCATGCGGACCGCCTCGCGCAGGTCCTTCGTGAGCTGGCCGTTCACCTTGATGATGCGGTCGCCCGGCTCGATCCCCGCGCGGTGGGCGGGGGTGTCCTCGATCGGGGAGATCACGGTGACGAAGCCGTTCTGCATGGTGATGTGGATGCCGATCCCCGTGAACTTGCCCTTGGTGTCGATCTGGAGGTCCTCGTAGGCGTCGGGGGGCAGCAGCGAGGAATGGGGGTCGAGTCCCTGGAGCATCCCCTGGATGGCCTTCTGGATGAGGTCCTTCGGATCGACCTCGTCGACGTAGTCCCGCTGGATCAGCTCGAGCACGTCGGAGAAGATCTTGAGCTGCTCGTAGAGCTGCTCCTTGCCGGCGGAGTCGGCGCGGTGGAAAACGGCGCTCGTCATCCAGGCGGCGAGCGCGATCAGCATGATGACCCACAGGCGGACGGGTCGGTGGATCCTGGGTTTCATGGTCGGCCACTCCTTGCCGGAGGCGGTTCTCCCCCCGGCCGCTTCCACGGTCAATGCCGCGGGAACCAGTCCCGGGGGTCGAGACTCCGCTCGCCATGCCGCAGTTCGAAGTAGAGGCTGCTTCCCCCCAGGGCGCCCGAGTCGCCGACGGTGGCGATGACGTCGCCGGCCGAAACGCGGCGATCCGGGGCGGTGAAGAGGTCTTCGAGGTGGGCGTAGAGGGAGTAGAAGTGATCCCCGTGGTCGATGATGATCATATTGCCGTAACCGCCGAGCCAGTCGGCGAAGAGGACGACGCCGCCGTGCACGGCCCGGACCGGCTCGCCGCGCCCGGCGGCGATTTCGATGCCTTTCGGCGATCCGGAGGAGGAAACCCCCGGGCGATGCTGCGGGACGTGCCGGATTTTCATGCTACCCTGAAGCGGAAAGAGAAGCAAGCCTTTTGCCTCCGCAATCGGCGGGCCGGCCGGATGCGGAGACGCCGTTTCGAATGCCGGGGGGCGCTCGGCGGTCCGGCGGCGCAGCTGTTCTTCGATCAGGCCCCGGGCCTCCGCGAGCCGCTCGGCGGCGATGCGGCGCGCGTCGCGGTCGCCGCGGATCTTTGCGAGCAGCCGCTCGCGGTCGGCGGCGGATTGCTCGAGGGCGCGGACTTCCTCTTCGGTCCGCGCGAGGTTTTCCCGCAGGCGCTCGGTGGCGGCGGCGATCCGGGCCTCCAGGTCGGCAAGCTCGCCGGCGTCGGCCTGGAGCGCGGCGAGCAGACGGGCGTCGCGCGCGAGCAGCCGCGAGAGGCCCGCCTCGGCGCGCAGGAGCCCGGCGGGGGATGCGGGGAGCGGGCCGCCGGCCGTTGCGGGTCCCAGCCGGTGGAGCCCGTGGAGCGCCCGCAAGCGACGGGAAAGCTCCTGCTGCAAGGCCCCGAGGCGCCGTCCGAGATCCTCGCGGGCTTCCTCGAGCAGGCCGAGCCGGTGTTCGAGGGCCTCGTGCTCCCGCCGGGCGGCCGCGACGCGCCGGCGGGCTTCGCGGAGCGCCCGGGCCGCACGCTCGAGTTCGGCCGCGACGTCGTGCTCGCGACGCTGCAGACGCTCAAGGCCGATTTCCATCTCCTGCTGCTCCCGCCGCAGCGTGTCGGCCTCGTGCTCGAGGGGGACGGTCGCCGGATCCTCGGGTTCCGTCGCCGCCGAGGGCCCGGCCGCCAGCAGCACCGCCGCCAGCCCCAGGATCACCCCGGCGCGCGACCGCCGCAGAGGGCAGACGGCGCCGAGGGCGCCCACGAGGACGGCGCCGAGGACGAGGCCGGCGGACTCGCCCGGCGAGAGAAACCGCGGTGTAAGCCCCGCCGCCCGGGCGAGCCCCTCGGCGGCCGGCAGGAGCGCGTCATAGAGCAGGCGCAACAGGCCCAGGCCGAGAAGGCCGCCGACGAACCCCTGGAGCACGCCGCCCAGCAGGAAGCGCCCGTGGAGCAGCCCCCGCCCCGCACCGAAGAGCTCGAGGAGCTCGATTTCCTCGCGGCGGGCCAGGAGCACGAGGCGGGTCGTGGCGGCGACCATGGAGACGGCGGTGAGCAGCGAGAGGCCCAGGAGCATCAGCCCGCCGCGTTGCAGAAAGTCGAGCAACGCCTGCAAGCCTTCGAACCAGCGCCGGGGGTAGACGACCTCCTCGACCTCCGGCAGCGCGCGGATCCTCTCCGCAAGCCGCTCGACCGCGGCGAGGGCGGCTTCCCGGGGCTCCACCTCGAAGCCGTCGGGCAGGGGAGGCTCCTCGAGGGGGTCGAAGAGCACCGCCAGGTGCGGGTAGAGCGTCTGGAGTTCGCGATAGGCCTCCTCTCGGGGCAGGAAGGTCACCGCCCGCACGCCCTCGAGGGCCTGCAGCCGGGCCCCGAGGGCGGAACGCTCCCCTCCGGAGAGAGGGTGGAGGTAGACGAGGATCCGCGTTTCCCGGCGCCAGGTCTCGAGCGCCTCCCTCGCGTTCGACGCGGCGAGGAGGGTCGCCCCCGCGATCAGCGCAGCCAGCGTCACCGTGAGCACGGTCACCCCGTGCAGCAGCCGGTGGGCGCGCAGGTCGGCGGCCAGATGCCGGAGCGGGCGGGGCGTCATGGGGTGACCGCGGCGATCCGGCCGCGCTCGAGGCGGAGGATCCTGCCGCCCGGCCGGGCGGCGAGGTCCCGGTCGTGGGTGGCGATGAGGAGTGTGGTGCCCCGGATCCAGGCGTCTTCGAGAAGCTCGGTCACGGCGCGGGCGGACTCCGCGTCCAGATTCCCCGTCGGCTCGTCGGCCAGCAGGATGCGGGGCTCGCGCACGAGCGCGCGGGCGACCGCCGCGCGTTGCTGCTCCCCCCCGGAGAGCGCGGGGGGAAAGCCGGCGCCGCGCCCGGCCAGACCGACCCGGGCCAGCACACGCTCGATCTTCGGGGCCATCCGCTCGGGGCGCTCGCCGCTCGCCTCGAGCCCGAGGGCGAGGTTTTCGTGGAGGGTGAAGCCGGCGATGAGCCGCGGATCCTGGAAGACGATCCCCAGGCGGCGACGCAACCGCTCGAGATCCCGCCGGCCGGCGCGGTCCAGCCGCACCCCGTCGACTTCCACCTCCCCCCGCTCGGCGCGGACTGCGCCGCAGAGCAGGCGCAAGAGCGTGGTCTTGCCGGCCCCGCTCGGCCCGGTGATCCAGAGCCGCTCGTTTTTTCCGACCTCGAGATCGAGCTCGGCGAGCGCCGGGCGGTCGCCGTAGAAGACGCTGACGCCGCGAAGGCGGATCAGGGGAGGCTCCGCCGGGGGTGTCATCACTCGAAGGGGTTGCGGCCCATGGCCCGGAAGAGAAAGGCTTTGGCGATCTTGAAGTCGTAGAGGGCGTTCGTGTAGCTCGTCTCGGTCTGCGTGAGGAGCGTGCGGGCGACGAGGACATCGGTCTGGGTGGCGACCTGCTCGCGGTATTGCTCCTCGGTGATGCGCAGGTTTTCCCTCGCCTGCTCCACCGCCCGCTCGACGGTGGCGATGTTCTGCTCGGCCTCGCGCGCCTTCAGGTACGCCTGCTGGACCTCGAGGCGGATCGAATCCTCGATTTCGGTTTTCCGCAGCCGCGACTGCGAGAGCCGGGCGAGCTTTTCGCGCCGCCCGTAAGCCGTGCGCCCCCATTGCCAGAACTCCCAAGTGGCCGTCGCCTGGACATTCCACCCGGCCGCGTCGGGGATCCCCTCGCCCCCGTCCACGTCCCAGCGTTCGCCCGTGCGGACGTAGGCGCCGGTGAGGTTGATCGCGGGGTAGAAGTCCTTTTCGGTCAGGCGCACCTGCCGCTCGGCGATGGCGACGTCGAGATCCGCGATCTCGAGCTCGAGGCGGCCCTTCGCCGCCTCCTCGAGGCACTGCTCGAGCCGCCAGTCGAGTTGCGCGAACCCCATCTCCTCGACGAGCCGGACGGGGGCGCCGACCGGGCGCCGGAGCAGCGTGTTGAACCGGGCGCGGGCGATGTCGAGATCGTTCTGGGCGCTGGTGAGCTGCTGTTTGGCGTTGGCGAGTTGGACCTCGCTCTGCAAGAGGTCGTTCAGCGGGGTCAGCCCCACGCGGTAGAAATTCTCGGCCACCTCCCGCTGGGCGGCGATCGAGGCGACGGTCTGCCGGGCCACCTCGACGAGCTGCTGGGTCTTGAGGACCTGGAAGAAGGCGTTCTGGGCGTCGAGGATCACGTCCTGCCGGGCGAGCTTGAGGGCGACCTCGGCGCGGTCGAGGCCGAGTTCCGCCAGACGGTATTCCTGGATCAGCCCGAAGCCGGTGAAGAGGGGCTGGGTGAGGCTCGTCGTGAAGGTATACTGGTCCTCGGGGAGGCTCACGACCTCCCGGCCCGTGAGCGGGTTGACCGAGACGCGTTCCCGGTTGCGGTGCGCGGCGCTGTAACTCATGGCAAGCGAGGGCAGAAAACGGGAGAGGCTGACGCGCCGCTGGGCTTCGGCGGCGAAGATCTCCTCGGCGGAGCGCTTCAGCGCGAGGTTCGCCTGCAGGGCCAGTTCGACGGCTTCGCGCAAGGTGAGGGGAGCGTCGGACGGCTGGGCCGGGGCGGCCGGGGCGGCCGCGAGCAACGCCGCCCCCAGAACCGCGGCGATCACGGGACGGAGCATGGCGGACCTTTTCGGAACCTGCGGGCGTTGACCCCGGGGCCCGGGCCTGGTAGATAGGCGGGCGAGTTCAAGGAGGGCCGAACGCGGTTTTTCTTGCTCGAAGCCTCCACCCTCTCCCCTTACACGAGGGCTTCATCCCTGAGCGGTGGAGGCTTTCTATATCGTCAAAGCCGGCGCAGGGTCAAGGCGGGGGGCACCGATGGAACGGGCGGAGATGAAGCGCGAACTGATCGATCTCTTGTGCCGCAAGTCCTTCCAGTACCGCCCGGAGCCGGTCTTCCGGCTCGTCTCCGGCCGCATGAGCCATTACTATGTGAACTGCAAGCCGACCACCCTGCACCCGCGGGGGATGTTCCTCGTGGGGCATCTCGTCTTCGAAGCCCTATCCGGCGCCGGGGTCAGCGCGGTCGGGGGTCTCACCTTCGGCGCCGACCCCGTCGCCTTCGCCGCCGCCTTCGTCTCCGAGCTCCGGGGCCGGCCGCTCAAGGCCTTCTCCGTGCGCAAGACCCAGAAGGACCACGGCATGGTGCGCTGGATCGAGGGCGATCTCGAACCCGGCGAGAGGCTCGCCGTGGTCGACGACGTGGCGACCACGGGCCGCTCGACCCTGACCGCGGTGGAGCGGGCGCGCTCCGAGGGCTTCGAAGTCTCCTGCGCCGTCGTCCTCGTCGACCGCCAGGAGGGCGGTCTCGAGGCCATCCGCGCCGCGGTCCCGCAGGCGAGCGCGATCGTCACCCGCGAGGAGCTCTTCGCGCGCTGGCGGGAGCTCGGCGGCGCCCCGGGCGGGGCCGCGCCTTGACCCGCGAAGCCCTCGTCGGCGGGATGTAGGTCGCGCAGGCGTCCTCCGACTCCCAGGCGCTCACCCGGCTCACGCGCAGGCCGGGTTCCCTCAACGCCCTCTCCAGTTCGCGGGCGATGAAGGCGGCGATCCGCTCCGAGGAGGGCTGCCCCCCGGCGAACGGATCGAGCTCGTTCAGGAAGCGGTGGTCCAGCCGCTCCACGATCCCGCGCACGCGTTCCTTGAGGACCCCGAAGTCGAGCAGGACGCCGGCGGGGTCGAGCTCGTCTCCGGCGATCGCCACCTCGATCTTCCAGTTGTGTCCGTGGAGG
>JBBFLI020000064.1:0-5685 GCA_037481615.2 Desulfobacterales bacterium
CCTTCCTCGCGGGGCTTTCGGGGGAAGAAGAACGGGTGCGGCGGGAATGAAAATGGCGGAAGTGCATGGGAATCGAAACCATCCCTCGATCAATAAAATCAGCAACTTTCAACGTCCCCTTGGATAGTTTTTGGATAGTCGGATAGCCGAACGACCCTGCCCTCTAACAATTCCTTCCGCCGCGCAGGCTCCGCCACCGCATACCGCTTGACCGAATCGAGCCGCGCCCAATCTCCCGCAAGCTGAAGGTCCGCGAGGTTCAACCCGTGGTCGTTCACTAGCTGGCAGGCTGTCGAGTGTTTCAGCCCGGCATATAGCGAAATCGACTCGCCGACGTCAGCGCAGGCGGCTTTCCAGATCCGGCCCAGGGCTTCGAGCGTGTAATTCTTTAGCCGCGAGCGCGCTCCTGGATTGACGAAGATGAAGGGGCTGAAGGTTCTGCGGATGGACTCCATGACCGGACGGAATTTCGAATGACAGGGGATCTTGTGAATTGCTCCGGTCTTGGTGGATTGGATGACCTGACGGGCAGAAATGCCGCGCCGGATCGTGAAGACTTCGCCGTCCCAATCCTCCCATTGCAGCGCACAGGCTTCCCCGGGCCGGCGCAGGTGGTATTTCAGGAACAGGAAAATCGGTCGGTGTTCCTCGGGAATTGCCTCAATGATCGCCATCTGGCGTTGCTCCGTGAGCCATTTTATGGGCGGCGGCTGGTATTTGATCTGCGGGAACGGTGGCACAGCCTGGATCCGGCCGGACCTCCAGGCATAGGTCAAACAGGCGTGGAGGCAGCCGAGGACGTTTCGCTTGCCCTTGGGTGTTCTGTCGATGCTGTTGGCTAGCTCCTGGAGGGTATCAAAGCCGATCTCGTGCAGAAAGATTCGGCGCTGCCGGAAGAACGGCTCCAGGTAATTCTTGATAGAATTGAAATAGTCCTTGTAGGTGGCCGGGGAGAGGCTGTTTTCGATGGCAGCCAACCATCGCCAGAGGTAATCGGCCGGCTCCGACCATTCCTGCTTGGTGAACTTCTCAAGGCGGAAGACGCCGTTTTCCGTATCGCCCTGCATCTGGGCGAGGAGCTTTTGAGCTATCCGCCGGTCATAAATCTTTTCCCCGCGGTAGCGGTAGATCTTGACGGCTTTCCCTTGGGTCTTGTCATACCAGAGGACAAACCAACACTTCGCCTGTTTGTGGTAATGGATGCTCCCGCTCATACACCATCCCCCGGCTTTGTCGCCGGGGGTGGCATAGCCCATATTGCATCCGGGGATCAACTCTACCGCCTTGCGCGGGCCTTCTTTACGCGCTCAATTTCTTCGATCAGCACGCGGCAGCCGTCGATGCTGCTCGGAAGGGCGTGCCTCCCGACCGCAAAGTTGAGGTTTCGCTGGGCCTGAAGGACAGCCCCAGGCGCGGCGTCAAACTCGGCCCGGATCTGCGCCCGAAGCGCCTCAAGCTCCGTTCGCTCGTCGAATAGACTCTCTTGCCCGCCGGCGACCGGCTGCGATTCATCCCGCGGCTCGCCGAATTGTGCCGGGTCGTCCTCGGGCTCCGGGATTTCCTCGGGGGCGGTTGCGTCAGCCGGCGGGTCCTGTGCGGGCGGAGCAGGTCCCGTCGTGCTCTGGCCCGCGAGGCCGCCTACGGGGTGGATCAATTTGATGTCGGGAGAGCGCAGGAAGGCCGCCGCTGCGCCTTCGCGCTTCTCGCGGGTCCTGCGCCCGCGCCGGCGCGGAGGATCTTGCGGATCGGCAGGCGGATCGGCAGGCGGCGTCTGTTTCTTCTCCTGGCTCTGCGCTTGGCGCTTCTCGACGTAGCGCCAGAATGCGGCCATGAAGTCGTTGGGGTTTGCGTTCGCGGCGCGGATCACCTCGTCAATCGTGGAGTGGTTCACTTCGGCCGTCTTCTCGATGAAATCCTCCATCCATACATGCGAAGCGACGTTGACGAGGCGCACCTCGTCCAACTTTGCGGGCTCTTTCTCTTCGCTGTCTTCGTTGGTCGGAGAGATGTCAATCGGCGGCTCTTCGGAGACTCCGGCTTCGACCTCTTCCCGCAGGTAGAGCCCCTGAATCTGCTCCGGCCACAGCCGCCGAAGACCCTGGGCCTCGGCGACCTTGGCGATCATGGTGGGCTGGTTTTCCGGGGCCCAAAACCGCGTGACGGCCCCGTCTTTTGTCTTACGGATGTAGCCGTTCAGGTTGACTTCGAGCCGGAAGGGCTCTTCCCAGCCCTTGGGCTTGGCCTCGAACCAGCCGCCGATGACGGTCTCGTCCTCCATGACGAGGCCGTTGGAATAGCGAAGGCTGCCATCCGCCTTGCGGCAAATAACTCCCGACTTCCAGCCGACGCAATCGGCGGAAAGGCGCGCGCGCTGGCGGATCTTGTCGATCGAGACGATGATGGCAGCGGGGTCGTTCTGGGTGTATTTGATGAGATAGCAATCCCGGTTGAACGGGTTCAGCCCGCGCGCCCGGCAGATGTGCATGAAGAAGACCAACTCCTGGTCTGTGACGAGATCGCCGCGGCCGGTTACGAGATATTTGCGGATGATCGCCGGCGTGAGCTTCACCTTTTGCCCGCCCGCCTCATACTCGACGACGATTTTCTCCTGATTTTGCGCCATGACCTGGTTTTCCATCGCTCCTCCCCTCTTTACGCTCTGGTCCTGACCTGCATCTTCTCGAAGATCCGCAGGCCGGGGATTTCTCGCACGCCGGCGCGGATCGCCTCCATGACGACGGCGCGGTCTGTCGGGTCCGCCGCGAGGAACCGCTCCGGGATCTTTCCTTTCTCGACGACCTCGTAGTCCCAGACGGCGACGTAGCTCGTCGTGCCGCTCTCGGTGCGGACCGGGCCCTTTTCTTCGGGGACGACGGGGACGACGATTTTCACGGGCTCGACGCCGGCCTTCTTGGCGCGGCGGTCCATTTCGCGCTGGATGCGCTCGGCCTCTTCGCGTGCCCGCTTCTCGGCCTCCCGGCGGGCAAGCTCTTTCCGGTAGGCGTAGGGTTCGAGCTTGCGCTTGATCTTGGCGATGATCGCATCGAGGTCCTTGCGGAAGGGCAACGTGAAATTCTGAACCGCTTTGACGAAGCGCTGCGGCTCCTCGATGATCTGCCGCTGCTTGTCCTCGATCTGCTTGAGGAGCCCACGGGCCTGCGCGATCATCTCGGCAGCGCGCGCCTCGGCTGCGTCGTCCCGGACCTCCAGGGCCTCGACCTCGGAGGCCATTGCCTGGATCGCGCTCCGAAACTCCATGAGCGCATGCTTTGCGTGGTCGAGCGGGGTCAGCGTTCCGGTTTCGTCTTTCACCGCGTCTTCTGCGGCTGCGTGGAAATCGATCATGTAGCCTCCTCGTCTTTCTGGAAGTAACGGTATGCGTTGAGCGCGGACAGGAACGCTGCGAAATCGGCGTCCGTGCGCTCGTAGCGGATCGCCTTCGCGGCGCGGCCTCCAGGGTCGAGCATGACCGCGATGGGGACAATCCTCTTGCCGTAGACCTGCTCGACCAGGTGGCGGTATGCGGCGAGCTGGGCCCGCCATGTTTTGGCCTCGGAGGCCGGCGTCTTGACATCAATGACGGCGCGCCGGCCGTCGCGCAGGACAGCGACAATATCCGGGTGTCCGAAGAAGCCGAGGTTTCTGTCTTCGTGGCGCTGCTCGACCTCGAGGATTTCCGAGATCATGATGTCTCGCCAGCGCCGGAACGATTCGAGGTAGCCGATTTCCGCATCGGGCAGTTTGTGGACCAGAAACAGCCCGGACAACTCGGCGGCGACTGCGGCATGGACGCGACGGCCGCGCTCGGCGGCTGCGCGCAAAACCTCGGGCGGGATCCCGTCGAGCGAGACGAAGGGCCGCAGCACGGCCGTTACGGAAAAGAGCTTCATCTACAGGGTCCCTGTTCCTTCGCAGAGCAGGCAGGTATCGTCTGCGGCCCAGACTGGCGGGTATGGGTCGATTCCGGTTCCCTGGCAGATCGGGCAGGCGTTCGAGCTAGTCAGGGCGTTCGCCGGCGCTCCGGCGGTGGAGCCGGATCGAGGTCCGGCAGGCGTCGGTTGATAATCCGCGAGAGGAAGAGGATCGGAGAAAACAAAATGGCAGCGGGGACAACGATGGCGTAAGCGAGAGCGACAACGGCCCACGCGAGAAGACGAAGCAGCAGGTCCGTCGCAAGTCTCATCCCCACCCCCTTTCTGGGATCGAAGCGACGGAAAAAGAAATCCCCCCTTATCCGTATCGCCTTTTTCCCGAAAACCTTGAGCGTTCATTTTGCTGATCTCCCCATCGCCGTCGCAGACGGGACAGGGGATTTCTTCCGGTGGCGGCTGCGGCTCTCCGCGATCGAGAAACCAGCGGCGGACCGCATTGTCAGCCGGTATGCGATGAGCGGAGAAAAACTCCGCCCACAGCGGGTTTTGGACGACGCCACGGCCTTCGCAAGCATGGCATGATCTGGCCCTTGCCCAAGTGGTGCTTGGTGGTGGTGTTCGAATGGATCCCATCGGAAACACTCCTCCTGTCGGTGCGCGCGGGCGCACCTCTCCTGTTGGTCTTGAAATGCCTTTGTCGGGATTTTCCTTTGTGCCGTGCCTGGCGAGGGCTTAGCGGCTCATAAGCCTGGCCCGTCGCGCTCGACGGCGGCCGGACTCACAGCTCGCGGCCCCACCCACAGCAGGGGCCGGTCATCGCTTGCCGACCGTGGAAGCCCTACCAGCCGCCGCAACCGCTGCGCGTGAAGGGCAGCGTTCGGGCTTCATTGGAGCTATTATTGCACGTTGCTATGATTTGTGTCAAGATGGAAATTGCGAGGTATAATTTATTTTTGTACTAGGCGGGAGATGCTATGTGGGATCTTTCTTTTTGAAGAGAAATCTACACCTGGAGGGTCTCCTCTTCTTTTCGATTTCGTCATAAACTCGTAAAGCTCAAGAGCATCAATACTGCAAAATAGATCGTTGTAATCAGATTTTAGTGTTTTCAATAGCTTATCAAGGACTTTTTGGGTGAATGGTCTCTTCCCGTTTTCGAGGAGGTTAATTTGCGCCTGCGAAATTCCTGACAATTTCGCAAGTTCTGTCTGTGTCAACCCACGCCTCTCCCGCAACGTCCGCAGCCTGTCCCTCCAATAGTCGCGGCCCACAATATCACCTCACAATAGCTTGTTGACAAAGATAATTATGCTATGCAATAATTGTTTTGAAAGCGACATTAATGCGGAGATTGGTATGGATCTGAAAAGATATCTATCCCTTGCGGGGATGACACAAAAAGACCTTGCTGTAGCCGCAAAGTGCGGCCAGCCGACCATTTCCCAGATCATCACAGGGAAACGAAAGCCATCCCCCGATCTCGCGTTGCGAATCGAGCGCGCCACCGGCGGCGCGGTGCGTGCCGCCGAGCTCGTGTTCGGCCGAGCAGGGGCCGAGTCAGGAGGTGATTTTTGTGTCCGGGAAAAAGGAGGCGCTGCTGAATTGCAGGGTGCCCGATGATGTCGCGGAATGGATCGACAGGGCGTCGTTCAGGATCAATCGCAGCCGGTCGGCTGTGATTCGGGCCTGCATCCTGCTCTCCCTCCCCACGCTGCTGGTCAACCCCTCCCTGGTTGACCATGCAAGGGCGGAAGATACCAGAAAAGAAATTCACTTTCAGTAGTTTTTTTGTAGGCGGCCCGTATCCGCCAGG
>JBBFLI020000065.1:0-2014 GCA_037481615.2 Desulfobacterales bacterium
AAAACCTGGACAACCAGATCGTTGCCAGGGAAAAGGAGATGCTTCAATGAGGCCGGAGCACAAAGGCTCCGGAAAACTAGGCGTCGTCGTACAGCTCCGCGTGCTCACTCACGCTTCAATGAGGCCGGAGCACAAAGGCTCCGGAAAACGAAATCCGCACACTCCATCGGCCATGAGCTACTCCAGCTTCAATGAGGCCGGAGCACAAAGGCTCCGGAAAACGGGCACCTGGAGCGTCCATAATGGATGCTACTTTTCGCTTCAATGAGGCCGGAGCACAAAGGCTCCGGAAAACCTACTTTATCAAGCCCGGCCGCATTCCGCACGGGCGGCTTCAATGAGGCCGGAGCACAAAGGCTCCGGAAAACCCGCCCTGCCTGAGCTTCCCGCGCGCGAATCGCCGCACGCTTCAATGAGGCCGGAGCACAAAGGCTCCGGAAAACGAATGTGTCGCCGCCCGGCACTGGGTTCATGTTTTCGCTTCAATGAGGCCGGAGCACAAAGGCTCCGGAAAACTAATTGTTCTGCGGTCGATCGTGAACGTATAGACGGGCTTCAATGAGGCCGGAGCACAAAGGCTCCGGAAAACCCTCCCGCGAGAGTGGGACGATTGCGCGCCTACGGGCTTCAATGAGGCCGGAGCACAAAGGCTCCGGAAAACGTGGAGGGAACGCATGGACGATATCAAGATCCCGCGGCTTCAATGAGGCCGGAGCACAAAGGCTCCGGAAAACTTGCGAAGGAGGGGGTATGACTACGTGCGAGTATTGGCTTCAATGAGGCCGGAGCACAAAGGCTCCGGAAAACGAGGGGCCCCGCGGATGCCATCCGGAAGGCCTCGCAGCTTCAATGAGGCCGGAGCACAAAGGCTCCGGAAAACCCGCGGAGGAGGTCGTAATGGGCAAGGGAAGGCCGCCGCTTCAATGAGGCCGGAGCACAAAGGCTCCGGAAAACGACTGCACAAGATGCCAGGGGGCCGGCAAGACAATGCTTCAATGAGGCCGGAGCACAAAGGCTCCGGAAAACGGCTCCATTATAGGGGGCGCATCCCCCCCACGGCGGCGCTTCAATGAGGCCGGAGCACAAAGGCTCCGGAAAACAATCCTCACCTTCGATAAGAAAATTCCCAACGCCTCGCTTCAATGAGGCCGGAGCACAAAGGCTCCGGAAAACAGCGTGTACTACAACGATAATGACGCCTACGTCGCGGCTTCAATGAGGCCGGAGCACAAAGGCTCCGGAAAACGAGTCCATCAGCAAGCATTAGTCCTTCTGCGTCAAGCTTCAATGAGGCCGGAGCACAAAGGCTCCGGAAAACGAGCCCCGCCCTGCTTCATGCGCGCATACATCCCGAGCTTCAATGAGGCCGGAGCACAAAGGCTCCGGAAAACCCTGCACCAATTGCATCTGACGTTGCTTGCAAATGGCTTCAATGAGGCCGGAGCACAAAGGCTCCGGAAAACGAGCGCCGGGCCGAGCGTCTTTCCTATCTTCTTCAGGCTTCAATGAGGCCGGAGCACAAAGGCTCCGGAAAACCTCTACCCAATCTTGCATGACTCGCCGAATCCGCTGCGCTTCAATGAGGCCGGAGCACAAAGGCTCCGGAAAACTTCTCGATCTCGGTGCCGGCGATTTCTCTCGGCTGGCTTCAATGAGGCCGGAGCACAAAGGCTCCGGAAAACTACACGCTGACGGCGCGGGTCTCGACCGACGGCGAGCTTCAATGAGGCCGGAGCACAAAGGCTCCGGAAAACCCGATAATCTGGCCATGAGTACGGGCACGGGCGAGACGCTTCAATGAGGCCGGAGCACAAAGGCTCCGGAAAACTTTGTCGCCGCGAGCGAGCACGTGCACTTCACTAGGCTTCAATGAGGCTGGAGCACAAAGGCTCCGGAAAACCCGCAATGGGCCCCGCGTGGCGTGGAGCTCAGAACGGGCTTCAATGAGGCCGGAGCACAAAGGCTCCGGAAAACCCGATAATCTGGCCATGAGTACGGGCACGGGCGAGACGCT
>JBBFLI020000066.1:0-1129 GCA_037481615.2 Desulfobacterales bacterium
CCTCATTGAAGCTTGCAAAGCCCAGAATCGTTCGAGCGGTTCGATGATCGTTTTCCGGAGCCTTTGTGCTCCGGCCTCATTGAAGCGATATATTTCTCAAAATGAAAAACCTCGTTTAAGGTGTTTTCCGGAGCCTTTGTGCTCCGGCCTCATTGAAGCCCGAGCTGCCGCACACTGGGCAGACGCCGTTTCTGCGTTTTCCGGAGCCTTTGTGCTCCGGCCTCATTGAAGCGACTGGATGACTAAGCTTTTGATCGGGCTTTCTATGGTTTTCCGGAGCCTTTGTGCTCCGGCCTCATTGAAGCGAGACGGTGGTGACTGTATTCACGGGTGCTGTGTTGGTTTTCCGGAGCCTTTGTGCTCCGGCCTCATTGAAGCCGGAGCCGCCGCACCGAGGTGCGGACAATCCTCCGCGTTTTCCGGAGCCTTTGTGCTCCGGCCTCATTGAAGCACGCTTCCCCATCCCATGTATTCATGCACGATCCAGGTTTTCCGGAGCCTTTGTGCTCCGGCCTCATTGAAGCCCCGACCTGCATCCCGCAGCTCGCCACGCTCAAGGGGTTTTCCGGAGCCTTTGTGCTCCGGCCTCATTGAAGCGCGCAGCACACGATCAGGCCGTGGTGCTCGCGCATCGAGTTTTCCGGAGCCTTTGTGCTCCGGCCTCATTGAAGCGCATACTCCGCCATCTCGCGCCTCCCGTGCGGAATGTTTTCCGGAGCCTTTGTGCTCCGGCCTCATTGAAGCGTCGCATCGGGCTTCCCGGCATGCCTGTAGCCTTCGGGTTTTCCGGAGCCTTTGTGCTCCGGCCTCATTGAAGCTACAGGTAGACCTGCGGGGCGGTCGAGCCGCTTTGGGTTTTCCGGAGCCTTTGTGCTCCGGCCTCATTGAAGCCTCCGGCACGGCGGACGGCCCGGTGACGATCGGCGGGTTTTCCGGAGCCTTTGTGCTCCGGCCTCATTGAAGCCGCCCGTCTCAGGGCACGCACGGCGTCGCCGACGCGTTTTCCGGAGCCTTTGTGCTCCGGCCTCATTGAAGCTCCTGATCAAAGCAATTCTCGACGTAGTTCTGGGCCGTTTTCCGGAGCCTTTGTGCTCCGGCCTCATTGAAGCGGGATTTCTAGGTAGCAAAA